>NZ_CP154825.1:4244059-4850353 GCF_041897805.1 Actinokineospora auranticolor
GCAGACGCTGCCGGACATGGCGCGCGGCGACGCGAACAAGGTGTGGATGATCCCGACCGACTTCGGCAAGGCACTGGAGGGTTTCGCCCGCCAGTTCGGCATCCGCGGCGACGACGGCGTGTTCCGCTACGAGCAGCCCACCGAGGAGCCGGTGACCTCGTCGCCGCAGTCGGATGAGGAGGAGGTCGCGCAGTGGTTCGACACCTCCACCGACCCGGAGGTGGCGCGCGCGGTGCGCGCCGCGGAGGCGGTGGCCAGCAAGACCGTCGAGGACCCGCTGGTGCCGCCCGCCCCGGTGGCGCCCCGGCACCGCGCGCCGATCGAGGACGCCACCGACGAGGACCGCACGGTGTCCATCCAGCCGCCGCCGCGCCCGGAGGCGTGACCCACCGCGGGGTCGCGCTGAGGAGGAGGCGCAGCCGTGCCGGACAGTGAGGCCGCGTCCCGCGTGCTCCGCCGTCTCGCCGACAACACGAGCGACGCCCCGGGGCCGCCCGGGGCGGGCGCGTACCACCACGTGCACACCGTCGGCCGATTACCGCGCGACGGAATCGGCGATGGGTGGGCGCGTGGTGGCCGCGTCGGTCGTGGGGTCCGAGCGCGGGCAGTGGGTCGCCGCGGACGGGTCCGGGCGCGTGGACGTCGTCGAGGAGGGCGCGAGCGTTCGCCCGACGGGCGACTACGGGCCGGGGGAGTTGTCCGCGGATTTCTCGTGGCGGCCGATCCGGTGGCCGTCGCGGAACGTCTGCGGGAGGGGAACCCCGACGGTTCGGCGGCTCGGGCGATGAAGGTGTTCGCGGGTGTCTGGAAGCAGCGCCTGCTGCTTAGCGACCTCGCCGGGTGTCCGGACATCTCGACGGCGCCGGTACCCGCGCCCTTCCGGGGGGAGACCGGTCGTGGCGGTCGGGCACGTCGACCACCGGAGACGAACGCCGCGCGTGTTGGTGTTCGACGAGCGCACCGGCGCGCTCACGGGCGAGGAAGTGACGGCGTTGGAGGGTTCTCGCCCGGGCGTCGCCCCGTCCGGCGTGGTCAACACGACCACGTGGGTGTCGTCGGGGTACGCGGACACGACGGTCCCCGCGCTAGCCGCGCCGGCGTTTCCCGTGTCCCGTCGAAGGGGTTGGCCGCTACCCGCGTAGAGACCTGGATCACATCGTTGGAGTTCCTGGTGTCGCAGAAGGGTGATCGGCGCTCCACGGACGGGTGACGGGGAAATCCGTTCGGTGTCGGGCACGCTCCCAGTCACCATGGCGGGGTGACCGCTGTCGCCGATTCCCCGTCGCCCGTCCGTGTCCGGTCGTACCTGCCGTTGGCGTCCACGTGCCTGGCGGTGGGGATCGCGACGGCGTTGGCGACACCGTTCCTGTCGCTGTTCCTGACCCGGGAACTCGGCGCGGACCCGGTGGCGCTGGGCGGGTTCCTGCTGGCCACGCCGATCGCCGGGGTGGTGGTGAGCACGCTGATCGGCCGGTTGTCCGACCGGCGGGAGATCCGGCGCCTGGTGCTGCTGGTCGGGGGTGTGGCGGGCGCGGCGGGGTGGGCGGCGTTCGTGGTGGTGCGCGACTACTGGGCGCTGCTGGCGGTGTCGGTGACGGTGATCGCGGTGTCGGCGGCGCTGATCCCGCAGGTGTTCGCCTTCGCCCGGCAGGTGAGCGAGCGGTCGGGCTCGTCGCGGGCGCCGGTGGTGGTGAGCGCGCTGCGCACGGTGATCTCGGTGTCGTGGGTGGCGGGCCCGCCGCTGGCGGCGCTGCTGCTGGCCACGACGGGGTTCAAGGGCCTGTTCGCGGCGGTCGCGGTCTGCTACGCGGCCGTGGCGGCGTTGACGGTGTGGCTGCCGCGGGCGAGCCCGGAGACAACGGCCCCGCCCGCGGACGCGGCGGGGGAGGGCGGGGCGTCGTCGCGGTTGTGGTTGGCGGTCCCGGCGCTGGTGCTGATCCAGGCGGCCGGGGGCCTGGGGGTGACGACGATGCCGCTGTTCGTGTCGGAGACCCTGCACGGCACCGAGGCCGAGGCGGGCCTGGTGCTGGGGTTGTGCGCGGCGCTGGAGATCCCGCTGATGGTGTGGTTCGGGGTGCTGGCCACCCGGGTCAGCCAGTACCTGCTGGTCCTGGGCGGCGCGGCGCTGGCGATCGTCTACCACGCGATCATGGTGGCCACCGGCCAGGTGTGGCAGGTGGCGGCGGCGCAGGTGGTCAACGCGGTGGTGATCGCCGCGGTCGCCGGCGTGGGGATCTCGTACTTCCAGTCGCTGGCGCCGGGACGCCCGGGAGCGGCGACGACGATGTTCAGCAACACCACCGTGACCGGGATGATGATCTCGGGCCCGCTGCTGGGCGTCGCGGCGAAGGTCGGCTACCGGTACTCGTACCTGATGTCCGCGGTGATGGTGGCCCTCGGCGTGGCCCTGCTGGCGGCGGCACGCCCCCGGCCACAGGCGGGCGTCATCCGGAACGCGCAGTAGGCGCGCTGTTGCCGCGCCGGCTCGGCGATTCACCCGTAGTGGACCTGCGCAGCGCCACCACGCGCGGTGGAATGCGGACCCGGCCGCAACCCCAAGACCGGTGAGGCGATCAGCATCCCGCCGACCAGGGTGGTCAAGTTCAGCAGCGGCAAGGCGTTCAGGGACAGCGTCGCCGCGCACTGACCGGCCGCCGCTCAGGTGTGGGTGACGCGGGCCTCGGCGAACCCGCGCGCCGCCGCCGCGCGGTGGGCCTCCGCGTCGAGCAGGCCGCGGGTGGTTTTCGCCAGGGTGCCGAACGCGTCGACGGTGACGCCCAGTGCCTTGCCCGCGGCCTTGGTGCGCCACGTCCCGACGACCTCCCCGTCGACCAGGACCGCGCCCGGGTTGCCGATGACCTTCCACAGCCGCTTGCGGTGGGTCTCGTCGGGGACCAGCAGGTCCCGGTCGCGGCCCTGCAGCAGCGGGTCCAGCGCGGGCAGCAGCCGGGGCCCGGGCGGGTCCGGGGCGTCCCGCAGCGCGGCCAGGTCGGCCTCGGGCAGGTGCCGGACCGCGCCGTCCACGTCGACGGCGGCCAGGTCGGCGGGCCAGGCGGGTGTGGCCTGGGTCTGGGTGGTGTCGAGGAACCCGGCGAGGTCGGCGAGGGTCGCGGGGCCGTGCAGCCGCAGGTAGGCGTCGGCGACCGGGCCCGCGCCCGCGGGCCCGGCGGGGATCACCCAGTCGGGGTCGACCGGGGCGAGGACGGTGGGCCGGGACGCGGCGCGCACCCGCACCCCGGCGGCGAGCCCGACGAGCTGGAACAGGCTGCCGTAGACGTGGGTCGCCGCGCACACCGAGCAGTCGTAGGCGAAGGGCCCCGGCAGCAGCGCCGTCATCTCGCCGCTGACCTGGCCGCGCGGCTTGGGGGAGTCGACCACGGCGTGCATCGCGGCCACCCCCGCCGCGAACGCCGCCAGCCCCGGGTGCCCGGCGCGCCGCAACGCCGTCCCGCACGCGCCGAGGCGGGCCGTGGCGTCGGCGTCGGTGGCCGGGTACAGCGCGGCCGCCAACGCCGGGAGGTCCGCGCGGCGCAGCAGGTGCGGCGCGCCCCGGTGCGCCCACACGGTGACCAGCCGGTCGTCGTCGAGGTCGGTGCCCTCCGGCAGCCGCGCCGCCGCGGCCACCCTCGGGGACCCGCCGCCCGCGTCCTGGATCCCCAGCTCCAGCACCGCCAGCTCGTGCAGGGCGGTCGTCTCCCGGTGCAGGCCGTGGCGGGCGACGCGGTGGGCCAGGACCTGCGCGCGGGTCACTTTCACCGCGGCCTCCCTCTAGTCGATGCGGACAACCGTGTGCACGGTGGCCGGTCCGGGCTCCGCCCCGCAACTGGCGGGCCGGTCCGGGCCCGCCGCGCGCACCGCCACGGTCACCCGCCAGCCGCGCCCGTCGACGTGGGCGACCTGGACCCGCCAGTTCCCGTCCTCGTCGCGCTCGGGGTCACGCACCCGCAGCACATCGGCGTGGGTGGTGTTGGTCAGCTCCCGCACCGCCAACTCGGCGGCCTGCCCGGCGGGCGCCCACGTGGAGCGGCCCCGGCACCGGTCGACGACCACCCCCGGGTCGGCCAGCAGCGCCCGCGCCCGCGCGCCGTCGAGGTCGCCGTAGGTGTAGCCGGTGGGCAGCAGCAGCGCCGTGGGCGCGAACCGGTGCCCGCCGATGTGGGTGCACTCCCACGCGGCCTCCCCGTGCGTCGCCGCCAACTCCGCCGCGACCGGGCGCCCCGCCACCGCGCAGCACACGTCGCGGCGGCCGTTGGTGCACACCAGCAGCACCGGCCACGACACGACCTCCCCGAACCCGTCCGCGGCGCCGCCGCCCACCGCCGCGAAGTCCAGGTCCAGCAGGTGCTTGGGGTCGGTGAACACCTCCCGCCGCAGGAACGCGCGCCCCGGCGCGGTGTGCGCCAGGTACACCCTCCGGGGCGCGGGCCGGTGCCGGTCCGGGTGCGGGCCCGGCCGCCGGATCAGCACCACCCGCACCCCGGTCCCGGCGGCGCGCGCGGTCAGCTCCGCGGCCAGGCCGGAGTCGAGGTGGCTCTGGGCGAGCGCGTCGCGCCCCCACGGGCCGGGTTGTTCCACGCACAGCCAGGTGACCGCGGTGGCGGCGGTGCCCGCGAAGGGCTCGTCGAGTGCCCGCGAGCGCGCCGCGCAGGCGGTGGCGGGCAGCGGGGGAGGCGTCGTCGGCATCCGCACCAGACTCTCACGGCCGGTACCGCCGAACGAGTACTGCGCGCGTGTCACCCAGGTGAAGGGGTAGTGATCCCCTTCGACGCCGCGTGGGTCAGCCGGTGGGCCACCGCGGTCATCCGGTCGATGAGCTCCGGCGGGGAGCGGACCTCGAAGTCGCAGCCCAGCAGCGCCAGCCACATGCCCATCGCGTCGAGGTTGTTGCCGCCGGTGCGCAGCAGGCACCTGTCCTCGTCGATGGCCTCCAGTACCCCGGCGGTCGGGCTGACCTGCTCGGCGGCCCGCTCGGCCGACATGTGCAGCACGATCACGCCCTGGTAGCGGTAGGCGCCGTTGGACAGGCCGTAGGAGGCGTAGGCGGCCATGTCCTCCGACGGCGGCTCCCGCGGCGGGAACCGCGGACCCACCGGGGCGCGGGGGACGAGCCGGTCGACGCGGAAGGTGCGCCAGTCGTCGCGGTCGAGGTCGAACGCCACCAGGTACCAGCGGCGCCCCGTGTGCACCAGCCGCGACGGCTCCACCCGCCGGGGTGTCTCGGCGCCGTCGCGGCCCCGGTAGTCGAACCGCAGCGTCTGCCGGTCCCGGCACGCCCCGGCGATCACCGACAGGTGCTCCGGGTCCACCATCGGGCCCTCGCCGCGCAACGGCACCACCACCGACTGCAGCGCGTTGACCCGGTTGCGCAGCCGCGCGGGCAGCACCTGCTCCAGCTTCGCCAGCGCCCGCACCGACGTCTCCTCGATCCCCACCACGCCGCCGCCCGCCGCGCTGCGCAGCCCCACCGCGACCGCGACGGCCTCCTCGTCGTCGAGCAGCAGCGGCGGCAACGCCGCGCCCGCGCCGAGCCGGTAGCCGCCGGTGACGCCGGTGGAGGCGTGCACCGGGTAGCCCAGCGACCGCAGCTTCTCCACGTCGCGGCGCACGGTGCGGTCGGTGACGCCCAACTTCTCGGACAGGTCCGCCCCGGACCAGTCCCGCCGGGTCTGCAGCAGCGACAGCAGCCGCAACAACCGTGCCGAGGTCTCCACCATGACCCCAGTCTGACACCCGTTGCGGACGGATCCTGTCCGCAACAGGGCCTAGGCTCCACGCCTGTGACCGACGTGCTGACCCGCCGCGCCCGCAACCGCGCCCTGCTCGCCCGCCAGCTGCTGCTCGAACGCGCCCCCATGGGCGTCCTCGACGCCGTCGAGCACCTCGTCGGTCTCCAGGCCCAGGCACCCCACCCGCCCTACACCGGCCTGTGGTCGCGGCTGCGCGACTTCGCCTTCACCGACCTGTCCGACCTGCTCGCCGACCGCGCCGTCGTGCGGATCGCCCTGATGCGCTCCACCATCCACCTGGTCACCGCCCGTGACTGCCTCCCGCTGCGATCGGTGCTGCAACCCGGCCTGGACCGCGCCTTCCGCGGCGGCCACGGCCGCGCCTTCGAGGGCGTCGACCAGGACGCCATCGCCGAGGCGGGGGAGCGGCTGCTCGCCGAGACCCCCATGACCTTCGCCGAACTCGGCCGCGCTCTCGCCCTCCGCTGGCCCGACCTCGACCAGGACCGCCTCGCCGCCCTCGTGCGCACCCGCGTCCCCCTCGTCCAGGTCACCCCGCGCGGGCTGTGGGGCCGCTCCGGGCAGGCCCGCCACACCCCCGCCGCCACCTGGCTGGGGCAGACGCCCGCCCCGGCGTCCACCGTCGAGGACCTGGCGGTCCGCTACCTCGCCGCGTTCGGGCCCGCGAGCCCCGCCGACGCCCAGACCTGGTCCGGACTCACCGGCCTGCGCGAGGTCTTCGACCGCCTCGACCTGCGCGCCTTCCACGACGAGGACGGCCGCGCCCTCTACGACCTGCCCGACGCGCCGCGCCCCGACCCCGACACCCCCGCGCCGGTCCGGCTCGTCGCCGGGTTCGACAACCTCATCCTCTCCCACGCCGTCCGCGACCACGTCATCCCCGACCGGCACCGCGCCACCGTCGTCATGGGCACCGGCAACGGCATCGTCCGCCCCACGGTCCTCCTCGACGGCACCGTCGAGGCCATGTGGTCACTCGACCGCGGCAAACGCGCCGCCACCGTCACCGTCGAACCCTTCGGCACCCTGACCGCCCGCGCCCGCCGCGCCGTCGAGACCGAGGCCCACGCCCTGATGGCGGCCACCGACCCGGGCCTGGCCCACGAGTTCCGCGTCACCGAACCCTGACCGACGGACCCGTCGACCCCGCCCTCGTCCTCGTCGACGGGCTCGACCTCTGCCGCGCCGGGGTGTTCGTCCGCGTTCGCCGGGCCGTGAACGCCCCACCCGCCACACCAGTACATGCCTTGACGGGCATATTCCGTGGTCGATAAGTTCGGCGGTATGGACGCCACCCTCCACACCGACGCCGGACGCAACGTCCTGCGCTTCGAACGGACCCTGCGCCACCCACCCGACCGCGTCTGGCGCGCCATCACCGAACCCGAACACCTCACCCACTGGTTCCCCGCCGCCCTCACCGGCGACCGCGCCCCCGGCGCGGCCATCACCTTCACCTTCGCCGACGGCACCGACGGCGGAACCGGCACCATCACCACCTACGACCCGCCCCGCCGCCTCGCCTTCACCTGGGAGGGCGAACTCCTCGACCTCACCCTGACCCCCACCGGCACCGGCACCCGACTCGTCCTCACCCACCACTTCGACGACCGCCCCGCCGCCGCCTCCTTCGCCGCGGGCTGGGACAGCTGCCTGGCCGCACTCGCCGACACCCTCGACGGCACCCCCGCCCGCGCCCACGACCGGGCCGCCGCCCACGAGCACTACGCCGCCCGCTTCGACCTGCTGCGCGGCACCGCCGAACCCCAACCCGACGGCACCTGGCACGTCCGCTTCGAACGCCTGCTCACCGCGCCCGCCGACACCGTCACCCCCCTGCTCGCCGACCTCCTCGACACCCCCGCCACCACGACCGGCGCCACCACCGTCGCCCACCCCGCCGACGGCACCACCATCGACGTCACCCTCGACCCCGGACCCGGTGGCGCCCGCCTGCGCCTGCGCCACACCGGACTCGCCGAACCCCACGTCGTCGCCGCGCTCGTCCGCTGGCACACCGGCATCCGCGCCCTCGCCGCCCACCTCACGGGCACCACCCCCGGCGCCCCCGACGCCGACCTCGACACCTTCTACCAGGACGCGATCGGCGCCCCCATGCCGTAAACTCAAGACCCATGTCCGCCACCGGAACCACCCCGGAACTGGACCGCCGCTGGCCGCGCAACGACGCCCGGGACGAACTGCGCCTCGGGCTCGAGTTCCTGACCTTCCTGCGCGTCACCGCGGTCACCAAGGCCACCGGCCTCACCCCGGACCAGGCCACCGAGACACCCCTGGCCACCTCACCGCTGATGAGCGTCCTCGGGATCGTCAAACACCTCACCGCCGTCGAGCGCTACTGGCTCACCCGCACCGCGGGCGGCACCGACCACCCGCTGCTGTGGGACCCCACCGACGTCCACGCCGAATGGCGCGTCACCGGCGACGACCTGCCCAGCACCGTCCTCGCCGCCTACCGCGACGAGTGGGACACCGTCGACAAGGCCATCGCGGGCCTGACCCCCGACTCACCCGCCCGCGCCGACGACCGCTACACCCTGCGCTGGATCATCGCCCACGTCGTCCAGGAAACCGCCCGCCACATCGGCCACCTCGACATCCTCCGCGAACTCCTCGACGGCACCACCGGCGAATAACCCGCGTGATCACCCCCGGCCACTCCGCCGGTGCTCACCGCTCGGCACATCCACACCCCGCCTCGCCCGCGCCGCCGCACCAGTACGAACGCCCCGGCACCGCCGGGCACGGCCCGGTGGGGTCGCGACCAGCACGGCCACGACCCCACACCACACCCGGACCTACCGCGCGCCGACACCACCCAACTGGCGCATCCCGGCCTCGGTCACCCGCACCGCCGCGTCACGCGCACCCGCGACGGCCCGGATCGCCACCAAACCCCGACGCTCCAGCACCACCACCGCGTCCGCCGCCCACTGCGGCAACCGACCCGCCGACAAACCATCGCCACCAGCCCACAGGAACCCCATCGGCACACCCCACAGGCCCGAGTGGAACAACACCTCACCGGCCGCCACGTGCCGCAACGCACTCGTCTCGTTCTTCGTCACCACAACCCCTCCCCAGTACCAACGGGCGACCACCGGCGCCGAGGGAGCGGCCACCCCGACACCACCCGGGCGCCGGGGACACCACCTCACCCCAACCAGCGGCCGATCCCGGCCAACAACGCTGCCTTCGTCCCCTCCGAAGCGAAGGACGACTCCACCGACGCCCGCGCCAAACCCGCCAACGCCACGTCGTCACACCCCAACCCCGACCGCCACACCCCGTACTCCGCGGCCAACGACCGACCCGTCACGTTCGGCACATCGGTGTTCACCGTCACCACCACACCCGCCGCCACCAACCGCCGCACCGGGTGCTCCGCCACCGAACCCACCAACCCCAACGCCACGTTCGACGACACGCACACCTCCAACGGCACACCGCGGTCGCGCAACAACGCCACCACCTCCGGGTCCTCCACCGCCCGGAACCCGTGCCCCACCCGGTCGGCCAACCCGACCTCCACCGCCTCCCGCACGCTCACCGCGCCCGCCGACTCACCCGCGTGGTGCACCAACCGCAACCCCGCCTCCCGGGCCTCCCGCAACACCCCCGCGAACGGCGCCAACCCATAGGCCTCGTCACCGGCCACACCCACACCCACCACACCCCGGTCGGCGAACTTCACCGCCAACTCGACCGTGCGGCGCATCCGCTCCACCGACCGACGCCGCGAATGGTCCAGCAGCACACCGAACTCCACCCCGTGGCGCCGCCGCCCCTCGGCCAACCCGTCGAGCACCGCCACCAACGGCATCTCCGGATCGCCCACGCGCTCACCGTGCGACGCCGCCGTGAACGTCACCTCCGCGTAGCCCACACCCGCCGCCGCCTCATCCGCGCAGAACTCCACCGCGACCCGCCGGAAATCCTCCGCCCGCCGCAAACACCCCCGCACACCGGAGTTCCAGTCCGCGAACTCCCTGAACCCCGAGAACCGACCGGGTGACCCGCCCGGCCCGCCGATCTCGACCAGCGTCGAGAACCGCACCGCACTCTCCAAATGGACGTGCAGATGCGCCTTCGGCAGACCGGACAACTCGCGCATGCCCCCGAGGGTAGGCACCGCGCCCCGAGATCGCCCCGATTTTTCGCCGAATCCGAACACACCCGGCAACCTTTGGCCCGCCACCGCGGATCAGGGGGAGTAGCAGACCGCACACCGACGAAAGGCGTGGGATACCCGTGGCACCGAGCTTCGCCCGGCCGACGACACCGCACCCCCGACGCGAGCTCAACCTCAGCGTCCACCGCGGCACCCACGCGGTCACCATCACCGCGTCGGGTCACATCGACCTGGCCACCGAAGCCCCCTGGCACGACCACCTCATGCGCGCCTGCACCGCCGCCGACGACACCACCCGCGTCACCGCCGACCTCACCGCCGTCACCTTCCTCAGCTGGGCCAGCGCCGCCGTCCTCCTCCGCGCGCACCGCGCCTGCCACCGCCGCGGCCGCGCCTTCCGCGTCCTGGCCACCGGACCCGTCCTCACCGGCCTGCAACTCACCCGGCTGCACGAGGAGATCACCATCATCCCCACCACCCGACCGGTCACCCGCGCCCCCGCGCCCGCCGCCTCCGGCTGGCTCATCGCCTGAACAGGCTCACCCGCCGGGGGAGAAGAACGCCCGCGCCGAACGCGGCACCCACAACAACGCCACCACCACCAGCTGCACCACGTCCAACGCCGGGATCACCCCGTGGAACATCCCCGACGACGACCACGTCACCACCATCGCCACCGCCGACACCACCTGCGACATCGACGTCATCCGCCGCGTCCACGCGCGCCCCGACGCCAACCGCCACACCAACACCGCGCACAGCAACACCAGGAAACCGTGGAACACCGAACCCGACACCACCTCGGACCCCGCCACCGAGCCCCGGTTCGCCCACAACACCGACACCATCCCCAGGTGACTCGCCGCCACCACCGCGAGCAACACCCGCGCCACCCGCACCGCGGCGGGAACCCGCGCCGACTCCACCACCGCCGCAGCGTCCACGTGCCACCCTCCCAGGTCCTCCCGCGACCCTAGGCACGCACCACACACACCGACCACCGGCGCGCCCCGCCCCCTTGAGCGCGCCTACAGCGCGACCCGGCGAGCCCACACCCACACCACCAGCCCGCACACCGCGAACCCCGCGCCCAACGCGTTCGACCCCACCCACCCGGTGGCGTCGAACGCCGCGGTCGTCGCGGCCGCGCCCAGCGCCGAACCCAGCGAGTAGAACACCATGTACCCGCCCACGACGCTGCTGGTGCGCTCCGGATGCGCCGCGGTCAACAGGTGCTGGTTGCTCACGTGCACCACCTGCACCGCGAAATCCAACACCACCACGCCGACGACCAACCACCACAACGACACCTGCCCGATCGCCCACCACGACACGACCAGCACCACCAACCCACCACCGGTGACCGCGCCCGCCAACCCGCCGTCCGCCCACCGACCCGACCTCGCCGCGCCCACAGCGCCCGCCAACCCGGCCACACCGAACAGCCCGATCTGCGCCGGACTCAACCACCACGGCGCCCCCGCCAACGGCAACGCCAACCCGCCCCACAACGCGCCGAACGACGCGAACAGGAAAAACGCGATCAGCCCACGCGAGACGAACAGGCGCTCACCGAACAACCCACCCAACGACACCAACACCCGCCGGTACCCGTCACGACCCACCCGGGGATCCGGCGGCAACACCCGCCACACCACCGCCGCCAACGCCACCAGCAGCACCGCCAACACCACGTACACACCGCGCCAACCCCACACCCCGGCCACCGCACCCGCCACGACACGCGCCCCCAGGATGCCGATCACCACACCCGAGGTCACCACACCCAGGGTGCGGCCCCGCTCCCCGGGCGCGGACAACGACGCCGCGTAGGCCACCGCGGTCTGCACCACCACCGCGAACAGACCCACGACCACCAGGCCCCCGAACAACACCCACGCCCGCGCCGCCGACGCCACCACCAGCGCGCCGACCGCCGTCATCCCCAGGTGGCCCACCAGCAGCACCCGCCGGTCGACCACGTCGCCCAACGGCACCAGCACGACCAACCCGACCAGGTAACCCACCTGCCCGGCCGCCACCACCCACCCCAGGTGGGCCCGCGCCACGCCCAGGTCGGCGCCGACGAGGGGGAGTAGCGGCTGGGCCGCGTAGATCCCCGCGACCGCGACCGCGCACACCGCGGCGAACACCAGCCTCCACGTGCCCATCCACACCCACGATCAGTAGCATTTTGCAACTGATTCGACGGTAGGGCAGAATGGTTTCAAACAGCAACTCTTCGGGAGGCGCGGTGACCACCACCTGGACCGACCCCACCTGCCCCGTCGCCCGCGCCCTCGACCTCATCGGCGACCGCTGGACCCTCCTCATCATCCGCGACGCCATGGACAACGCCCGAACCTTCACCGACTTCCAACAACGCACCGGCATCGCCCGCAACATCCTCACCGACCGACTCCACCGCCTGATCGACCGAGGCATCCTCCACCGCCACACCGCCCCCACCGGCAAACGCCAGATCTACACACTCACCCCCACCGGGCGCGACCTCTTCACCGTCATCGTCGCCCTCCGCCAATGGGGAGAACGCCACGCCTACACCCCCGACGAACCCCACTCCACCCTCATCGACCACCACGGCCAACCACTCCCGCGGCTGCACCCCACCGACACCCACGGCACCCCCGCCGACATCGACACCACCACCGTCCACAAGTCAGGGGAGTAGCGCCAACGCCTCACCCAGATTCCGCTCCACAACCCGCACCATGAACTCCCGATCCGGGAAATCCCCATCCAACAACCGCAACGGCCCCGCCACCAACGACAACCGCATCGCCAACCCGTAGAAGTCCAACCGAGCCCCATCCAGGTCGCTGCACGCCAGCGGCGCGTAGTGCGGACCGAACCGCAACCGCAGGAACACGTGCTCCCACTCGACATCGAAGAACATCAACCCCTCGACGTCGATCAACACCGCCCCACCATCAGCGCCCACCAACACGTGATCCGGCCCCAACTCACCGTGGATCAACCCGTACTCGGCACGCGGCGCCACCCGCTCCCGCAGCGCGACCACCAGCTCGCGAAGATCATCGTGAGCCCGCTCGACCCGGCCATCACGCCCCGCCGCCTCCGCCAAATCCCGCACAGCCCGGTCGAACACCACCCGCTCACACGACGAACCCGTGATCAACGGCCGATCCACACGACCGAACCCGGGGGAGCGGCGACCACGCATCGCCCCCAAGAACCGCGCCAGGTCACCCAGCGCCACCCGCGCCCGATCCGTCCCGAGCACCGACTCCAACGTCCCACCCGAAACGTCCTCGACAACCACCACATCCACCCCGACGGCCAACACCCGAGGCGTCCGCACCCCGACCTCGTCCAGAACCCGCCCCGCCGCCAGGAACAGGTCCATCCCACTCGCGTCCGCGAAGACGTCGACCTCGGCGACCTCCGGCCAGAAGTTCTCCTCAGCGGCCCACCGGTACACCACCACACTCGACCCGCCATCGAACCGAACCCGGTACACACCCTTCTTCGACCCGCCGCGCAGCCGATCCACACCGACCACCCGACCGTTGACCACACCGCGCGCCGCCACCGACACGGCTTCGACCACCTGCGCGGACGTCTCCCTCGCCACCGACACACCCTCCATCACGGACCATCCTCAAGTGACCTCGAGCCAACCTATCGGTCCTCAATGGACGGCCGCACACAATTGGCGCCCGCTGCCGCACCTCGCCGAGACGGACCATCCGGGCGCGAACACGGTCCGAGCCCAGGTCGCAGCCCACCGACCACCGTCACCCCACCGGCTCACCCGGGACGAACTCCACCCGGAGACATCGCACTCAAACGACAACGCGAGCGGCGGGGGAGTCAACGCCAAGTCGCCATCCGTATCACCGCCAGCGCGACTGGCCGGTTTCCGGCCCGTACGGACTCCAGCCGCCGAGGAAGGGCTCAAGATCCGCCCCCGCCAACTCCGGAACGTCCGGTATAACAGGCAGATCCTTCAAAGGATCCGCGCCAGCGACGTACTCATGCGCCCAGGCCAACCAAGCCCGGGCACCGTCGAGACCCTCGTCATCACGCGGGGCTTCGCCGATTCGACGCTCCAACGCCTCGCAGTAGCCACGGAGCAGAGTGACCCGTTGCCACCTCGCCGCCTGCTCAGCCGAATGCTCGGCTTGTACCGAGTTCTATGTGCTTGTGAGGGTGCTTCTCCCTCTCCGCAATCAAGGCTTGAGCGGCGACCTGCCGTTCCGCGGCGGTACGAGCGGTGGCGCGTGGTGGTGGTCGGCGTCCGGGTTGACGGGTCGAACCTCGGCGTTCGCACTCTGCGTCGCTTTCTCCCGCACAGGTTTGTGCTGCGCGCCTGGGTAGGTCCGGGTGGTGGCCATGGCTGAGGTAGAAGCGGCCGGCGTCCGTCCTGCTCGCGCAGTACTGGCCGTGCCGTCGACTGATGGCGACCAGCGAGCGATCACGCAATGCCCGCGCCGATCGGCGCGTGATCGCATGGCACAGACGCGCTGCGGCGAACATCTTGATCGTGATCGCCGGGACGGGCGGCGGGGCTCGTGAGTGACGAGAGGGACGCTCCAGCTGGCGCGGTTCTCGAATCGGCGGCTTCGGACGCCTGACGGGGAGCCGTTGGGGAGGCGCGTGGGACGGCCCTCCGGACGCTACTTGACATAATGTCGATTATCGAACTCCCGTCAACCCGCAGGTCGGCACCCGGAAGGTGCTCAACTATGCGTCACCGTGACGTTTTACCGGTGTGTGACGAGATGTGGCCCTGACAGCCTCCAGTGGCCCGTCTGGGCGCCTGTGGACGTCCATCAGCGCCTGGCCGTCACGTAGCCGGGCACCGGGCGAACCGGGCCGTGCGACGGTGTCGCGTCTGCGCGAACTCGTCGGCGGGTGGTCTGGTCCCCGGCGGTGACCTCCTGGCTCTCGAACGTCTGTTTGATGCATAATTGCGGTTATCCATGATCCAGCCGGTGCGCGGACTGTCGGGGTGATCAGGTATGTACACCTGGTGAGGTTGGTCGAAGCGCAGGACGCGTTCTTTCTGGCTCGGCGGTCCCGGAAGGACTCGCCGCATACGACGGCGGCTTATCGGCGGGATCTGGCCGGGGTGAGTCGGTTGATCGCCCAGGTGGTCGGGGTCGGCGACGTCGGGCGGGTGTTGGCCGACGACGTGACGGCCCAGGTGTTGCGGGAGGCGTTCGGGTTGTTCGCCGACACGCACGCGAAGAGCTCGGTGGCGCGGGCCTGGTCGACGTGGAACCAGTTCTTCCAGTTCTGCGTGGCCGACGGCCTGGTGGCGGGCAACCCGATGGGCGCGATCGGCCGCCCCCGACCCGCTCCCCTCTCCCCCAAGCCGCTGCGCGGCGAGGGTACGCCGGAGCAGCTGCTGTCCGCGGTCGCCGGTGGTGCCCGCAAGGCCCGGGCGCCGTGGTCGGAGCGGGACCTGCTGGTGCTCGCGCTCGGGCTGGTGGCGGGGTTGCGGGCGTCGGAGATCCGGGCGTTGCGGCGGTCGTCGGTGGTGGGCAGGCCCGGTGAGCGGCGACTGTTCGTGCACGGGAAGGCCAACCGGGAGCGGTCGATCCCGATCGAGGTGCCGTTGGAGCGGGTGATCGAGGCGTACCTGGCGTCGTGCGAGGCGCGGTTCCCCGCGGCGCGGTTCTCGGACGAGTCTCCCCTGGTGCTGGGTGGTGATGGGGCGGGGATCGGTCGCGGAGCGTTGGATTATCTGGTGAAGGCGTGCTTTCGGGCGGCGGGGATGCACGACCGGGTGCCTGCGGGCGCGAATCTGCACGCGTTGCGCCACACTTTCGCCACGCGGTTGGCCGAGGACGGTGCGAACGCGGTGGAGATCATGGTGCTGCTGGGGCACGCGAGCCTGAACACCAGCCAGAACTACATCGACGCGACCGGTGAGCAGCGGCGCGCGGCGGCGGCGAGCAACCGCACGTACCGGTTGCTGGCCGAGTTGGCTGGTGAGGACTAGGGAACGCTCATGTCCCCCGTGGTGCGGTCGATGAGTGGATCACGCCGTCGCGACAGGGAATGGGGCATGGGTCATGGGGTTGCTGGACGACCGCTCGGTGCGCGCGAAGATCTTCTCCGTGTTGGCGGTGGCGTCGGTGGGCATCGTGGCCGCGACGGTGATGACGCGCGTGGCGCTGGACAACATGGGTGCGACGTCGGATGTGCTGTACGAGCGGGGTGTGGCGGCGGGGTTGCAGGAGTCGCTGGTGCACCAGCAGGAGATCAAGGTCCGGATGGACCTGATGGCGCACGTGGCGGCCCTGCCCGGGGATCGGGCGGCGTGGGCGAAGGCGATCACCGAGGACGAGGCCGAGTTGGACGCGGCGACGGCGAAGTACAACGCGTTGGCGGGCAATTCGACGGATCTGGCGGAGTTCACGCTGCAGTGGGGTCAGGTGCGCGACCTGTACGGGAAGCTGCTGCTCCCGGCGGCGGAGGCGGGGGACTCGGCGGGCTGGTGGGAGGCGTACACCAAGCGGGTGCAGCCGGAGATCAAGCAGGCCGTGGCGGAGTTGGACGGGTTGGAGGCGCGGCGGGACGCGGAGAGCGCGGCGCAGCGGGCGGACGCGGATTCGGTGCGGTCCTCGGGTGAGTTGTGGACGTTGGTGGTGTTGGGGTTGGCGTTGTTGGCGGCGGTGGCGTTGGGTGTGGTGGTGACGCGGCGGATCGTGCGGCAGTTGGGGGCGGTGTCGGAGGTGCTGCTGGGGTTGTCGCGGGGTGATTTGACGGCGCGGGTGCGGGTGTCGGGTGGGGACGAGGTCGCTCGGATGGCCGGGTCGTTGAACGACGCGTTGGACAGTGTGGGGTCGGCGTTGGCGGAGATCGGGCAGTCGGCGGGTGAGTTGCGGACGGCGGCGGGTCGGGTGGCGTCGACGAGTGGTCGGATGGCGAAGGACGCGGATTCGGGTCGGGCGCGGACGGGTGAGGTGGCGGAGTCGGCGGCGTCGGTGACGACGAATGTGCAGTCGGTGGCGTCGGGTTCGCAGGAGATGAGTGTGGCGGTGTCGGCGATCGCGCAGTCGGCGGGCAAGGCGGTGCGGGTCGTGGAGCAGGCGGTGACGGCGGCGGCGGGCACGGCGGAGACGGTGAGCCGGTTGGGGGTGTCGAGTTCGGAGATCGGCGCGGTGGTGAAGGCGATCACGGCGATCGCGGAGCAGACGAACCTGTTGGCGTTGAACGCCACGATCGAGGCGGCGCGGGCGGGTGACGCGGGTAAGGGTTTCGCGGTGGTGGCGGGTGAGGTGAAGGACTTGGCGCAGGAGACGGCGAAGGCGACGGAGGACATCTCGCGTCGGGTGGAGGCGATCCAGGCGGACACGGGTGCGGCGGTGGCGGCGATCGCGGAGATCAACGGGATCATCGGGGAGATCAACCAGCACCAGTTGACGATCGCGTCGGCGGTGGAGGAGCAGGAGGCGACGACGGGTGAGATGAACCGGAACCTGGCCGCCGCGGCGTCGGGTTCGTCGGACATCTCGACGCACATCGCGGAGGTGGCGGCGGTGGCGGATTCGGTGGCGGAGGGTGCGGGCGACACCCGCTCGGCGGCGCGTGATCTGTCGTTGTTGTCGGCGCGGTTGAACGCTTTGGTGTCGCGTTTCCGGACTGAGTGAGGTTTTGGGGGGTACTCCCCCGCTGCTGGTGGGGTGGGTCGGCCCCGGGTCTAGTCGCCTGCCAGGGCGGCGAGGATCTCTTCCTCGGTCAGTCCTTCCAGCGGGAGCGCGAAGTCGAGTGACTCGTCGAACAGGGTCAGGGGCTGTTCGGGTGCGAGTTCCCGCTTGGCGTGGAACGCCAGGCGGGCGAGGTGCGGGTGGTTGCGGGCGGCGGAGAGGCAGATGCCGCTGGTCGACAGGGAGCCGTCGAACCAGCGTGAGTCGTCGAGTTCCACATTCCAGGTCAGCGTCATCCGCGGCCCCACGGGCTTGAGTGTGATCTCCGCGTCCGGCCACAGCCTGTGGAGCAGGTGCTCCACGTCGGGTGTGGCCATCCGCCATGACGTCCTTTCGGGTGGGCGGATCAGGTAGTGCATGTCTGGTGCTTCTCCGGTCCTGGTGTCGGTTTGATCGGCGTTGAGGTTGCCGTCGCCGCCGAATGTAGTGCGGTGGACGGGGGTGGTGGTCTGGTCACCTGTGGATGCGGGCGACGTTCTTCCCGCTCACGGGGGCGGGCAGGTGAGGTGGCCCCGGTCGATTCTGGCCAGGCGGGCTTTCGGGGGCGGTCCGGTGGTGGTCCGGCCACCACCTGACTCTCCCCCGGCTCGATCCCGCGGGGTCCTGGCTGCCGGGGGTGGTGGCTGGGCCACCACCGGGTCGTCGAGGTCGGTGTCTGCCGCACCTGGGCAGCTGCTCTCGCTGTGGCCAGTGTTGTCACCACTTCCACAGGTCGGCCGCGGTGGCTGTCCTAGGCAGAGGGGGCACCTGTGACCACTCATCCGAGGCGTCCGCGCGGGGCGCCGGTGGACGACGCGTTGTTCGCGGAGTTGTGTGGTGAGCTTTTCGGTTGTCTGCCGCGGGTCGACCAGCGGGTCAAGGCGGCGGTGTATGTGCGGGGGTTGTTGTGTGCGGAGGGGCGTAAGTCGGTTCGGAAGTTGGCGGCGGTCAGTGGTGGGGCGGTGAGTGAGCAGGGGTTGCACCATTTCGTCAGTGAGTCGACGTGGGATTGGCGGCCGGTGCGGGCTGTCTTGGCGCGGTATGTCGCCGGGGTTGTCCCTGTGCGGGCTTGGGTTGTTCGGCCGATGGTCATTCCGAAGGCGGGTGAGCATTCGGTCGGTGTGGATCGGGGGGTCGGTCAGCTGCGCAACGCGCAGTACGCGGTGGGGGTTTGGGCGGCGTCGGAGGCGGGGTGTGGTCCGGTGAGTTGGCGGTTGCATCTGCCGCGGGTGTGGCTTGACGACCGGGACAGGCGTTCCCGGGCGGCCATCCCGGAGGAGGCGGGCGCGGAGACGGTGGAGGGCTGCGCGGTGTCGGCGTCGCTGGAGGTCGCGGGGGCTTGGGGTCTGCCGTCGCGTCCGGTTGTGTTCGATGCTCGTTCGGCGAGTGTGGCGGCTGTCGTGCGTCGTTTCCGGGCGGCGGGTGTGCCGGTGCTGTTGCGGGTCGGGTCGGCGACGCGGTTGGTGCGGGTGGGGGGCGGGGCCGGTGAGGTGGCCGCGAGGCACCTGGTGGCGGGGGTGCGGCATCTGCGCAGGCCGGTTCGTGTTCCCGGGGCGCGGTCGGCCGAGCACACCGCGGCCGCGGTGGTGGTGCGGTTGCCTGGGGGCACCTGTGAGTTCGTGCTGGTCGGGCATTGGGTCGGGCGTGGCGCTCAGCCCGAGTACTGGTTGAGTGATCTGGTGACGGCGGGTCCCGCCGCGTTGGTGTCGTTGTCGCGGTTGGTCGGTCTGGTCGACGGTGATTTCGGGCGGTTGACCGACGGGTTGGGTGTTCGTGATTACGTTGGTCGTTCGTATGACGGTTGGCATCGGCACGTCACGCTCGTTTCGGTCGCGCACGCGGTGGCGGCGCTGAGCGAGGCGGTGTTGAGCTACGCGGGTTGATCGTCGGGGGCGCGGACGCGGTTCAGGCGTAGTGCGAGCTGTACCTCGAGGGCCTGGGTGGGGTGTTGCCAGTCGGGGCCGAGGAGTTCGGTGATGCGTTCGAGTCGTCGGGCGACGGTGTTGGCGTGGACGTGGAGTTTCTTGGCGGCGTGGGTGGGGCTGCCGCTTTCGGCGAAGTAGGCCTCGAGGGTGCGGGTCAGTTCGGTGTCGCGGAGTCGGTCGTAGTCGAGGACGGGGCCGATGGTGGCGTGTACGAAGCCGTCGACGTCGTGGTGGTCGGACAGCAGGATGCCGAGGAAGCCCAGTTGTGCGGTGGAGGACGCGCGGCCTGCCATGCCGAGCGCGGTCATGGTCGTCAGGCAGCGGGTGGCCTCGTGGTGGGCGGGCAGGATCGCGGCGGCGTCGGTGACGGGGTTCGAGGCGGCGACGGTCGTCGGTTCTCGCACCGACGCCGACACGCTGTCGTGGACGGCGCGCGCGGCGGTGTCGGCGTCGTCGCCGGGGATGAGCAGGACGACGCGGTCGTGGTGCAGGGTTTTCATGCCTCCGCGTCGGTGGCTGTAGGCCGAGGCCCAGATCGATACCTTGCCCAGCGCGTCGCCTTCGGGGCGGACGAGGACGACCGTGTGCGGGTTGGTCAGGTCGATGCCCATCCGCAGGGCGCGTTTGAGGATCTGGTGTGGTGGGCGTTGGGGTTGGGCGAGGAGGTCGTCGAGCAGTTCGTCGCGGAGCCGGTCGTCGGAGGCGTCCGCGTGGTTGTCGAGTAGGAGGTAGGTGGTGGCGGCGTGGGCGGCGACTTGGATCAGGCCGCGTTCGTGTTCGCCGGGTTCGTGGTCGGGGCGCAGGAGCAGTGCGCCGAGGTGTCGGTTGCCCGCGTGCAGGGGCATGGTCCACAGGCCGTCGGGTGCGCGGGTGGGTGTGCGTCCGGTGTGGGCGGTGATCATGGCGGCGGTGAGGGCGTCGGGGTCGTCGTCGGGGAGTTCGCCGATGGAGACGAGGATCCGGGAGTCGGTGGTGGTCAGGCGGAGGCTGCCGCCGAGGTGGTGGTGGGCCTCGGTGAGCACGGTGGTGAGGTCGGCTCCGTCGATGACCAGTTCGAGCATCCTGGCGTGGGTGGCGGTGAACTCGCGGATGGTGGCCGCGGCGGTGTCGGCGGTGGTTTGGTGTTCGCGTAGCCGCGTGATGACGTCGTCGGAGTGTTCTTGGAGTTGGGCGCGTTCGATGGCGACGCCCGCGAGGTCGCCGAGGCTGCTCATCAGCGAGACCTCGTCGGTGGTGAACCGGCGGACGGTGCGGGAGGCGGCGTAGAGGGCGCCGAAGGGTGTGTTCCGCGAGAACAGGGGGACGGCCATGACGGTGCGCAGGCCCTCGGCCTCGACGACCTCGTCGATGGCGGGGCTGTGGTGGATGCGTGGGTCGTTGAGGTAGTCGGCAGTCCAGAACGGGGCCGCGTTGAGCAGGACCTCGTTGCCGACGCCGCCCGCGCCGGGGAGTCGCAGGCCGACGCTGAGCACGGAGGTGTGTCCGTCGGCGGTGCGGATGTGGATCGAGTCGCCGTCGGGGAGGCTGATGTAGGCCATGTCGACGCCGAGGAGCAGGCGGGTGCGGCGGGTGATCATTTTGAGCAGGGTGTCGACGTCGGTGGCGATGGTGAACTCGCGGGCGGTGTCGACGAGTGCGGTGAAGTCGGCTTCGCGGTGGCGGTGGCGGGTCAGTTGTTCGGCGACGTCGAGCGCGACCCGTTTGGCGTGGTGGAGCACGGCGGGGTCGGCGCCCTGGGTGACGGCGTGGGTGATCGCGGTGTCGTATTCGTGTGGTTGGGCGGTGCCGGACAGCAGTTCCAGCATCGCCAGCACGGCGGAATCGACGGCGGAATGCCCCTCAACCACGCCCCACGCCCTCAGTGCGTCAGGCCCGCGGTTCCCCTTCGCGCGGGCGACTGACGTCCGAATGTACTGGGGTCGTCAACCGCGGGTGCGTCGGTGTGGGGTTGGTGAGCCGGTCGTGGAGCAGCCGGATCAGTCGGTGCCAGTCGCGGGTGGCGCGGTGTGCGGCCTCCCGCTCCAGTTGCCGGGCGATGGCGTCCGGGTCCACTCCGGTTCCGCGCAGTTCGTCGAGTACGGCCTGGGCGGTGGTGTGCTCGCCGAGCAGGGTGTCGCCGAACAACTCCCCCGGTGTGTCCAGGGCGGTTCGGGGCAGGGCGGTGGCCGTGCCCCAGCCGACCACGCGGCCCACGGCGCCGGGGGCGGTGTGCCACAGCAGCCGCTGCTTGCGGGCCCCGGCCGCGTGCAGGGCCCGCCAGCGGTCGCCGCCCAGTGACCGCTCGTACTCGTGGTAGAGCAGCCGCGCGGTGGCCAGGCCCGCGGATCCCGGCAGCGGGGCCGCGGGCCGCGCGCGGAGCCGGGTGTCGACGGCCTCGTCGAGGCGGCCGATCGGGACGCCGACCAGCGAGGGGATGGTCGACAGGTCCAGGCCCGCGGTCCGGGCCGCGGTCAGGCCGTCGAAGTAGGCCTCGACCACCTGCCGGTAGCGGGTGGTGGAGTACACGTCGGTGGCGTGCACGCCTATCCCGCGGGCCAGGCAGCGGCGGGTCGCCGCCAGGCCCGCGGGGGTGGCAGGCAGTGCGACCATCGTGTTGGGGCGGCGCAGCAGGGCCGCCGCGCGCATGCCCGCCACCTCGGCGGTCCGCGCGTGGCCCGCGGCGGTGGCGGGGATGTCGACGGAGACGTGCCCGTCTTGGCCGCCGGAGTGGAGGTGGACCTCGCGCAGGGCGTCAGCCGCCGCGCGGGCGACGGCCGCGGCGAGTGCTTCGGCGGCCGTGTCGGGGTCGGCTCCCTGGTCGAGCAGCCGGTGCAGCGGGCGGGCGTGCGGGTCGGGGCCGTCGGTGGTGGTGAGCGAGTCGATGAGCGCGGTTACCGTGGTGGTCGCCCCGTGCAGGCTTTTGGGGCCGACGGCGCCCGCGAACCAGCCGGAGTCGATCCAGCGCCGGTCGAGGCCGTCGAGCCACGGGGAGACGCCCTCGCTGACGAGGTCGCCCAGGTTCACGTCCGCCATGTGGCCCATCTCGTGGGCGCTAGACGGACGTGGTGAGCCCGGCCTTGATGGCCGCAGCGATCTCGATCACGCGGCGGGTCTGGAACCCGATCGCGAGGAGGTTGTCGTCGGTGACGTTGAGCGCGAGACCGCCCGGGACGGCTTGCAGGCCCGAGGTGGCGCTGACGCCGTAGGGGTTGCCGTTGCTCGGGCGCAGGAGCACGTCGTCGAGCACGCCGGGCGCGACGATGATCGCGCCCCAGTGGTAGAAGACGTTGTTGAGCGACAGGATGGTGCTCTCCTGGCCGCCGTGCGGGGTGCCGGTGGAGGTGAACGAGGACATCACCTTGTTCGCCAGGCCGCGGCGGGCGTGCAGCTCGAAGGTCCGGTCGATGAAGTGCTTGAGCGGTCCGGCGAGCAGGCCGTAGCGGCCGGGGGTGCCCCACAGCACCGCGTCGGCCCAGTAGAGGTCGTCGGTGGTGGCCTCGTCGACGTCGTCGCGGGCGGTGGCGGCGTGCTCGGCGTTGGCCTCGGTCCAGGCGGGGAAGTTCGGGGCCAGCGGCTCGGTGGTGATCTCGGCGGCGCGGCGCAGGCGGACCTCGGCGCCCGCCGCCTCCCCCGCCGCCGCGGCGGCGACGGCGAGTTTGTGGATGTTGCCGGTGGCCGAGTAGTAGACGATGGCGAGTCTGGTCATGTCCGGTCGCTCCCTGGCGGTGTGCCGCGGACGCCTCCGGTCCGCCTGCTGTCTGCCGTGTACGGGGTCGATGCTCGTCGTCGGGTGGGGCGCGCGCCAGCCGGCGGCGGAAGTCTGTCAACTCGGGACCGTCCCGACCGCTCCCCCACTATTGATCCACTGTGGACTGTGCGGGTGACCTGACGGACTTTCGGCCACCTGACAAGGTATTCCGGTGTCGATGGCCGGGGGAGCGCGCCCCCGCCAGGATCGGTTCGTCAGCGAAACCCCGCGGGCGGCTCGACGAGCCGCGTGTGGCATCGCGCTTTCCCGGTCCCAGAGAGGTTCCACCATGACGTCCACGGCCGCGGGCGCCCTCGACCGCGCCCCCCGGCGCCGCCGCGCGGGCCTGACCCTGGCCCTGCTCGCCTTCGCCCAGCTGATCATCTCCATCGACTACAACATCGTCTACGTGGCCCTGCCGGAGATCGGCACGGGCCTGGGCTTCACCCAGCAGACCCTGCAGTGGGTGATCAGCGCCTACGCGGTCACCTTCGGCGGCTTCCTGCTGCTCGGCGGCCGGGCCTGCGACCTGTTCGGCCCGCGCCGGATGTTCGTCACCGGCCTGGCGCTCTACGGCGTGTCCTCGCTCATCGGCGGCTTGGCCCCGAACTCGGCCGTGCTGATCCTGGGCCGCGCCCTGCAGGGCGTCGGCGGCGCGTTCCTGTTCCCCGCCACGCTGACGCTGGTCTCCACCGGCTTCGCCGAGGGCGCCGAGCGCAACCGGGCGTTCTCCGTCTGGGGCGCCGCGGGCGGCTCCGGGATGATCCTGGGCTCGCTGCTCGGCGGCGTCCTGACGCAGGCGTTCGGCTGGGAGGCCGTGTTCTACGTCAACGTCCCGCTCGCCGCGCTCGCGCTGCTGCTCGCCTTCCCGTTGACCGCCCCCGACACGAACGCTGTCGGTGGCCGCTCGTTCGACCTGGCGGGGGCGCTCACGTCCACGGTCGGCATCACCGCGGTGGTCATCGCCCTGGTGCAGGGCCCGGAGTCGGGCTGGCTGGCGCCGGTCACGGTGATCAGCGCGATCGCGGGCGTCGTGCTGCTCGCCGCCTTCGTCGTGGTCGAGAAGCGCGGCGCCGACCCGCTGATGCCGCTGCGGCTGTTGCGCGACCGCAACCTCGGTACCGGCATGGGTGTCACGTTCCTGTACATGGCGACCATGGGCACCCTGCTGTACTTCCTGACCGTGTTCTTCCAGGGCGTGCAGGGCTACAACGCGCTGGAGACCGGCTTGGCCTACCTCGTCCCGATGGTGGCCATCTTCACCGGCGCGATGGTCGGCGGCAGGCTGGCCACCCGGTTCGGTCCGCGGGCCACGATGGTCGGCAGCCTGGTCGTCGGCGCGGTCGGCACGGTCGTCACGGCGTTGACCATGCATCCCGGCGACCCGTACTGGGTGCTGGTGCCCGGCATGCTGGTCCTGGGGCTGGGCCAGGGCACCGGCTACACCGTGATGTTCGGCGCCGCCACCGCCGACGTGGCGCCTGCCGAACAGGGCGTCGGCTCGGGCATGGCCTCGACCAGCCAGCAGATCGGCGGCGCGCTCGGTCTGGCCGTCCTGGTGGCCATCGCCAACACCGCCGAGGACGGCGCCACCGGCGACGCGCTCCCCGCCGCCATCACCGACGGCCTCACCACCGCGATCCTGGTCGCCGCGGCGGGCATCGTGATCACGGTGTTCGTCGCGCTGAACTTCACCAAGCCCAAGCCCCCGGCCCGGCACGAGGACACCAGGACGGCCGTGACCGTCTGATCCCGGCTCCGGCGCGCCCGCCCAGCGCGCCGGAGCCCCCCTCGCCCACCACCTAGTCGACGCGTCCGCGCAGCGTGAGAACGACCCGCATCACCTGCTCCACCGCGGCGGGGAACACCGCGGCCCGCAGCTCGTCGCGGCTGGCCAGGGCGCGGGCGGCGAGGCCCAGCACCACGTCCTCGTCCATCCGCCGCACGACGAGGGCGACGATCTCCTCCAGTGGCAGGTGGGGGTGGTCCAGGCGGGTCAGGACGACCTCCACCAGCAGTTCCTCGTCAGTCACCGCTCCCCCTCGGATGGCACACCACCATTATCCCGGCCACGAGCCGGACCGGCCCGGACACGCCGGCGATCAGCCCCACCCGTCCTCGACGAGCACGCACCCGGCGGTGGTGATCCGGTGGGTCTGCCCGGAACCGCCGACCACCCGGCAGAAGCTCCGCACGACGAGGCCCTCGCCCTCCAGTCGGTACCCGAACCCGCCGTACATGCCCGGAACCGGGAAGAACATGTCCGGCTTCTCGAGTTCGGTGAGCACCTCCAGCTCCGGCAGCCGCAACCGGTGCTCGCGCACCAGGTGGTCGGCGCGCTCGCGGATCAGGTCGTGGAGGTGCCCGCCCAGCACACCGGTGCGCAGCGGGTGCCGGATCACCGGCGTGAGCAGACCCGCCAGGTGCGCGTTCCCCCGGCGCAGCGCGATGTCCAGCGCCCGGTCACCCGCGGCCGTCCGCAGGGTGAGCCAGGGCCCGCGGGCCACCATCCGGCGCACGACCTCCGGGGACGCCCCCAGCCAGGCCGCCTGGTGCACGGGGGTGAACCAGCTGTTCCCGCCCGGTCTCCAGGCGTTGACCAGGCTCGGGGACCTCTCGATCATCCCCAGCACGGTGGCCCACTCCCCGTCGCGGGCGGCCGAGGCGAGCCGGTCGCGCTCCGCGAGGTGGACTTCCCGCAGCGAGCCGCCGAGGGTCGTTCCGTCCCAGTCCGTGTTGGCCACGCCAGGACGGTAGCCGCGCGGATCATGGCGGTAACGGGCGGGCCGCCGCGCCGATGCACAGGAAACCTACTGTGCGTCCCGGGAGTCCTGACCCATGCCTGACCTGACGATGTTGGTCGCTGAAGTGGCGGTCACCGTCACCGGCGAGGAACACCACCAGCCCGCGCTCCGCCGCTACGACGTCGCGCCGGGGCGCCAGCGCCGGGTTCGCGTCGAGCTGGCCTGGAGCGTCATCCAGGCGGGAAAGCGGCGCGGCGAGCGAGCCATCGAGGTCCGGCTGGACGGTTCCCGCGTCGGCGGCCTGACCGCCGCGATGTCGCGGCGCTACGGCCCGCTGATCGACGAGATCACCGCGCGCGGCGGCGTGCCCGGCTGCCGGGCGGTGATCCAGCGGGAGGACGCCCGGGGCCTGCAGATCAGCCTCCGCCTGCCGCGCCGCTCGGACGACGAGCGGCCGTCCCCGCAGGTCCCGCCGGTCGGCGGTGCCGGCTCGGCGCCGACCTCCCGGCTGCACCCGCCCGCGGAACCGGCCGTGGCGGGTGAGCCGACCCGTGTCGTCCCGGTCGAGCCCGCCGTGGTGCCGATCGAGGTCGCCGCAGCGCCGAAGCGCTCGAAGCGCCCGCTGGGGATCGCGGCGGCGGTGGTCGGCGCGGTTTTCGTCATCGCGGTCGCCACCAACAACGACGACGCCAAGAACACCGCGGCGGAGACCACACGCACTCCTGCCACGACCACAACAACCACAACAACCACGACGACTTCGACGACAACGACCACCACAACAACGACGGCGACCGTGGCCCCGGCCGCACCGCTCCTCACCACCGAACTCCCGGCCGCCCCGACCACGGTCGCACCCGCGCAACCGGCGCAGAAGCCGGCGACCAAGACCACCCAACCCGCGCCGCACACGACCACGCGCCCTCCCGCGCCGAAACCGGTCACCACCACCACGGCCGCGTCCACGTGCAACCCCAACTACAGCGGTTGTGTCCCCATCGCGTCCGATGTCGACTGCGCGGGCGGCAGCGGCAACGGCCCCGCCTACGTGTCCGGCCCGATCCGGGTCATCGGCAGCGACGTCTACGGACTCGACAACGACAAGGACGGCATCGCCTGCGAATAGCCCACACGGTGGCGATCACCCGACTCCACAGCACCTGCCGCGGGGTCACCGCCGAACTCGACGTACTGCGGGAACGGGTGGATTCGGCCGACGCCGCCGCTCGGACGGCCGAGGAGCAGCTCTCGCGGGCACGCGCGCAACTGGACCACGCGCCACCGCGCCGCCGAGGCCGAACACCTGATCGCCCGGCTGCGCGCGCGGCGCCTGGAACTCGTCGAACGCCTCGACCACGAGACGACCGCCGAGCCCGAGTACGTGCCCGTGCCGACGCTGCCCGTGGACACGCCGGCGGAGCAGCGAGCCGTGCTCGATCGCGTGGACGTGCTGCTGGCGGAAGCGGCGCCTGCCCGCGTCCACCGCCGGTCCATCGCCGCGGCGTGGGCTTGCCTCGCGGGTGTGATCGCGACCGTGGTCACCGTCAGCGGCGGACCGGACGACCGCGGCCTCGGCGGCGTCGCGCCGACCACCGGCGTGCCGCTGAGCACGACCACGGCCGGTCCCGCCACGTCGAGCCCGACCATGTCGCTCGCGGCGGACCCGGGTACGAAGTTGCGGGCATGGGGCACGGACCCGGTGTTCTCCGAGGAGCGGGACGTCGATGGGAAACGCGTCCGCGACCTCACCTGGAACTTCACCGGCACCGAGAGCACCGCGGTGCGACTGGTCGACCCGCCGCCCGTCGACTTCCCCGAAATGGCCACGCTCACCGGCAGGATCGTGCTGACCGGGACCTGCGACGAGGTCGTCGTGTCCATCGCACCCCCGAGGGCACCCAGGCATCGGACAACCGGAAATCCCAGGTCACACTGCGGCCACGGGTCGTGGGCAGCCTGTACGCCCGGTTCGTCTTCACGGGCACGGTGTACCCGACGATCACACTCACCCCGAAACACGCGCCGTGCGACGCGCGGGTGACCTGGAGCGTCGTGCACGACGGCGCGTAGCCGTTCGGCGGGCCGGGGCGGGGCTCGCCCCGGCCCGCCGAGTCTCAGCTGAGGGGCAGGGTCAGCGAACTCTGCGCCGGGGACAGCCGCAACGTGGTGCCCGCCGTGGGGCGGAGGGTGTAGTCGTAGTCGGTCGAGATGACCACCAGGCCGATGCGGTGGCCCGTCGCGAACACGTGGTCCTTGGGTTGCAGGGCGAAGGTCAGGTCGTACTCCTGGCCCGGCACCACCGGCCGGCCCGCGGTGTCACCCGCCCGGTTCTGCGGGTCGATCCAGCCCCGCGTGACGATGGTCGGGGTGGTGCCGCTGTAGTCGACCAGCAGGGCGGTGAGGTTGGCGGCCTTGCGGTTCTCCACCGCCACCCGCAGGGTCACCCTCGGCACACCGGACAGCTTGGTCGCCTTGGTCAACGCCGCGCTCCGGTAGACGAGTCTGCCGGTGTTCGCGGTGTCCGGGCCCGCGACGAGGGTGGCCGCGGTGGTCGTGCGGCCGCGGTCGGTGAAGGTCTGCTTGACCTCGCCCGCGCCGGTCGAGGCGAGCGTGCCGGGCGCGGTGGCGGAGGTGGCGCCCAGCCGGTAGGCGGTGTCGCGCGCGGCGGGGTCCGGCCAGTCGGCGTAGCGCTGCCAGGTGCCGTCCGCGAACTGGACGTCGGCCTTCGGCTCGGTCATGACGCCGTTGTCGATCCCCTTGAGGTGGTAGTCGAACCAGCGCCCGACGGCCGCCTGGTAGTCCGAACGCGACGGTGCGCCGTGGCCGCCGCGGTGCAGCCAGATCTTGCGGGGGACGTTGTTGGCCTTCAACGCCTCCCACCACTGGGAGTACTGCTGGCCCTTGACGTTCCAGTCGCCCTGGCCGTGGATGACGAACACGCCCGCGGTGACCTTGTTCGCGTCGCGCACGTAGTCGCGCTGCTGCCAGAACGCGGTGTTGTCGCCGGTCGTGCGGTCCTGGTCGCGCCCGATCGCCGCGAGCTGGGCCGAGCACCTGGCGGAGTTGGCGACCACGGCCTTGGCCAGCACGTCGGCGTCCTCACCCTGGTAGCCGCCGGGCGCCACGACCAGGCCGTTGGCGCGGTAGTAGTCGTACCAGCGGGAAATCGCCGCGATCGGCACGATCGCCTTGAGCCCGGCCACACCGGACACCGCGGCGGCGTTGGGCAGCGTGCCGTTGTAGGAGATGCCGATCATGCCGACGTTGCCGGTGCTCCATGTCGCCCGCACCTCGGCCCCTGACCGGTTGTAACCCTTCGCGCGCCCGTTGAGCCAGTCGATGACCGCCGTGGCACCGAGGGTCTCGTTGCGGTCGCCGGTGGTGGGGCAGCCGTCGGAGTCGCCCGTGCCGATGCTGTGCCCCATGACCACCGCGTAGCCGCGCGGCACGAAGTAGTCGTCGTACCAGTCCGGCAGGTCCGGCACCGGCCGCGCCACCGGACCAGTCGCGGCTAGGGCCGCCGGGAACAACCCCTCCTGCGGCAACCGGTCCACGGTCACGCTGTGGTTGGCGGCGGTGTTCAACCCCTTGGCGTACGGGCTGTGCTCGAACACCACGGGAACCCTCGCGGCCCCGGCGGGCCGCGAGATGTCGATGGCGACCCGGTCGGGGCGCCCGTTGTTGTCGGTGTCGACGCCGGTCTCGACGTAGACCCGCTCCTCGACCATGGCGAAACCGGGACCGGGCGGGGAACTCGCCGCGGAGGTGGCCAGGGGGACGCCACCACCCACGACGAGCACCAGCGCCACGGCGGCGCGGGGCAGGGACCGCATGGGGGACTCCTTCGCTAGGGCCCGTCCTCAAAGCGGGTGGGCCGGACGTGGTTTGATCTTGTGTCGTGGTGCGCAGGCATGAGCTGACTGACGAGCAGTGGCAGGCGTTGCAGTCGTTGTTGCCGGTGTCGGGGGCGAAGGGTCGCCCTCGTGTGGATGACCGGCGTGTGATCAACGGGATGTTGTTCAAGGCCAAGACCGGGGTGTCGTGGCGTGATCTGCCGGAGCGTTATGGGCCGTGGAAGACGGTCTACAACCGGTTCTGGCGCTGGTCACGCAACGGCACCCTCACGATGCTGGTGGCGAGGGTGCGGGTGATCGCGGAGGCGATCGACGAGCTGGACCGGGAGGTCTCGGTCGATTCCAGCATCGTGCGTGCTCATCAGCACGCGGCCGGTGCCCGGCGCCGTACGGCCGCGCACACAGGGGGCGAGCGGGTCGTGCGGCGGGCAGACCGAACCAGATGATCATGCTATCGGCCGGTCACGTGGCGGCCTGTCCACCAAGATCCACCTGGCCTGCGACGGACACGGTCGCCCACTGACGACCGTCTTGACCGGCGGGAACACCAATGACTGCACCATGTTCGACACCGTGCTGGCGGGCGTGTGGTTCCCGCCGGCACGACCAGGCCGACGTGCCACACGTCCGGCGCGGGTGATCGCGGACAAGGGCTATTCCAGCCGCGCCATCCGCGGCTACCTGCGCCGGCGCGGCATCCGGGCCACGATTCCCGAACGCCGCGACCAACGCGACGGCCGGGCCCGCCGCGGCCAGGCAGGCGGTCGGCCACCCGCCTTCGACCCGGTGATCTACAAGCGCCGCAACGTCGTCGAACGCTGCTTCAACCGGTTCAAGCAGTTCCGCGCGATCGCCACCCGCTACGACAAGACCGCCCTGTCCTACCAAGCCATGATCGACCTCGCCGCCCTCACCCTCTGGCTTTGAGGACAGGGCCTAGGGAATCCCCAGCCAGCCCCACACCACGTTCCCAGTCAACCCGCGGGCGGGCGCCCACACTTACCACTGATCGCCGTCCCCCTCCGACGCACGCCAAGGGATCAGCTGACTTTCTCCAACGCCTGCGAACCGTTCGGGGACCCATCGGCGATGAACAGGTCCGGCACCGTGCCGCCGGGGCCCAGCCGCCCCTCCCCGGACACGGTCACCTCGATGGGGTCCAGCGCCCACCCCGGCACCACCTGACTCCCGGGCTCCCGCGCCCACCGCCCGGTGACCGAGGCGAGACCGAGGCGAGGAGGTGCGCGTCACGCCGCCGGGGACGCACGGTCGTGAAACCTCGGCCGACGGGGAATTGCGCGGCCGTCCGGGGCGTTGAGCAGGACAAAGTCCTGATCGTGGGAGGTATGTGGTGGCGCTGGACCCGGACGACCTGGTCGAGATCGACTCGGATGTCCCCGACCTGGCCGGGGTCGTGCTGCTGCACCACGTCGACGGCTTCATGGACGCGGGCTCCGCCGGGGCGACGGTGGCCGCCCACCTGCTGGAGACCCACGAGCACCGGGTCGTGGCCCGCTTCGACGTCGACGACCTCATCGACTACCGCGCCCGCCGCCCCGCGATGACCTACGACACCGACCGCTGGGTCGACTACGCCGCCCCCGAACTGGTCGTCCACCTCCTGCACGACGCGCTAGGCACGCCGTTCCTGCTGTTGGCCGGGCCCGAGCCGGACCGGGGTTGGGAGGCCGTCGCCGCGGCCGTGCGCGGACTCGTCGAGCGGTGGGGGGTGCGGCTGACCATCGGTTTCCACGGCATCCCGATGGGTGTGCCGCACACCAGGGAGCTGACGGTCATCTCGCACGCCACCCGGCCCGAGCTGGTCACCGACAAGTCCCCGTTCAGCCGGGTGCAGGTGCCGGGTCACCTGTCGGCGCTGCTGGAGTACCGCCTCGGACAGGCCGGCCACGACGCAATGGGCCTCGCCGCGTACGTACCGCACTACCTCGCCCAGAGCACCTACCCGGCCGCCGCCCTCAAGCTCCTCGACGCCCTGACCTCCGCCGCGGGCCTGGTCACCACGACCGACCCCCTGCGCGAAGCCGCCGCCCGCGCCAACGCCGAGATCGCCAGGCAAATCGCCGACTCCGACGAGATCACCGAACTGGTCCACGGCCTCGAACAACAGTACGACGCCTTCACCAGCAGCCCCGAAACCCTGCTCACCGACACCGAACAAGTCCCCAGCGCCGACGAACTGGGCGCCGCATTCGAACGCTTCCTGTCCGAACAACCCCGCGACAACTGAGCCGCCGCCGGTCGTGGCCCGGACTTCGACGCAGGCGAGGAACCAACCGAGACCGATCGACTTCCAGATCAGTCGGCTGGTGCAGCGGGCCTCGACCAAGCATCGGTAGGCGGCGTGCGCGTCTCCCGGGACGTCCTTTGATTCGGTGCCGGAGGACGCGAGTGTTCTGCAGCGGGCCGATGTGCATCGGGACGCTCTCGTCACCCCGGCGATGGCGTAAGCGCCTTCGCTATGCCGGTTCCTTGCCGACAACGGTGGTCAGGCGAACCCGGTGTTCCTGCGGACCGCGGCGATGAAGCCGGCCACCGGCGAGGCGGCCCGGGAGCGGGACCACCACGTGCAATGGCCGCTCGACCGTCGGTCCGCCTGTCGAGGCGGCCAGGCCAGGAATACCGCACGAAAGCCTTCCGGTTTCGAAGCAGAGGCGGCGTGCCGGAACCCCGGTTCGGCTGTGGCTTCGTTCCGGTCACCCGCCTGGGAACGACACCCGGGTGGTCGCGGCTGGCCGGTCGAGGTCACTGTGGTGCGCATGGCAGCGGTAGCTCGGTCCTCCGGGGACGAACACCTCACCGAAGGCGGTGGTTGCCTTGCCCGAGCGGTCCCAGCGGACGGACTTCCCCTGACGTGCGCCTCGAACTCGGGACAGCGCTCCACCGACGCCAGATCACCGGCCGCCGCTGAGGCCCGCGAGATCCACGAGTGTCCTGTATACGTCCAGACCGTCGTAGCTTCGCTGATCCCAGGTCGCGGCCGTGAACAATACGTGCCGCTGTCCGTTCCGCACGCGCGGGAGGAGCACTTCCAGATACGACACGACGACGTCTTTGATACGAGAGGGCGGCCACGCCTCAGCGAGAACCAGCATTTTCGGGATCGTGACATCACTATCCTCCACCATATGCGCACCAGTCGCGGGCAATCGCTGGTCAAGCAGGTCGATGCCGCCACGGAAAGCGACTCCGACCAAGGTGGCAGCGCTGAAGTCGTTACGTTCGAAACGGTTTCGACCGCCACGCCGGGCCGCGGTGAAGTTTACCTCGCTAATCCGCCCGGTAAATACACAGTCGACAAACTCGACCGACTCGCAAAGCCATTTCGACAACTTTGCGTCCCGGAAAGCGCAACGCTCGAACCGCGCCACGCCGGGCGACGGGGCACTGATGTGCGCCCCGTCGAACGTGCAGTCAACGTACTCGGTGACCTCGGTCCCCGACCCGAAGCATGCTCGACGGATCCTGCTCTTGTCGAACGCGCAGCGGTCGAACCGTGCCGACATCGCGTCGAAGTAGTCCAGTTCGAGCCCCACGAAGGACTCGTCGACGTGAACGCCTTCCAACTCCAAACGCCGCACTGACGACACGGTCCGACTCCTGTTCACCGTTGTGAGGCCATCATGTTCAGATTGTAGGCCACGTAGGCGGTGTCCTTATACGCACCACCCCTCTGGTAATGGGCCGTGACCTGCCCACGAGTGGTCAACTCGACGTGCGTGTTGTTCTGCTTGTCGAAGTAGTCCGGTCCACGAGACGCGTTGTACTCGAACCGTTTCGGGAAGAGTCTCGCCAAAATCTTTTCGGTGGCCCGGTGCACCGCTGTGCCCGCGAACATCCGGGTAAGCATCGGCTTCTCCCTCATGACCCTGATCTCGGCTTCCGACAGGTTTTCCTCGATCAGGGTCTCCATCGTGTTCTCCGTGAGCACCTGCTCCGTAGCCGAGCGCACGATGTCAGCGGACTCGAACTTCTTCGTGCCGACACCGATCGGAGCGGCGACAAAGACCGTGGCCGAGGCGATCTCGATCCCGATGTCGACGCAGTTCTCCTTGTAGGACTTGCACAGCTCCGAGTGCAGTTCCTCCCGCATCGCCTCCTGGATATGGGAGGGCGCACCGTTGTCGTAGTCCAGAAGTTCGTCATAGGACCTGCCGTCGGCTACCCGCTGCGCCACCTCGGCCTTGACGCGCTCCATGTCCTTCGCCCACGGGCGCGGTTTGGGCTTCGGGATCAAGGCTCGTTGGGTCGCGCGGTTCACCGCTGCCTGCCAACGGTCCCGCTGCGCGGGTTTCAGGTATGCCTTCGCCGCGGCGGCGGTGATCGGGCTCAAGCCGTTGGCTTCGTAGAGCACGTTGTCATAGCCGTAACGATCAGACGCGCATCCGCAGTCGGAGAAATCGCCACCGGGGTCGCTCAACGTAACGGGATTGCCGTTGCCGTAGGCATACCCGTTCATCTGCTGTGGATCGGTGACGTCCAGAACCGGGTCCACCGAGATGAACCGGCCGACCGCCGGGTCGTACTCACGCGCGCCGAGGTGGACCAGACCCGTACTGGCGTCGGTGGTGCCGTTCACGAACGAGCGTTCGCCGGGCCACACGCCGGGCGCGGCCCCACGACTGCCACCGAACGGGAGATACCGCTTGCGCTGGACATCCAGGGTGACCGCGTCGATCGCGAAGTGGCTCGTGCCGTGGTGGTCGGCGGAGAACCACGTGACACCGGCGGCGGTCCTCGCGCCGATGACACGATCGGCGAACGTGTAGTAGCGAGTCCCCGTGACAGTGCCCGCGGCTCGGTTGCACCGCAGCTCCGTGTCACCGAGGTACAGAGTCGTGTGGGTCGGGTCACGACGCAGCAGTCGCTCCCCCTCGGCGGTGTAGAGGAAGGTCGTGGTCTGCCCACCCGCGGTGTCCGAGGCGAGCGAGCCTTCGGCGTCCCAGGTCAGCGTGTGTCCCGGTTGGCCTGCCACATTCCTCGTGAGGGTGTCACCAGCGTCGTTGTAGGTGAACGCGTCGGTGGTCGTCGGCACACCGGGCTTGGTCGTGGTGACCCGGCTGAGACTGGTCGGCCTCGGCTGACCGGTCGCCGGATACGTGTATGTCCTGGTCGTGTCGCCGGCCGCGGCATGTTGCGTTTCGCCGGTCCTCTTACCGATCGCGTCGTAGGCGTAGGACTGCCAGTACGGAGCCGGACCACCGAGCCCGCCGACGGTCGGGTTGGTCGCGCAGTTGTCCGTCGAGGGAGTCCAAGCCTCGGTGATCCGCTGCTGGCTGTCGTGGCGGAAGCACTGGATGTCCGACGCGAGCCCGATCGGCAGGTCCGCGATCCGCTTGACGTTGCCCGCCTCGTCGTAGGAGAAGTAGAGATTTCCCTGGTTCAGCCCGGTCGCCTGGCGGTCGAGGCGCAACTGCGACAACCGCCGCGTTCCGCGCTCGTAGTAGAAGGTCTGGGTAACCTTCTTGCCTGTCGCCGCGGTCGAGGTGACCAGCTGGCCGAGTTCACCGACGTCGGTGTAGGTGGTCTGTTTGACGTAGCTGCTCGCTCCGGTGAGGGTGTCGGGCAGTCCCAGGGCGTTGTAGCCGATCGCGACGGTCTCACCGGGAAGTCCGCCGACCGCGGGGTAAGCGAGGCTTTCCAGACTTCCGTTGGGGCGGTACGCCGCAGTGGTCGAGTACGAGCCCGCAAGTGCACCTTCCGCCGCGGGGATGGTGACCGTGGTGCCGGTCGACCTGCCGCCGGTGTCGTAGCCGTTGATTGTCGTCGTATAGGCGTTCTGGTTGTCGAAGCGCGTACTCGACGCGGCCATGCCGATGCCGTTTGCCGCAGTGTCATATGTCCACGCCGCGCGCTTCGTGCCGATCAGCGAACCGTCGTAGACGGCCTTCTTCCTGGAAAGCTTGTCGTACTCGTAGGCGAGGGTGACGTTGCGCGCGTCCGTCGAACTGCTCAGGCGGCCGGCGTCGTCGAAGGTGTAATTAGTCGCCCCCTTCGCTGGGTCCTCTTCCCGGGTCTTGAAGCCCCGCAGGTCGTAGTAGTTTCGCCACACGCTGCCTGCGGGGTCGGTGACCGTGGCCAGTTCCGCCGCATGGGTGTAGGTGTAGGTCGTACTCTGGTACGTCCCCGTCGGAGCAGAGCCGAGGTAGTGCCGCAGCTCCGTGGTCTTGCCCCTGGCGTCGGTGATCGTCGTAGTGGGGGTGGCACCCACGGGCGGGTCCACGTGCACACGGTCGCCGCCGTAGGTCGACGTGGTCCGCCACTTCTCGGCGCCCATCTCTCGGAGGATCTCGGCTGTCTTTCGGCCGACCCCGTCGAACTCGGTCACCGTCTGGTTGGGGACATCGTTGTCATTGACCGGCGTGACCAGGGTGTAGTCCGGAGGAGCGCTGTTGTAGAACGGCCCATTGCTCTTGAAGGCCGAACCACGTGCGTCGTAGTGGACCTCACTGATGACTCGACCACCGGCGACACCAGGCGACGGCGCCTGAGTCTGGCGAGGCCTCAGGAGACCGTCGTAGAAGGCGTAGGTGTAGGTGTAGGTGCTGCCATCGACCCGTAGGGACTTGGTGGCGACGTAGTTGGCCGCACCGGTCTGCAGCACGTATTGGTACTCGATGCTGGCACTCAAGGTGATCGGCCTACCCGGCAACCACACCTTGGACAAACGACCGAGGGCGTCGTACTGCACATCGGTTCGACGCGCATTCGCGTCACTGACCGATACAGGGGTCCCCCAGGCGGGCTCGACACCGGTGGTGATGGCGTGGCCGAGCGGGTTGGTGATCACCGTCTGCGTCACCGGCCCGCCCGTGGCCGGGGTGAACGCCATGGTGCTGCGCTCGCCCGCCGCGTCCCATGACTCGACCGCACGGCCGTATTGGTCATGGGTCGCACGGTCGCTGACCACATAGGCGGGCGCGGATCCACCCCACGACTTCGCGACCTCTGTCTTCGTGATGTTCCCCTTTGTAGGGGGCGTGCCGTGCACGGTCGCACCGTCGTAGTAGGTACGCTTGTCGGAGACCAGGTCCGCGGGATACGAGGCGGTGCCGGTGCAGGCGACACCCAAGATCTCCTGGCGACTCGGGTAGGCGAGCAGCCACGCTGTGGAATTGACCGCGTAGGTCGTCTTCGTGCACAGGTCGTCGGTCGATGTGGCGACGTCCCCGAGGTCGGACACGGTCAGCGGCTGCCCGCTGGTCTCGTCAACGGTGGTGTCGACGCGGGTGTTGCGCCAGCCGCCCGCGTCGAGGGCAGTCCTGGTTCGGACACTGGTGTTGGTGACCAGATGTGCCGTCGTGGTGCCCCAAGGACGGACATTCGTGGCCTTGGCCGGGGAGATCCACGGATCGACCACCGTCGCGGAGATCACGGTGTTGTCGGTAGCCGACCTGTAGGTCACGGTCTCGCGGGTTGAGGCCGCGAGCACGTTCTTGTCCTCGATGGTGCCGCCCGCGCCGTCGGCGACCCAGATGTCGCGGCGCGTGCCGTTGGCGAGTTTGTCATCGTCCATCCCGCGCAGGTAGGTGGTGACCGTGCGGGTCTTGGTGACGGTGGAGTCACCGACGATGACGCCGACCTGGCCGTAGCCGCGCCACTGGGACCACGTTTTGCGCGAGGCGGGGACGAGGCCGTCCTCGTCGTCGTAGTGCCAGGCGGGGGTGTTGATGTACTCGTAGCTGGTGAGGACCGGGCGGCCGCCGGAGGTGTTGTCGGACTCGGTGACGCTGGTAACGACGTATTTGTGGAACCAGTCCAGCAGCTGGGGTTGGCCGTCGGGGGTCCAGTAAGTCGGGAAGCAGCGTTTGGTGTTGGAGTCCGGTGAGGTGGGCATGGCGCCGTTGCGGTTGCACTCGCGGTCGGAGTAGGTCACGGCGATCTGGCCGCCGGTCTCGTTGGCGATGGACGAGATGCGGTAGCGCACCAGCGGCGGCAGGGTGTCGATGCCGTCGACGCGGTTGCTGAGCGGGACCTCGTTGAAGTTGACCTCGGGCACGGTCGCGGTGCCGCCGACCAGGCCGGTGTGCTTGATCGACTCCAGCCACAGGGCCGCGCTGGTGCTGTCGCCCGGGTCGAGGTAGCGGTGGTCAAGCGTCCAGGAGTCGACGTCGCGGTAGGCGGTGCCGCCCCAGACCTGGGTGGTGATCTTGTTCAGCCGTTTCTGGGTCCAGAAGGTGGGTGAGACCTTGCCCGCGCAGGTGCCGCTCGCGCAGTTCTGGTCCCAGGGCACGTCCGGCCAGTTCGACGGCGTCGAGGACGTGCATGTGGCGCCCGCGGTGACGCAGCGGTCGGCGGCGGTGAACTGCACGCGCATCGGGGCCTGGGCGGTGGTGACCGCGTTGTTGGTGCCGTAGTCGATGCGGTCGAGCCAGCCACCGCGGTGGTAAGTGGCGCCGGCGGAGGCGAGGTTGCGGCCGTAGAGGTTGGACTCGGTCTGGTAGGTGTAAACGGTGGTATTGCCGTTGGGATCTACCACGTAGTCGAGGTTCCAGCGGTAAGCCTGCTGGCACCACGAGGTCGCGAACGACCCGGTGACGTAGCAGTCCTCACCGGAGTTGTTGCCGAACACCGGCACCGTCCACACCGAATTCGACGTCGCACGGGTGCCGAAGTGGTACTGGGTACCGTCGACGGTGGTGATGCGCCAGGATTCGCCGTTGTTGTCGCCGTTGCCGGAGGTGGTGGTCTTCTCCACGCGCGAGCCGTCGTCGTTCTTGAGCTTCCACACGCCGTCGGCGTCGTTGCGGATCAGCTCGCTGGCCTTGCCGCCCAACGTGACGTACGCGTTCTCGGTGCCCCAGCACAGGTCACCGGTCTTGGTCTGGCCGTTGTTGCCGCCGAGGTCATCGGCGCAGGCCTTGTACCGGCGTTCCACATGGCCGCCGACGGACAGCTCGAAGCCCTCACCGACCCACGACGGCTGGTTGTTGGTCGAAGCGGTGCGACCGTCCACGCTGCCCGACGAGTACGCCAGCGACACCTGCGGCGCGGCGCCACCCAGCGTCGGAGGTACCCGCATCGGGTACGACCAGGTGAACTCGCCCGAGGAGCCGCCCGCGTTCCAGGTGGACGACGGAGCGAGCGCGCTGGCGCCGAAGTCGCCACCACCGCCGGAGGGGCCGGCTACGAGAGCGTACATGCGGCCATCGGCGACGCCGTCCGTGGCGATCGTCCCGGCCTTGGTGTCGTTGGTCGAGGCGACCTCCGTCGGCGCGCACTCCTGCTTGTCCGGAGTGGACAGAGCGCACTCGGGCAGGCGCGCGAGCCGTAGCCGCGACGCCCAGTCACCGCCGAAAGCCGAGCGGAACCGGCCGTAGTCGACCGACACCCGCACGCCCGGCTTGGTCTGACCGCCATCCACCCGGAAAGCCAATGAGCCGGGCGACTTCGTCTCCACGGAGCGAACCCGAACCTTGCCCGGTGCGGCAAGGCCCGCCTTGGCCGCCTGTGGCCTGCTCACCGAGAGCGGCGATTGGGCCGCCTTGACCAAGCCGGTAGTGGCGCCGAGGTCGACCTCGGTATCAACCCCATTGGGCCATGCCACCGCCGGTGTGGCGCCCAAGGCGTGCTTGGGGGCGGGGTCGGTTTTGATCGGGGCGTCGGCCAGGCGCACCGGTACCGAGAGTTCCCGCTGCGGGGCGGGGAGCGCGATCTCGCGGTCTCGCTCCGGCGCGGCGGCGGCGACCGATTCCGGCATCGCACCCGCGGCCAGGGCGGCGATCGCCGCGACCGCCGTCAGGCGTAGAGACAGTTTCCATTGAGCTGCGGGCATGGCTGATCTCCCCGAGTGCCGGATGTGGCCGTGCGGACGGAAGCGGTGTGGGTCAGAAGTACCGGGTGCGGGTGGAGTCGAGTCCGTTGTCGCCGCTGTTCCACTTCTCCAGCGGTGCTCCGTACGCCGATCCGGTGGAGTAGTTCAACCACAGCGCGGTGCGCCGGTTGGCGTACTGGTAGGCGAAGCCGATGTCGCCGTCCCCGTCGCCGTCGACGTCACCCGCGAACGGCGTCATGTTCGTCCACTCGGCGTTGCCCGGCGGATTGTTCCACCAGACGGTGGGAGCCAGCGCTCCGGTCGCGGTCGACTTGAACGTGAACACGCTGAAGGTGGCGTTGTAGTAGTTGTAGAACGCCACGAGGTCGTCCTTGCCGTCACCGTTGGCGTCGGTGACCACGTACTTGCCCCGGCCCATACTCCAGTTGTTGACACCGCTGTCCCAGGCCATGACGCCGCCGCCGAACGCGGTCCCGGTCGAGTACTGGTACCACAACCTGGTCTGCGCGTTGCCGTAGTCGTAGGTGCAGCCGACGTCGTCCTTGCCGTCACCGTTGAAGTCGCCGGAGATCACCGACAGGTTGGCCCACTCCGCCGAGCCCGGCGGGGTGTTCCACCACGTGGTGGGTGCCTGCGCTCCGGTCGCGGTGCTGAGGAGGGTGAAGATGGAGAAGGTGGCGTTGAAGTAGTTGTAGAACGCGATGACATCGTCCTTGCCGTCGCCGTTGACATCGCCGATGGTGGCCTTGACCCGGTTGAGGTCCCATCCGTTGGGACCGCTGTCCCAGGCCGGAGCCGAGGGCGCGGTGTAGCCGAGACCGTTGCCGTAGAACACCCACAACGTCACCCGGTAGCCGCCGTCGTCACGCAGTACCAGCAGGTCGCTACGGCCGTCGCCGTTCGCATCGCCCTCCAGGACCTTGGTTCGGTCGGGCAGGAACGCCGTGTTCGGGCCGCTGTACCAACTCTGCGTCATCGGGTAGAGGCCGGTGCCGGAGGAGGTGAAGCTCAGGAAGTCGGACTCGTCGCTGTCGAGCTGGCGCATCGCGGCCACGTCGGCCAGACCGTCACCGTTGACGTCGTGCTTGACGTGCGAGGTCGACGCGGGCTCGTCGGGGTAGAACGGATACGCCCGGTAGGTGTCGGACCTGTTGCCCGCCTTGTCGATGCTGTAGACGTACAGCGTCAACAACGTGCTCGACGGCGCGACCACCGGCACCGTCGCTGGGCGTCCGGTCCCGGGGCCTGCGGCAACGAAGTACGTCGTGTTCTCCGTTAGCCCATAGCGGTAGCCGTAGACGTCCGGGTCTGCCGAGGTGAAGGTGAACTCGCCCCGCGACCCGGCCGCGATGCCCAGGTCGTTCTCGGGGAACGACGACGAACTCACCCCCGGAACCGCGGTGGGTCTGGTGGTGTCGTAGCCGAACTCGCAGTACCCGCTCCACGGGCCGGACACCCGGCTGTCCGCCCCGCGGACGCGCCACTTGTACGCGACTCCGTCCGCCAAGCTCGAGGTCGGGATCACTGCGGAGAACCGGGTTCCCGAGGCCAGAGCCGGCGTCGTGTAACCGCCCACCGCGGTGCCGTCGAGCTTGGCCCACTCGAACTGCAACTGCACGTTCGCGCTGTCGGGATCGGTGCCCGTGGCGAACAACGTGGGCGAGGTGTTCGTGACCGGCCGGTTGACGCCCGAGGCGCACGGCAGGTTGATGTCGGCGTAGAGCGCCGAGGGCGTGTCCGGGGTCGAGTTGTACTCGATCACCAGCTTCGGGTCGGAGCTGAACTTCTTCCACGACTGCGTGTCGTTGGCGTTTTCGCGGTCCACCGGTGCCTGCAGCGACAGCACGGTGTTCGCGTAGTTGTTCGCCGCCGCCTCCACGACCGCGGACTTCGCGTCGAACTCCACGATCCCCGGGGCGCAATCCCCGGTCCCACCGGACTTCTTCGCCGCGGTCACCGAGGTGATGTAGCGCCGCCACGGCTGGTTGTTCCACGTCGTGCCCGGGCCGATGTCGCCACCGGCCCACAACTGCGTCTCGGTCTTCGCGCACGACCAGCTGTGGTACATGTTCGCGCGGAAGGTCGCGCTGATGATGTCCTTGCCGTTGACCGCGCTCGTTCCCATCCGGAAGTACGCCCGCTGCGTCGTGCCGTCGGTCGACTCGTAGCCCGAGTTCGTTCCCACCTCACGCCCGGACGACCAGTACGACTGGTTGGGGAACTTCCTGTTCACATACGTCCACGCCCACGTGTCCGCGGTGAACCACGGGTCGATCGACACCGGGTACACCGTGTCCGGCGCCGAGAGCAGCTCCGCGTCCGGCACGACCGCGAGCTCGGCGCGGTCGAGCCGCACCGGCATCGCCGCTTCCTTGCGCGAGGGCCCGTCCTCCTGCGAGACCTGAGCCCTCCGAGCTGCGGGCTGGGCGTCGCTCGAGTCCCACATCACCGGTGTACCGGCCGCGAACACGACCGCACCCGAGTCGTCCACAGCCGACACCGCGCCCGAGCCGCCCTCCTGGCGCAGTCGCAGACCGGAAACGCTGTAGCGGTACCGAAGCTCCGCCAACTCCGGGTTCGCCGCCGCTTCACGGTCCTTCACCACGACCAGCAACCGCGCACCGCCGGCCTCCGCGCGCAGCTGCAGGTCCACGCCCTTCAACACCTCGGGATAGGTCGCCGTGTCACCGGAGAGCACCGGCGCCGGGAGCACACCCGGCCACGACAGGGCCATCCGCTTGCCGTTGCGACTGAACGCCATCAACGGCGATGAGCCACCGGGCGAAAAGCTCACGTCGACCGCGGTAGCGCCCGCGACGACCCGACCACCGTCGAGCCGCAGAGACGTGTCGATGTCGACCCACGCCCCGTTCTTCCTGGTCCGCACTGGCTTCCCGGTCTGCTCGAGTGTCAACGACCCCGAGGGGTTGACGAATACCTGCGCCGACTCCGAACGCTGGTCGAGAACCTCGACCCGCCGACCCGACACCCGCGCGGCCACCCGCGCGGCCGATTCCGTCGCAGCCTCGGTGACCGCTACCACCGGTTGCGAAGATCGCTGCGCGGCGGCGGGAACTACCGGCAGCACGACCACCGCGGTGCTGAGTGCGCACGCGAGCACGCCAAGTCGTCCGAACACGGATACCCCATCCATTCACCACGCGCGCTCCCCAGAAGCGCGACCCCAGTCGACGCACACGGGACTATGCAGCCTGGAGAGATCGACAACAAGAGGCAATCAACCCCACGGGCTCAACAAAACACCTGATCATGACACCAGCTAGCGAGAAAACGACCAACGAGAAATTCGCTCTGCCCGTGAGGCGGACACCGACGCATCATCAACAAGGGACACCACCTGGAGACCCTTCCCCTGCGCTCTCCCACGCGCGGGGATGCCCCCACCGCCGGACGGCGGACGGCACCTCGCCAATCACGTCCCTGTGAGGGACAGAACACAGTGGTGACCGCACCACCCGCCACTAAGGAACAGACTGCACAACGCCAGAGGTTCGGGACGCAACACGAGCGGCGCCGCCTCCAATCACGAACGAGCACCTGATGGTCGAACTGGGTCCGGCATGGACACGACCGAGAACTCGGAGCCGGCGACTGGCCCGACGGTCTGGGCGAGCAACTCGTCGCGCAATTGCCGAGCCGCGCCAGGGCGCATGAGGAATACCCCGCCGTCCTGAGCGCCTCGGGCGCGGCAGGGCTGGTGGCCGCGAACCGGTCATGGCCGTATTGGATGGGTTGGGCGAGATTCCCACGGCACTGATGCCCTCGGCGCTCGCCGCGATCGACGCGGCGAGCGAGGGCCTGTAGGTCGTGCTGACCTGCCGAAGCGCGGAGTACGAGAAGCTGAACACCGAACACGCGCCGCCGAACCGAGCTGCCGTGGTGGAGATCAAGACGATCGAGCCCCACGACACCGGGTTCTACCTGCACGACAACAAGGCCGAAGGCGAGCTAACCCTGGCTCCCGGTCGTCAGCCGCATGCACGCCGACGACGGCAAGAACCCCGCCGGGGCCCTGTCGATACCGCTGATCAGGGCGCTGATGCGGTGAAGCGTCGAGTGCTCGTAGAGCTCCTCCCAGCGGTCTATGCCAGGACCGAGGCGGGCTGGCGCGCATACCCGGCCGAGAAGGCCGACCGGTTGGAACGCCCGTTGTATTCCCGTTGAGGTTCCCCCGGTAGCTCGGAGACTTTCAAGCATGGTCCGATAGGATCTGAAGGGAGTCGTCCGTGGCAGCACCGAAGAAGTACCCCGATGAGCTGAGGGCTCGTGCGGTCCGGCTGTATCGGGAGTCGGATCCCAAGCCGGTAGTCCGGCGGCTGGCCGAGCAGCTCGGGGTGCGTCTCGAAGCACTGCGTAACTGCTCCGGCAGGACGAGGCCGACTGCGGCGAGCGTGACGGCCGGTCCACGGCCAGTGAGTCCGACGAGCTGCGAGGGCTTCGGCGGGAGAACGCGGAACTCGACCCGGCGACGGTCGTGACGCTCGTGTCACAGCTTCGCGGCCGCTTCGGGGTCGAGCCCATCCTCCGGGTCCTCGGTATCGCCTCCTCCACCTACTACGGCTGGGTCCAGCGCCAGGCGGACCCGTCACCGCGGCAGCGTCAGGATGAGGAGCTGGTGGCCGAGATCGTGGACATCTACACCACCTCAGGCGGCACCCTACGACAGCCCGCGGGTGTACGCGACCCTGCGCCGCCACGGGACCGGGGTGTCGCGCAAACGGGTCGAACGGCTGATGCGCGGCCATGAGTCGCAGGGCGCGTTCCTGCGCAAGAAGTGGCGAACACCCTCGACCCGGCGTGATCCACGAGCCACACCGGCGCCGGATCTGGTCAACCGGGACTTCACCGCCCCGGCCCCGGGACCGGCTGTGGGTCGCCGACGCCACCCGCATCCCCACCGGCGAGGGCGTGTTCTGACCGGCCGCGGTCCGGGACGCGTTCTCCAACCGGACCGTGGGCTGGAAGACCAGCGACGGCCGCGACACCACCCTCGTGCTCGGCGCCCTAGAGTACGCGATCCGGTCCCGGGATGTCCGTAAAGGCGAGTTGATCCACCACAGCGACCGCGGCTCGACCACCTACACCTCGATCCGCTTCGCGCAACGCCTGGCGAACAACGGGATCCCGCCGTCGATGGGGTCGGTCGGCGACTCCCACGACAACGCGCCGATGGAGAACTTCTTCTCCACACCGAAGATCGAACTCGCATACCGCAAACTCCTGGCGCACCCGCGACGAGGCCGACCACGCGATCTTCAGCTACATCGACGCCAGGCACAACACCCAGCGCATCCAGAAAGAGCTCGGCCGGCTCAGCCCCGACGAGTACGAGACCGCCCGGTACGCCGACCAACTCGAGCCATCCATCATCCCGGCATCCCCAACCGAAGCCAGGCAACCACCCCTCTGAGTTTATCGGGGAACCTCATTGGTGGGTCTCGTCGTAACGTGGGTGCCGGCGCTCGATGCCTGATCGGTGACCACGACGCGGCGAACGAACGGCATGGGGAATGAGCAGCATTTTCAGCGTGTTCCTCGGCTTGGACGTCGGTAAGGACAACCACCACGCGGACGGCAACCGCTGCACGACGCCCCGCTGCCCAACACCGAACCCAAACTAGAAGCCCTGTTAGAAGCTCGCCGCTCACACAACACTGCTGGTGGTGGTCGACCAGCCCGCCACGATCGGGCGTTGCCGGTAGCGGTCGCCCGCGCCGCCGGTCACCGGGTGGCTTACCTGCCCGGCCTGGCGATGCGCCGTATCGCCGACCTCTACCCGGGCCGGGCCAAGACCGATGCCCGGGACGCGTTCGTTATCGCCGACGCGGCCCGTTGCCTGCCGCACACGCTGCGCCCGGTGGATGTCGGTGACGAGGCGCTGGCCGAGCTGGAGGTGCTGGTCGGGTTCTACGACGACCTGGCCGACGAAGCCACCCGCATCTCCAATCGGATCCGCGGGCTGCTCACCGGGATCCACCCCGCTCTCGAACACGCCATCGGCCCGCAGATCAGCCACCCGGCCGTCCTGGAGGCACTCTCGCGTTGCGGCGGACCGGCCAGCATCGCCAAGGCTGGCCGCCACAAACTCGCCGCCATCGCGAAAGTCCACGCGCCCCGCCTCGGCGACAAGCTGGTCGAGGCGATCATGACCGCCCTCGGCGAGCAGACGGTCACCGTCCCGGGCACCGCCGCCGCCGACACCGTCCTGCCGCGCCTGGCGGACAGCCTGAAAACCATTCTCCAGCAACGGAAACAGGGTGCCGAGCAGGTTGAGAGGATACTTGATGCACACCCTCTTGCCGGGGTCCTGACCTCGATGCCCGGCATCGGTGTCAAGACCGCCGCCCACATCTGCTCAAAGTCGGCGACGCCTCCCATTTCGCCTCCTCGAGGCATCTGGCGGCCTACACCGGCATCGCCCCGGTCACCCTCAGCTCCGGCACCAGCATCAAGGGCCAACATCTCGCCCCGAGCGCAGCCGCCAGCTCACACGGACGTTCGTCCTCGCCGCCTTCGCCGCCCTGTCCGACTGACTCCTGGCCGGGCGTTGGCCAACACCACGCCGTACCGCCGCGGCGCGGGTGGGGTCTTACACGGCGCCTGATCGTCCACCTATTGCTCGAAAACCGACAGCGGGTGGACGTTCCCGCTGTCGGCCCGGTTGCCCCTCCCCCATCGAACTGACGCCAGCAGGTCGACGCCTGTTCCGTGAACATGGCTCCTCTTCGATCGCCGATGCTGCCTCGCTCACAGCAAGTCGATACGCCTGGACATCCGACGTTGGTAGACCAATTCAGTGCGCTGCCTCTTCCTCGCACACCACTTGTAGACCACCATGGTGCCTCCGTTCCGCCAGTCGCCCACACGGACAGCGCACAGCACCTCACGTGGAAAGACCGCAACCACGTCCAAACCGGCCCCCTCACAAGCCCGACACCGACATGCGCACATATCATCGAGACGCCCCTCACCCTCAACACAAAGTGAATAAGAAACAGCGTTACGGTCCACAGTGCCGCAGGTCAATAAGGGTCGTCCCCGCGCGAGCGGGGCTGTTCGCTCCCGGCCCCTCTCAGGGGCGCCGTCTCGCCAGTAGTCCTCGCGCGGGGACTGCTCACCCTCACCGGCAACGTCATCGTCTCGCCGGAAACAGCCCTGCTCGACGGGACAGGCGCTGATCAACAGGGCTGGCGACCGGCCGCCTGAATACGACACACCGCTCCTGACCACGCTGCTCCCGAGCTGTACCGAAACCTGCTGCCACCACCGCATGACGGACCCGCCCGGATCTGCGCCGCCACCCCTCAGGTAAGAGCCGGCCATCAAACGTTCCCGAGGCGCTGGCTCTCCAATCAAGGCCGTGACATTGAGTCACACCCACGGCAGGGTCAAGGTTCCTGCCAGGCCTCTCAACGGTCCTGACAAATTCAGGACATGATCATCCCAACACGGAGCGTCACACTCCGAGTGGGGATGGATCCCGCGTTTGCGTGTTGGAGGACCACCACCGGACTCCTCCACTTCGTCGGTGCACTAGCGCACTCTGAACTCCCGGCAGGCCGCCCAGTGGCATATCCCCATGTCCGAGATCAGGAGTTCACTCAACTGGGCGCGCTGGCCCACCGTGTACGACCCGGACGCGATGTTGAGGTTCTCCGGCGGCAGCAGCGTGTAGTTCGGTACCCGGTCACCCGGTCCGAACACCTCCGCCGGCTCCCCGGAGTACGTGCCGAGTTCGACCGCCAGCCCGTCCGCGTCCTTGAGCTTCTCGCCGTCTTGGACGTGCATCTTCAGCGTAGTGCCCGGTGGGACGTCACCGTCACCGTCACCGGCCTAGTGCACACCGTGACCGGCGAGGACCGTCTCGCCGTCGGCCCGAGCCCGTGCGCGCCTTGGGGGTGTCCTCTCGCCGTTCGCGGCGCGGCTTGTGCCAGCTCTCGGCTGGGCGGGTTGGTGCGCGGTGGCCTACTCGCGCAGTGAGCCCGGGTAGAGGAACCGGTCGCTGGGCTTGGCTGCCTTGTGGAACCACTCGGTCAGGAACGCGGTCTGGTCTTGGCCCGCGATGTCGTTGACGAGTTTCTCCAGGTCGGCCCAGTTGGCGTTGCCGTCGCGGTGTTCGCTGGTCCAGCGTGTGAGGAGCTGGTCGAACTTGGCCTCGCCCAGGGTGCGGCGCAGGGCGTGCATGGCGAGCTTGCCCTTGTCGTAGACGGCGGTGAACTCCTTGCCGGGGCCCATGTCGAGCAGGGGGCGGTTCCAGAAGGCGTCGTCGGCTTTGGCGACGGCTTGGCGGTAGGTCTCGTCCAGGTCGGTGTCGTTCTTGGCCTCGTCCCACAGCCATTCCGCGTAGCTGGCGAAGCACTCGTTGAGGCAGATGTCGGACCAGCGGTTGAGGGAGACGCTGTTGCCGAACCACTGGTGGGCCTGCTCGTGCACGACGATCCCCAGGTCGTCCTCGGTGCCGTAGATGGGGCGGGTCTGCAGTTCCACGGCGAAACCGATGTCCTCGTTGATGAAGATGCCGCCCGCCGCGTCCTGCGGGTAGGGGCCGAACTTGCTCGCCAGGAAGTCCAGGACCTCGGGCAGCCGGGCCTCGGTGGCCCGCTGGAACTCGACACCCGGGGCGTAGGCGCTGACCAGCGGGAGCCCGTGGTAGGTCGACCGGTCGAACGTCCAGTGATCGATGCCGACCGTCGTCAGGTACGGCGCGATCCGGTTCGCCTCGACCCAGGTGTAGGTGGTCCAGCCGTCCGCGCTGTACGGCGGTTCCTCGCGGCCGTTGCCGATCACGCTCCACCCGTCGGGCACCCGGGCGGTCAACCGGAACGTGGCCTTGTCCGACGGGTGGTCGTTGACCGGGAACCAGGTGCTCGCCGAGTGCGGCTGCCCGGCAACGAACACGCCGCCGGACCGGGCCTTGCGCCAACCGTCGCCGTCCGTCGACGGATCGTCCTCCCCCTCAGGGGTTCCCGAGTAGGTGACCCTGGTGCGGAAGGTCGCCCCCTTGGTCACGGTCGCGGGAGGGGTGATCACCAGCTCGTGCACGCCCGCGCGGGCGAACTTCGCGGGCTTGCCGTCGATCTCGACCGCGCCGACCTGGAACCCGATGAGGTCCAGGTTGAACCGGCTCAGGTCGGCGGACGCCACGGCGGTGACGGTCGTGTCACCGCCGAACTCGTCCGAACTCGGGTCGTACCGGATCGCCACGTCGTAGCCGAGGACGTCGTAGCCCCCGTTCCCGTCCTCCGGGTAGTACGGATCGCCGACGCCCGCCGCGCCGGGCAGGCCGCCGGTACCAGAAGGTCCCGGCGTGCGGCTGGGATCCGCGGGCCCCGGCGACGTGGTGCAGGCGCCGACCGCGGTGACGGCGAGCAGCGCCCACACGACTCGAGCACGGGACATGACCCATCTCCCACCGTTTCGAGGCAACACGATCATGAACGCGCGACCTCGCCGTCGAGTTCCGTCGAGCACCGGTCAGCGTTTGGCGCGCCATTCGTTGGTGAGGAGCCAGATCAGGTAGGCGCCGCCGAGTGCCCCTGTGGTCAGCCCGACGGGGAGTTGGACTCGGGGGACGAGGTGTTGGCCCACCTGGTCGGCGGTGACCAGGAGCAGGGCGCCGGTGAGGCCCGAAGTGGCCAGGTTGGCACTGCCGGAGCGGACCAGGCCGTGGGTGATCTGAGGGGCGACCAAGGCCACGAAGGTGATGGGGCCCGCCGCGGCGGTGGCCAGGGCGGTGAGGCCGACACCGGCAAGGACCAGGTAGAGGCGGGAACGCTCGACGGGGACGCCGCGGGAGAGGGCGGTTTCGTCGCCCAGTTCGAGCATGGCCAGCCGCCTGCCCAGCAGGAGCGCGAGGGGGAGCAGGACGGCCAACGCGATCCAGGCGGGAGTGGCCTCGTCCCAGCCGCGGCCGTTGAGGCTGCCCACCAGCCAGAGTTGGGCGTTGCGGGCCTCTCGCAGCGAGGCGCGGCTGAGGAGGAAGCCGTTGGCGGCGAAGAGGACGGCGCTGACGCCGATACCGACCGGGATCAGGCGGGTTCCGTGGATGCCGTTGCGGTAGGCGAGCAGGTAGACGAGGACCGCCGCGGCCAGGCCGCCCAGGACCGAACCCAGGGGTACGCCGATGGGGCCGCCGCGCCAGAAGAGCAGGACCAGGAGGGCGCCGGTTGCCGAGCCGGTGGTGAAGCCGATGATGTCGGGGCTGCCCAGGGGGTTCGCGGAGACGCTTTGGAATATCGCGCCGGCGGCACCCAGGGCCAGGCCGACGGCGATGGCCACCAAGAGGCGGGGCAGGCGGGAAGCGGTTGACCACCAGTTCCAGTCCGCGTGGGGCCGTCGCCGAAGAGGGTTCGCAGGATGGTGCGCCGATCAGCGCCATGACGATCCCGACCTCCACCTCGCCCGGCGCCGACACCACGCCCCCCCAGGACGCCCGCGCCCAGCACCAGGACCGCGCCCAGCACACCGGAGTAGGGCAGCACCCACCGGTTGTCCGGGCCGGTGACCACACGGGCGATGTGCGGGACGGTGAGACCGCCGAACGCGACCGGACCCGCCGCCGCGGTGGCCGCGCCGCACAACAGGGTGACCGCGACGGCGCCGCCCGCGCGCAGGGCGGTGACGTTCGCGCCGAGAGCCCGGCCGGTCTCCTCCCCCAACGCGATGGCGTTGAGGCCGCTGCCCATGGCCAGGGCGCCGAGCGCCACCCCGGCACGGTCCCACGCCGCGTCACCGCCCTGATGACCACCGACACCCGCCGCCGCTGGCCCGCGGTGCTGCTCCCCCTCCTGGCCGTCGCCACCACCATCTGGACCGGCGAGTGCGTCTACGACCTCTTCGAACTCCTGGCCGCCGCCACCCCTGACCGATAGCCGCGCAGGGGACTCAGAGTTCGCGGACAGGCCGAGCGGGGCTCCCGACGGCGAGGGTGCGGGCCGGGATGTCGCGCGTGACGACGCTGCCCGCGCCGATGACGGAGTCGGCACCGACGGTGACACCGGGACAGACGATAACCCCGGCGCCGAGCCAGGTGTTGTCGCCGATGGAGACGGGTTTGGCCTGCTCCCAGCCTTCGCGGCGGCGTTGGTGGTCGTCGACGGGGTGGAGGGCGGTGGTGAGCTGGGTGCGGGGGCCGATGCGGACGTCGTCGCCGATGGTGATGGGGGCGTCGTCCATGAGCAGGACGTCGGTGTTGATGAAGGTGTTGGCGCCGAGGCGGGTGTGGGTGCCGTAGCTGATCTGGAGCCCGGGCATGACGACGGTGTCGGGGCCGATGCGGCCGAGGAGCTGTTCGAGGATGTGCCTGCGTTCCCTGTCATCGTCGGGACCGGTGGCGTTGAAGCGGTTCTGCAGGTGCCAACAGCGTCGTCGGGCGGCCACGAGTTCGGGGCCGTCGAGGTACCAGTCGCCGCGGCGCATGCGGTCGAGGGGGTCGGTCATGGTGTGGCGTCCTTTCTGTGCTCGTTGCGGAGAATCGCGGTGGGCGTGCACACGAATCCGGTCGACGCAACGCGTTCCGGACCGCGGTAACGCGCCGTGGGAGGGTAGCGATCTTGGTCAGGTCGCGGTGAAGGGTTGCGTGATCGATGACCTTGTTGCACGGAGCAGGCGCCAGGGCTGTGTTGATCGGCACCGGTGGGCACGTGCCGGGGTCCGGGCTCCCGGACATCGCGGCCGTGCCCGAGACCGTCGCCGACCTGACGCGGGTGCTCGTCGACCGGTGCGGCATGCTCGCGGAGAACATCACCGTCGTCTCGGTCGCGGCGAACCCGTCCGAGATGGGGCTGGCCCTGGCGGACGCGGTCGAGCACGCCGAGTCCGCGCTGCTGGTGTACTACGTCGGCCACGGCCTGCTGGGCTCCACCGGTGACCTGTACCTGGCGTCCCGCGCGGGCGACGGTGGTGCCCTGCGGTTGCCCGCGACAGCGCTGCCGTACACCGAGGTGTGCCGGTACCTCTCGGAAAGCCGGGCGCGGCACCGGCTGGTGGTGCTGGACTGCTGCTTCTCCGGTCGGGCGATACCGTCGCTGGCCGACCCGGCGGTCGCCGCAGTCGCCGCGCACCCCGGCGGGACGTTCGTCATGGCCTCCGCCGCCCGCGACGAGGTCGCGCTCGCCCCACCGGGCGCCCGGCACACCGCGTTCTCCGGCGCCCTGATCGCACTGCTCGACCAAGGCGAACCCGGCGGCCCGGCCGAGCTGACCCTGGAAGACGCCTACCAGCACCTCGACCGCGTCCTGGCGGCCCGGCGGCTGCCCCGTCCGCGCAAGAGCGCCACCCAGTCGATCGACCGGTTCGTGCTAGCCCCGAACCTGGCGTGGCGACCGGAGGACGACGACGAGGTCAACCCGGCGGTCGCGCCCGCCGACGGCGCCTGCCCGTACCCGGGCCTGGCGTCCTACGGCGTCGACGACGCGCGCTGGTTCTTCGGCCGCGCGGCGGTGGTCGACCGGGTGCTCGACCACCTGGCGGACCGGGTCGCGGACCCGGGGCTGCTGGTGGTGAGCGGCCCGTCCGGGGTGGGCAAGTCGTCACTGCTGCGGGCGGGGGTGGTCCCGGCGTTGGCCCGGGGCGCGCTGACCGGTTCCCAGGGCTGGCACCCGGCCGTGATCACCCCGACCAACGCGCCCCTGGCCAGTCTGCGCGCGGCCACCGACCAGGTCCCCGACGGGCGCAGGCCGCTGCTGGTGGTCGACCAGTTCGAGGAGCTGTTCACCCTCGCGGACGAGCCCCGGCGCGCCGAGTTCGTCCAGGCACTGCACGCGTTGACCGCGACGGCGTCGGTGGTGCTGTGCGTGCGCGCGGACTTCCTGCCGCACTGCGCCGTCCACCCCGCCCTGGTCGACGCTGGGTCGGGGGCAGGTACTGCTGGGCGCCATGTCGGCCGCCGACCTGCGCGTCGCCATCGAGCGCCCCGCCCGGGTCGTCGGGGCGCACCTGCAGGCGGGGCTGGTCGACCTCGTGCTGCGCGAGGTCGCGGCGCTGCCGCCGGACTCGCCCGGCACGCTGGCCCTCGTCGCGCACGCCATGAACATCACCTGGCGCCACCGGGCGGCCCGGGTCCTCACCATCGCCGGGTACGAGCGCAGCGGCGGCATCGGCGGGGCGGTGGCCGCCACCGCCGAGTTCGTCTACGAGCAGTTCGGCGCCGAGGACCGGGAAACCGCCCGCGTCCTGCTCATGCGCCTGGTGCACATCGGGGACGGCACCCACGACGCCCGCCGTCGCCTCGACCGCGAACGCCTGCTCGCCACCGCGCCCGCGGCGGCGGCGCGGGTCCTCACCGCGCTGACCGACGCCGGGCTGCTCACCACGGCTGACACCACCGTGGAGATCGCCCACGAGGCCCTGCTCCGCGCTTGGCCCCGCCTGCGGTCCTGGATCGACGCCGACCGCGCGGGCGCCGTGGTCCACCAGGCCCTCATCGAGGCCGCCGAGGTCTGGGAGCGCGGCGGTCGCCAACCCGGCGACCTGCACACCGGCACCCGCCTCCACGCCGCCACGGACTGGCTGGCCGGTTCGAACACCCGGCTCGACGACCGCACCGCCCGGTTCCTCGCCGCCTCCGACAAGCACGCCGCCCGCCAGCGGGACGGTTCGCGGCGGCGGACCCGGAGGCTGCTGGTGCTGTCGGCCGTGCTCGGCGTGCTGCTCCTGCTCACCACGGCCGCGGGCTACGTCGCGGTCGTCCAGTGGCAACGCGCCGACGCGCTGCGGGCGGCCGAGGCCGACGCCAGGCGGTCCGCGGCCAACCAGGTCAACGCCCGAGACGCCCTGCGTGACGCGGTGCGGCTGGTCGACCGGGCGAGCGCGCTGAACCTCGCCCTGGCCGCGCACAGGATCTCGCCGAGCCCGGACACCATCGGAACGCTGACAGCCCTGCTGCGCAGACACGCCCCCGTCGACTACACCGCGCCCCAGCCGGAGCTCGAGCTCACCGCGGTCGGTGTCTCCACGGGCCTCGGGCAGGTACGCGCCTTCGGCGGGGACACCGTGGTGGTCTGGCCGGTGGGCTCGCACGACCCGCCTGCGCGGTGGACGGCACCGGTACCGCTGGCCGACGTGGCATTGGAAGCCGACCAGCCCGTCGCCATCGGCAAGGACGGCACCGTGTGGGACACCACCCGCCCATCCGCGGCGGGCCCCATCACGAGGGCGGTCTTCCCGAACAAGCCGGATCACCCAGGGGTGACCGCCGACGGTCGGTGGCTCTACACCTCCAGCGACGCCCCGGACGGGCCCTATCCCTACCGGAGCGTCGTACAGGTGTGGAGCCTCGCGAACCGATCCGCATACCTGGCGACTTACGGCGGGGTCTTCTGCTTCGTGCCGGGCAACTTCCCGTGCCGCGAGTTGCCCGGCGTGCACAACGACCGCTCCAGGTCACTCCCGGCGATCCCACGGCCGGTGCTCCCGGTCCTCAGCGCCGACGGCGCCCTCGCCGCGATCAGCGACGGAGCTGAGGTGACTTACAGCTCGCTGGACGACCCCGCTGTCCCCAACACCGAAGCCTTGCCACACCGGGGAGGCGTTCTCGAGGGCGTGGGGCCACTGCGAACGATGACCATGTCCGCAGACGGAACCAGACTCGCGACGTCCGGGGTGGACGGCACGGTCCGCGTCTGGGACCTCACCGACCCCACCCCGCGGCTGACCACCGTCATACCCGATGCCGACCTGGCCGGCCGCGATTTCCGGTTCTCCCCGGACAACCGACAACTGCCGCAACCGGCCAAAGGCGGCGTGCGCGTGTGGTACCTCGACCCCGGTGACGTCATCTCGCAGATCTGCACCCTGAGCATCACCACCATGGGCGAGTCGACCTGGAAGCACTACTTCCCGGAGGAGCCGTACCAACGTCCGTGCAGCTGACCGCCCAGCGTCGGAGTGAGTACTCACTTCTTGATTGACGGAGTGAGTGCTCACTCCGTACGCTTGTCGGCGTGACACCGAACGCACCGCGCAAGCGCGCGCCGGGGATGAGTCCCGAACAGCGCCGAGAGATGATCGTCCGCACCGCCCTCCCCCTGGTCGCCGAGCACGGCGCCGCGGTGACCACCGCGCAGGTCGCGCGCGCCGCAGGCATCGGGGAGGCGACGGTGTTCCGGGTGTTCGCCGACAAGGAGGAACTGCTCAGCGCGTGCGTGGCGGAGGCACTGCGCACCGACCACGTGCTCGGCGAGATCGCGGCGATCCCGTTGGAGCAGCCGCTGGCGGAGCGGTTGGTGGAGGTGGCCTCGGCGATGGAGGCCTACCTGGGGCGGATGGGGCGCGTGCTGGGCGCCCTGCACGCGTCGGGGCACCGTGGCGCGGGCGGTGGCCGCGCGGAGGTGCTGATGACTCGCCTGCGCGGCGCGGCGGGCGGCCCGGGTGCGCCCGCGCGGTCCGATGCGGACAGCTCGGACTCCGGCCCCGCGATGTCGGATCGGGAGGCGGCGCAACGGCGGACCAGCGCGGCGGTGGCGGAGTTGTTCGAGCCGGAGCGGGACTCGCTGCGGCTGCCGCCGGAGACACTGGCGACGATCTTCCTGGCGATGCTGTTCTCCCGCACCCGGTCCGCGGGCGACGACCTCTCCCCCACGGTCGAGCAGTTCGTGGACGTCTTCCTCCACGGCGCGCTCGGCGGACAGCCCCGGTGACCTACGACGAACTGACCCCGCGCAGACGCCTGCTGGTCACGATCGCGCTGCTGGCGTGCGCGTTCCTGGCCATGCTCGACGGCACGGTCATCGGCACGGCCCTGCCGCGCATCGTCGACCAACTGCACGGCGGCGACACCTGGTACACCTGGTTGGTCACCGCGTACGTGCTGACCTCGTCGATCAGCGTCCCGATCTACGGCCGCTTCTCCGACCTGCGCGGCCGCCGCGGACTGCTCCTGGTGGGCCTGGTCCTGTTCCTGGCGGGTTCGGCGGCCTGCGGCTTCGCCGGTTCGATGACGGCGCTGATCGTGGCGCGGGCGGTCCAGGGCCTGGGCGCGGGCTCGTTGTTGACCCTGGGCATGGCGTTGGTGCGGGACCTGAACCCACCGGGCCGCGAGGACGGCGTGGTCCGTATGCAGACGGCGGTGGCCGTCATGATGATCCTGGGCTTGATCGGCGGCCCGCTGGTCGGCGGCGTCCTGACCGACCACGCGGACTGGCGGTGGGCGTTCTGGGTGAACCTACCGGTGGGCATGGCGGCGGCGGCCGTGATCGCGTCGGCGCTGCCACCGAGCAAACCGGAGCCACGGTCAGGCCGATTGGACGTGGCGGGCATCGCACTGCTGAGCGCCGGGTTGTCACTGGTGCTGATCGGGTTGAGCCTCAAGGGCACCGGCGACGCGCGGTGGCGCGACGCGGAGGTGCTGCTGCCGCTGGCGGCCGGGGCACTGCTGTTGGCGGCACTGGTGCCGGTGGAGCGGCGGGCGTCGACACCGGTGTTGCCACCACACCTGATGCGACGGCGGACGTACGCGGCGTTGTTGTCGGGAGGTTTCTTCTTCCAGATCGCGGTACTGCCGATCGGCGTGTTTCTGCCCCTGTACTTCCAACACATACGCGGCTTCTCGGCCACGGCGTCGGGCCTGTCGGTGTTGCCGCTGCTGGTGGGCATGGTGACGAGCAACCGCCTGACCGCTCTCCTGATCCTGCGAACCAGGCACACCCGACCGGTACTGCTGGCCGGAGCGGCGGTGACCACCCTCGGCGCGTTGGGGTTCTTCACGCTGGGGCCGTCGACATCGGTGGTCATCACCGGGGCCTGGCTGCTGCTGACCGGCGTGGGAGTCGGCCCCGCGATGGGCGGCATCACCATCGCCACGCAGAACGCCGTGGACCGCGCGGACATGGGCGCGGCAACCGCCGGATCGGTGTTGGCCAAACAGATCGGCGGCGCGGTGGGATTGGCGTGCGCACAGACCGCCGTGGGCACGGTAAGCGGCGAGTCGATCGGCGCGGCCGTGGGCTGGATCGGCGGCGCCGCGGGATTGCTGGCGCTGGCATCGATCGGCCTGATGCGAGACGTGGTGGTGGGTGCCGCTCCCCCGGTGCCGGAAAAGCGCTCCGTACCTGCCTAGCAGCGGTGGCGGGATCCCGGTGATCAGTCCACTGGGGAGGGTGCGTTGTTCTACTACCGCGTGACCAAGTACGACCCGGCCGACCGCGCCGATGACGGCTCCTACCAGGGCACCGTGCCCGCCGAGAGCGACCGGGGCCTGCTGGAGGCGGCGTACGTGGCCGCGGCGGTGGACTTCGCCGTGGACACCGGGGTGTCGTGGGTGGAGATCCTCGACCCCGCCCCCGACGTCAGGCGGTCGCTGGACGACCCGATATGGCACCCGGAGTTGGTGGCGTTGTTCGGGTCGGACCCGCGGGGTCTGTACGACGGTGCTCGGGTGTCGCCACGGGCGGCCTCGGAGCTGGTGCGCCTGATGCTGCGGAGCGCGGAGGAGTGCGGGCGGTGGCGGCGGCTCGGGCCGCGGGGCTGTTCCCCGAGCGGCGAACCGAATCACCGTACGAGGAGCGGCGCTGTCCGTCGAAGGCGCGGCAGGCCGATGAGGGGTTCTGGGCCGAGGTCGCCGAGTTGGTGGCCCAGCGGGGCGCGGTGCTCGTGCAGGAGTCTTTCGGCGCGTCGCGGTGGTTCCGGGTGATGTCGGATGCGGACCTGGAGGCGGTGCGGGCGCGGCTGGCGCCCCGGTCGCTGGTCGCGGTGTGGCCGGACCTGGCCGACGCGCTGAGCGGACCGCAGCCGGAGGGCACACACCTGCGGATCGTGTGGCAAGAGGGCGACCGGATCCACTACATGGTCGTCCTCGACGACGAGTTCCCGGAGGTCGCGGCTCGGCTGGGACCGGTGCCGTCGGTGGTGCTCGACGAGCGGGAGCGGCTGGTGGCGGCGGTGCTGCCGGACCCGGACGGGTGTGGTCTGGTCACCGTGGGAGCTGTGACGCCGCTGGTTGGGGTCGGCCAAGGACGGTGAGCGGACCACGTCGGCCCGAGGTCGCCGGGGGCCGTTGGAGGCGGCGTATGTGGCGGCGGTGCTGGATTTCGCCGAGGACGCGGGAGAGTCGTGGGTGCAGGTCTTTCGTCCCAGCGTGGACAGCGGGTGTTCGCTGGACGACCTGGTGGCGCATCCGCTGCTCGCGCGGTTGTTCGGGCCGGACCTGCGGGGCCTGCGCGACGGCGCGCGGGTGTCGCTGCCCGCGGCCGCGGAGTTGGTGCGGTTGATGTTGCGCGGCGAGGGGCTGCACTGCTTCCTGAGGACACCGGACGTGTTCACCGTGGACGTGGGCAAGGGGCAGGACATGCAGGTGAGCAGCGCGGAGGAGTGCGTCCGGGCCGTGGCGTCGGCCCGGGCCGCTGGGCCGTTCCCGCAGCGGTGGTGGTACACGCCGTATTGGCCGAGTTGTTGTTCGAGGGTCCGACCGGCCGACGAGGGGTTCTGGTCCGAGGTCGCGGAGTTGGCGGCGGGGCGGGGGACGGTCTTGGTGGAGGAGCGGTTCGCGGACGACCTGACGCGGTGGCTCCGAGTCCGGACGGCCGAGGACGTGGCGGCGGTGGCCGCGGGGATGGTGGAGCGGTCGTTGGTGGGGGTGTGGCCGGATCCGGTTGTCGGGCGGCCGTCCGAGGACGAGGACTCCGCCGGGGTGCAGGCGCGGCTGGGTTCGGTGCCGGTGCTGGTGCGGGGCCCGCTGCCCGGGGTGGACTACGACCAGCGGTTGGCGGTGGCGGCGGTGCCGGACGCCGATGGCGTGGTGCGGTCGCCGTGGAAGCCGTGATTAGGCTGGGTGGGTGAGGCGCAAGCTCCGTTCCCCCCTCCCCCAGCGGCACGGCCTGGACGCGGCCCGACTGCGGCTGCCGGACGACGGCCCGTGGTCGACGGTGCGCGAGCACCTGGTGGAGCGGCTGCCGAGGGTGGCGCCGGACCGGATCGACGAGATGCTCCGCGAAGGCCGGATCGTCGGCCTGGACGGCCCGGTCGGGGTGGACGCGGCGTTCGTGCCGGGGATGTTCGTGTGGTTCCACCGCGACCTGCCGGTGGAGGTGCCGGTGCCGTTCGAGTTGGCGGTGGTGCACCGCGACGACGACGTGGTGGTCGTGGACAAGCCGCATTTCCTGTCGTCGATCCCGCGCGGCAAGCACGTGGTGGAAACGGCGTTGGTGCGGGTGCGGCGGGAGTTGGGGATCCCGACGTTGAGCCCGGCGCACCGGCTGGACCGGGTGACGGCGGGGTTGTTGATGTTCGTGGTGCGGCCGGAGGCGCGCGGCCGCTACCAGACGCTGTTCCGGGACCGGCTGGTCGTGAAGGAGTACGAGGCGGTGGCCCCGTTCGACCCGGCGGTGCCGCTGCCCGCGGTGGTGCGCAGCCGGATCGTCAAGGAGCGGGGCGTGATCACCGCGTTCGAGGTCGAGGGCGAGCCGAACGCGGTGACCGGCGTGGAGGTGCTCGAGGCGCGGGACGGCCTGGCCCGGTACCGGCTGCGCCCGCAAACCGGCCGCACCCACCAGCTGCGCCTGCACATGGCGGGCCTGGGCCTGCCGATCCTGGGCGACGACTTCTACCCGGTGCTGCGCGACAAACCCCTGGACGACTTCACGCGTCCGCTGCAGCTGTTGGCGCGGGTGTTGGAGTTCACCGACCCGTTCAGCGGGGAGCGGCGCCGGTTCGAGAGCCGCCTGTCGCTCGCGGCGTGGGATTCGCCGGGTTCGTGGTGAGCGCGGCGTCGACGTCGGCCCTGTGGGACTCGGCCCAGTCCTTGAGGTGCCGGATTGGCTCAAGCAGGGACTGTCCGAGCGAGGTGAGCTCGTAGTCGACCCGCACCGGCACCGACGGGGTGAAGGTGCGGGTCAGCAATTCGTTGCGTTCGAGGGTGCGGAGGTCCGCCCCCTCTGTGACCCGCACCACTATCCATTACAGTTGTCGACAATCGACAATCGACCTACGGTGGAAGCGGCGAGTGGAGGAGGGCCGATGGACGGGCTTCGGGTTGCGGTGATCGGGGCCGGGCGGTGGGCGCAGTGGGCGCACCTGCCCGGTTGGGCGCGGGACGACCGGGTCGAGGTGGTGGCGCTGGTCGACACCGACCCGCGGGTGCTCGGCGAGGCGGCGGAGCGGTTCGGGGTGCGACGGGCCTCGACCGACTACCGGGAGGTGTTGGACGATCCCTCGATCGATGTCGTCGACGTCGCCACGGCCAACTCCGCGCACTACGAGGTGGCGGCGGCGGCGATCGAGGCGGGCAAGCACGTGTTGTGCGAGAAGCCGGTGCACCGGGATTTCCGGCGGACGCGGGCTCTCGCCGAGGCGGCCAGGGCCAAGGGGCTCAAGACGAAGCTCGGGTTCACCTTCCGGTACGCGCCCGCGGTGCGGTACGCGAAGAGCCTCATCGACGCCGGGTTCATCGGCACGCCGTACGTGTTCAACGGGTTCGAGCAGAACAGCCAGTGGATCGACCCGGCCACGCCGATGCGGCAGGTCGACCCCGACGCCGACCCCGCCGTGCTCGCCACCTCGTCCATCGAGGGCTACGGGGCGCCGATCATCGACATCATGCACTGGTGGGCGGGTGGGCGGTTGACCTCCGTCGTCGGGACGATGCGCAACTTCGTCCCCGAGCGGGTGGTCCAGACCACGGGGCGCAGGCAGCGGCTCAACATCGACGACGGTGACATGTGGATCTGCGAGTTCGACAACGACCTGATCGCGTCCATCCAGTCCTCCTACGTCACGGTCGGCAACCTGCCGGGGATCGAGGCCCGCCTCTACGGCTCCGAGGGCGCGCTGATCGTGCGGCTGGTGGAGGAGTTCGGTGTCTGCCAGACGATCCGCACCGCCACCAAAGACGCCGCCGAGTACGTCGAACGCGAGGTGCCCGCCGAGTTCTTCCCCCCGGGCGGCGCGTCCACAGAGGACTGGGGTGCCCTGTTCTACGCCAACCTCTGCGCCGATTTCGCCACCGAACTCCTCGACGGCGGCGACACCAACCAGGGCGATTTCGAGCAGAGCGCGCTGGTGCAGGAGACGATCAACGCGTTCGAGGCGTCGTTCCACCGCCGCGCCTGGGTGGACTTCCCGCTCGGCGGCGCGGCGTGAGCCCGCACGGGTGGGGTGCGCTGGCCGACGACGCCACCGCCGCGGCGCTGGTGGAGGCGGCGTTGGACGCGGTCGACGGTCGGGTCGAGCACGCCGACGTGCGGCTGGTAGAGGCCGAGGAACTGCGGGTGTACCGGCAGCGCGGTGCGGACGTGGACGAGCGCGTCGAGCACACCCTCGGCATCGGCGTCCGCGTGCTGGTCGACGGCGTCTGGGGATTCGCCGCGCGTCCGTTGGCCGACAGCGCGGACGCCGTGACCGCGGCGCGCCGGGCGCACGCGCTGGCCGTGGCGGCGCGGGGCGCGTCGGAGCCGGTGCGGCTGCCGGAGCTGGAAGTCCACAGCGGACGGTACGAGACGGTCGTCGAGCAGGACCCGTTCGCCGTCGCCGAGCACACCCGGCAGGCGCTGCTGAGCGAGGCGCTGGACGCTGCGTGCGTGCCGCGGGAGGTGGTGTCCGCGCAGGTGGGGGTCAACGCCAAGCGCCAGCACCGGCACTTCGGCAACTCGGCCGGGTCGCGGCAGCACCAGCACTTCCTGGAGACCGGGGTGCTCGTGCTGGTGCTGGCCGCCGGGCACGGTGACGTGCAGCGGCGCAGCTACCCGAACTCCTTCCACGGCGACACGGCCGCGGCCGGGTGGGAGTTCGCGCTCGGGCGCGATCTCGTCGCCAACGCGGCCCGGGTGGGCGAGGAGGCGGTGGCGCTGCTGACCGCGCCGGTCGCGCCCTCGGGCACCGCCGACGTGGTGCTCGGCGGGCAGCAGATGTCGCTGCAGATCCACGAGTCCGCCGGGCACGCCCTGGAGCTGGACCGGATCCTCGGCGACGAGGTCAACTTCGCCGGTACCTCGTTCATCGGCGTCGGCGACGTCGGCTCCCTGCGCTACGGCTCCCCCGCCGTCACCATCACCAGCGACCCGACCGTCCCGGGCACCCGCGGCAGCTTCGCGTTCGACGACGAGGGCACGCCCGCTCGCCGCCGCACCCTGGTGGGCGGGGGAATCGTCCGCGACACACTCTCCACACTGGACTCCTCAGCGCGCGCGGGCCTGCCGCTCACCGGCGCCGCGCGCTCCGACGGGTGGGGCTGCACGCCGGTGTGCTTCGCCACGCACGTCTACCTCGAACCCGGGACCGGCACGCTCGACGAGTTGTGCGACCGCCTGGGTGAGGGCTTCTACGCCGAGGACAACCGGTCGTGGTCCATCGACGAGCGCCGGTGGGACTTCCAGTTCGGCACCGAGGTGGCCTACGAGGTGCGCGGCGGGAAACGCGGCAGGCTGCTGAAGAACTTCTCCTATGGCGGGACCACCCCGCGGTTCTGGGGCTCGGTCGAGGCAGTCGCCGACGACCTGCGGATCTTCGGCTACCCGTGCGGCAAGGGCGAGCCCAAGCAGTGGGGTTTCCTCAGCCACGGCGCGCCGTCCACGCTGGTGCGCGGCGTGCGGATCGGGGTGGCGTGATGGGCTTCGCCGCGCCCGTCGACCCCGCCCGCGCCACCGAGCTCCTCGCTGCGGCCGTGCGCGGGGCCGCCGCCGACCACGTCGAGGTCGCGCTGCTGGCGCGTGCCGGGGAGTACACCAGGTTCGCCGGTGAACGGGTCCACCAGCCGCAGGACATCACCGAGCAGCAGGTCGTGGTGCGCGCCGTGGTCGACGGGCACGCCGCGCGGGTCGCGACCAGCGCGCTCGACCGCGTGCCCGACGCGGTCCGCCGGGCGACCGCGATCGCCCGCGACCTCGGCCGCTCGGCGCGCGGTCCCGGCTCGGCGTGGACGCCCGAGAACGCAATCAGCGACGATCACCTGCTCTGGCACGAGGACACCGCCGCCTTCGACGCGCCCGCCCGGGTGGCGATCGCCGCGCACGCCATGGCGTCGGCGCGACAGATGGGCGCCACCGCGGCGGGCATGGTCGGCCGGGCCGTGACCCAGCTCGCCGTGGCCTCGAGCACCGGTGCGCTGCGGCACGTGGTGGCGACCGAGGCCACCGGGAGTCTCACGGTCGGCGACGGGGACGGCTCCGCGCACTGGGCGAACCTGCACCGGTCCCGTGACGGGCTGGGGCTGACCCCGGCGACGGTGGCGGACGTGGTGGCCCGCGCCGTGCGCACCCGCGGCAGGAAACCGCTGCTCGACGGCGTCTACACCGTTGTGCTGGGACCTGAGGCCACCGGGGAGCTGCTCGGGTTCCTGGGGGTGCTCGGTTTCGACGGCGGTCTGGCCGAGGCGGGTGTCGGCGTGGCCACCGGGCCGGGGCGGCGGGTGGCCTCCGAGCTGGTCACGGTGGCCGACGACGCGTCGCACCCGTTCGGGCTGCCCATCCCGTTCGACGTGTCGGGCACGTCCAAGGCCGTGGTGCCGCTGCTGACCGCCGGGCTGGTCGGCGCGGCGGTCGGCGACCGGACCGGCCACGCCCATGTGGCGCGGGAGTCGCTGCCCGCCCCGGTCGCGGCGAACGTCGTGATGGCGCCCGGTACCGACCACGACCTGGTGGCGGGTGTGGCCGACGGGCTCTACGTCGAGCGGTTCTGGTACACCCGGCTGGTCGACCGGCAGGCGAGCACGATCACCGGCGTCAGCCGCGACGCGTGCTTCCGGATCGTGGACGGCACGCTGGCCGAGCCCGTGCGGGGTGCCCGGTTCACCCAGTCCGTTTTCGACCTGCTGACCACGGTGGACGGTGTGGGCGCGGAGTTGCGGGCGCAGCCCATCATGAACGTGTGGAACGGGTCGGTCACCGCGCCCGCGATCCGCGCGCACGGCTTCCGGTTCGGCTCCCGGTGATCCCGCGCAGCAACGCCGATCGGCTGCTGACCCAGGTCCTGGTGGGCGAGGTCTGCCCGCCGCTGGGCGACCGCTTCGGCTACCGCGTCGACGCCGAGGGGCGGCCGTTCCTGCTGCCCGGTATGGGCGGGGTCACCCTCGGTGTGCGGGTCGGCGACCCGGCCACGGGCCACGCCGCCGACCACCTCGAGCCCGGCCTGTCGGTGTGGCACCCAGACCCGGCGGCCAACCACGCGCTGCAGTACCTGACGTGCGTCGGCAACGAGGTGACCGTGCTCGTCGAGGGGCGCCCGAGGGGACGGGTCCTCGGCCAGCACGCCTATGTCCTGGTGGACCTCGATGACGCGGCGGCGGTCGCGCCGGGCGACCGGGTGGCGATCCGGGCTCGCGGGCAGGGGCTGCGACTGCTGGACCACCCCGAGGTCGGCGTGCGGAACCTCGACCCGGACCTGCTGCCGCGACTGCCGGTGGAGACCGCGCCGGACGGGCGGCTGCGGGTGCGGGTCGCCGCCCGGGTGCCGTCGTCGGCGGTCGGCGCGGGGGCGGGCATGGTGTCGGAGTTCGCCAACACCGACCTGATGGGCCGCGTCGACTTGCGGATCGGTGATCTCGTCGTGCTGCTGGACCAGGACCACCGCTTCGGCCGCGGCCACCGCGCCGGGTACGTGGCGATCGGGGCGATCAGCACCGGCGACTGCCGGTTGTTCGGTCACGGACCAGGACCCAGCACGCTGCTCACCGGCCCCGCCGCGGCCTTCGACCTCGTCGACGACCCCACCGCGAACCTCGGAGCCGCCTGGTGAACACCCTGGTCCGGACCACGTTGCTCGGTGTCGTCGAGACGCCGCGCCTGGGCGCCACCCCGTACCTGATCGACCGCGACGGCCTGCCGTACGTGCCGACGGCGACCGGCGGCGTCGTGCTGGGGCTGCGCCTGGGCGACGGCGTGTTCGACGTCGACGCCGACCACGCGGCGCCCGGTGTCACGCTCACGCATCCCGACCCGGCCGCCAACCACGCGCTGACGGCGTTCGCCTGCCTGGGCAACGCCGCGGTGGTGCGCACCGGGGACGCGCGCGGCGCGACCGGGCGGGTGCTGGGCAAGCGCGAGGGCCGGGTGATCGTGGTGTACCCGCAGGACGTGCTGGCGCGGATGGTGCCCGGCGACCAGGTCGCGGTCCACGCGCACGGCCAGGGTGCGGTGGGTTCGCTCAACGTGGACCCCGCGCTCCTGCCCGCCCTGCGCGGCCGGTCGGTGCGCGCTCGCGTGCCCTCCCACCTGGTGGGCAACGGGTTCGGGCGCCCGGCGCACCAGTGGGACCTGGACCTGCAGGTGGGCCCGGCGGAGGCGGCGCACTGGCGGCTGGGTGATCTGGTATGCATTGACGACGTCGACGTCCGGCACAACGCCGGGCGCAGGGAAGGGTGGTCGACCGTGGCGGTGCTGGTCCACGCCGGGAGCCCGCTGCCCGGCCACGGTCCCGGCGCGATGCCGGTCCGGTGCGGACCGACGGCGGAGATCGACGTGCGGGTGGACCCCGTCGGCCATGTGGGAGTGACGCCGGAGCTGCTGGGGTGCCCCGGTGCCTGACCTGGAACACCTGTCGCTGCCCGACACGGTGCACCGGCTGCTGCGCACCCGCATCCTCAACAACGAACTGCCCTCGGGCACCCGCCTCATCGAGGCGTCGATCGCCGAGGAGCTGGGCGTCAGCCGCGCGACGGTCCGCGCCGCCCTCGCCCGGCTGGCGGGTGAGGGCCTGGTCGAGATCAGCCCGCGCAGGCACAGCATCGTGACGCGACTGTCCCACGAGGACATCCAGGACGCCTGCTACGCCCGCTATGTGCTCGAAGAGGGCGCGGTGCGGGCCGTGCTGGCCCACGGCGCCGCCGAACTGGTGGACCCGCTCACCGAGTTGGTCGCGCGGATGGAGCACGCCGCGCGCGACCGGGACCTGGCGGTGATGGTCGACCTGGACACCGCCTTCCACGGGAGTCTGGTGGCTGCCGCCCGCAAGCCGCGGTTGGCCCGGTTGTTCGCGGGCATGGACGCGCAGATGGGCGCGGTGATGCGGTCCTCGCTCGAGGAGCAGCACCTCGACCTGGCCGAGATGCCCCGCATGCACCGGGACCTGGTGGACGCCTTGGCCGGCGGCGACCCGGCACTCGTCGCGTCCACGCTCTACCGGCACTACCTGCGCGAGGACTACGTGCTCTGAGTCGCTGCGGTCGGTCGGAGCGGGCACCGGGTCGTCGCACGGCACCAGCGCGTCAACGGTCGCTCGGGGTGCGTCGGTCCCGCTGCGAGATCGTCCCATCGAGGTGGGCACTTCCGCCCACCGCCCCTGTTCGCGCAGGTACCGGCTGAGAAGAGCCCGCACCACCGCGCGAGTGTCCGCTGTCGACTCCGACTGTTCTCGGGCGAACTCGCGGAGCAGGTCGTGGAAGCGGTATCGGCGTTGTCCCGCCGAGTCGGACTGCCCATGGCCATCTTCCAGGAGTTGCGCGTCGACCAGTCGGTCGATCACCGCGCGACCGCCGCTGCCCGACGTGACGCCGAGCGCGACAGCTGACCCGCGCGTCATCGCCGCTCGCCGCGCTCAGTACGTCCAGCGGCCGTTCCCGGCGTGGCTGGTCGGCCAGCCGGGCCTGCGACTGCCGGGGCCGTGTCGCCAGGACCGCGCCCGCCATCCGGATGGTGATCGGCAGTCGGCAGGTGGCCGCAGAGCCGGGCGGAAGTCGGGGAGTGTGGTGGACGTGCGGGGTGCCCATGGCTAGTAGCCCAGATCCGGCCGATACACGTTTCGCAGGGGTGTGCCGTCCAGCCAGCGGCGGAGGTTGTCGCAGAACAGGGTGGTGATGAGGGCGTTCTCGTTGGCGGCGGTGGAGGCGGAGTGCGGTGAGATCACGACGTTGGGGAGAGTCCACAGTGGCGAGTCGTTCGGCAGGGGTTCGACGGTGGCCACGTCCAGCACCGCGCCGCGCAGGGCGCCGCCTGCCAGGGCGGTGGTCAGGGCGAGCTCGTCGACGACTTGGCCGCGGGCGATGTTGACCACCACCGCGTCCGGCTTCATGGCGGCGATCTCGGCGGCACCCAGGAGGCCCTCGGTGGCCGGGGTCAGCGGGCAGGCCAGGACGACGGCGTCCACAGTGGGCAGCACCGGGCCGATCGCGTCGAAGGTCACCACCGCGGAGACGCCGGGGGCGGTGGCGGTACCGCCCGGGCGGATCGCGCCGATCACCTCGACGCCGAGACCTGCCAGCACCGCCGCGGTGTGGCGGCCGACCGCACCCAGGCCGACCACCAGCACGCGTTGGCCCGCGAGGGTCCGGCTCGTGTAGCGGGTCCAGCGGCGTTCGGCCTGCCACGCCTTGAGCCGGGGGATGTCCTTGACGAAGTGCAGCAGGCCCGCCAGCACGAACTCGGCCAGCGGCACCGCGTGCACCCCGGCGGCCGTGGTCACCACGACCTTCGACAGGTCCAGCGGGTACCGGTCGGTGAACCGGCCCAGGCCCGCGCTCGTGCCCTGCAGCCAGCGCAGGCGGGGGAAGTCCTCGTTGACCCGGTCGGGGGCGCGGCGGTCGAAGTCGAAGGCCACCTCGGCCGTGGAGGTGAGGTCGAACCACCGGGCCCGCTGCGCGCCGGTCAGTTCCGGCAGGACACCGACGTGGTCGCCTTCGTAGCGCGGTACGGGCAGCAATTCCGGTTCGTACAGCACTTCCACCCGAGGGTCGACCGCCGCGATGCGGGCGACCAGGTCGGGTTCCAGCGGTGAGCAGATCACGACCCTGGTCACGAGGTCACCGCCGCGTCGCCGAGCGCGTCGACCATCCGGTCCAGGGCCGCCGCCCAGCCGGTCTCCTCGCGGGCGTAGCAGACCCGGAACCGGCCGTGGCCGGACGGCCCGAACTGGTACCCGGGGCTCACGACCACCCCGGCCCGCTCCTGCAGCACCCGCGCCACCCGGACGTCGTCGAGGCCGAGTGCGGAGACGTCCGGCCACAGGTAGGCGGTGCCCGCGCCGGGCCGCACCACCAGGCCACCGACCCGGCGCAGCCGCCGCGCGCTCAGCTCCCGCAGAGCGGCCAGTTCGGTGACGCGGGCGCGGACGAACTCGACGTCGTCGACCAACCAGTGGGTCAGCACGTGCTGGGAGTACGCGGGGGCGCGCAGGCAGGAGATCGCCATGACCTGCTCGATCGCGTCGACCACGGGGGCCGGGCCGATCGCGACGCCCACCCGGTACCCGCTCAGCGACTCCGTCTTCGAGCCGCCGAGCAGGGTCACCGTCCGCTCCCCCATCCCCGGTTCCGCCGCGAGGTGGGTGAACGGGACGTCGTCGTAGACCAGCCTGCAGTACAGCTCGTCGACGACCACGAGGAAGTCGTGCCGCACGGCGAGCGCGGCCAGCCCGCGCACCGTCTCCGGGGTGTACACGGTGCCCGTGGGGTTGTTCGGGTTCGAGGTGAGCACGAGCTTCACGCCCGCGCGGGCCGCGGTCTCCAGCGCGGCCAGGTCCAGCTGCGGCCCGGCGGGGTGCTCGACCATGCCCACGCGCACCACCCGGGCGCCCAGGAACCGCAGCATCCGTTCCACGAACAGGTACTCCGGGTCCGCCAGCGCCACCACGTCGCCCGCGTCGACCAGGGCGCTGAGCGTGGCGAACAGGCCGCCCTGGGTGCCGGTGGTGATGATGATCTCGCGGTCCGGGTCGACGTCGACGCCGAGCAGCCCGGACACCGACCGCGCGCACGTCGCGCGCACCGCCGCGTTGCCGCGGTAGCCGGTGTAGGCGAGTTCGCCGTCGCTTGCCGCGGCGGTGAACGCGGTCAGCGCCCAGGGCGGTGGGGGGAAGCGGACGGTGTCGAAGTGGGTGGTGTCCAGCAGCCCGTGGCCCGCGCCGTCCAACCGCAGTCCCAGGTCCGCCTCCCGCACGGACATGCCGAGCGTGTCGGCCCGTTCCGGCAGGTGCGTGCGCAGCACCCGCCGGGATTCCACGGTGTCACGGGTTGCCGCCATGTCGGTGTCTCCCTCTGCTGTCGAGTGGTCCAGGTGGTTCACGGCCGCGCCCAGTGGCAGGCCACGCCGTCCAGCAGCGCGGGCACCTCCCCGGCGCACCGGGCGCGTTGCGCGTCGGTCAACCCGCCCAGGTACTCGGGGCACCGGGTGCGGAACCGGCAGCCCGACGGCGGGTCCACCGGGCTGGGTACGTCGCCGGTCAGCACGATCCGCTCGCGGGCCCGTTCCTTGCGCGGGTCGGGCAGCGGCACCGCCGAGACGAGTGCGCGCGTGTACGGGTGGCGCGGGTGGTCGAACACCGCGTCGCGGTCCCCGGTCTCCACCACCCGCCCCAGGTAGAGCACGGCCACGCGGTCGGCGATGTGGCGCACCACCGACAGGTCGTGGGCGATGAACAGGTACGCCAGCCCCAGCGCGTCCCGCAGGTCCTCCAGCAGGTTGATCACATCGGCCTGCACGGACACGTCGAGGGCGGACACCGGTTCGTCGAGCACCAGCACCCGGGGCCGCAGGGCCAGGGCGCGGGCGATCCCGATGCGCTGGCGCTGACCACCGGAGAACTCGTGCGGGTAGCGCTCGGACCCCGCCCCCGACAACCCCACCGACCGCAGCAGCTCCAGCGCCCGGACCCGCGCCTCGCGGCGGCCGGTCCCGTTGACCCGCAGCGGTTCCGCGACGAGGTCGGCCGCGGTCATCCGCGGGTCCAGGGAGTTCATCGGGTCCTGGAACACGATCTGCAGGTCCCGGGCGTGCCCGCGGCGCGCCAGTGGTTCACCGTCGAGCAGCACCCTGCCGCCGGTCGGGTCCTCCAGGGACATCAGCAGTCTCGCGATGGTCGACTTGCCCGAGCCGGACTCGCCGACCAGCCCCAGCGTCTCCCCCGTCGACAGGTCGAACGACACGTCGCACACCGCGTGCAACTCGCCCCGGTCGCGGCGGAACAGGCCCGCGCCGCGCACCCGGTAGTGCTTCACCAGCCCGGCCGCGGTGACGATCGGCGTGGCCTGCTCGGCCACGGGCGTGTCCGGCGGCAGGGGCGCGGGGCGCGGTGGGAACACGTCCTCCGGGCGCCTGTCGACGAGGTCGGCGCTGAAGTGGCAGGCGGCCAGGTGTTCGCCGTCGACCGGCGCCAGAGGTGGCTCCTCGGTGCGGCACAGATCGGTGGCCAGCGGGCACCTCGGCGCGAACGCGCACCCCGTGATGGGCCGGTCCAGCGCGGGCGGGGTGCCCGCGACGGGGGTCAGCCGTGCGTCCCGGGCGCCGTCGAGGCGGGGCAGGCTGCCCAGCAACCCCAGGGTGTACGGCATGCGCGGGGTGTAGAAGACCTCCTCGACCGTGCCGGACTCCACGACCTTGCCCGCGTACATCACCACCACCCGGTCGGCCTGCCCGGCGACCACACCGAGGTCGTGGGTGATGAGCACGGTCGCCGCGCCGGTCTGCTCGCGGGCGGTGCGCAGCGCGTCGAGGACCTGGGCCTGGATGGTGACGTCCAGCGCGGTGGTGGGCTCGTCGGCGATGATCACGTCCGGGTCGTCGGCCATGGCGATGGCGATCACCACGCGTTGGCGCATCCCGCCGGAGAACTCGTGCGGGTAGTCCGCGACCCGGTCGCGCGCGTTGGGGATGCCGACCAGCTCCAGCAGCGCGATCGCGCGCTCGACGGCCTCCTCGCGGCCCAGGCCGGGGTGGTGCGCCCGCACCGCCTCGGCGACCTGGAACCCCACCGAGTAGACGGGGTTCAGCGCGGAGAGCGGGTCCTGGAACACCATCGCCACGGACCGGCCGCGCACCGCGGCCAGCTCGTCGTCGCGCAGCCCGAGCAGTTCGCGGTCGCGGAACCGGACCGATCCGCCGACCCGCGCGCCGTGCGGCAGCAGCCCCATCACCGCGAGCGCGGTCGCGGACTTGCCGCACCCGGACTCGCCGACCACGCCGAGCACCTCCCCCGCCCGCAGCGACCAGGACACCCCGCGCACGGCGGTCACCCGGCCGCGCTCGTCGGGGAAGGACACGGTGAGGTCGTGGACGCCGAGCACCTCGGTCGTCGCCTGCCGGGTCATCGCCTGCTCCGGGACCGGGTGTTGTCGAAGGCGTCGCGCAGCCCGTCGCCGATGAAGTTGACGCTCAGCGCGATGAGCACGATGAACAGGCCGGGGAAGTAGAACAGCCACGGCCGGGTGGCCACCGCGGTCTGGTTCTGGCTGATCAGCAGCCCCAGCGAGGTGTCCGGCGGGCGCACCCCGAAGCCGATGAACGACAGCGCCGTCTCGGCCAGGATCGCGACCGCCACGATGATGGTCACCGCGACGATGATCGTGCCCAGCGCGTTGGGCAGCACGTGCCGGAAGATGATCCGCCACGAGCCCGCGCCGAAGGTGCGCGCGGCGGCGATGAACTCGCGCTCGCGCAGCGACAGCACCAGGCCGCGCACCAGCCGGGCGACGTAGGGCCAGGTGAGGGCGGCCAGCACCAGGCCGATCAACAGCCAGCCCTGGCTGGAAGCGCCGACGTTGTTGGCCAGCACGGCCGCCACCGCGATCGCCGGGAAGATCAGCACCAGGTCGGCGACGCGCATCATCAGCGTGTCGACCTTGCCGCCGTGCAGCCCGGCCACCGCGCCCCACACGCTGCCGAACACCCCGGACACCGCGGCCACGAACAACGCGATCTCGACCGACCGCTGCGTGCCGCGCAGCACCTGGGCCAGCAGGTCGTAGCCGGTGGCGTCGGTGCCGAACGGGTGCTCGAGCGACGGCGGGTGGGAGTTGTCGGGGGTGTACACGTCGTAGGAGTAGTGCCACAGCGCGCCGCCGACGAACGCCAGCAGCACCAGCAGCAGAAAGACGACCAGGCTGGCGGTGGCGAGCCGGTGGCGCAGGAACCGGCGCGCCACCAGCCGCCACCGGGGGGTGGCGACCGGCACGTCGCCGCCCGCCCGCGTGATCTCAACCAAGGCGAACCCTCCTGTCCAGCACGGCGTAGAGCAGATCGGCGACGAGGTTGAACACCACGACGATCACCGACACCAGCAGCAGCCACGCCATCACGGCGTAGATGTCCTTGTCCCGCACCGCGGACAGCAGGAACGAGCCCATGCCGCGCCACTGGAACACGGTCTCGGTGACCACCGCGCCGGAGAACAGCACGGCCAGGTCCAGCGCCACGACCGTGGTCAGCGGCACCAGCGCGGTGCGCAACGCGTGGCGCACCAGCACTTTTCGCCGCTTGATCCCCTTGGCGCGGGCCAACCGCACGTAGTCGCTCTCCTGCACCTCGATCATCGAGGACCGCACGAACCGGCTCCACGGCGGGAAGGCGGTCATGGCCAGCACGATGGTCGGGAGCACCAGGTGGCCCAGCACGTCCGCCACGGTCGGCCAGAACCCGGTCGGCGGTGGGATGGAGGCCTCGCCGACCGTGTAGACCAGGGTGGACCCGGTGGCCTGGTTGAGGTCGATCGCCTGCTGCTTGAGCAGGATCGCGAGCCAGAACGCGGGCATCGACAGCAGCAGGAACCCGATGGCGGTGAACGCGTAGTCCACCGCGGAGTACCGCTTGACCGCGCTGACCACGCCGACCACCAGGGCCAGCGCCAGCGCGAGCAGCACGGCGAGGGTCACCAGGCGGGCCGAGACCCACAGCCGGGGCCAGATCTCCGCGCCGATGTCGATCTTCTTGACCGACGGGCCCCAGTCGCCGCGCGGGATGCCGGTCAGCCAGTGCCAGTACCGTTCCAGCACCGGCTGGTCGAGCCGCATCCGGTGCGCCTCGGCGTCCAGCACCGCCCTGGGCACCGGCGGCTGCTTGGCCTTGAGGTCGCCGAGCGGGTCGCCGGACGCGCTGACCATGACGAACGTGATGAACGAGCCGACCAGCACGATCGGGACCGCGTGCAGCAACCGCCGCAACACGTAAGCCAACATCGCTGCCTGCCTTCCCCTGGGGTGGCGCGGGTCGGGCGACCCGCGCCACGCGTCAGCCGGTGATGCCCCACTCGCCGCCGTTGTACGGCGGCCCGAAGTAGGTGCCGTTGGCCCGGACGTTGACCAGGTTCGCCTTGTACACCAACAGGTCTGGCACCTGGTACAGCGGCAGGATGTAGGCGTCCTCGGTCAGTTGCGCGTCCACCCCGTTGAGGAACCCGGCGACCTGGGTCTCGTCGGTGGCGCGCAGCGCCTTGGTGAGCAGGTCGTCCACGACCGGGCTGGAGTAGCCGCCGAAGTTCAGGCCCGCCTTGGTCATGAACGCCTGCGAGTACTGGGAGGCCAGGAACGTCTGCCCGATCCAGCCCATCGCGAACAGGTCGAAGTCCTTGCCCGCCTGGTGGGTCACGGTCGCGCCGACCGAGTCGGTGGTCTGCACGTCCACCGTCACGCCGAGCTTCTTGGCGGTGTCGGCGAACAGTTGGCACACCGTCTGCAGGATCTGGTTGTTCTGGATGTAGCGCATCGTCAGCGGCGGGACCGGCGTGCCCCTGGGATCGATGAGCCTGCCCGCGTCGATCTTGTAGCCCGCGTCGGTGAGGATCGAGGTGGCCTTGGCGACGTCGCCGGTGCCCAGCGTGCCCAGGTTGTCCTTGTAGCCGGGCTGCTGCGGTACGTAGATCCGGTTGCGCAGCGGCCGGGCGTCGGAGGTGAGCTGGCCGACGGTCTTGCCGATGGTCTGCCCGACGTCCATCGCGGTGAACAACGCCTTGCGCAGTACGGGATCCCGCATGGCGGGGTTGTTCAGGTTGGGCAGGATCATCTGCTTGCGCAGCCCCTGCACGAGTTGGTACTTCACGCCGCCGAGCGCCTGCACGTTGCGCAGCAGGTCGACCTGCGGGTCCGGGTTGATGATCTGGACCTCGTTGTTCTGCAGCGCGGGCACCTCCTGCGAGGTGTCGGTGATGACGCGGAACACCAGGCTGTCCACCGTGACCGGCTTGCCCCACCACTTCGGGTTGGGCACGAGCGTGGCGGCCTGGTTGGTCTCCCAGGACTTGAACATGAACGGGCCGCCGGACCAGTCGGGGAAGGAGTCCTTGTAGCGGAACCCGTCGTTGAACGAGGTGGCCAGGCCCTCGGGGGTGCCGTCGTCGCCGAGTTTTCGGGCGACGTGCGCGGGCAGGATCGGGCCGAACAACGACTTCCAGTCTCCGAACGGCTCGCTGAGGGTCACCGTGACCGTGCGCCCGTCGTCCGTGCCGACCAGGGAGGTGATGTGGTCGTAGCCCATCGTGGAGGCGGCCTCGCACTTCGGGCACAGCTTGGGGTCGGAGGCGCGCCGGACGTAGTCGAAGTCGGCCGCGGTGATCGGGGTGCCGTCGTTCCACACCGCCTTGGGGTTGATCTTGTACACCAGTGTCTGCGGTGCTGTGCCGGTCTGCTCGGCGCTGACCAGCAGGTCCTTGTTGAGCTCGACGGTCTTCAGGTCGGGCAGGGTGACGAACGGGGCCGGGTCGTAGACGTCGGCGACCAGTTGGGTGGCCACGCCGATGTCGGCCCCGAGCGGGTTCCAGTTGACGATGTTGCGTTCCAGGACGTAGGTGATCGTGCCGCCCTGCTTCGCCGTGCCGGTGTTGACCGTGTTGGGATCACCCGTGACCAGGTTGCCCGTGTCGGCGCCGCCCCCCGGGGTGCCGGTGGAACAGGCGGTCACCACCGCGGCGACGGCGAGTACGGCGGAAATCTTTCGACCTTTCATGCTGCTCCACATCTCTCAACGATGGGGCGGATCGAGGTCATCAGAGTGAACAGGCGAGTTCGCGGGAATGGCAAGCAACAATCGGTGAAGCCCCCCGTTAAGACCTGCTAATCGCGGTCCGAGCTGGGGATGTGTGCGTCAAGCAAACGTAACCGGGCGCGTTGCCGAACTCTGTCTTGTGCTCGGCGATCGGGTCTGCACAGAATCCGTCGACCGAATGTTGCGCGCAATGGACATCAGGAGGGAAATATGCCGACACTCGCGGAGACGATCGAGTGGAACGATCACCCGGTTGCCTCGTCACTGGCCTACGGCACCGTCGACGTGCGGATCGGGACGGTCGGGCACGGCGGCCCGGTCGGGTTGGTCGTGGCGAGCGTGCACGGCGACGAGGGCCCCTGGGGCACCCTCGCGGTCAACCGCCTGCTGGCCTCCGTGCGGCGGGAGGAACTGCTCGGCACGCTGCGGGTCGTGCCCGTGGCGCACCCGCTGGCGACCGAGGCCGACGCCCGCCAGACCCACCTGGACCTGCTCGACCTCAACAGCTCCTTCCCCGGCGACCCCGGCGGCTCGCACACCCAGCGACTGGCCGCGGTGCTGGCCGAGCACGCGGTCGACGGCGCCGACGTGGTGCTCGACGTGCACGGCGGCGGCAGCTGGAACATCAACTGCTTCACCTACCGGTTCCCCGGCAGCGAGCACGTGGCCGAGTGGATGGGCACCCCGCTGATCCTCGACGGCCCCGACCGCGCGTCCAGCCTCACCGGGTACGCCCGCGTGCGCGGCGCGGTCGCGGTGTGGATCGAGATGGGCGGGCGCGGCGAGTTCGAAGAGGACAGAGCCGCCACCGTCACCCGCGGCCTGCGCCGGGCCCTGGGCAAGGCAGGCGTGCTGACCGAGGCCGACCTGCCCGACGAGCCGGGCACGCCCGCCACCGGCAAGCTGCCGCTGTCGACCTCCCGGCCGGGCATCTACCAGCCGGTGCTGCGCGAGTCCGCGCTCGGCACCGTGGTCGAGGGGGGCACGGTCGTCGGCCACCTGCTCGACCCGGTGTCCAACGAGGTCCTGGAGACCTTCCGCGCGCCGTTCCCGCGCACCGCGCTCGCCCTGCTGCGCCCCACCCTGGCCCGGATCGAGTCGCCCGGCCAGGTCGTCGCCCTCGTCGCCGAGATCGTTTAGGAGAACCAGGATGATCGACCCCACCGGCCGGTTCGCCATCGTGGCGGGCAACGCCGAGGACATCGGCCACGCCGTCGCCCGCGAGCTGGCCGCCGCGGGCATGACCGTGGCGGTGCTGTGCGACCAGGCCGACGCCGTGCGTGCGCTGGCCGAGGAAGTGCCGTCCGCGCACGCGTTCGTCACCGACTTCACCGACGCGGACGCGCTGCGCGCCGCCACCGAAGAGGCGGTGCGGCGGTTCGGCACGCCCCGCCTGGTCGTGCACAACTCGGCGGTGTTCCGCGAGGTCCCCGTGCTGGAGCTCGACGTCGCGGCGTTCAAGGCCGAGTCCGACAGCATCCTGCAGAGCGCGTTCGTGCTGGCCAAGGCGGTGTGGCCGCACATGGTCCAGGCGCGGGACGGCAGCATCGTGTTCGTCTCGTCGGGCTCGGCGCTGTCGGGCTTCGCAGGCGAGGCCGCCTACGTCGCGGGCAAGCACGGACAGGAAGGGCTGATGAAGGTGCTCGCGCTGGAGGGAAAGGAGTACGGCGTCGCCGTCAACACCATCACCACCGGCGCGCCCATCGACGGCCCGCTGGCCTACACCTACACCGATGCCCTGCGCGCGGTGATGGTGCCGCCGTCGCGACTGGCGCCCGCGTTCGCGTTCCTGGCCGGGATCGACGCCGACTTCGCCACCGGCCAGCGGTTCAACGCCTTCCAACTCTCCGAAGCCATCCGAACCACCCGGGAAGGGGTGTCCGCGTGATCGACATCAACGGCAAGGTCGCCTTCCTGACCGGTGCCGCCGAGGGGCTGGGCCGCGAGATCGCGCGGGAGCTGGTCGCGGGCGGCATGCGCGTGGCGATGGTGGACGTGCAGGGCGAGAAATTGACCGCGCTGGCCGAGGAGTTGCGCGCCGACGGCGCGGACGTGCTGCCGCTCGTCGTGGACCTGGCCGATCCCGTGGCCGCGGCGGACGCGGTCGAGCTGGCACTGGCGCACTACGGCACGCCCCGGGTGCTGATCCACAACGCCGCGGTCCTCAAGGAAGTGTCCATGTTGGACGTGACCTTCGAGGACTGGCGGCGCGAAGTCGACATCATCCTCGGCGCGGCCTACGCGCTGACGAAAACCGTCTGGCCGCACATGGTCCAGGCGCGGGACGGAAGCATCGTGTTCCTGTCCTCGGGGTCCGCGCTGTTCGGCTTCGTCAAGGAGACCGCGTACACGCCGGGCAAACACGCGCAGGAAGGGCTGATGAAAGTACTGGCGCTGGAGGGGAAGGAGCACAACATCGCGGTCAACACCACCTCCACCGGCCGTCCCATCGACACACCCATGTCGGACTCCCACTACACCGAGGAGATGCGGATCGGGATCGTGCCGCCGTCCCGGCTGGCGCCCGCGTTCGCGTTCCTGGCCGGGATCGACGCCGACTTCGCCACCGGCCAGCGGTTCAACGCCTACCAGCTCTCCGAGGCGATCCGGGTGACCCGCGGATGATCCCGCCCGCGGGCCACTACCAGCCGTTCGTGCGCGCGGGCGACACCGTCCACGTGTCCGGACAGGTGCCGCGCCTGCCGGACGGCGGCTACGAGCCCGCCGACGTGGCCACCGAGACCGCGCTGGCACTGCGCAACCTCACCGCGGTCGTGCGCGCGGCGGGCGGCGACCTGACCGACGTGGTGAAGGTGACCGCGTACCTGACCGACGCGGCCGACTTCGCCGAGTTCGACCGGGCCTACGCCGCCCACTTCGGCGAGTGGAAGCCGGCCCGCACGACGGTCGTCGTCGGGCTGCGGTCGGTGAAGGTCGAGGTGGACGCGGTACTGCACTTGCCGTTGACGATCGATGGCGGTGCGTGACAGTTGCCCGGATCGTGCCGGTGTTGTGCCAGGATGACCCCTGGCGGCGGGTACGGAGAGTGAGGTGACGCCGGCGTGCTGACGGTGAGCCTGGCGGGACTGCGCGCGATCGACGCCCTCGCCACCCACGGGTCCATGACGGCCGCCGCCAGCGCGCTCGGCTACACCCCGTCCGCGATCTCCCAGCAGATCGCCCGGCTCAGCCGGGACGTGCGCCAACAGCTCGTCGAACACCAGGCGGGCCGCACCACGCTGACCCCGGCGGGCCGGGTCCTCGCCGAGTCGGCCGGGCGGATCGTCATCGAGCTGGAGAGCATGAACGCCGAACTCCAGGCGCAGGCCGAGACCGTCACCGGCACCCTCACCATCGCCGCCTTCCCCACCGCCGCCCGCGGCGTCCTGCCCGCCGCGCTGCGCGAACTCGCCGACACCTGGCCCGCCCTGTCCCTGCGGCTGATCGAGGCCGACTCGCACCGCGCCGTCGAACTCGTCGCCCGCGGCACCGCCGACCTCGCCGTCGCCCACGACTGGATGGCCATCCCGCTGGCACTGCCCGAGGGCCTGCAATCCCGGCACATCGGCGACGACCTGTCCGACGTCCTCGCCCACCACGCCCACCCCCTGGTCGACCGCCCGTCAGTCGACCTCGACGAACTCCGCGACGAGTCCTGGCTGCACGAACCCGGCTCGGTCGCCCACGACTTCCTGATCAACGCCTTCCACCGCACCCCCAGCCCCACCCGCTTCACCCACATCGTCAGCGAGTACGCCAGCCAGATCCAACTCGTCGGCGAGGGCCTCGGCCTGGCCCTGGTCCCCCGCATGGGCCGCGGCACCCTCCCCCGACCGTCCGCCCCCTCACCATCCGCTCACCCCCCATCCGCCGCATCTACGGAGTCTGGCGCCTGCCCACCGGCCGCCGCCCCGCCATCACCGCTGCCCTCACCGTGCTCCACTCCGTCTGCACCCGCCAGGAACACGACTGAGCCGGCCGCGCACCCACGCGGCGCGGACCGGGCAGACGACCGGGGTCCGCGACTCCGGCGTGCGGCACACCGGGACATCAGGCGAAATGTCTGGTTGATTCCCTGGTGCGCGGGTACCAGAACGGCATGACCGAGCACGAACTCCTGTCCGCGGCGGCTGCGTTCCCCGAACTGTCCGACGAGGTGAAGGTCAGCTTCACCGACGGCGAGGAGCCGGAACTGCTCCGTCCGGACGGGACGGTGGTGGACACCTGGCGCGAGAACTACCCCTTCACCGAGCGGCTGGGGCGCGCGGAGTACTCGCGGGCCAAGCGCCTGCTGCACATCGAGATGCTCAAGCTGCAGTACTGGGTGAAGGACACCGGGCAGCGGGTGGTGATCGTGTTCGAGGGCCGCGACGCGGCGGGGAAGGGCGGCACGATCCGGCGGTTCACCGAGAACCTCGACCCGCGCGGCGCCCGGGTCGTCGCGCTGGGCACGCCGTCGGAACGCGAACGCGGGCAGTGGTACTTCCAGCGCTACGTCCAACACCTGCCCACCGCGGGCGAGATGGTCCTGTTCGACCGCTCCTGGTACAACCGCGCCGGGGTCGAGCGGGTCATGGGCTACTGCGACGACGAGCAGTACCGGCGATTCCTCCGCCAGGCCCCCGACTTCGAGCGGATGCTGGTCGACGAGGGCATCATCCTGGTGAAGCTGTGGTTCTCGGTCTCGCGCGCCGAGCAGCGCACCCGCTTCATCACCCGCCAGGTCGACCCGGTCCGCCGGTGGAAGCTCAGCGCCAACGACCTCGCCTCCCTCGACCGCTGGGACGACTACACCCAGGCCAAGGTCTCGATGTTCCGCGCCACCGACATCCCCGAAGCCCCCTGGACCGTCGTCAAGAGCAACGACAAACGCCGCGCCCGCCTCGAAGCCATGCGCAGCCTCCTGGCCAGGGTGGACTACACCGACCGCGACCTCGACGTCGTCGGCACCCCCGACGGGCGCATCGTCGGGGCGGCCAACACGCTGCTGGAAGAAGGTGAGGACGACACGTCACTCAGCCCCACACCCCTGGCCCCGGACCTCACCGACGAGCCGGGCCTGCACCCGACGTAACGCCCCCGCCGCCACGACCTACGCCCCGAGACCGCGGCGGAGCTCGTCCGACATTTTCCTGAAACCGGATACCTGCTTCCTGCGCACGCGTCCGGACCGCCGGAGAACACGACGAAAGCACTCCCGCCAGGATCCCTTTTGTCCCCGACCGACCAACCCCGATCCCACAGCGCGGTCGTCGCTGGGGCGACAACGCGCCACCCGCGTTGTCGCGCGGCCGCGAACCTGGTGTCCAGTCCGGCTGCTGTACCGCCAAGGCTTGACGGACAGCGCATCTAGCGCGCCGCAACCATCCACCTAGGACGATTCGCTGTCATCCCGCGTGGCCGCCTGAGCCACGTTGCGTACCTCCGACACCGTTCGGTGGCCTCGACTGTCGGTGGCACGACTCAGCGGTGACGACGCCCGGCCTTCGTACCCGCGGAGAACGCGGCGGCCGAACCCGAGGCGGGCGCCCGGGTGTCGCGGCCCTCCGGTCGCGCCGCCCGCGCCGTCCGTGTGGCCGAGGCGCGCCGCTGACGCCGACCGCGGTCCTCGGGAGGCGCCGCGGCCGACGCGGGGACGAGAACGCGTTCGCCGGGCACGAGTTCGGCGAGCAGCGGATGGCCGGGCAGCAGCCGGGTGATGGTCGGCGTGATCCCGGCCTTGCGGCTCAGCTCGCGCGCCCCCGCCACCTGCTCGTCGGTCATCAGCGTGATGACCGTGCCCGCGGCGCCCGCCCGGGCGGTGCGCCCCGAGCGGTGCAGGTATGCCTTGTGCTCCTCCGGCGGGTCCGCGTGGATGACCACCTCGACACCGTCGACGTGGATACCGCGGGCGGCGACGTCGGTCGCCACCAGCGTGGTGACCGACCCGCCCGCGAACGCGGCCAGGTTGCGGGTCCGGGCGTTCTGGCCGAGGTCGCCGTGCAGCTCGACCGCGGGCACCCCGGCGGCCACCAGCCGACGCGTCAGCCTGGTCGCGGCGCGCTTGGTGCGGGTGAACACCAGGGATCGCCCCGGCGCCGAGGTCAGGTCGACCAGCACCGGCATCCGGTCGTCGGCGCGCACGTGCAGCATGTGGTGCGCCATGGTGTCGACCGGGGACTGCGCGGAGTCGACGCTGCGGGTCACCGGATCGTGCAGGTACCGGCGCACCAGGACGTCCACCCCCGCGTCCAGGGTGGCCGAGAAGAACAGCCGCTGACCGTCGCTCGGGGTCCGGTCCAGCAGCCTGCGGACCACCGGGAGGAAACCGAGGTCGGCCATGTGGTCGGCCTCGTCCAACACGGTCGTGCGCACCGCGTCCAAGCGCACGTGGCCCGCCTCCACGTGGTCGACGAGCCTGCCGGGGCAGGCGACCACCAGGTCGATCCCGGCCCGGAGGGCGGTGATCTGCGGACCGGGGCGCACTCCGCCGAACACCGCGAGGACGCGCAGGCCGAGCGCGCGGGCCAGCGGGGCAGCCGACGCCTCGATCTGGCAGGCGAGTTCACGGGTCGGCGCGAGCACCAGCGCCCGCGGTCGGCCGGGCGCCCGCCGCGCGGGCTCCGCCGCCAACTTGGCCAGGACCGGGATCAGGAAGGCGTAGGTCTTGCCGGAGCCGGTCCGACCCCGCCCCAGGACGTCGCGTCCGGCGAGGGAGTCCGGCAGGGTGGCGGCCTGGATGGGGAACGGCCGGTGCACACCCGCGCCCGCCAGCGCCTGGACCAGGGCGGCGGGCACGCCGAGCGCGTCGAAAGAGGTCTGGCCGGTGTCGGCCGCAGGGGTGGTGAGGCGGCGCGCCGCCATGGAGTTCTCCGAACGTGGAAGGGCGTCCTGCCCGGCGCATCGGGCCGCGGCGCGTGGTCGCCGACTCAATGGGACCCGCGGCAGAACCAGGCGGGCCCTGGACCTGAAGCGTAGCACCCACGCCACCGCCACGCGCCCACGTTCGGATCCGGCCCGCGTGTCGCGCACCGCCGGACCGGTTCCGACCGCGCGCGGAGCCGGTCCGGCACTCCGACCATTGTGGACGGATGTGGGTCGGTCGGGGGTTCAGCGCGGAGAGCGGTCAGGTTCAACGGCGCCAAGGGTTTCCGCTTCTCGGACTCCGGTTTCCGGCGCACAGGACGATCCGGGACTGGGACATGTCGCGGCCAAGCAGGCCCTCGACCGAGGATCGTGTCGGGGCGTTGTCGACGCGGTTCGCGCGGATCCGTTCGCGCATGCCCGGTGCCGCCGTGCTCCCTACGCCGGGCGGGCGACCATGCGCCCAGCCAGGGCGCTCCGATCGATCCGGGTGGGTGTGGGCCCTCCGCCGCCGTACCGGTGGCCGCCGACGACGTCGCTGACGAACCGCGCGACCGAGGCGGGTGCAGGTGCGATCTCGGCGCCGAGGTGGCAGATCACGGGGGGTTGGTCGTTGCCGCACGGCTCGATCGCGATGGACCAGCCGAGTCGTTCGTCCCAGACGAGCATGAGGTCGCGCAGCGGGAGTGCGGCGACGCGGGCGGTGAGTCCGATGTAGGCGGTGGCCGTGTCGGTGACCTCGTGCGTCACCGCGTCGGAGGGCACACCGATCCGCTCGGCCACCTGGCGGACGTACACCGCGAGGGCGGTTTCCAGTTCCCGGCTCCCGGCGTCCGCAGCGGACTTCGGGTCGGCGCCGGGCACCGCGTGCATCTGGTCGCGCCGGGCGGGGCGCAGCAGCGCCACCGCGCGGGTGGCGCCGCCCGGCGCCCGCGACGAACGCGGGCGCACCGGCGGCGTGGTGGTGCTCAGAGGACCGACACCGCCGTGGCCTGCGGGCCCCGGTTGCCCTGGCCGACGTCGAACTGCACCCTGGCGTTCTCGTCCAGGCTGCGGAAACCGCCACCGGTGATCTCCGAGTAGTGGACGAACAGGTCGGCGCCACCGTCGTCAGGGGAGATGAAACCGAACCCCTTCTCCGAGTTGAACCACTTCACAGTGCCCTGGGCCATGGAATCTCCTTGCCGCTGTAACATGTGCCCACCTCGGCCGAGGTGGGCGGGCTGCGAGCGCGGGATCAAGAGGCCCGGATGGGCACCGATGCGACGCTCGCCAAAAACCTCTGCGGGCGTCGATGATCAACGAACACAAAAATCTTCAACCGGTCCCAGTGGAACACACCCGCGCGGGGCGGTCAAGGAATGGCCCACCCTTCACCCACGTGCGGTGGTGGTTGTCCACCGGAGCGCGTAGCGTCCGTACTGCGGGTTCGCGCCGAACTTGCCAATCCGGGTGATGAGGACCTCGACGACGCCACCCGGCCGATGCCGAACCCCACCCGACTCCGGGGCCCCGGCTGGGCGCTCAACGCCGCCGGCCCCGCTCACCCCTCCGCCTGCGCGATCCGCCGCAGGCCAGTCCTGAGGAGTTCCCTTGTCACACCCACGCGCGGGCTCCGCGCGCCCGCCGGTCTCACCAGTCGTGTTCAGCCATCCCGCGGCCGAACCGGCCCGCCATACCCCGACCCCCGCCGACCAGCTCCGCTCACGCGAGATCGGGTTCTCCGCGGCGCGGCGCCCGTGAGCGCGGGCACGCTCGACACCGCCACCTACGCCCACCTGCTCGCGCAAGTGCGCGACGCCGGGCTCCTGCGCCGAAGGCACGGGTACTACGCCGTCGTGATCACCGCCAACCTGCTCGCGTTCGCCGGGGCGTGGGTCGGCTTCGCCTTCCTGGGCGACTCGTGGTGGCAGCTGCTGATCGCGGCGCTGCTGGCCGTGCTGTTCGCCCAGCTGGCATTCGTCGGGCACGACGCCGGGCACAAGCAGATCTTCCGCACCCGTCGACCGAACGACGCGGTCGGTGTCGTGCACGGCGGTCTGGTCGGCATGAGCTACCAGTGGTGGGTCCACGGGCACAACCGGCACCACGCCAACCCCAACCACGAGGAACACGACCCCGACCTCGACATCTCGGCACTGGCCTTCACCGCGGGCCAAGCCAGCGGGAAGCGCGGGTTGCTCCGCTGGATGGCCAAGCACCAGGCCCTCCTGTTCTTCCCCCTGATCACGCTCGAGGGGCTGAACCTGCACGTGTCGGGGGTCGGGGCGGTGTGGCGCGGTGAGACGAGGGCGCGCCGGCTGGAAGGCGCGCTTCTCTCCGCGCACATCGCCGGTTACCTCACCGCGGTGTTCATCGTGCTCTCGCCGGGCGTCGCGGTGCTGTTCATCGTCGTGCACCAAGCGCTCTGGGGTGTGTACATGGGGTGCGCGTTCGCACCGAACCACAAGGGGATGCCAACCGTGACCGGGGACCCGCCCGACTTCCTGCGCAGGCAGGTGCTGACCTCGCGCAACATCCGCGGCGGAAGGCTCACCGACTTCGTCCTCGGCGGCCTGAACTACCAGATCGAGCACCACCTGTTCCCGAACATGCCCCGCCCGCACCTGCGCCGCGCCCAGCCGATCGTGGAGGAGTTCTGCCGCGAGCACGGCATCCCGTACACCCAGACCGGTCTGCTGGACTCCTACCGGCAGGTACTCGGCCACCTGCACCGGCTCGGCGCCCCGCTGCGCACTGCCACGTCGACCTGAACAGCGTCCTGCTGGAGCAGAACCACGCCCGCGCCCCGAGTACCGCACAGTCCGCTACGGACGTCCGCGGGCACCTGCCCGAACTTCTCGAGCACCGCCGCGAGCCGGGCCCTGGCGTGCCGCGGGCTCGGCGGTGCCGACGGCTACACCGCCCCAGCCGAGTTCAAGGCCGTCCACCGGCCGCTGCAACGCCGACAACCGATCCCCGCTCCTGCCGGCGGCACGCTGTTGGTCACCGCCCTGTCCGGCGCGCTGCTGGCTCTCACCTGCGGCACCTGGCGGGAGAACTCCCGGGAGGTGCCGTTCACGCTGTGGGGCATGGTGGACAGCATCGGGTTCGAAGCGCTGCTGGTACTGGTGTTGGTGGTGGTGCCCATGCCACGGCGACAGCGTTGTCCGGACAACCGAAACCGCACTGCGGTCTCATGTGGACACAAGGTACGTGGAGTGCTCACCGTCGACAACGCGCTGACCGCAGATCGGGTACAGGCACACCCAGGAGAACAGCGGCTGACCCGCGTTCCTGGCCCGACCGGCCAACGCCACCAACTCCCCCACCACCGCCGCCACATCCGGCACGTCGGCGATCGCATCGCGCACCCGGGAGGCACCTCCAACACCCTCAGTCCCGCAGCCCACGGGTCATCCTCCTCCGGGTAACCCGCGGGCTGCGGGGTCATCGTCCGCCCCGGCCCCAGCTCGGGAAAACGGGACGCTTCGGCGATCACCAAACGGCGCAGGGCGAGTACGCGGGGTTGGAGCACGGCGAGCCGGTTGAGGTCCGCGGCTAGGTCGTCGCAGGCGCCGAGCTGCTCGATCCCGGCGGAAAGGGCGTCGGCCACCGCGTTGACGGCCCCGCAGACCATCTCGGCGAAGAGTCACTCCTTACCGCCGAAGTGCTGGTAGAGGGTCTGTTCGGCGACGTACGCGGTGCGGGCGATCGCGTCCATGCTGGTCCCGCGGAACCCGTTGTCGAGGAACGCTGTGGCGGCCGCCTCGAGGATCGCCGCCTGCCTGCGGTCGGCGCGATTTCCGCCTGGAGGCTACCGTGGTCGTTTCGCTCCCCTCCCCGCAGCTGTTCACCGGCGGCATGGTGCCCACCCCCGGCGGCCCGACCCTGGTGGTCGCCGAGTCCTTCGCCGGACGACTCACCGCCTTCGACATCGCCGCCGACGGCACGTTGTCCGGCCGCCGCGCCTGGGCGGAAGGCCTGGGGCCCGACGGCATCTGCGTCGACGCCGATGGCGGCATCTGGTGCCAAACCGCCGACACCCGAGCACACACGGGAAGCGGCCCCCGCGGGGGCGGTGACATCACCCACCACGTCGAGACCGATCTGCCCTGCTCCTCGTGCGCGCTCGGCGGCCCCGAGGGGCGGCACCTTTTCCTGCTGTGCAACGAGTTTGACAGCGTCGACCAGCTCCAAGCAGTCCTCGCCCGGCGCAGCGCACGCGTCTACGTCACCGAGGTGCCGCGGTAGAGCGCCGCTATTCGTCCCGGTGCCCCGGTTGGTCGACGAAGGGGAAGATCGTGCCGCGCCCGCTGAGGTCGAGCACCCGCCGCACCGGGTCCGCCGGGGTGGCGGCCACGACGAGCCGCCGCCCGGTGGCCGTGGCGCGTCTGGTGGGGCGCAGCAGCACCGACAACCCGGCCGAGTCCGTGGACGTCACCCCTGTGAGGTCCACGTCCACCGGCGCGGACCCGTGGTCGGTGGCGAAGGCGGCGTCGAGCGCGTCGCGGAGCTCGCCCGCGCCGAGATCGTGCGGATGTGGCGATCGCCGGGCGCCCCCAGCATGTGTTGGCGGAGCGCACCCGGGCGGGCCGCCACGGGGTGTCAGTCCGGTGGCGTCGCCTTGCTCGGGAGGCAGTCGTCGATCAGTGCGAGTAGGAGCGGGTGGTGGGCGTACACCGCGGTGAAGCGGCTCCTGACTGGTTCGAAGTCCAGGCCTGCCCGGTCGTGCAGGAGGGCCGCCTCGGCGAGCAGGCCCGCGGCGCGCGCGAAGCCGAGGTGGCCGCTGCGGTGGTCCACCGTCTGCACGGCGGCGTGGAGGATGGTCGAGATCGCCTCCGCCGGGTGGGTGGCGGCCCGGCGGCGGGCAAGGGCGAGCAGGTCCGCGCTGTCGAGACCGAACTCGCGCGCCGCGGCCCAGGCTCCCGCGATGTCGCCACCCGCGACCAAGTGGTCGACCAGGGGTGTGCACGCTCTGGGGCCCGGTCCCGCCGCGAGTTCGCGCAGGTGGGCCAGGACTCGACCGGTGGCGTAGGTCTCTGCGCCGAGCGGGGCCGAAGCGGCGAGGAGTTCGCGGTAGCGGCGTTCGTCCGGGTGCCGAGTGAACAGGTCCCAGCACCGACGGGCGTGCTCCCGGTGATCGCCGCGCCGTGCCATGGCCCTCGCGTGGCGGCTCGGGTCGTCGTGCACGTCGGGGTGGAGCTCGTCGTGGAGGTAGCGGATGGTCCGCGAATGGTCGTCGTCATCGTCGGTGACGCGGCGGCGCGCTTCGTTCACCAGGTGGCGGTAGGACACCAGACCGTCCTCGCCCAGGATGTCGACGACATCGGCGAGCTCCAGCGCGAACAGCGAATCCGTCTGTGTCTGGAGGTCGATCACCCATTCGGCGAGCTCGTCACCGCGCGCTGGTTCGGCGCGGCACGTGTCGGTGAATCCCGCGATGACCCGTTCCAGGCTGCGCAGAACGGATTCCTCCACTTCCTCGGAGTCGACGTAGACCTGCTGGCGCACCAAGACCCCAAGCAGGTCCTGGTAGCACGGCCGAACGAGGGCGGGGTAGCCCTCCTGGCTGGATACCTCCAGGTCGGCCAGCAGTGCATCGAGCAATTCCGACCACCGCGCGAGGTTCGTGCTCGCGATCCTGCCGAACCGGCCCAGATCACCAATCCGATGCCGCAGCGACACGACGTCCGGCGGCCCGAACTGCGCGAGCGCGGACAGGGCGGTGGCGGTGCAGTGCGCGCAGAACACCCCTGCCAGGCCTGCTGGGCACGTGCACGAGTGGTCCATTCCGCCGTCGGCCTTGGCCAACCGGACTCGCTCGTCCGTGCCGACGACGTCCGCGACCAACTCGTCCCGGGACAGAACAGGGTCGGCGAGGTAGAGGTACGGGTAGGCGAGCTCCCTGTACCCGGGGCCGGCGAGCCGGGCGACGTCGTTTTCATCGAACCAGAGCACTCACCGATCCAACCAGACACGCCCACCCGGGTTCGGTGACGTCTGACTCGATCCGCGACAGGACGGCCGTCCCGGTCCACTCCCGCCGGTTCGGGTCCGCGTCACCGATGATGGTGAGGGTTACCGAGACGACGATCAGCGTCACACCGATCACGGCAAGCGCCCACACCACTATCGTGCCCGGGTCTCGTCGTGCGCTCATTGCGGCCTCTTTTCCCCTCGGCAGTCGGATAACGGGCTCGGGGTGGAGTCGTCGCGTCGGTGGCGTTTCACGAGCGCGCCGACGATCAAGCCCCCTGTCAGACCGCCGACCATGCCGCCGATCCCGGGCACCTTGTCGTGCAGGAAGGTCATCGCCAAGACGGCCGCGACGAGGTAGATCGCGACGAAGACGACGGTTTTGGCGGCTGGTGGTTTCGCCGTCCTCACCCCCGCTTCCCGGGTGCGCGCGGAGACCTCCGCCGCCACAGGGCGCCGCCGATGACGATGGCGCCGAGACCCTCGGTGTGTCGGACGTGCATCTGGACCACCAGCAGCACCCCCAGCGCGTTCGCGACGCGTTTGATCATGCGGGGATTGGGCGGGACCAGGTCCGCGTAGGTGTGCGGCAAGTGGTCGCCGCGCGCCCGCAGGGCCTCCGGGGTGGCCTCACTGCGCACGTACCCGAGTTGTTCCCGCGTCCAGCGGCGCAGCCAGGCGACCATGCCAGCGAGGGCAACCAGGGTCGCGGGCGACCGCAGCGTCCGCGCCACCACCGACCACGCCTGCATGACGACGCGGACGACCCGTGGCCTCGACCGGCGCACCTCCCGCTCGATCGCGGCGCCCAGCGACCACCACTCCGGCGCCACCGCGCCGTCCCGCCACGCCTCGTAGTCCCCCACGACCGGCGGGGTCCAGGACGGGCCGTGCGTGTGCTCGTCGTGCAGGGGCAGCTTGACCAGCGTGCTCTTGCCCCCGCCCCACGGCCCGTCGACGTGCACCACCGCGTTGGTGCTGTCGGAGTGCGCGGCCAGCTGACCCAGCAGCCCCTCCAGGTGCGCGGCGAGAATCCGTCGGCCGAGCTTGTCCTCGACCCGGGCGGAGTCGATCTGCGCGCGGACGGACACAGCCGGTCGCGCGTTCCAGGGCGTTGCCGCGACAGTCACGGTGATGGCCAGGCCCCATACCGCGCCGCTGCCGTGCTGGCGCACCGACCCGATCGGCTGCCCGTCTCGACGTCCCACTGGCGGATCGTGCCGTTGGCCGAGCCGGTCACCAGGGTGGGTCGGCCATCGGCCAGCGGACCGACCGCCATGGCCCGTACCGCGGCGGCGTGGTCACTGAACGGCTCACCGACCGGTTCGCCCGTCTCGACATCCAAGCGGTGGATCCGGCCGTCGTCCTCGCCGGAGAACAAGACCGTCGAGCGCCTCGGCAACGCCCCAGGCGGATGCGGATGTGCCCGCGGCGTATTTGTTACCTCGTCCTGTGTTGTACCGCCGAACGAGCGGGTCAGGCCCCCTGTGACCAGGATCTGCGCGGCTCGACCCCGCTGGTACCGCTCCGGCCGTACGTCGTGACCCGGTGAGTGACGCTGCCTCACCCACACGGCCGAGTCCGGGATGATCGCGGCCCACGCGAGGTATAGGTCACGATGTTCTGGCGGCAGTACGACGGAAGAGTGTGTCAGGGCGGAAACATCGTCGAAGTCCTCGCGGACCGGAGCCCACGCGGCTGCCGACTATCCGGTTGACCGGAATCCCCACTCCCTGTGCCCGACGCTACCGATGTCTCGATGCGGTCATGAAACTCGACTTCGCGCAACGTCGGCCGTGCTTGGACGTCGCCCGGTGTGAAGGTCCCGGTGATCAGAGGGCCCCGCACCGCGCCCGCGCCGCCCTGGTGCCGCCTCGACTGACCATTGTGGACATTGGTCTACGGCTACGAATCGAGGGGAAGAGGATGACCGACAGACAACCACCCCGAACAGCCGCCATCGCCTGTCTGCCCTTGGTGGCAACCCTTCTGCTGGCGGTTGCCACCACTGCGTGGGCGGATCAGGGGACGACCGAACAATCCACGACAGCCACAACCACAACGTCCGATGTCCCCACGACCACGTCCGGTCCGACAAGCCCGACAACGCAACCACCCACCACCCACGCGCCGGAACCCACCGCAACAACGCCAACGATCACAACCCCGCCCACCGCAGTCCCGGCGCCCTCGAAGGTGAGCGGTGATTCCGCCGAAGAGAAATCGGATCTTCGGGTCACCCTCGAATTCCTCCAGCCCGCCTACGACATCCGCGACACCGCGCAGTTGCGCCTTTCGGTGACCAACACCGGAACCGCGCCTGCCCACAACCTCACCCTCACCACCTCCGGCCCGCTGACACCCACGTGGTACCCCCTCCCGTCCCCGTGGACGATCGAGCCCGACGCGTCCATCGAGGCGACCGCTGCGATGGACCTGTCCCGGCTCGCAGGCGCGGGGCCGCTGACCATCACCGCCACCGTCCTCGCCGACACTCCCGACGCCGACCCGTCGGACAACACGGCGAGTGCCACCGCCACGGTCACCCAGCAGCGTTCCGCGTACACCGGCACCGTCTACGGCGACGCCAATGCCGATAGCGTGCGGCAACCGGGTGAGGAGTTGGCGAATGCACTGGTGACCGTATCCGGTGGTACCCCTGCGGGCACCTATCGGACGCGCACCGATACCGATGGGCACTTCGCCTTTCAAGACCTACCGGTGGGCAGGTACGAGATCGGTGTCGAGGCCGCATCCGATGGCTGGGTCTTCCGTAGGAACTCCATCGACACCACCGCGGACCGGGAAACCGTCATGGACCTGTTCGGGGTACGCGACCTCACCGGTGCCTTCACCGCGTCGATGCGCTTCGACAACAATCTCAACCGCGCCGCGGAAACCGTCCCTCTGACGATCCGGCTGACCAACCTCGGCGGGACGCCGATCACCGGCCTGCACGCGTGGTGCGAGTCCGGGGGACCGGAGGGCGACGACCTCGGCGGACTCGGGACCTACACCGGAGTGAGCATCGCCGCCCGCTCAACGGCGGTCGTGCACGCGCGAACCACGATTCACCGGTCCACGGAGCCGGGAACCAACTACGTGGTCTCGTGCCATTTCGGCCTCTTTTCCGGTTTCCCCGGTGTCGTCGACGCCCGGGCGGTGACGCGCGTGGCGCCCGGCTACGCCACCCTCTCCGGCTTTGTGGTCGTGCTCGACGGCTACACGTCCTGCTACCCGGTCATCTTCCCCCGCTGCGGTGGCCCGCGCGCACGCGGCCAGGCAGGCGTTCCGGTGTACCTCGCCGACTCGACGGGTCGTGTGGTGGTCCGCACCGTGAGCGGCGAGCGTGGGGAGTTCGCGTTCGCGCCGGTGATAGAGGGGACCTACAGCATCGGCGTGGCGGGCCCGTGGCGGATCGTGACGACGCGGACCGACCGGCCCTACCCGTTCCGGCTGCGACCGGGGCCGGACCTCACCCGCGTGTGGGTCGAGCCGGGCCCCGAGCAGCGAGAGCCGACTCCGCCCCCGACCCGCCCGGCGCCGCCCGTGGTGCCGCCGCGGGGCGTGCAGGTCGCGCACCCGGTGCCGGTGACCCGGCCGGGTGATCTCGCCCAGACCGGGGTGGACCCGGCGTGGTCGGTCGTGTCCGGTCTGCTGGCCGTGCTGCTCGGCGCCTTCCTGATCCGCCGAAGCCGCCGCCCGCTGCGCTGATATCGCCGGGTGCGTGTGGCCACCGTCGCGGTGGCCACACGCACCGCAGTCGGTCCATCCGGACGACACCGTCGGGGCCGACCGAACGGGTCACCACCGGGTCAGCTCGCCGAAGAAGTCCGGGATCTCCACCGCCTCGCCGCGGGCGCGGGCCACGGTGAGCACGTGCGCCCCGACCGCGATGTCGAGCACTCCCAGGCCGAACGGGGAGAACACCACCGGGCGGTCCGGCGTCAGCTCCAACTCCCCGGCGCGCACCTGTGCGAGCGTGCCCGCGATGAAGTCGCGGTGGCCCAACAGTTGTTCGGTCAGGTGCGGCGACGTGTTCGCCGTCAGGCAGTGCTCCACGTCGTCGACGACGTTGTGCGCGGCCAGGAGTACCTCCGGCGGCAGGTCGCGCAGGGAGATGTCGAGCACGAGCTGCCCCGGTGCGAACGGCTCGCGCACGTGCGGCGCCGCCGCGGTCGTCGCGAACACCACGACGTCGGCCGCCAGCACCGGGGTGGGATCGGCGTGGAACGTCGCCGGGGCGACCGAGCGGGCGTGCTCGGCCAGGGCCGTTCCGGACCGCTCGTCCAGGTCGTGCACGCGGACCGCGGACGGTCGCACCCCGGCCGCGACCAGGTGGTCGAGGATGGCGCGGGCGATCACCCCGGCGCCCACCACGCCAACCACCGGCGCGGGCGCCGATCCCAGTGCCGCGGCGGCCAGCGCGGCGGAGGCGGCGGTGCGGGCCGAGCTGATGGTGGCCGCTTCGAGCAACGCGATCGGGTAGCCGGTGGCGTAGTCGTTGAGCACCAGCACGGCGGACGCGCGTGGCAGGCCGTCGCGGGTGTTGGCCGGGAAGCCGGCGATCCACTTCAGACCGGCCAGGTCGACGTCGCCGCCCGCTTAGGCGGGCAGGGCGATGATCCGCGCGTCCGGCTTGTCCGGGAAGCGCAGGAAGTAGCTGTCCGGATTGACCGTCACGCCTTTGTGGCGCGCGCGGTAGGCGTCGTCGACGACCCCCTGCACGGCCGCGCGGTCGGCGTCCAGGATCCGCCGCACCACCGCGCCGGGCACCACGTCGAACGTCCGGGACATGTCAGACCACCTCTCGCGGGAGCGCGGCCTACCACCGGCGCGCCACCCAGTCGTCGTACCCGCTGTCCAGGTGGCGGTCCCCGAAGATCCGGGAGGCTCGCCACCACCACACTCCCCGCACGCTGGTCCACGCCGTGCGGCGATGGCTGCGACGAGTTCGTCCAGAACGGCCCGCTTGCCCGGACCCGCTTCCCGCCCGGCGACGGCGCGGAACTCGTCGCCTGTGAGGGCGGTGTCCCGCGCGTCACCGGAGAACACGAGCTTTTGACGGTCTTGGGGAGCCCGCTTGGCCGGAGAACTCGTTGCGCACAGGAATCCGACCCGGTCACGGTATGGTCTGAGCGCGGTCAGCGGCCGCAACTCGACGGTACACGTGCGTGCCTTCGTCCACGCCCCGCCCAAGGTCGAGCTGCACGTCCACCTGGTGGGTTAGGGGGTGGGCACCGTTCTCGCCGTCGCGCACGGCACCCGGGTGCGCGCTACGCCGAGGCCACCGTCACGCCCTACAACCACCTCCTCGATGGCGTGCCCGGCGACGAGCTGCTCACCGGGCATGCCGAGGGCCGTGCCGCCGCGGCCGCCGAGCGGATCGGCCACGGCACCAGCCGCGCCACGGACCCGGCTCTGATGGCGCACCTCGCCGAACACCAGATCCCGCTGGAGGTGTGCCCGACCTCCAACGTCCGGACCCGGCAGGTCGACTCGATCGCCACCCACCCCGGTCCGGCGCATACTCGACCACGGCTTGGTGGTCACCCTCAACACCGACGAACCGCCCATGTTCGGCGCCACCCTGGAGGGCGAGTACCTCGCGGTGGCCACCGCACTGGACCTGCGCGCGGTTGACCTGGCACAGCTCGCGGGCACCGTGGTGACCGCCTCGTTCCTCAACGCCGCGAGCGGGTCCAGGCTGCTCGCCGAGATCGACTCGGTCGTCCGCGGCCGACTGCCCGAATGCCGTGTCAGCGACATCTGACCGCCATCCCCCGCACAAGCTGGGGAACCCGTACCCGGGATCGACCGGCCCGCGCCGCGGATCGCTGCCAACGACTTGATCAACCCTGTCCGGTCGCCCGGGAGCAGGTCGGATACTCCAGACATGTGGAAGATCGTTCCGGCCGCTCGCTGGCTCGCCGCCGCCCTCCTGGTCGTAGGTCCGCTGGTCGGGTTGTGGTTCGGGGTCGGCCACCTGCTCGGCTACCCCAAGTGGCTTCCCCACGACGGGTTCCTGATCGTCGACCGCTGTGACGAGGTGATGGGATCCTGGCAGTGCAACGGCGCCGTCGTCCCGGCGGACCCCTCGAAGACGGGGCGCATCAGCTACTACACGGTGGACTCGCTGCCCCAGTCGTTGCCGGAGGGGACACGGCTGCCAACGCAAATCCGCTCCGGCGACACCGGGGACATGGTCACCGGCCTGACGAGCACGGCCTTCCTGTTCGCCGTCGCGGTACCGCTGGTCGTGTGCGGGGTGATGCTCGCGCGTACCGCGGCCGGACACCGCGTGCACTTCGACGCGGGCTTCCCGACGCACGTCCTCTTCGGCGTGACGTTGGCCGCCGGGTTGGCACTGGCCCTTGTCTCCGGAATCGTCATCGAACTCCTGGTGTGACGGCGGGGCGGCCTTCGGCTCCGACCGGCTAGGGGCGGATTCCGACGGTCACCTCGTCCATGACCTGCAAGTCGGGCCCTTCCGGAATGCGCTGGTAGTTCCTGGGGTCCTCGCCCGGGTTGTCCGCGCCACTGTTGATCTGGTCACGCATCGCGCCGTGGATCAGGCTCGAGACCAGGGTGAGGGGAACCGTTCGGCGCGCCTGGACGACGTAGATCCGCACCTGCCGCGGATTGTTCATGGCTGGAGCCCAGTCGCAGTACCAGGTTCGGCCGTTGTCCGTCACCGGACACGGTCCGTCCTGCAGGTAGAAGACGCTCGAGTTCCCGCCGGAGGGTGGCACGTTGCCGATGAAGAACCAGACCGAGTCACCGGGAGGTAGCGTTTCTTCGATCCTCCCCGAGATCCGCGTCCGTCCCTGGACGACCTCGTCGTCGCCGGGGAAGAGGATCGACAACCTCCCTTCACCTGCCGACACGGTCCTGACCGCGGGTGTGCCCGCGGGAAGGAATATCAATGTCGCGGCCAGAGCCGCCCCGATGACGACGAGGGCAGAGCTGGAAACCGCGAATACAAGCGACGGTGACGAGTTCTTTACCTGAGAATACGACATGATGGCGCCCCCGATGACCATCATCGCGCCGACAGAGATCCCGAACCACCGTGCTCCACCGAAGATGTTGTGAGTCAATGACAAAATACCGACAACGGCCGACACGACAGAGGCGCCCGAGACCACGAGCGTCTTCAGTGAGCTCATGCCGGGCATGCTAAGTCTTGACGGTCTCTTGCGGCGCGTTCGACGGATCTGGCCCCGCGTGTTGGAGCGAGGTCCTGCTGGGCCGCGATGACCGGCGCCTACACTCCGCGTTGTCATCCAGGTGGGCAATCGGGGGCTGCGGTGAGTGGTAGCAGGGTGTTGGTGGCGGGGACGAGTATCGCGGGGCCCGCGTTGGCGCATTGGTTGCGGCGGCGGGGAGCCGAGGTGACCGTGGTGGAGCGGGCGCCCGGGTTGCGGCCGGGTGGGCAGGCGGTGGACGCGCGCGGGGTGGCCAAGGAGGTCATTCGGCGGATGGGGTTGGACGCTGCGGTGCGGGCGGCCTGTACGGACACCGAGGGTGCGCACACCGTCGACGTCGACGGGAACGTGCTGGAGACCTACCGCGCCGAGGACGACGGCGGGGACGGGCCCATCGCGGAGATCGAGATCCTGCGCGGGGATTTGTCGCGGGTGCTGTATGACGACACCCGCGATGGCGTGGAGTACGTCTTCGGTGACCGGATTGTCGGGCTCACCCAGGACGCGGACGGGGTCGACGTGACCTTCGACGGTGGCGACCGGCGGCGGTTCGACCTGGTGATCGGCGCCGACGGGCTGCACTCGTCGTTGCGGGCGATGGTGTTCGGGCCGCGTGAGGGGTTCATCCGGCACTTGGGGCTCGTGTTGGCCTTCTACAGCGTGCCGAACGAGTTCGGGTTGGGTCGCTGGTTCATCGAGTACCGGGACCCGGGGTCCGCGCGGTCCGCCGGGCTGCGGCCGATCAAGGACGCGACCCAGGCGATGGCGGTGTTCGCCTTTCCCGCGGCCGACCTCGAGGTCGACCACCGGGACGTCGAGGGACAGAAACACCTGCTGCGCGAGCGGATGTCCGGCCTGGGCTGGCTGACCCCGCGCATCCTCGCGCACTTGGACGACGCACCGGACTTCTACCTCGACCAGGTCGCCCAGGTGGAGATGGACCGCTGGTCCGACGGCCGCGTGGCGTTGATCGGCGACGCCGCGTTCAGCCCGTCCCCGATGTCCGGGGCGGGCACCGGGCTGGCCCTGGTCGGCGCCTACCTGCTCGCTGGGGAGCTGGCCGCCGCCAAGTGGGACCCCGAAGCCGGGTTTGCCGCCTACGAGGCCCACATGCGCCCGTTCGTCGACGCGAACCAGGAGATCGGCAGGCTGCACACCAGCAGCCAGGCCTCCCCCGGGACGGACGCCGAGGAGCCCGACATGGAGGCTCTCATGGCCCTGATCGACCGCGCCCTCAACGGCGTCGACCTGCCCGACTACGCCGACTTGCCCGACTCCGGGCCATCGGAGTCGGGCAAATCGTAGAGAATTCCGACTTCTGCCAAGCCTTGCCCCGCAGACAACAGCAGGGACGCCGGGCACGCTGATGTGCTGTCGCGATCCGCTTCGAGCGCCACAGGCAGACGCGCGTCCAGGTACTTCGTCCACCTCGCACACCGGGCTGCGTGAAAGCGAGCCCCGCCACTCCTTGGTGGGCTGGGCTCGCTGAGTCGCTGGACCAAATCGGTGGCTCTATGTCACACAATTCTCACTATCTGTCATCTCACGCCTCTAGGCTCACCCGTCACCCTTCTTCCCAGCGTGATCGGCCGCCCGATGAGTGGTGACTCCAGACCGGACATGCCACAAGATCAACCGTGGGCCGAGGAAATCCCAACGCGCTTGTCCACTCGAGCGAGTTGACGCCGGTGTGGTGGCACTCGCCTGCCAGACCGCGGCTGTCGGGTTCGCCCGTGGTCTCGACGGAGTCGGCCCGGGGGCATCGTCCTCTGGGACACAGGTTTCAGCACGGGCCGAGCGCCGGCGATGGCCGCCTGCGATGTAGGGCCGTCGGGGCCGTCTCGGTGATCATGGAGGTACGTGATAGTCCTTCGAGTTTGTGGGCATGTTAGGGAATGATGAGCGGACATTCCTTCTTGCAGGCGGGCAAGGGTGCGGTCGCGGCGGTGGTGGCGTGGCTGCTGGCCGACGGGTTGTGGGATCTACCGCAGCCGTTCCTGGCGCCGTACGCGGCGGTGTTCATGATCGAGTCGACGGTGTACCGGTCGATCCGGGGGTCGGCGCAGCAGTTGGCCGCGGCGTCCACCGCGGTGCTGGTGGCGTTCCTGGTGCTGCGGTTGATCCCGGAGCACGCGGTGGCGCTGGGTGTGGCGGTGGCGGTGGGGTTGTTGGTGGGTCGGTGGTCGGTGTTCGGCGAGAGCGGCAAGTGGATCGGGGTCACCGTCGTGCTGGTGTTGACGGTGACCGGTGCCAGCCAGGAGGTGATGTTGCTCGACCGGTTGCTGGAGACCGCGTTGGGTGCGGTGACCGGCACGCTGGTCAACAGTCTGGTGTTCCCGCCGACCTACGACCGCTGGGCTCGGCGGACCACCGCCGAGCTGGGGGCGGAGCTGCGGGCGGTGCTGGTCGAGCTTGCGGACGCGCTGCGCGCCGAAGGTGGACCGCGTGACCCGTCGGGGTGGGTGCGGCGGACGCGCGGGTCCGAGGAGTGGGTGCGCCGCGCCGAGGAGGCTGTGCGGTGGAACGCCGAGGCGATCCGGCTCAACGTGCGCACGCGGCCCGGTCGGGCGGGTGGTCGTGCCGTGAACCTACGGGAGGCGTGGCCGCGGGTGGTGCAGATCGCGGAGGCCGTGCAGTCGTGCGCGGATGACGGGCCGGTGACCCGTTACCCGTCGCCGCGTTCGCGTGCGGACTACGCCGCGCTGCTGGACGAGCTGGCGGCCGTGATCGACACCGTCAACGGCCCCGAGGACGACCTGGTGGCCGCGGTGGACCGCGCCCGGGAGCGGATCGCCGCGCTCGACTCCCGGCTCACCGGCTCGGTGGAGGAGTCCGACGCCAGCCGCGGGCTGGCCGCGATGCTGCTCCCGGCTCGTCTGGTGCTCGACGCGCTCACCCGCCGACCGACGCCGACCACGCGGTGAGTTCGCCGCTGCGCCTGCCCGGCCCGGCTGGTGTGCGCCCAGGTCATTGACGCCTTCATCGAGCCGACCCCGGCCCGGGACGACATCGCCCTGCTCGTCGCCCAGATCAGGTGGTGACCTTCGACCGCCCGGGCGAGAGGCCGGACCGTCATGGTGGGGTCGGTCGAGTGCCGAACTCGACGGTCGTCGTGGTGCCCGGCGTGCCGCGGTCGACGTGGACGACGTCGGCCACCGCATCGATGATCTTCAATCCTCGACCTCGCAACGGCACGGCGTCGGTGTCCGGTTCGGGGGCTCGCCACTGCCCGCGGTCGGCCTGGCCCCCACCTGACGGCCACCCACAACGGTGAACGAGCGCGTCAGTCGGGCAGGGTGACGGTGGTGCCGAAGAACTCGTCGATCTTGCCGACGATGGTCATGAACTCGTCGAGGTCGGTGGGTTTGGTGACGTAGGCGTTGGCGTAGAGGTTGTAGCTGGCCAGGACGTCCTCCTGGGCGGCGGAGGTGGTCAGCACGACGATCGGGATAGCCGTGAACGCCGGGTCGTTCTTGACCTCGGCGAGGACTTCGCGGCCGTCCATGCGGGGCATGTTGAGGTCGAGCAGGATCAGGTCCGGTCTGGGGCCTCGGCGTAGCCGTCGGCGCGTCTGAGGAAGGCCACGGCCTCGATGCCGCCGTTGACCACGTGCAGGCGGGCGCCCGGCTGGCGTTGCTCGAACGCCTCGCGCACCATGATCACGTCCCCTTCGTCGTCCTCGACCAGCAGCACGTCGATCACCGCGCCGGTCTCGGTCATTCGGCCGCGCGAGGTCGTCGGGTCGGACATGGGTGCTCCTCCAAGCGCCGCCGCTCGACGCCCGAGGGGACGTCACCGGGTGATCGTGTCACCTCGACATCACCCGGCGCACCGAGGCAGGCCGCGCACCCGACACGCCCGAACCCTCCACCCGTCGCGCGGCTCCGCGCGGCCGACGTCCGGACAACAGGAGCGGACCGGACGAATGGCCCCTTTGCGCAGTACAGGAGGGATTCAGGGTGATGTCGTCGGTGTAGCCGGACACCCTGGTCAGCAGCTCCAGGGCCTGCGTGGTGACCCGCTCGACCGGAACGGAGTACGGCTCGCGCAACGCGCGGTCGGCGGCGATGTCGGTCGCGGCGGCGGCCAGCTCGACCGTGGCACCGGCCAGGTCCCGCCAGGGGCGTTCCAGGATGCCGTCGGTGTAGAGCAGCAGCATGTCCGCGTCGTCGAGTCGATCGCGCGCGGTGCCGAACCGGCCCTCGCCCACGCCGAGCGGCGCCGCCCCGGTGGGCGGCAGGTACCGGGCCTCGGCCCCGGCGGGCAGCAGCAACGGTGGCGGGCGCCCGGCGGTGCAGTACTCCACGACACCCGTGGTCGGGTTCAGCAGGGCGACGCACACGGTCGCCGCGTGGGCGCCCGGGACGCGGGTCGCCGCCGCGTGCAGGGCTCGTAGGGATGTGGTGATGTCGCCGGTGGTGACCAGGCGTTCGTGGAGCAGGACCCGCAGTTGTCCCATCACGGCCGAGGCGGACACGCCGTGCCCGACCACGTCGCCGACGACCAGTCCGACCCGCCCGTCGGGGAGCGCCACCGCGTCGAACCAGTCCCCGCCCGCCGCGGTGTCGGCATCGGCCAGCAGGTGGCTGGCCGCGATTCGGACTCGTGGCAGGACCGGCACGCCGCTGGGCAGCAGCTCCTCCTGCAGGGTGGTGATCACGTCCCGGGCCTCGGCGTAGCGCTGCTCCGCCCGCGCCGCCCGGCGCTGCGCGTCCCGGGTTTCCCGTGCCCCAGCGGTGACGTCGCGGACGACGCCGATGATCCCGGTCACCGCGCCGTCCGAGCCCCGGGTGGGCATCAGGTCGAAGTCGAAGAACACCTCGAAGCGCTCGCCACCCTCCGGTTCCAGCTGGCCCCGGAAGCCCCGCTGGCTCAGCGGCTCCCCCGTGGCGTAGACGCGCTCGTGCATCTCCACCACCTGCTGACCCGCGAGATCGGCGAACGCCTCCCGCAACGGCAACCCGATCAGGCTCGACCGGCCGACCAGCGCCCGGAACGCGCTGTTGGCGACCGAGATCCGCAGGTCCCCGCCTGCTATCGCGAGCACGATCACCGCCATCTCGTCGAACACCCGCCGCACCACGGCCGCGTCGCCGACCAGACTCGACAATTCGCCGTCGTCGGAGTCGCTGTGCACGCCCATCCTCCCGGTCGCGCGAACGGGCCGCGACCACCCGCAACGCCGTCGTGATCACCGGGACGCCACCCGCACGCCGCCGCGCCGGGTCGAACGCGTTCCCGTCGAAGCGTACCGGGGGAGGCGCCGCAAGATCTTACTCCACTGTGGACTTTCTCTTCCGCGCAGGTGAGCCCGGCGCGGAGCAACGGAGCGCCTCGTGGTCATCGCCGGGTCCCGCGCCGCTGCGCTCGGACCTCCGCTCCGGTGCGTTCGGCGGCGCTGTCGTCCTCCCCCTCGACGCGGCCGACGAAGTCGTGGCCGTCGGTGCCGGTTTCGCGAGTGCTCGCCACGCCAGGGTCGGATGCCACGTCCTGCTCGGCCGGGCCACCCGGTTCGCCCACGGGCTTGCCGCCGCCCCAGCGGGTCATCCCGAGGACGACGAGCACCACGATCCCGCCCGCGATCCCCGCGGCGATGAGGAAACCGATATCGGTCAGCAGACCGACCAATGCCGCCGCGACGGCCACCACCAGCAGTCCGATCGCCGCTACGGTTCGGGAATCGCGCATCAGTGCCTCCCTGGACATCCACAATCGGCTACCCCCCTCGCCCGCGGGCAAACACGTCTCAGGTGATCGGTGATCCGCCGGTCACGGCGGTGGTCTCGCCGGTGGTGTAGCTGGATTCCTGGGAGGCGAGGAACACGTAGGTGGGGGCGAGTTCAGCGGGTTGGGCGGGGCGGCCGAGTGGCGCCTGGGCGCCGAAGGACTCCACCTTGTCCGGGGGCACGGTGGCCGGGATGAGCGGTGTCCACACCGGACCCGGGGCGACGGAGTTCACCCGGATGCCGCGGTCGACGAGGTTGAGCGCCAAGCCCTTGGTGAAGTTCACGATCGCGCCCTTGGAGGCGGCGTGGTCGAGCAGGTGCGGTGACGGCTGGAACGCCTGGATGGACGACGTGGTGATGATCGCCGACCCCGGCGGCAGGTGGGGCAGCGCGGCCTTGCGCAGCCAGAACAGGCCGTAGACGATGGTCTTCATGACGCGGTCGAACTGCGCGGTGTCGATCTCCGACAGCCCGGCGTCCTGCGACATCTGGTACGCGGCGTTGCACACCAGCACGTCGATGCGCCCGAAGGCGGCGACCGTGCGCTCGACCACCCGGGCGTTCTCCGCTTCCACGGTCAGGTCGCAGACCACGACCTCGGCCCTGCGGCGCGCTCACAGCTACGCAACCGTCATCCGTCGAACGGCACCGGCGAGGCGTCCAATCGCGCTCGACGCCCAGTGCGGCCGCCGGGCCACGTCAGGCTTACGCTGGCGGGTATGCGACTGCGGAGAGTGGTGGACCACGCGCGGCACGGCGCCTTCGCCGACCGCGTGTGCCGGCTCTACCGCGACCGGGCCGAGTTCGCGCGCCGGTCGCGGGAGTCCCTGGCCGAGGGGATCACCACCGGTCAGCAGGTCTGGTGCATCAGCCCCGGCGCCCCGAACGCGCTGCCCGCCGAACTCGCCGGGCTCAGCAGCCGGGAGGCCGCGTCGCGCGACGGCGGTGCGCGGGTGGTGTCGCTGGGCAGCGCCTACCCCGCCGGGACCGCGGTCGACCCCGAGTCCCAGGTGCGGGTGTGCGCGGAGGCCACCGAGGCCGCGGTCGCCGCCGGGTACCGGGGTCTGCGGGTCGCGGCGGACCGCACCGCCCTGGTCGCGACACCGGAGCAGTTGGCCGCGTTCGTCCGCTACGAGCACAAGGTCGACCGGTACATGGCGCTGCGCCCGTTCACCGCGATGTGCGCCTACCACCACTCCGTCGGCGAACACGCCTCCGCCGTCCTGGCCACCGTGCACCCCGCCGACAACACCGACGCCACCGGCTTCCGCTTCTCAGACGACCCGGTCACCGCCTCCGCGCTCTCCGGCGAACTCGACCTCGCCAACGGCGAGCTGTTCGGCGCGACGCCGCGCACCGTCGACCCCGTCCTGGAGGCGGGACAAATCGTCATCGACGCAACCGCGCTGGAGTTCATCGACCACCGCAATCTGCCGCGGCCGGCCGAGCACGCCGTCCGCCACGACAGCGAACTCGTCCTGCGCGGGAACCGGGCAGGACGAGCCCGGTTGCGGCAGGCCTTGGAGCTGCACCACGTCCGCGTGGAGCCCGCCGCGTGACCAGCACTCACTCGGCCGTGTTCTACCGCACCGACGCTGACTACCTGCGCGCCCTTGTGCCATTCGTCGTTGAGGGGCTGGCCGCGGACGAGCCCGTCGCCGTCGCGGTCCCCGAACCCCGGCTGCGGCTGCTGCGCGACGCCCTCGGCGCCGACGCCGATCGCGTCACCTTCATCGACATGTACCGGGCGGGCCGCAACCCCGGCCGCATCATCCCCACCGTGCTGCACCGCTTCGCCGACTCCCACCCCGACCGGCACGTCCGCATCATCGGCGGACCCGTCTGGGCGGGCCGCACCCCCACCGAGTACCCCGCCTGCGCCCAGCACGAGGCGCTGATCAACCTCGTCTTCACCGGGCGGCGCGTCACCATCGCCTGCCCCTACGACAGCGCGGGCCTCGACCCGCTCGTCGTGGCCGACGCGCGCCGCACCCACCCCCAACTGTGGGACGGGCACCACCGCTTGGCCAGCCCCGACTACGACCCCCACGCGGTCATCAACGCCTACAACCGCGCACTCACCTTCGACAACGCCACGGCGATGCGGTTCCGGGTCGCTTCCACCGGGGGCATCCGCGCCGCCCGCACCTGGGCGACCACCCACGCCGAGCGGATCGGCCTGGGTCCCGCGCGCGTCGCCGACCTGGAACTGATCGTCTCCGAACTGACCACCAACAGCCTGCTGCACGGCGGCGGGGACTGCCTGCTCGCGCTGCACGACCACAACGGGCACCTTGTGTGCGAAGTCGCCGACGCGGGCCACCTCGCGAACCCCCTCGCCGGATACCTACCAGCCACCCCGGGCTCCCTGGGCGGCCACGGACTGCTGCTGGTGCACCAACTCGCCGACCTGGTCCACACCCACCGCACTCCCCGTGGCACCACCCAGTACGCGTTCCTGGCGCTACCCGCGGCGACCACCGACCGCAGCCCGGCGCCCGCCACCTGACCGATCACGAGACCTTCGCGGGTCGGGACCAGCGTCCTGCGACGTACCTGGTCGAATGGGGACTCGACCACGCTCTGCTCGACGGCGTCCACCGCTACGCCACAGAGCACGGCCACCCCGTCCACGTACTCGAGTACCCCACCCCGATGCGCTGTCGGCACCCGTGGCCGATCTCTACCAGCAGTGCCTCGACCGGCCGGGAACACTCGACCTCGACACCACACTGACCTACCCGGCAGACCGGATCGGCGACACCACACACCGAAGTCGGGACAAGTCGGAGTGACCGACAACCCGAATCCGCTCCACGAGCGGTCGCCCAGTCCGCATCGGTCGAGGTGGTCAGGTTCCCAGGAACGTGGTCTGTCCGATCGGGACGGTGAGGCTGGAGAGGCCGCCGAGGGCGCAGCCGAGGTTCGGGTTGGCCGCGGCGACGGTGAGCGAGGTGGTGCCGTTCAACGGGCCGCTGGTCTGGGTGGTCTGCAGGGCGATGAGGCCGTTGAGGGGGTTGGTGTTGACGGTGAAGTCGAACGTGGTGTGCTCGCCCGTGGGTGACCAGTCGATGGTGGCGCTGCCGGTGATGGTCGCGAGGAGGTTGCAGGGGACGCCGCCGAGGCTGGTGATGGTGCCGGTGGCGTCGCTGACCGATCCCGCCTGGAGGTCGTTGTGGTTCCCGCTGGGCGACAGGCAGTTGACGACCGTCGCGACCGCGACCACGTCCGCGGTGGTCTGCGTGGCGGTCAACGCCGGACTGAAGCTGAGATGGACGTTGACGTCGCACGTCAGCTCGATCACCGCGGCTTGAGCGGGGGCGGCGACCGTGACTGGGGCAACCAGCACGAGTACCACCGCGACGACCGTCGCTCGGACCGCACGCAACCTCGTGCCCACCGGAAGCCTGCGCACACTGCCGATCATGACCACTCCTGTCTCGGGTGCGATCGAGCCGTCCGTCCACGCTGCGCCCTCGGGGCGCAGATGACAATCCCCCCAACGCCGCTGCCGCGAACCACCACCCGAATCCGAGGACAACAGCCACCCCGCGTGATCACCAACCGGGCCACACCAGCGCGAGCGGACGCGAATCATCGCCCGGATGCGACCGTCGAACCCGTCCCGTGCGTTCTGACGGGCGACGAAGCGCCGAGGGCGAAGGTGATCGTCACCAGTCGGGTGATCGCGGGACGCAGCCGGGACGCCCAGGGTCGCTGGTAGACGGACCTGGGAGGCGTTGATGCGCGCAGGGGTTCGGGTAGTCGCGGCGCTCGTCTTGGTGCCGGGGTTGGCGCCCGCGCCGGCGTGCGTGGTGGGGTCGATCACCGAGTACGGGAGGGTGGCCTCGTCGCTGCCGGTGGGCGGGGTCTGCGAGGTCGAGTTCGACCACACCGGAGCGCTGCGGGTCGAGCAGTACCTCAGCAGCCAAGTGGCGCGGTTCGACCCGGCGACCGGGCAGTTCACGAACTACAGCACGCCCATGCCGCTGTCGTTCCCCGTCGGCGTCCGCACCGCCGCCGACGGCACCATCCGGGTCGCCGAAGCGCTCGGCATGAAGATCGCTCGCGTCGATGCCGCCACCGGCCGGATCACCGAGTACCCCCTCCTTGGGGTCAACGGCCTGCTCACCGGCTGATAGGGGACGAGGGTGCGGAGTCGGTCGCGCGTGGACGCGCGAGACCCACGGGATTTCCGAGTCGTCGACCCGACAGGGAGTTTGGTCGGGGTCCGGCCGGGAAACCGCACCGCAACCAGTTCATCGAGGAGGTCACCGGTGTCGAACAAGCTCGGTGGTGCCCTGTGCGCCACACTGGCCGCGGTGCTCTCGGCCACCGCTGTCGTCACTTTCACCACCGGCGGATCGATCATGCCCGGTGCCACCGACGACGGCGGTGTCGGCCTGTTCGGCAATCCGCTGACCGCCACCATCCACCTCGCGTTCGCCGTGCTCGCGCTGGCCGGGCTGCTCCGGCGGGGTTTACGCAGGCTGCTCGCCCAGCTCGGATCGCTGGCCTTCCTCGGTTTGACCGCCTTCGACGTGGTCGCGCTGCTGTCGCCGGTCGGTGAGGATGAACCACTCGGCGTCCGTTGGCCGCTCTTGGTCGTCGACCTCGTCGCGTTGGCTCTGTGGTTGGCGACGGTCCGATCCTCCCGACCCGCCACCCCCGCGTCGTCGACGCAACGCCGCGGGCAGTCAGAGGCGTAGATCGCACCGGCGACTCACCGGGCGACCGGTGGCGCGGCCATCCGGGCCGGGCGCGGGGAGTGGTCCAGGCGCGAGAGGTCCGAGCGGGAGTAGTGGCCGGACACGTCCAGGTCGAGGTAGGCACCAGCGAGCAGATCGGGATCCACGTCGGCGACCAGCAGGTCCGTCCGGCCGAACACGGGACCGGCCGGCAGCCACCCGAACGGGTCGACGGCGCGGTTGCAGCCGTTGATCATGGTGTGCCCGGGCTCGACCGGTTCGCCGAGCGGTAGTCGGCGGGGTAGTCGCGGCGGGTGGCGAACCGGTTGGCGGCGAGCACGGAGCAGCGGCCCCGACGGCGATGTCGGAGCCGTCGACCTAGCCTCAGATCAGGCGTTCGACGCCGGTGGGCATGAGCCTGTGGTGGTGGCCGATGAGGGTGCCCGCCGGGTCGAACAGCAGCGACGAGCAATAGACGGTGTGTACGTACCGTTCCACTACGCCTATCACGACCAGGCGCCCGGCCCCGGCCACCGCAGCGCGCCCGGTCGAACGGCTCACCGGGGGCTTGGAAGGCCGACCGGCGGTACCGCTTGAACAGTGCGCGCCTTTCCAGCGACGGTCGCACCGCGGAGGACGCGCCCTTGGGATACCCGCCGAGAAAAGCGCCGGGAACTCGACCAATTCGGTACCGGACTCACGGAGCCTGGCGAAGCAGGGTCTCGAAACGTTCGAGCCCGCTCGACAACTCGAACAACGGCATCACTGCCTGGACCACAGCGACCCGTACTCCCCCTCGTACCCTGCCGGAGTCGCATCAGGCCGCACCAGTCGACAAGTGCGATTCTGGTGGTATGGCAGAACCGGAGCGCACACCCGACGGGCGCTACGTGGTGGTCAACGGCAGGCGTTGGCGGGCAACCGATCCCGCGATCCCGGCCGAACCCGCGGCCGAGCTGCGCAAGCTGCTGATGCGGGCCCGCCGCGATGTCGGGGTCGCTCTGCGCGAGCAGGACGCCGAAGCGGAACGGGAAGCCCGGGCGCGGGTGCGGGACGCCAAGGTGGCACTGGGCGAACGCGGGACACCGTGGTGGGAGCAAACCCCCGACCAGCGCCGAAACCGCTGGCAACGCGGACTGGCCGCACTGAGCTGACGCCGACCGCCACCGGCAGCATCCGGGCGCCGGTTGCCCGGACCCGGTGCGCGGGGGCACCGGTCCGCCCCTCCGGGGAAACGGTGGCACCGCGCGGTTCTCGGCTCGCGGCCTGGGCCGTGAAGATCGAGTCAGGCCGGACCGGGTATCCGCCGACCGAGCGGAGAACGCCGCCGCACCGAGGGGGTCGCCGCCTCGCACAGCGGCGCAGCGCGTTCTCGGTGCGTCCGGACGGGACACTGTGCTCGGCAGGCGGTTGAGGTGACCCTGGTGTCGACGGTGGCGCGCTGTCCCGCGGGTGGGCAAGCCGGCTGCCGGGCGGCTTGCCGTCGGGAGTTGCTAACGGGTGGGCCACCCGTCGCCTGCGTGCGGCGACCCCGGTAGCAGGTTCTCCGCGGCACGCGGCGACCACTCGACGAGTACCAACGTGGCGTCGTCCTGGAGGACGCGGTTCTGGTGGTCGAGCACCGCTCGGGTGACGCGTCGGAGGGTTTCGGGTGCGGGCAGACCCGCGGCCTCGTGCTGCTCGGTGAGTGTGACCAATCGGTCGACGCCGAAGAAGGTGCCGTCGGGGGCGCGGGCTTCGGTGACCCCGTCGGTGTAAAGGAGTAAGCGGTCGCTCGGGCACAGGTGCTCGACACCCACCCCCGACACCTCGGTCGAGTCCTGGCGGGGCCGCATTCCCAGCGGAACCCGCGGTCGGGTGTCCAGCGATCTCACGACGCGCCCGCCGCGGAGGAGGATGGGGGGTGGGTGGCCCGCCAGCAGGTAGCGGAGTTCGCCGGTGGTGAGGTCCAAGTCGGCGAGGACCGCCGTGCACACGCCATCGGTGGGGTGGCTGTCGAGGACCTCGTCGGCCGCCGCGGCCATGGCCGTCAGGTCGCCGCCCTGCCTGCGGGCGTTGCGGGTGGCCGCCAGCACCATCGTGGTGATCAGCCCGGCGGCCAGGTCGTGGCCGGTGGCGTCGAAGACGGCGAAGTAGGCGCGGGTGTCGTCGACGGCGTAGTCGTAGCCGTCCCCGCCGACCCGGTCGAAGGGCTCCATCGTCGCGGACACCACCAGGTCGCCGCTGGCGAAGGTCTGCGGCGGGAGCAGCTGCCACAGCAGCTCGCTGGCCACCGACAACGGCTGCGGTCGGCGGACGGTGTGCAGCAGGTCGCTGTAAGCCCGCTTGGACATCACGAGGTGTCCGACCAGGCCCGCCAACGTCCAGCACCGCTCCCGCACCACGACGTCTTCGGGGTCCGTGTCCAGCGGCAGCGACAACGCGAGCACGCCCAGCCGTTCCGTCCCGTTGACGATCGGGACCCACAGCACCGGCCGCTCCCCCGCGACCCCGGTCACCGCCATCTCGGCGGTCCGGAACGCCCGTCCCCCTGTCGTGTCGTCCACACCGAGTGCTCGCCCGGCCGGTTCGCTCCGGGCGGGCAGCGGGTGCAGCCGCCGCTGGGCCATGTCGACCACGTACAGCCACGCCCCGACATCGACCCGAGCGCACGCCGAGACCACCACGTCGACCAAGTCCGACGCGGTGGCCCGGTGCGCGGCGTCGATGACGCGGCTCAGCAGCTCGTGCCACGAGCTTGTCCGCAGGTCCACGCAGGCAGCCTAGACGTCCCCGGGACCGGCGGACCGGAGCAGGTCGTGGGCGGGGTCGAACTCCACCACACCGGCCACCGCGAGGTCTTCGAGCCAGTCGCGCATGGGCCAGTGGCCGTGCCTGCGGTGGAAGGTGTTGGCGTTGCGGACGATCTCGGGGGCGCGGGCGGGCTCGTGGCGACTCGGCGGGTGGTACTGGTGGTAGGCCTCGGCGCCGCCGACCCAGTGCAGCGTGGCCCCGGCGACTCTGCTCGTCAGGGCGAAGTCGGTGTCCTCCGCGCCGTAGCCGGAATAGTCCTCGCAGAACCCGCCCAGGGTCGCCCACGTCGACGCGGTGGTGGCGAAAGACAGCGACCAGAACAGGTCGAACCGGTCGTCGGCGACGATGTCACCGGGTGCCGGGACGGGTCGTGCCGGGTGCATGGGGGCGTCGAATCCGCTGATCGGGTAGCCGTCGGCGGGTGGGGGCGGGAGGTAGGCGACCGGACCGCAGAGCAGCGCGGGTGACGGGATCCGCCCGGCGGCCGCGGTGTAGCGGGAGACCAGGTGGCGACCGGGGACGCAGTCGACGTCCAGGAAGACCAGCACGTCCGCGCCCGCCGCGATCGCCGCGGCGGCGCCGCGGTTGCGGGCGCGGGCCAGCGGCAGCCCGCTCCCCCGGCTCGACACCGCGAGGGGGGTCACCGGGGCGGCGCCGGGGATCGGCCGCACCCGCGGAGTGTCGTCCATGCCGACGATCACGTGCAGGTCCGGTGGCTCGGCGGCGAGGCCGACGCGTTGCCGGTGGAGGTGGTCGTCGCGGCGGTGGGTGATGGTGACCACCGCGGTGCGGGGCGCGCTCATGTGGCCAGCGCGTCGAGTTCGGCCGCGGCCCGCGCGGCGCCGTTGCCGGGTGACCAGTGCGCCCAGCGCGCACCCCCGCGCTCCCGTGCCCGGCGCAGCAGGTCGGGCCAGCGGTCGGGGATGGGCCAGCGCGGCGCGACGAGCGCCAGGCGGTCGCGCAGCAGCGCGGCGGCGGTGGCCCGCTGTTCAGCGAAGGGCCGGTCCTGGGGGATGACCACGGCGGCCCGGCGCGCGGCCGCGACCTCGGCCACGGCGTTCTGGCCGCCGTGGGTGACGACGACCTCGGCGGCGGCCAGCGCGTCCCACGGGTCGGCGACCCAGCCCGCCCAGCGCAGGTTCGCCGCGGCGTCGACCGGCTCGGGTCCGAGCACGGTCCACGCCCAGTCGGGGGTGGCCGCCGCGGCGGCGCGCAGGTGGACCGGGGTGACGTCGAGCCCGCCGGAGCCCCACATCGCCAGCACCCGGCCGGTGGCGCGGGCGGGTTCGGGTCGTCTCCCGTCGAAGCGGGACAACCCGCCCAGGTGGACGGTCTTGGCCAGCCAGCGCGTCGGCCAGTCCGGTTGCGGGCGCCGCGGCCACGGGGCGAGCAGCCGGGCGGCCAGGTCGTAGGCGAGCCGGTGCGGTCGATCGGTGCGCGAGCCCGGTTGGGCCATGATCACCACGGGCACGCCGTGCAGCCGGGCGAGCAGGGCGACCTCGACGGAGACGTCGCTGACGAGCACCCGCGCGCCGTCGGCGAGGACCTGGCTCACCGCGCTCATGCGTTCCCGGAGCCCACCGTGGTGGCGGGGCGCCCAGTGCAGCGTGCCGTTGGCGGTGACGTCGTCGGTCGCGGGATCGGCGCCCGCGTCGTCGGCGAGCCGGATCCAGCGGCCCGGCCAGTCCGCCGGGCGCTGCGCGCTCGACAGGCCGATCACCGGTGTGCGCGACCGCGCGGCGATGGCGCGGGCGCGGTGCAGGTGCCCGGAGCCGTGGTGGTGGATGTAGTAGGCGATCACGGTGCCAGTTCCCGGTAGAGGCGTTCGTAGCCGTCGACCATCGCGTCCAGCGAGCACGTGCGTTCGGCGTGCGCCCGCACGCGTTCGCGGTCCAGCGCGGCCGCTCGGGTGATGGCGGCGGCGAGGCCGTCGACGTCGCCGGGGTCGACGAGCACGCCGGTGTGGTCGTCGAGCAGTTCCGGGAGCGCACCGCGGGCGTAGCCCGCGACCGGGGTCCCGCAGGCCAGCGCCTCGGCGACGACCAGGCCGTAGGGTTCGTCCCAGCAGGGGGAGACCACCGCGACCGCCGCGGACCCGACGAGTGCGGCCAGGTCCCGGTGGGCGAGGTGGCCGACGTACTCGACGCCGTCGCCGAGCAGGGGCCGCACCCGCTCGCGGTAGTAGCGGGTGTCCGGGATCGGACCGGCCAGGCGCAACCCGCGGCCCGCCCGGCGGGCCGCGTGGATCGCGTCCTCCGGACCTTTCTCCGGCACCAGCCTGCCCGACCACACCGGTACTCCCCCGCCCGGCCCGGGAGTCCACATGTCCAGGTCGACACCATTGTGGATCACAGTGGCCGCGGGGACGCCCGCCCGCCACTGGTCGGCGGTGTGCGCGCTGACCGCGGCGAAGTGCCCGGCGGGGCCCAGCGCGATGGCCGACTCCAGCCAGGGGGTCGGCGGGGTGTGCAGCGTGGTCAGCACCGGCGCGAGCAGGTTCGCGGCCATGGCGACGGGCAGGTAGTGCAGCGAGTTGTTGTGGACGACGTCGTAGCCGCCGTCGCGGGCCAGCTCCAGCATCACCCCGAGGTAGGCGTGGTGTTCGGCCATGAAGTGGCCCGCGGGCATGCTGGTGTCGGCGCGCGCGTGCTCGGACAGGGCGGGACGGGTGTCGAGGACCCGGACCCGCAGCGCGGGGTCCGAGCCGGGACCGCCGAACACCTCGACCGCGTGCCCGCGGGCGCGCAGGTGGCTCGCGAGCTGCCAGGTGTGCGCCTCCAGCCCGCCGGGGAAGGGTTGCCGGATGGGGTACCTGGCCGAGGCGATGAGCACGATCCGCAGCGACCGCGCGCGGTCCGGGCGCGGGGGCGTGCCCGGCGATCTGGCCAAGGGGTCTCCCGGAGTCGGGGCGGCGTGCCTGCGGTTCGGCGCTGCCGCGTTCGGCGAGGGGCGGATACCCACCGCGCGGCGGTTCAACCCGTGAGTCGGGTGCTGTCAACTCCGAAGATCGTTGCGGCGCAACGGTCCGCGGGGCACCGGGGTTTGCGGGCGGGGTCGGCCGGGCATCCGCGCCCGTGCCCCTAGCTTGTCCACTGCGCGTCGCGTCCGTTCCCGAACAGCACGTGTACGTCCGGCACCTGTCGGCGCCGAGCGGCGACGCACGGGTGGTCCGGCTCGCCGACGTGGAGGTACCCGGCGCCCCGGCCGGGAGGTGGTGGCCACCGCCCATGCTGGACCCCGCCTGGGTGCTCGGCCACGCCGCGGAGTTCGACGTCTTCCACGTGCACTTCGGCTTCGACGACCGCTCGCTTGCGCAACTGCGGGACCTGGTCGCCGCCTTGGCCGCGACGCGGCACCCCCTGGTGCTCACCGTCCACGACCTGCGCAACCCGCACCACGACGACCCGGGCAGGCACGCCGCGGCGCTGGACGTGCTGGTACCCGCCGCCACCCGGGTGATCACCCTGACCGGCGGCGCGGCGGCGGAGATCGCGCGCCGTTGGGGGCGCACGGCGGTGGTCGTGCCGCACCCGCACGTGGTCGGAGCCGCCCGCGCCGCCCTGCCGCGACCCCCGCGCGCGGGTTTCGCCGTCGGCCTGCACGTCAAGAGCAAGCGCGCCAACAGCGACCCGGTCCCCGTCGCCCGCGCGCTGGCCGCGGTCGTCGCGGAACTGCCGGGGGCGCGGCTGCTGATCGATGCGCACGACGACGGGGGCGGCCGCGCGGTGGCGGCCCGGCTCGCGGACCTGGGTGTGCGCGTCCACCGACCGTTCTCCGACGACGAGTTGTGGGACTACCTGGCGGGGCTGGACCTGTCGGTGTTGCCGTACCGGTTCGGCACCCACTCGGGTTGGTTGGAGGCCTGCCACGACCTGGGCACGGCGGTGCTGGTGCCGAACTGCGGCTACTACGCCGAGCAGGCGCCCTGCCTCGTCTACGGCCACGACGAGTCCGGGTTGGACCGCGACTCGCTCGCCGCGGCGGTGCGCGCCGCCCACCGCGACCGGCCGTCGTGGCACGCCCGCCCCGAACACCGGGCCGCGCAACGTCGCGCGATCGCCGACATCCACGCGCACGTCTACGCCGCGGCCTTGGCGAGCACGCGGTGAGGGTGCGCGCGTACGCGCCGGGCCCCAGCGGCCACGGCGTGGTCCGGCACGCCGCCCTGGTGGCGGACGCGGTGCGCGAGCACGGTTTCCACCCCACCCACTCGGACGCCGACCTCACCCACGCACAATTCTCCGATTCCCTTTATGGGGCCGGCATCGCGCAGGCGACGCGGTCTTTCCTCGACTGGGCCGCCACGGCGCCACGGCCGCTGGTCGTGACCCTGCACGACGTTCCCGGCGGTGACCCGGACGCGCGCCGCGACCGGGAACGGATCTCGGGGTACCGCGAGGTGGCGGGCGTGTGCGACGCGATCCTGGTCTCCTCCCGACACGAAGCGGTGAAGGCACGTGCCTTCACCGACCGGCAGGTTCACGTCATCGACCTGCCGCTGCCGTCGCTGCCCGCGCCCGGGCCCCGGCCGTGGTGGGCCGACCAGCCGGTGCTGGGCGTGCTGGGTTTCCTCTACCCCGGCAAAGGCCACGCCCGCGCCATCGACGCCGCCGCGCGCAGCCCGCTGCACCCCCGCGTCGTCGCCGCGGGCAGCACCAGCCCCGGGCACGCCGACCTGGAGCGGTCGCTGGCCAAGCGGGCGGCAGACCTCGGGGTGGACCTGGTGGTCACCGGGACGCTGTCGGACGCGGACATGGCCGCCGCCGCCGCGGCGATCACCGTGCCGCTGGTGCTCCACGACCGGGCCAGCGCCAGCGGAACGCTGCTCACCTGGTGGGGTTCGCGCCGCCGCCCGCTCGCGGCACCGGGCGACTACGCCGTGGAACTGCACCGGCGCCACCCCGGCTCCCTGGCCCTGTGCGCCGATGATTCCGCGCTGGACCGGGCGGTGGCCGCGGCGCTCGACTCGGTCGGGTCCACGTGGTTGTCGAGCACGCCGCCGTGGCCCGATGTCGGCGCGGCGCACGTGCGGCTCTACCACGCACTCTGCGGGGTCGCCGCGTGAGCACCGACGCGTACGTCCCGCACAACCGCTGGGACCTGCTCGGCACCGACCCGGTGCCCGCGCCCGCGGTCAGCGTGGTGGTCACGCACTACGAGCAGCACGCCCAGCTCGCACTCGTCCTGGCCGCGCTGCGGACCCAGACCACGCCTGCGCTGGAGGTCGTCGTGGCCGACGACGGCTCGGCCCACGCCCCGGTGTGTCCCGACGCGACCGTCCTCACGCAACCCGACCTCGGCTTCCGCGCAGCGGCGGCGCGGAACATGGGCGCCCGGGCCGCGCGGGGGGAGGTCCTGGTGTTCCTCGACGCCGACACCGTCCCCGGACCCGGTTTCCTCGCCGCGCTCACCCGACGGGTGACGCGCTGCCGCGATGTGCTGGCCGTGGGTCGGCGCGCGCACGCCGACCTGAGCGCACTGCGTCCCGGGGACGACCCCGCGACGGCCCCGGCGCTGCCCGCACCCGACTGGTTGCGTGCGGGTTACCGCGCCACGGCGGACCTGCTGCGCGCCGACGGCCGCAGCTTCCGCTACGTCATCAGCGCGGTGCTGGCGTGTCGCGCGAGCCTGTTCGCCGACCTCGGCGGGTTCGACGAGCGCTTCACCGGCTACGGCGGGGAGGACTGGGACCTGGGCTACCGCGCCTGGAACAACGGCGCCGTGCTCGTGCACGAGTCCGACGCCGTCGCCTGGCACGACGGGCCGCCCTGGGAGGGGCGCACGGGCACCTGCGACCTGGACGCCCAGACCGCGCGCCTGGCCGCGTTGATCCCCGAACCCGCGACCAGGGGCGCGCCCCTGCCCGCGGCCGTCCCCGACGTGCTGGTCGACCCGGCGCCCGGGGCGGATGTCGTCCGCGTCACGCATTCGTTGCTGCGCCAGGACTTCCGCGACCTCCGGGTCCGACTCCCGGCGCGGTCGCGGGTCGGCGGGCTCTACGCGGGCATCGCCGACACCCGCGCCTGGTCGTCGGATCAGCGGCACCGGGCCCGGGCGCACCTCGTGGTCGACCGGCCGCTGCCGCCGACCGCGGTCACCGCGGCGATGACGGCACTGGTCGAGGACGACCTGGGCCAGGTCCTCATCACCAGCGACGGGCAACCCGCCGCGGTGTTGCGCAGCACCCGCGCACTCGGGCGGGCGCGGCGGTGGTCCGGTCTCCTCGGGTTCGACGAGGTCGTATCGAGTTTCGGCACGAGAACCGTCGAGGTGGGCGGCAGCCCTGACCGGTGCGACACCCTCGACGGGTTCTTCGCGCGCGGTTGACCGCGATCGACATCGACACCGGCACCCGGCTCAATCGCACGGGATCCACGACCGGGATGGCGCGGGCGGGGTTCTGTGGAGTGCTCGGGCGCGGCTTGGACCGATCAGGCGCGCGGGGCGGTGTCGGCGGTGCCGCAGCGCGGGGACGCGGCCGGTCAGGTGAGCCGTTCGAGCGCGTGGGTGAGCGAGGACAGCGGCGCGGCACCGTCCGCGGTGGTCCATCCCGGGCCGGCGAGGAGGAGTGCGGGGTGGTGGGGTGGGCCGGTCCGCGCCGACTCCCGACGCTGGGACCAGAGCACGACGGCCTCGGGACGGGTCGTGTCGATGGCGCGTGCCAGGCTCTCGGCGGGGACCGCCGGGCCGAGCAGGCGGACCGGGACGCCGCGTTCGACCAGTGCGGCGCCCAGCGCCTCCACGGGCAGGGTGTGCTGCTCGCCGTCGGTGCAGGCGAGCAGCACGGCGGGGCCGCGATGGGCGCTGCCCTCGGCCGTTCGGCGCCGCAGGGCGGTGGAGGTGGCCCAGGACAGCACGTGCTCGCCCGCGACGCACCCGCCCGCCGCGCCCCGCGCCGCGTCCGCGCTCTGGTCGGCCTCGACGGCGGCGAACGCCGGTCGGCACAGCCGCTCCCATGCCGCGACCACGCCACTGCCCGCCAGCACGCGCTCCAGCAGCGCAAGGCAACGCCCGCCGTCGAGGTCCCTGACGGCCGCCAGCAGGGCGGGCAGTGATTGGCTCGGATCGAGGTGGTCCGGTTCCCCAACCACCACGCGCGCGGCGTCCGAGGGCAGGACACCGCCGCGGACCAGGTCGCGCATGCGTTGCAGGCGGGCGAGGTCGTGGTCGGCGTAGCGCCGGTACCCGCCGGGGCGGGCGGGCGCGGGTCCCAAGCCGTAGCGGCGGTGCCAGGCGCGCAATGTCGACTCGGCGACGCCGAGCAGCCGGGCGACCTGCCCGGCTGTGCGAGTCACCTGCTCTACCGCCGCCCTATCGGTCACGCGGAACATCCTCGCACCACCGCGGTCCACCGCGAGTGGGACGGCGCTGGATGGGTAAGCCGTTGGAGAACCGATGCACACCCGATGCAGGATCACCCGAACGGTGGCACGATGGTCCCGTTCGATCACGCCGCGCAGACTCGAGAACCAGGAGCGCCAAGGTCCGTGAGCACCGCGATCCGCGCCGAGGTCCCCTCGGAGGCAGCCCGCTGGCAGGCCCGAGTGCGCGTCGAGGTGATGCGCGAGGTGGGTGGCTTCGTGGCCGCTCGGTGCGCCGAACACGTGGCGGTGCCGGACGCCGGGGAACTGGCCGCCGTGCTGACCGGCTTCGCCGCGGGCGGCAAGTACGTCAGGTCCGCGTTCTTCCTGGCGGGGTGGTCGTGCGTCGCCGAACCCACTCCGGCCGCGGTGCGCGCGGCGGGCAGCCTGGAGCTGCTGCACTGCTTCGCCCTGTTGCAGGACGACGTGATGGACGGTTCCGCGCTGCGCCGCGGGCGGCCCGCGGCGCACGTGGTGTTCGCCGAGTGGCACCGCCGGGAGGGTCTGTCCGGGTGCGCGGACAGGTTCGGCGAGTCGGCGGCCGTGCTGGCCGGGGACCTGTGCCTGGTGTGGTCGGAGCAGATGCTGCGGGAGAGCGGCGTCGACGGTGCCGCGCTCGGGAGGGCTATGCGCCGCTACGACCGGATGCGCAGCGATTTGGCGGTGGGCCAGTTCCGCGACCTGGTGAACGACTCCCGTCGCCTGCCCGCCCTCGACGACGTGCGCGACGTCGCACGGGCCAAGTCCGGTGACTACACCGTGCGCGGCCCACTCGAACTCGGCGCGGAGCTGGCGGGGGCTGCGGAAGGCCAGCTCGACGCCCTCGGGCGCTACGGACGCGTCGTGGGTGAGGCGTTCCAACTGCGCGACGACCTGCTCGGCCTGTTCGGCTCGACGGAGGTGACCGGCAAACCGGTGGGCGAGGACCTGCGGGCGCGCAAGGCCACCGCGGTCGTGGTGCTGGCCAGGGAACGGGCCGATCCCGCTGCCCGTCGCGAACTCGCGCGGCTCGACGGCCTCGACCGGCTCACCGACGACGACGTCGAGCGCTACCTGCGGGTGCTGGCGGCCACCGGCGCGCGCGAATGGGCGGAGCGCCTGATCGGGCAGCGGCTGGCCGAGGGGATCGCCGCCCTCTCGCGGGTGCCTCTGCCCGACCCGGCGCGCGATCGTCTCCTCCACCTGGCGCACTCGTGCGGCAGCCGAAGCCACTAGGGAGCGTCGACGTGCGGACTGTGAGCGGGCGGACGGATCGCGTGGTGGTCGTGGGAGCGGGTCTCTCCGGGCTCGCCGCCGCGCTGCACCTCGCCGGTCGGGGCCGCGAGGTGGTGGTGCTCGAGCGCGAGGACGTGCCCGGTGGGCGCGCGGGCCGGGTCGACGTGGACGGCTACCGGCTCGACACCGGCCCGACTGTGCTGACGATGCCGGACCTCGTGGCGGACGCGCTGGGCGCGGTGGGCGCGGCGCTCGAGGATCACCTGTCGTTGATCCCGCTCTCCCCGGTGTACGACGCCCGGTTCGCCGACGGGAGCGGGCTGGCGGTGCGCAGCGACGCCGAGGCGATGGCCGAGGAGGTGCGGGCGTTCGCGGGCCCGGCCGAGGCGCGCGGCTACCTGCGCCTGCGCGACTGGCTCACCCGGCTCTACCGCGTCGAGTACGACCGGTTCATCGCGGCCAACACCGACTCGCCGCTGTCGCTGCTGTCCCCCGCGCTGGCGCGCTTGGTCGCCATGGGCGGGTTCGGCAGCCTGGAGCGGCAGGTCGGGCGGTTCATCGGCGACGACCGGCTCCGCCGCGTGTTCAGCTTCCAGTCGCTGTACGCGGGCGTCCCGCCGCGGCGCGCCCTCGCGGTGTACGGCGTGATCGCCTACATGGACACCGTGGCCGGTGTGTTCTTCCCGCGGGGCGGTGTTCGCGCCCTGCCGGACGCGCTCGCCTCCGCCGCCGCGGCGGCGGGGGTGCGGTTCGAGTACGGCGCGCCGGTCACCGCGCTGGAGCGGCGGGGCGATCGGGTGACCGCCGTGCGCACGAGCCGGGGGTCCCGGGTGCCGTGCGACGCGGTGGTGCTGACCACCGAGCCGCACGTCGCCTACCGGCTCCTCGGCGGCGCGCCGAGGCGGCCGGTGCGGCTGCGGCCCGCGCCCTCGGCCCTGGTCGTGCACCTCGGGGTACCGCGCCGGTGGGACACCGGCCACCACGTGATCAGCTTCGGCGCGGCCTGGCGGGAGACCTTCCGCGAACTCATCGACCAAGGGCGGACGATGACCGACCCGTCGCTGCTGATAACCCGGCCGACGGCCACTGATCCCGACCTCGCCCCGCCGGGCCACGACCTGCTGTCGGTGCTGGCGCCCGTGCCCAACCTCGACCGCGGCCGCCTGGACTGGGACCGGCACGGCGAGTCCTACGCCGCGCGGGTGCTGGAGGTGGTCGAACACCGCCTGCTACCGGGCCTGACCGGCGAGGCGGAAGTCCTGCACACCACCACGCCCGCCGACTGGGCGCGTGGTGGCCTCGTGGCGGGCACGCCGTTCAGCTACGCGCACACAATGGCCCAGACCGGGCCGTTCCGCCCGGGCAACTTCCCCCGGGCCACCGCCAACGCGGTGCTCGCGGGCTCCGGCACGGTTCCGGGGGTCGGGGTACCCACGGCGCTGATCTCCGGTCGGCTTGCGGCCGACCGGATCACCGGTGAGCCCGCGACAACGCGATCACGCACCACCGCGGTGGGGCGGGGGCCGCGGTGAGTGCCCGGGAACTGGACGCCGCCGGGATCACCGATCCGGCGCTGCGGACCGCCTACACCCGGTGCCGCGCGCTCAACGCCGCACACGGCCGCACGTACTTCCTCGCCACCCGCCTGCTCGCTGCCCGGCAGCGGCCCGCGGTGCACGCGCTGTACGGGTTCGCCCGCTGGGTCGACGACCTCGTCGACGTACCCGCCGAAGGCGCGACCCCGGACACCGTGGGCGCGGCCATCGACCGCGCCGAACGGGAGTTGTCGTTCGGGCTCGCGACCGGGCTCGGCGACGAGCCGGTCGTGGTCGCCCTCGCGCACACGGCGCAGCGCCACGGGATCGACCCGGCGCTGTTCACCGCCTTCCTCGACTCCATGCGGATGGACCTGCGCGTGCGGGACTACCCCACCCGGGCGGACCTGCGCCGTTACACCCACGGTTCGGCCAGTGTGATCGGCCTGCAGATGCTGCCGGTGCTGGGCACTACCGCCGACCCCGCCGAGGCCGCGCCGCGCGCCGCGGCGCTGGGCGAGGCGTTCCAACTGACCAACTTCCTGCGCGACGTGGCCGAAGACCTCGACCGCGACCGGGTGTACCTGCCCGCCGACGAACTGGCGGCGGCGGGTGTGGACCGGGAACGCCTCGCCTGGTGCAGGCAGCGCGGCGCGGCGGACCCGCCGGTGCGCCGCGCGGTCGCCGAGCAGGTCGCACGCACCCGCACCATCTACCGCTTCGCCGCGCCCGGCGTCGCCATGCTGCACCCGGGATCCCGGCCGTGCATCGCCACCGCTTTGACCCTCTACTCCGGGATCCTGGACCGAATCGAGGCGATGGACCACGACGTGTTCGCGGGCCGGGCCGCCGTGGGGCGCGCCAGGAAGGCACTCGTCGCCGCACCGGCGTTGACCCGGGCCTGGTGGGCGCGGTGGCGCGCCGAGGCCGCCGCCGCGCGGGCCCGCTAGCTGTTGCGGGTCATCGGGACGCGCAGGGCGTAGCACCGCTCGGCGTAGGCGAGGTCGTCGCGCCACAGCCTGGCGGCTGTTCGCCGCATGAGCGGCCGCAGCACCGGCGCGAACCGGCGCGCCGCGGCGAAACCCGCCCGGTCGGAGGTGGCGATGGTGGCCTCCACCACCGCGGTCCGCGCCCGACCGTCCGCGCCCGGGGACAGCGGCGTGGCGTGGGTCTCCACCACGCTGCCCGCCCCCTCCCCCTCGGTGATGCGCATGACGACCGTGCGGGGCCCCGGGCAGGAGAACTCCGCCCGCACCGGCACCCCGAGGCGCGGCGCGACCCGGAACGTCACCGCGACCACGAAGCGGTCCTGCACCGCGGGCAGGTCCATGGTCGCGTCCGGGGCGGATTCCACGGTGAGCCGGGTGAACGAGTACGGGTGGAACCAGGCACCGTGCCAGGGATCCAGGCGGTTGGCGACGACGTCCTCCGGCTCGCACACCCCGGTCAGCGTCGCCACGGCGGCGATCGACGCGTGCGGATCCGGGCGGTGGGGCAGTACCGGCGCGGGAGTCGGCGCCTCGCCGCCGACGTCGTCGAGACGCGCCCAGGCGAGCACACCGTCGTCGTGGGCGGGCAGCGGCCGCCAACCGGGGCCGCCGCTCGCGTCGAGCGCCAGTCCGTGCCAGCGGCAGCGCAGCACGCCGCAGTCGACCCGCCCCGCGGCGAGCGGGGCCCCCAGGTGCGGGCACACCCCGGAACCGACCACCAGCGCGCCGTCCGCCGCGCGCCAGGCGACCAGCTCGTGGCGTCCGACCGAGGTCCCGAAAGGACGGTCAGCGCGGATGTCGGCGCTCGCGGCCAGGACGAACCAGTTGCCCGACGGGCGGGTCGCCGCCCGCTTCGCCGCCGCCCCGATCACCGCCGGGCTCGCCTGCGCGTAGGTCGGGGTCTGCTCCCGCCACCTCTGCTCGGCCAGCGGCCGCACCGGAATCCCCGCGGGCCAACGGTCGCGGATCCGGTCGAACAGCGTCATCGGGGGTTCCCCTTCTCACATGGACCGAGGCGGAGCGCGCGCTCAGGGCGACCCGATACCCGAACAGCAGCACGAGGTGCAACAGGAACAGCCACAGCGCCGACGCGACCACGGCGCCGACGACCGGCAGACCGCCGAAGGGCAGCGACCAGTCCACGGGGATCGCCAGGAACAGCACGTAGCCGTGCAGGAACCCGGTGAGCACCGCACCGAGCCAGAACGCGGTGACGGCGACCGCACGAACGGACAGCGCCGTGGGCCCGATACCCGCGAGCACCAGACCCACCACCGCGCACACCGGCACCAGGTCCAGGTGGAACGACAGCACCACTCCGAGCACCGTCGACCAGCCACCCGCGGCGTACAGGGGCGCGACGACGGGCGCGAACACCAGCGGGAGCGCCACCAGCACCGGCGCGGCGAGGAGCACCGGCAGGAACCGCAGCCTGCCCACCCACCCCGTCGACCCGCTGACCGGACCGCCCGTGACGGCGATGAGCCCGCGCCGCAGCCCCTCCCCGTAGAGGCTGGCGGGCAGCACAGCCGCCACCAACACCGGCCAGGAGGCACGCACCGCCACGTCGGCGAGCGCCGTCAGCGCCGGACGGGCGTCGTGCGCCGCGGGCAGCGACTCCCCCAGCAGCCGCGCTCCGTCGACCACCAGCGCGGGACCGAACGCGGCGGCGGCTCCCCAGAGGGCCGACATCAGCAGCGGGACGACGGCGAGGACGCCGAAGAAGGTCAGCCCAGCAGCCCACAGCACGAGGTCGCGGCCCCGCAGAGCCCCGCGCACGTCGACGGCGGTGGCGCGGACGAGCGCGAGCGGGGTGGGGCGGGACACGGACCCGGGGTACCCGCTCGACCGCGCCCCCACCCCTTCCGTGACGCGCGTGACCGGCGGCGACTCGACTGGGTTCGCGCCCGCTCTGCCCCATCCAGCCTTCCGGGGCGCCAGGCACGCCACCTTCGGGATACGGGTACATCCAGGACTCTCGACGACCCAACGCCCACTCGACCACCTCCGCCCGGTGACAGGCGCGCAGACGGGCTTGTAGACGAACGACGACGACGCAGGCCTCAAGGAGTTCACCAGCCCACTCCCAACGATCGCGCATGTGCGGCACACACTCCCAAGTCGGTAGACCCTTCGGGTCGACAGGGGCGACGGTGGTGATCGGTACGGCGCGGCATCCCCGGCCGCTGGCTCAGCAGGCGGTCATCGTGTGGGTGTCCTGCGCCTCGTGCGTCGGGAGAGAGCGGAGTTGACCTCGGAGACCAGGGTGGACGGGCGGCCCAGGGCTCGCTGAGCCGTTGCTCGGATCGCACCGTCTCGGCTGCGGCGTCGTCGAGCCAGGTCAGGTCCAGCACCGGGCCGAACCAGTCGACCTGATGGGACCGGAGGGCCGGATATGCGTCGGTACCCTCCGGATCCTCCGCTTCCAGGTGCTCCCATTCGCTGTCGTCGTCGCGATGGGCGAAAGTGAGGTTGACCGCGTGGTCATCCCCGACCCGGTGGACGCGCACCCACAAGTACCCCACAGGCGTCCCGTCCGAGGCTGCCGAGGCGACTCGGTTGTCGAAGTCCTCCAGTGGTGTCATCGGAACCCTCCGGGTGTCGGACGTGGTGGTCGACGGTCATCGTGCCCGAGTTTGGTCGTGGCGGCGGATGCCTGCCCGGGTCGAAAAAGCTGTCATCGGCTGTGAGCCGGGATTCGGCAGCCGGTTCGGGTCGTCGCCGGGTGCGCGTGGTTCCACGGTGTGGCTTGGGGTTGGCTGGTGCCCTGGCGCTCGACGCAGGGGCAGTAGCGCTGGAGGTGGCGGCCGAGGGTAGTCAGTCAGCTGCTTCTACCCAGCCGTCGTACAAGGCGCGGGCGGGTGTGGTGATCGCCGCGGCTGTCGCGCTGGTGCTCGACGCGCTCACCTGAGTGGTGCACCTCGTGCTGCTCGCCCGCATCCGTGCCACCGACCGGGGCGCGGCGGTGTCCGCTGACCGAATCTGGCCGTGCCGCTGTGGCTCTACGGCGTGCTGTTCGCCGTCAGCGGGCTGGTCGGTCTCCTGGGTTCTCTCCTGTCCGGGCGCATGGTCCGGCGACGGGGTCTGCGGTGGACGGCGGTCCTGGGCAGCATCGGCGCTGTGGGGGGCGGCGTTCGTTCTGCCGCTCGCCCGCAGTCCGCTGCCCGTGGCGCCCGGCCTGGCCGTGCTGGGGTTGGCCATGACCGCCGCTTTCGGCGCCATCGCGAGTGTGGGCTGACCGGCGCGATGACCGACCTTGTTCCCGAGGACATCCTCGGCCGTGTGATGGCCACCCTCCGCACGGTCACCACAGCCGCGCAGGCCTTGGAGCCCTCGCCGCGGGCCTGCTCGGCGACACCCTCGGCCTCCGCCCCACCGTGTGGCTGTGCGCGGCCCTGTCCCTGCTGGGTGTCCTCCTGGTCGGGCATTCGTTTACCGCGGCGCGGACACCGGAACCCGTGGCGGTAGCGGCGTGACGCCGTTGGGCTGACCGGCGCACTGGTCTCCCTCCCCACCCGGGTCCGACGCTGACGTAGCGCTGCTCGCCGCGCGACTGGTCGGCCGGCCTGCGGGAGCCGACCCGGTTCACCAACCCCCTGGCTGCGCGGGATCCCGCTATCGGGCCACCGGTCGCGGCGGCGAGCAACGCCTCCCGCACAGCGTCCTCGTCCGCCGCGAAATCCCGGTGCGGGCGCGCGGGCAGCCGGGAGCCGCGGCGCGCGCAGGTGCAGCGGGGTTCCTGTCCTCGGGGTCGCTGCGGATCAGCAGCAGGTCCTCGCCGCGTCCCTCCCGCACCTGGCTGGGCGCGGGTCGCGGTTACGCCGACGGTCCCGCGACCCCGATGACGTTGCCCTCGGGGTCGGCGAATCGCCCGACGGTGAAGTCGCCGGAGCTGGGCTCCGGTCCCAGCAGCCGCTTGCCGCCCAGGCTCTCGGCCTTGCTCAGCGCGGCCTCCACGTCGGGCACGCCGACGTAGAACAGCACGCGGCGCTCGAAGCCGTCGCCGCCGCCGATCCCGCCGTTGATGCCATTGCCGTCACCGGTCGCGCCGCCGTCCACGAAGTGGTACTTCCCCGGCTGCGAGACCTTCTCGGTGGTGGCGTCACCGGTGCTGAACCGCCAGTCGAACAGCCCCGCGTAGTAGTCGCGCAGCGCGTCCGGCGCGGTCCCGATCACCTCGAAGTGCACTACGGGCAGACCCATGCCCACGTCCTCTCGTCGCGTCGTCGGGTGCCCGGTGCGGGCACCTCCACCCCAGAGGTCGAAGCGGACCGGCCGGGATCGACATCCGGCCCGGGTGCTCGACCCCCGAGCGCTCCACCACGGGGACTGTGTCGCGGGCGGCGGAGGTACGCAAGTGACAACTCGTTCGCCAGGTCGTCTGCGGTCCATACCCGTCCGGTCCGTCCGGTGCTCACGAAGACCTTCCGCCACCCAATCATCGGGGGAGATCACCGTCGACCGCGGCGCACTCACCCTCGCCTGCTCGTCTCGACGCGGTGCGATCGAGACCGGATGGTCGGTCGCTGCGGGTTCGGTGCAGTGGCAAGGCCGCAGCGGCCACCCTGCCACGGGGAAGATCCGGCGGCGAGACTAGGCCGTTCGGGTTACGGTCGCCTGGCGGAGTGCAGGCTACCGGGAGGTGATCGCAGTGGTGCGAAAGGCCTCCGGTCGGGTGCCCGGCTGGGTGGAGCCGATGCTGGCCAAATCGGACGCGGGCAGGTTGCGGTCGGGCCCGGAGTGGGTCTACGAGTACAAGCTCGACGGCTACCGCTGCTGCCTGCGGATCGCCGCCGACGGAACGACGGTGTTGACGAGCCGCAACGGCATCGACTTCACCGACGAGTTCCCCGAGCTGGCCGAGGTGTACGAGGGCGGCACCGGGGTCGGGGCGGTGGTGTTGGACGGGGAAATCGTCACCTACGACGAGCACGGCCGGGTCGAGTTCGCACTGCTGCAGGAGCGGCGTGGCCGCTACCGCGCCCACGCCGCCGCACCGAAGCGCGAAACCCGGTTCGACGACGTCGCGGTGCGGTTCCTGGCTTTCGACCTCCTGCGCGAGGGCGACACGCCCCTGTTGCACCGGCCCCTCGTCGAACGTCGAGAGCGGCTGGCCGAGATCCCGATGCCCGACCCCTACCGGGTGGCGGTGCTGCGGGCGGTTGGGTTCGACGAACTGGCCGCCGACCGGCGGACCCCGCAAGACCTGCTCGCCACGGCCGCCGCCGATGGCGCGGAGGGTCTGGTGGCCAAGCTGCGGGACGCGTCGTACTCCCCCGGCAAGCGCCCGGGCGCCTGGCTCAAGCACCCCCTCGTGCGGACCCAGGACGTAATCCTGTGTGGATGGCGGCCCGGCCGCAACCGGCTCACCGGCTCCCTCGGCGGACTACTGCTCGGCGCCCACGACCCCACCACCGGTGACCTGGTCTACCTGGGTGATGTGGGAACCGGGTTCAGCGAACGCGAGCGCCGCGAGCTGCCTGCGCGGCTGCAGCAGCGGGCCACGCACCCGTTCGCGGTCGCCCCGCCGCGCGAGGACGTGCGTGGCGTGTCCTGGGTGGAGCCGGAGTTGGTGGGTGAGGTGGTGTACCGGCAGTTCACCCGCGGTGCGGGGCGGCTGCGCCACACCGCTTGGCGCGGCCTGCGCGACGACCTCGACCCCGCCGAAGTCGCCGCGCCCAGCACCGCGGCGCGCTCCGCGCAGGCACGGGTCGAACGGGACGAGCCCCCGGTGGGGACGGCGGCCCGGGTCACCGTGCAGGTCGAATCGCGTCGGTTGACGATCTCCAACCTGGACAAGCCGCTGTACCCGTGTGGGTTCACCAAGGGCGAGGTCATCCACTACTACAGCCGCATCGCGCCCATCCTGCTGCCGCACCTGGAGAACCGGCCCGTCACGCTCATCCGCTACCCCGACGGCGTGGGCGGCGAGCAGTTCTACGAGAAGAACGCGCCCAACGGCAAACCCGACTGGCTGCGCACCGCGCACCTGCCGAGCACCGGCTCCCGCAGCGGCCGGGGGCCGGGCGTCATCGAGTACCTGCTGCTCGATGACCTGCCCGGGTTGGTGTGGGTGGCCAACCTGGCCGCGCTGGAGCTGCACGTACCACAGTGGGCAGTCGGCGGCGGAGACCGACGACTGGCGCCGGACCGGGTCGTGTTCGATCTCGACCCCGGACCCGGCACGACGATCGTGGAGTGCGCCCGCGTCGCCGAACACCTCCACGACGTCCTCACCGCTGACGGCCTGGGCCCGGTCGCGTGCACCTCCGGTGGCAAGGGGATGCAGATCTACGCCGCGCTGCACGCCGATGATCCCGCCACGGCCGCCGCCTACGCCAAGACCGTGGCCGAGCGGTTCGCCGCCGAGTCCCCGGACGCGGTGACCGCGAAGATGACCAAGGCCCTGCGGACGGGCAAGGTGCTCATCGACTGGAGCCAGAACAACCCCGCCAAGACCACGATCACCCCCTACTCCCTGCGCGGACGCGAGCAGCCGACCGTGGCCACCCCACTCACCTGGGACGAGGTCAGGGCCTGCCGCCATGCCGACCAACTGGTCTTCGCCCCCGAGGACGTCCTCGACCGCGTCGAGCACCACGGCGACCTCCTCGCCCGCCTCGCGCATGGGGCCGCGCTGCGAGCCCGCTGACGTGGCAGGCCGCGAGATCCGCAGTGCACGCCCGCACCGACCGAGTCCACCGTGGACGATCACCCGCCGCGATGATCTCGCAGTCCTCCTCCGCTGAACGAGGACGTATGGCGACACAGGTGGACCATGAGCAGAAACCTACTGCCCGCCCATCCTCGAACACGAGGATGGGCGGGCAGTTGACGCTCTGCCAGGCGGCCCTACGTCGCGCTGCGGACTTCCTTCGATGCTGCTTTGGCTTCGTCCGAGACGTTCTGGGCCGCATCGGTCGCGGCGGACTTCACCGATGCCACAGCCTCCTGAGCGGTTCGCGAAGAGCCTCCCCCGTCTGCTGAGCCACCTGGCTCAGGTGCTCGCCGAGGGGGCCCGCGACCTGGTCCTTGACCTTCTCGGCCGCCTTCTGCTCGGGTTCGCTCGCCGGGGCGAGCGAGGCGACCAGCCACCCCGCACCGAACGCGATCAGGCCCGCGGCCAACGGGTTGCCGGTGGTGCCGCGGCGGATCGCCGCGGGAGCGTCCTGCACCGCCTGGGTCGCGTTGGACGCACCCGTGGTCACCGTGTCGGCGACCTGGTGCAGCGTCGACGGCTCGTGCTGCGTCACGTTCCGACGCGGTGACGGGGTGCCCATCACGGAGTCCCTGGCGCTGGAGATCGCTCGCCGGAAGCGGTTGACCCGCCGGTGCACCACCCGGCTCGGGGTGACCTTCTCCGCCAGAGCGTCGACATCAGCGCCGAGGGCGCGCTGCGTGCCCTCGATCTCGTTGCGCAGCTGAACTGGATCTCTGCTCACGGTCGTGGTTTCCTCTACTACTGGGGCTTGAGGGCGTCGGGGACCTGCTTGAGGGTGTCCACGGTGCGTTCGGGCACCGGGTCCACCGTGCGGAGCGCACTACGGCCGCTCACATACAGGGCGGCACCCGCGAGGAAGGCACCGGGCTTGCGCCTGGCGAACTCCCGCACCTCCTCGACCAGGTCGCCGGGCTCGCGGTCTTCCAACCACGACGCCACCTTGCGCGCCCGGTGCGCGATCTCCCGGACGACATCGTCCGCGACACCGGACTTCTGGGAGTTCTCCGACATGTCTTCGAGGTGCCCGGCGGTGGTGTGCAGACCGCGGGCCACTTTGCGCTGCGTTCCGCGTGCCTGTTCGTTCAATCGGGCTAACCCATGGTCGAGTAGGTCACTCACCTGGGCACGCGCCTGCCCGGTCACTTCCTTCAGCCCGTCCGCGGCGGTGTCGCCAGTTCGTGAGCCGCCGGAGACGATGACTTCCCGGATACCTGGATCGGCGGGACCGCCGCTTCCGGGGTGGGGCGGCGCATAGCGGCCGGACTGCTGTGTCACCCGTCCTCCTGGGGACGGGGACGGTGTATGCAGAAGAGCTACCCGTAGCACCGCCGGGAAAACGCCTGGACGGCATGCTGTTCCGCAGTCTCGTCCAAACGCCTTGTCAGCAAAAAGAATCATTCGGTTCCCGGACGCACGACGTCCGAAGAGGACGTCACCGCACAGCCTGATCCCGCTGACCCGAAGTCGACAGGGTTCGTTTGCGGGACAGCGACTTCGTTTGGCGGCACTGCATGACAAGGGCCCGGCACACCAGGCGCCGGACCCTCGGTCGTCACGTGTCGCCTCAGTCGACAGCCGGGCCGGATTCACCACTCCCGGACAACTCCTTGATGAACTGGTGGCACTTGCGCGCCCGATCGGAGTCCTGGTTCATCACGTCGCTGAAGAAAGTCCGCGATGTCGTCCCGGCCCGCATTCCGCGCATCACGCACATACTGGCCGTAATCGTGCCCGGCTTTGAGGGAGTGGTACTGCACCGAGACCAAGTCGAAGGTCACGTCATCGAAACCGATTTCACCGGTGGCCATATCGTCCTCCGGTAGGACTGCGTGCCGAACGTTGGTCTTGGTGCCTTCACCCGTCCGGGCCGAACTCATGCACAAAAACGGCTCGCGTTGGAAGAATCCCCCCGTTCGTGCGTTGTGCAACGGTGGTGTTCCTCGCCCGCTGTCGCGGGTCAGCTTTCGACGTGTTCCTTGAGTGCGTCGTAGAGCAGGTGCAGTGCGTCCGCCCCCGCGACGACGGTGAGGCCGGTGGTAACGAGCCGGGCGGGGCGGGGCGCGACGACGTGGCAGGCCAGCAGTGCGGTCGCCGTCCACACGGCGGCGCAGAACGGGCAGGTGAGCAGTTCACCCACAGCGTGGACGTGGGCGCTCGCAGTGGGTGCGACGACCTCGTTCACCTCACCCGCGCCAGCCGGTCCCTCGTGGCGGGTGAAGGGCGCGCGCAGCGGGCTGAGAACCGCGTCCTTGGTCAACATCCTGCTGCCCCGGTGGGTGGCCACGACGAGCAGCACAGTCTCGGCGAGGGTGAATCGGTCAGGCAACCGCGCGCCGCGGAGCCGACCGACCCCGACCGCTCCGGCGACCGCTGCCGCGTAGGTGGCGAGTGCGCGCACGTAACCGGCCAGTGGTTTGTCCGAGCCGTTGAAAGACCGGCCGGTTGACATCAGCGACCTGCCCGCCTTGGACGCTGTGCTGCTGTCACACCTGCGCCCGGTCGTCGGCCTCCTGACCAAGCGGACCGGCCGAAGCGCGGCGCCTGCTGGTCAGCGCGGAGCAGGTAGATCGAGTGGGGCTTGACGGTCGCACCGAGCATGTCAGTGGCAGGCAGGACGCTGTCGGTGCCGGTAGCAGCCCGGGACCTGCCTCGGTGAGCGGCCCCAGGTGCAGCGGCCGGTCGAGGGACCGAGCCACTGGACAGCGACAAACCCGACGGTTCGGACGGCCACGGGTCGCGGATCGTCCCGCGGGGACGTGACGTGTCCGACCACCACTACCCGCCCGCCGTGCCGGGGTCGGTGTTCTGTTCGGGGACGTTGCTGTGCCCCGTCCTCGCGCGCCACGCGACCGCGATCCACACGACCGCGGTTGAGACGAGCAGTCCGGCGAGCGGTTCGTCGTGCGCGCCGGGTGGGGCGGGCGCCGCGAACGGCCGCCACACCAGGGGGAACGCGATGACCGCGAGTACCGCGGTGGCGGCGAGACCGCGCTTGGCGGGGAGGGCTACGGGGGCGGGTAGGAAGTCGAGGGCACGTGCGGTGAGTCCGATGGCGGGGGCGATGAGCGCGTCGTGGACGAGCGGGCAGGCGATCAGCCAGAGGACCGCCGAGACGGAGGTCCAGGACAGCGGCAGCGCCCAGTCGGCGAACAGCGTGACGCCCCATCCCAGGGTGGCGAGACCGCTGATCACGAGCAGGGCGCGGATCGCGGTCATGCCGTCTCCAGGCGGGAGACCCACTTGGTCTGCAGGACGCCGGGCCGGTTGGGGGCGATCACCCGGCAGGGATAGCCGTGGTCCAGGTCGAGCGGGGCGCCGTTGAGGTCCAGGGCGAGCACGGTCAGCGGGTCGGCGGTGTGCGTGCCGGGTAGGACGCTGGTCGAGTAGATGCCGGTGGTCTCCAGGGAGGAGACCCGGACCTCGCTTCCCGGGCGGGCGCCGATGGCGTGGAGCAGGTCGGTGAACGCGACACCGGTCCACGTTGCGGTGCGGCTCCACCCCTCCACGCACGCGATGGGGAGGTCCACTGTGGTCTGCGGGAGGGCGGCGAGTCCGGCGCGAGACAGCGATGTGGTGCCCGCGGGAGTCGAGATTTCCAGTCGCCAGTCCGGGTCGGTGGCCGCTGCGACCACCCCGGCGGCCGTGGCGGTTCGGTTGACGGGCAGGCCCCGGCTGCCTTGGTCGGATCGCCACTTCAGCGGGGAGACGTGCCGCAGGGCGGGAATGGTGGCTCCCGCGGTGGCCAGCACGGCTACGCCGGTCGACGTGGCCGTGGTACGCAGGAAGGCGCGTCGGGACACGGTGGTGCCCACGGGCGCGACGGGGTGCTCCGGAGCCAGGGCGGCGCGCGCGACCGGGAGTTTCAGTCCGACATGGAGGATGATCGACCCGACGGCGATCCACCCCACGGCGTAGTGCACCGGGGGGAAGAAGAACGGCCACGGGTAGTTCTGGGTGACGTTGAGCAGTCCCGTCACGAGCTCGAACAGGGCACTGCCAACCAGTGCGAGGACCGACAGGCGTTCCAGCGCGTGGGTCGCGGACCGCAGCGCGGGGCGGGTGAACAGCTCGGGGTAGACGCTCCAGAGTTTGGCGGCCAGCAGCGGGATGCTCGCGATGCCGCTGATCACGTGGGTTCCCTGGGTGAGGCGGTAGAGCGAGACCGGGCGGCTGGGCCAGGTGAACCAGTGCGGCGGGTGCTGGATGAGGTGGCTGAGCAGTCCGGTGAGGAAGCAGAGGCCGAAGGTGACCGCGAGGGCCAGTCCCACCCGGGTGGCGACTCGCGGCGAGTGCGCGGCACCGCGGAAGTCCGACTCGCGGGGAAGGCGCGGCTTCACCGGCGCGCCAGTGCGACCACCCAGCGGTGGTGGTCGTGGTCGAGCCTGCTCAGCCGCAGACCCGCCCGGGTCGCGACCTCGGCGACGGCGTCCGCGCCGAGCCAGGCCCAGGGGAACCACCGGGCCGCGGCCCCGGAGGCGGGCCGCAGGCGGACCCGGTCGCGGCGCAGGCCGGTGCCGGGCGGGTCGATGTCGGCCACGACCGTTCCACCGGGGGCGAGCAGGCTGGTTACGCGGCGGAGCAGGGTGACCGGGTCGCCGCCGATGCCGATGTTGCCGTCGGCCAGCAGGGCGTGCGACCAGCGCCCTTCGCCGGGCAGCCGGTCGAAGACGTCGCGGCGCAGCGCGGCGCCGCCGCGGGCGCGGGTGAGGCGGACCGCGACGGGCGAGGTGTCGATGCCGAGCGCGGGGATCCCCCGGCTGGTCAGGGCGGTGGTGAGCCTGCCCGGCCCGCAGCCGATGTCGACGGTGGGTCCGGCGCAGGTGTCGAGCAGCAGCTCGTCGCCCGGCGAGACCGCTCCGCGCCAGCGGTGCACCGGGAGTTCGACGCGGTCGCCGCCGGGGCGTTCGAGCCAGCAGCGGGTGCCCAGCAGGCCGGGGTCGAACTCGGTTCCCACGGGCGCGGTCACGTGGGCACCACCACGGCGCGGACCGCCTCGGCGAAGCGGGTGTCCGGGCAGTCCGCCGCGACGGCGAGGGCGTCGGGCATGGTGTCGACGTCGACCAGGACCGCCGCGGTGCCCATCGGTTCGCCCAGGGCGAGGCGGGTGCGAGCGGCGGTGTCCGCGCGCGACATCGGCACGTCCGCCAAGGCCCTGGCCTGTCGCGGGTCGCGCAGGGCCAGCGCCCACCAGCCGCCGTCGGCGGCGGGGCCGAGCACCGCAGGCGCCGCGCCGGTGAGGACCGGCCGGGCCGTCGCCGCGAGCAGGGCGGGGGTCACCTGGGGGGTGTCCATGCCGATCTGGAGCACGGGCAGTCCGGGGAAGCGGTCGGCGGCGTCCTGGTGGGCGTTGACCAGTCGCTCGGCCAGGCCGTCGCCCCGCTGCGGGTGCACCGTGAGGGGTTCGAGCGCGGACCGGACCTCGTGGGCGCGGACCCCGGCGGGGACCGATCCGGTGAGGGCCACCAGCGGGATCGCCCCGGGGGTCGCGGCGGCGGCGTCGAGGGTGTCCAGCAGCGCGGCGGCGGCGATCGCCGCCGCCTGGTCGGGGGTGGCGGGCGGGCACAACCGGGTCTTGGCCAACCCGGGCACCGGGGCTTTGGCCACGACCAGTAGGACGAACTCCGGTTCGCTCATCGCAGCGCCACCCGCCCCACGTCGCGCACCGCGCGCAGGGTGCCGCGCAGCGAGCCGGACACCTTCGACCGGGTGCCCGCGGCCCGCGCTCGGTAGACCACGTCGAACTCGTCCACCCGCCACCCGGCCCGCTGTGCCCGGATGAGCAGTTCCAGCGGGTAGCCGAAGGCGCGGTCGGTGACGCCGAGCGCGAGCAGGGCCTCGCGCGGGCAGGCGCGCAGCGGGGCGATGTCGCGCACGGCCAAGCCCCGGCGGCGCAGCAGGGCGGCCAGCAGCCGGTTGCCCGCCCTGGCGTGCCAGGGCCACACATCCGCTCGTTCGGGGACCCGGCGCCCGACCGCGAGGTCCGCGCCGCCGTGGACGGCGGCCACGAGGGTCGGCAACTGGCCGAGGTCCAGGGAGCCGTCCGCGTCGGCGAAGCACACGACGGCCGCGGTGGCGTGCTCCAGCCCGGTGTGCACCGCGGCGCCGTAACCGGTGCGGGGCTCGGTGACCACGGCGGCGCCGTGCGCCGCCGCGACCTCGGCGGACCCGTCGGTCGACCCGTTGTCGACCACGATGGCCCGGTACCCGGGCGGCAGGGCGGCCAGCACGCCGGGCAGGGCCGCCGCCTCGTTCAGACAGGGCAGGACGACATCGACGTGCCCCGGGATCGGATCATCACTCACGCGGTCGACGCTATGGCCATCCCGGAAGGTCGGGAACCCTTGCGGTGCTTACGAAATGCTGACAGCAGCCGAGTTCTTACCGACCGGTGACGGTGTGGTCCGGGAGGTGTTCGCCGCGCTCACCGCGCGGCTATCGTGCCCCGGTGCGAACGCGCCCGCCGAATCCGGAGAGGATCACCGCGAAGGGATGCCGCGCCGCTGTGGCGGCCGCGGCGGTGCTGGTGGTGGCGGCCGTCGGGACCGGCGCGTACCTCAACCGCCCCGGGTCGGGGGTGTCCATCCACGCGCCCGCCGCTCCGCTGTTCGCCTGGTGGCTCCCGCACATCGGACCGGGAACGCCCGCGGCGGTGGTCGTGGCCGTCGTCGTGGTGGCCTGGGGCCCCGCGTTGGCCGGGCGGGCGAGGTGGCGCGTTCTGCTTCCCGCGGCCTATGTGGCCGCGGTCGCGTGGACCTTCGCCCTGGCCCTGGTCGACGGCTGGGACCGCGGGGTGGCCGACCGGTTGACCACTCGGGACGAATACCTCCACGAGGTCCCCGGGATCACCGACGTCCGCGCCGCGCTGCGCGGTTTCACCGACCGGATCCTGGACTTCCAGCCGGGTTCGTGGACCACGCACGTGTCCGGCCACCCGCCCCTGGCGACGCTGGTGTTCGTCTGGCTGGACCGGATCGGTCTGGGCGGGGGCGCGTGGGCGGCCGTGCTGTGCGTGGTCGTGGGCTGCCTGGCGGCGGTCGCGGTCCCGGTGGCGCTGGTGCTGCTCGGCCGCGCCGACGCGGCGCGGGCGGTGGTGCCCTTCGCGGTGCTGGCGCCAGGCGCGGTGTGGGTGGGCGCGAGCGCCGACGGGGTGTTCGCGGGTGTGACCGCGTGCGGCGTGGCCCTGCTGGCCCTGGCCGCCCGGCGCGCCTCGGCGGCGGTCGCGGTCGCCGCGGGGGTGGTGCTCGGGGCTGGGGCCTTCCTGTCCTACGGGCTGGTCCTCATCGGATTGGTGGCACTCGCCGCCGTGGTGTGCGGTCGTCGGTGGTCGGTAGCCCCGTGGGCCGTCCTCGGAGCGGTGCTCGTGGTGGTGGTGTTCGCGGTGGCCGGGTTCTCGTGGTGGGACGGCTACCACCTGGTGACCGTCCGCTACTACCAGGGCATCGCCACCGAACGGCCCTACTGGTACTGGGCGTGGGCGAACCTGGCGGCCACTTGCGTGTGCGCGGGGCCCGCCGTGGTCGCCGCCCTGCCCGGGCTGCGCCGCGGCGTACGATCCCGGTGCGATCCGGTCCTGGTGTTGGTCGCCGCCGCCGCGGCGGCGGTGCTCGTGGCAGACCTGTCCGGGTTGTCCAAGGCCGAAGTCGAGCGCATCTGGTTGCCTTTCGTGGTGTGGCTGTGGCCTGCGGTGTCGCTGTTGCCCGGCAAGCAGCGGGGTTGGCTGGCCGCGCAGGCGGCCACCGCACTCGTGGTGAACCACCTGCTGATGACGAACTGGTAGGGAGGGCGCCACGTGCCACGCGAGACGGGCTCGGTGCTGGTCGTCGACGATGACGAGACGGTGCGCGACGTCGTGCGCCGCTACCTGGAGAACGCGGGCTACGCGGTCACGGTCGCCGGGGACGGGACGGAGGCGTTGCGCCGGTGCGCCGCCGCCCGGCCGGACCTCGTGGTGCTGGACGTGATGATGCCCGGTCCGGACGGGGTGGAGGTGTGTCGCAGGCTGCGCGCGGCGGACGGCCCGGCAGTCGTGCTGCTGACCGCGCTGGGCGAGGAGGAAGACCGGGTGGCGGGCTTGGAGGTCGGCGCGGACGACTACGTCACCAAGCCGTTCAGCCCGCGCGAACTCGTGCTGCGCGTCGGCTCGGTGCTGCGGCGGATGCGCACGCCCCCGGTCGCGACACCGGTACCCGACCTGGTCGACGACGACCTCCTGCTGCGCCCGACCGCCCGCCGCGCCCTGCTGGGCGGTGTCGAGCTAGCGCTCACGACCCGCGAGTTCGACCTGCTCGCCTTCCTGATGGCCCACCCGGGGACGGCGTTCACCCGGGCGGAGCTGCTCGCCGAGGTGTGGGGCTGGGACTTCGGCGACCAGGGCACCGTGACCGTCCACGTGCGCAGGCTGCGGGAGAAGCTGGGGTCCGACCCGTCCCGGCCCGCCCGCGTGGCGACGGTGTGGGGCCACGGCTACCGCTACGACCGGCGCGCGCCGTGATCGAGTCCGACGAGACCCTGGCCGCCATCCTGGGCCACGCCTGGCACGTGCTGCCCCTGGCGCTGCTGTTCGCCCTGCCCGTGGCGCTCGCCGGTGCCCTGGCGCTGTACCTGCTGCGCCACGGCTCCCTGGCGGCGGTCATGACCGTGCTGGCCCTGGCCCCGGTGCTGGCCACCCTGGCCGGGGTGCTGGGGATCAGCGGGTTCATGTTCACCCCGACCCTGACCACCACCCTGCTGGTGTGCCTGCTCGTCGCCCTGGTCACCGTGCCCGGTGCCCTCGTCCTCGGCCGCGGCTTCGCCCGCCGCGGCCTGGCCGAGCGGATGGCCCGCGACCGCGAGCGCGCCGCCGAGACCGCCCGCCGCGACCTGGTCGCCTTCATCAGCCACGACCTGCGCAGCCCGCTCACGGCGATCGCGGCCATGGCCGAGGCGGTGGCCGACGGCGTGGTGGCCGACCGGGCCGAGGTCACCGACTACGCCACCCGCATCGGCACCGAGACCCACCGGCTCTCCGGCATGGTCGACGACCTGTTCGAACTGTCCCGCATCGCCTCCGGCGCACTGCGCCTGACCATGACCGCCGTGCTGCTGCCCGAGGTCGTCGGCGACGCCGTCGCCGCCCACTCCCCCGTGGCCGAACGCCACCGCGTCCGGCTGCTCGCCCGCGCCGAGGCCGACCCCGTCGTCTCCGGCAGCGACCCCGAGCTGGCCCGCGTCGTGCGCAACCTGGTGGCCAACGCCATCCGGCACACCCCACCGGAGGGCACGGTCGCCGTCGTGCTCGGCCTCGACGGCGACCACGCGCTGCTCACCGTCGCCGACGGCTGCGGCGGCATCCCCGACGACGAGATCGACCGCGTCTTCGACGTCGCCTACCGCGGCAGCACCGCCCGCACCCCGGACCACACCGGCACCACCGGCGCCGGGCTCGGCCTGGCCATCGCCAAGGGGCTGGTCGAGGCGCACCACGGGCGCATCGGGGTGCGCAACCACGGGCCTGGCTGCCGGTTCGAGGTCCGGCTGCCGCTGCTCACCCGCTGACGACCGCAGGCGCCCGCAACTCGGCCGTGGCGAACTCGGCCACGCCCTCGGCGAACCCGGTGCGCGCGGTGTAGCCGATCAACCGCCGCGCGTTCGCCGGGTCGGCCACCACGTGCCGCACGTCCGCGGCTCTCGCCCCACCGACCACCCGCGGCGGCGGGCCGCCCAGCGCGCGCGACAACTCCTCGGCCAGCTCACCGACCGTGTGCGGCTCTCCCGAGCAGATGTTCAACGGTGTCAGCGTTCCCGCCCGCCCGCCCTCGCGCAGCGCCAGGACGTTGGCACGGGCGACGTCGCGCACGTGCACGAAGTCCCGTCGCTGCCGTCCGTCCTCCAGGACCGTCGGTGCCTCACCCCGCTCCAGGGCGGAGCGGAACAGCGACGCCACACCGGCGTACGGGGTGTCCCTGGGCATCCTGGAGCCGTAGACGTTGTGGTAGCGCATCGCCCACACCGACCCGCCCGTCTGCCGCGCCCACGCCACCGCCAGGTGCTCTTGGGCCAGCTTCGTCGCCGCGTACGTGCTCACCGGGCGCAGTGGAGCGTCCTCCGGCACCAACCGCCACTCCAGGGCCGCACCGCACAACGGACACGTGGGTTCGTACCGGCCCGCGGCCACGTCGGCGGCGGCGCGCGGCGCGGGCGGCACCACACCGTGCACGCCGCAGGCGTACCGGCCCTCGCCGTAGACCACCATCGACGACGCCATGACCAAAGTGGACACGCGCGAGCGGTGCATGGCGGCCAACACCACCGCCGTGCCGTAGCCGTTGTGCAACGCGTACGACGGCGCGTCGCCAGGATCGATGCCGTGGCCCACCACCGCCGCCTGGTGGCACACCGCGTCCACCCCGGGCAACACCCGGTCGAGCAGCGACCCGTCCGCCACATCGCCGATGACGGTCTCGTAGTCCTCCACGTAGGCCGGTGGGCCGCCGCGCCCGTGCGCGGTCGGCAGCAGGCAGTCCAGGATGACGGGTTCGTCGCCCGATCGCGCCAGTTGGTCGGCGATGTGGGATCCGATGAAGCCGGCCCCGCCGGTCACGAGTACACGCACACCGCGAAACTAGGACGCCTGGGCATGCCGTGGCGGGGTGTGGTGCGTGCCGTCATGGAATCGTCAGATCGGACCACCACCAGCGGCCCGTGCGCGGGCCCGGGGGTCGGGAACTGCCCACGCCTGTTCACGACCGGCGGTCGCGTGCACGGCGCGCGCCGCCACCAGCCGGGCCCGCGAACCACCGTGGCGGGGTGTGGTGCGGCAGCGTCGGGCGGCGAGCCGTACAGCGTTCTGCGAAACTGGTCGCGTGCGCCTGTTCGATGACCTTGTTGCCGAGGCGACCGCGGCCGACACCTCGGGTTCGGACTACTCCTGGCTGGACGGGCGGGCCCACGAGCAGCGGGCACCCTGGGCGTACACCCGGATCCTGGCGAGCCGGATCGGGGAGTCCGACCGCGTGCTCGACGCGCAGACCGGGGACGGGGCGGTCCTCGCGGGCGCGCTAGCCCGCTCACCACGGCTGCTGGCCGCGACCGAGAGCCGACCGGAGCTGCTCCTCCGCGCCCAGCGCGACCTCGCGAAGTTCGACGGTGCGGTCGTCGCGGCCGAGGACGGCACCCTGCCGTTCCGCGACGACACCTTCGACCTGGTGGTCAGCAGGCACCCGCGCATCGGCTCCACCGACTGGTCGCAGATCCGCCGGGTACTGCGCCCCGGGGGCACCTACCTCGCCCAACACGTGGGCTCCGGATCCGGCCGGGAACTGGTCGAGGCGATCCTCGGCCCCCAGCGGGCGCGCGGGGACTTCGCCGAACGGGAAGCCGAGGCCGCCGAGAGCGCCGGGCTCGAAGTGCTCGACCTGCGCAAAGCAGGATTACCGGTCACATTCGACGACATCGGGGCCGTGGTCTACCTCTTGCGGAAAATCGTCTGGTTCGTCCCCGACTTCGCCGTCGCCCCATACCGCGACCGGCTCATCCTGCTCGACAAGCACATCCGCGCCGAGGGCGCCTTCCACACCCTCGCCCACCGCTTCCTCATCGAGGCGCGCAAGCCGGGCTGAACGCCGCGGGTTCGGTCAGGTCCACCATCCGCCGGGCTTGGACGCTCCCGACGACTGTGCTCACCTCCAGTTCGCTGTGGACACCTCGACGGCCGCGCTGGTGTTGAGCATGCGTTCCGCACCGCTAGGGCTTGCCGATCCCCCGTCCGCCCACGGGGTTGCGACTGCGCTGTATCCACTTCTCCAGGGTGTTGCGCAGGACGACCGGGTCCACGGGTTTGGTCACGTAGTCGTCCATGCCCGCGTCGAGGCAGGCTTGCCTGTCCTCGGCCAACGCGCCCGCTGTCATGGCGATGATCGGGGGGATCTCACCCGCCCCGCCGCGGCTGCGCAGTTCGACGGTGGCAGTGAGGCCGTCCATCTCCGGCATCTGGCAGTCCATCAGGATCGCCGCGTAGGGCTTGGTCCCGACCATGCGGAGCACTTCGAGTCCGTTGTCCGCGACGTCGACCTGGTAGCCGAACCTGGTCAGGATGCCGACCGCGACCATCTGGTTGATCTCGTTGTCCTCGGCGAGCAGGATCGTCTCCCCGCCGCCCTCGGCGCGGCCGCGCTGGACGGGCAGGGGCGTGCTGCCGGTGGCAGGCCCCTCAGCGGGGGCGAGCAACCCGACCAGGCAGGTGTGGAGCTGGGCGGGGTTGATCGGTTTGGGCAGCACCGCGCTGGCGCCCGCTGCGATGGCCCGCTGGTCGTCCTGGTAGGACCCGGAGGTCAGCAGCACGGTGTCGATGTGCGCCAGGTCCGCGTCGGCGGCGATCGCGGAGACCAGGTCGAGCCCGCCGCGGTCGGCCACGTGCTGGTTGATCACGACCAGGTCGAAGGGCTCCTGCGCCTCGGCGGTGCGGAGCCGGTCGAGCGTGGTGGTCAGGTCCGCGTCCGAGGTCGCGACCATGCCCCAGGCCCGGCTGTGCCGGGTGATCAGGTCACGGGTCGTGGGGTTGTCGTCGAGCAGGAGCAACCGGCGACCCGACAGGTGCCGGGACGCGGGCGCGTCCGCCTCGGGCGCGCGGCCGAACGGCAGCGCGAAGCTGAACCGGCTGCCACGACCCGGTTCGGTGGTCACCTCCAGTTCGCCGCCCATCAGCCCGACGAGCTGCCGGGTGATGGCCAAGCCGAGTCCCGTCCCGCCGTAGCGGCGGTTCGCGGCGGCTTCCACCTGGGAGAACGGCTCGTACAGCGACGGCAGGTCCGCCGCGGCGATGCCGATCCCGGTGTCCTCGACGGCGAAGCAGATCCGGACGCCGCCGTCCTCGGTGACCCCCTGGGGTTCCGCGCGCAGCACCACCGATCCGCGTTCGGTGAACTTGACCGCGTTGCCCAGCAGGTTGAGCAGCACCTGCCGCAACCTCCCCGCGTCGCCGCGCAGCCCGATGGGCAGTTCAGGGGGGTAGTGGCCGACGACCTCGATGTCCTTGTCGCGCGCGGCCTCCACCGCGGCGTGCACGACCTCGCCGAGCACCTGGTCCATGGCGAACTCGGTCTCCACCAGCTCGACCTTGCCCGCCTCCACCTTGGAGAAGTCCAGGATGTCGTTGATGATCGTCAGCAGTGCCCGGCCCGAGGCTCGGATCGACTGGGCGTAGCGCTGCTGCGAGGCGTCCAGCGGGGTGTCCAGCAGCAGCTCCGTCAGCCCGATGACGCCGTTCATCGGGGTGCGGATCTCGTGGCTGACCATCGCGACGAACTGCGACTTCACCCGCACCGCCGCCAGCGCTTCGTCCCGGGCGGCGGCCAGTGCCTGCTCGGCCTCCCGGCGCTCGCTGGTGTCGCGGATGGCCGCCGAGACCAGCACCCCCTGGTCCGTCTCCAGCGGGGCCAGGCTGATCTCGACCGGGAACTGGCTGCCGTCACGGCGCTGGCCGACCAGTTCCAGACCGACGCCCATCCCCCGGTGCGAGGGCGAGGTGAGGTACTCGTGCCGGTTGCGCACGTGGTCCCGGCGGAACTGCTCCGGGATCAGCACCTCGACGGGCTTGCCGACCAGCTCGTCCGCGCGGTAGCGGAACAGCCGTTCGGTCTGCTGGTTGACCAGCGTGATGAGACCCCGCTCGTCGACGATGACCATCGCGTCCGGCGCACCCAGCACCAAGCGGTGGAACCGCTGCTCGCCCTCCAAGGCGATCGACTCGGCGCTGGGCCGCGCCCTCTCGTTCGCGAGGGCGAGCACCGCCGCCAGCACGACCACCAGCAGCGCGGCGGCGGAGATCGCGGCGTCGACCACGCCCACCGCGGCCAGCGGCGGCCCCGCCAGGAGCACCACCGCGGCCACCGCCGAGGCCAACCTGCCCGCCGCCGTCCCGTTCGGACCCGCGAGGTTGCGGACCGACGGCCGGTCGGATCGAGCCGCCAGGACGGCCACCCAGACCGCGACGACCCCCACACCCGCCGGGAGCGCCATCGCACGGCTGTTCCCCGGGCCGTGGCCACCGGCGACCACCGCCACCACCGCCACCACCGCGGCGGCGGTCGAGAGCACGGTGTCGACATCCAAGGCGATCACCCCGCAGGCGGCCAGCGCGACCGCCGCGGCCGCCACCGCGGTGGGGGTACCCGTGCCCACCGCCCACGCCCGGATCTGTTCGTCGAACGGTACGGCGTCGGCAGGGGAGGGGTGATCGCCGACGGTCGTCATGAAGGCCACGATGCCCGTGACGGCCACCGCCGCCGCGATCGCCTGCCCCGCCCACCGCCGGGCCGGAGAACCACCGGTGGGCACCACCAGGCGCAGGGCGATCGCCAGGAGGACCAAGCAGATCGCGGTCATCAGGTCCACGGTGGCTCCGCCGGGAACCAGCGAGGCGAGAACTCTGGAGTCCACCGCGTACCCCACCAGCGCGGCGACCCCGACCGCGGTGAGGGAGGCCGTCGCGAAGGTGACTACCCGCGCCTGGTGGCCGTGCGCCGAGCTACGACCGGACTCCATACGTCGATTCTGGACCTCATTCCACTGGCGCGCCATCACCGTATCGGGGTATTGGTGCCCTCCATCGCCCTGTGGTTGGCCTGCCGCCCCGAGCAGCGTGCGGGATCGGACGACAGCGTCCAAAGTGGAGTTCGATTCGGGTGGGTCCTGGGCTCGCCTCGCAGGGGGCACGCCACGGTCACCGCAGAAGAAGAACGTCCGCGCCTGCCGCCACCGGTATCGAGCGGACACCCTGGTGCAGGACGCGGTGGTAGCCGTGCGACCGCTCCGCGGACCGGATCGTGCACGCGCAGACGAAGACAGCCACGAAACCGTAGCCACTCACCGGCTCTGGGACGCCGTAGGTGAGGGAGGTCGCCGCCAAGGCCACGAATCCCTCGGCCTGTTCGGCCAGGCGCAGCCTCGGTGAGTGGAAGGCGGACAACAGCGTGCGCAACAGCCACCCGGTGGCCAGACCCAGCACCACATCGGCTGCCAGGCGCCACAGGACATCGACCGCGATCCGGTGCCCGGCCTGGCCGAGGGCAGGACGCCGACCACGCTGACGGCGACGGCGGCGCGGGTGAAGGGAAGGCGAACACCGCCGCCCCCCAACCCCAGGAACACCACCGGCACCGGCACCGGGACGCGGTTTACCACCTGCGGCAACACCGCCGCCACTCCAGCCGCCGCGCAGACCACCGCCACAACCTCGACCTTCGCGCCTCCATTCCGGCTGCGCGTGCAGGACCTCGCCGAGGCCATCGGGCTCAACCAGAGCTCCGTGAGCAGGCTGGTCACCCGGCTGGAACAGGCCGGGTTGACCGACCGCGTGCTGTGCGCCGACGATCGGCGCGGCATCCACCCGATGATCACCGAGCACTGGCGGGAGCGCGGGTGCTCACCACCGCACTGGACCAGGCCGCCGAGGACCCGGCCGTGGCCCACCGGTCGCCCTGCTCCGCCAGGAGACGACGCACTCCGCGCGGACGACCCAGCCCCAGCAGTCGTAGGTCACCGCGTGGCGGTCCGGCGTCGCGGTGCCGGGACAGGTGTCGGTGCCGGTGTCGCGGAGGGCTCGGCCGGCGCCACCGGCGCCTGCCCCACGCAGCGTGATCGGTTGGGCGAAGCCGGGCGAGGTGGCAGTGGGCGCGAGCGGACGCGCCCCTGCGGGGCGCAAGCCACGGATGTCCACCGTCGACGCCGCGCGCGTGGCGACCGGGTCGGGCGTGACGGCGACCTGCGACGGCCTCGTCGCCCCCGCCTGGCTGGTGCCGACCAAGGTCAGGACGGCGGTGAGGATCGCCGTGGTGTGCGCCGTTCGGCTTGTCCTCCCCGAGGGTGTCGACGAACCCCCGGGGAACACCACACGAGCCCGATCGGTGGCCATCTTGGCGCGTGCTCCCCCATCTGCCGCACCCGACGCCGAAAATCAGCGCTCTCTCGCCCGTTGCGCGCCGGTTTCGGGTGAATAACCCCTATCATCTCCCGGTCACTTGACTGTTGGCACCCGATTACCCTACCCCGGCCCTCCCATTACGAAATTCGAGTGACCTTCCGGGATCATCCTACCGATTTTTCCGAGGGGCCTGATATTCCTTGTCGGGTACCCGATGAAGCCCACTAAGGAGCTCCATGCGCTCGCTCGTCAAAAGGCTGTTCGCCACCGCCGCCGCGGCCGCGGTGATCCCCGCGGCGATGGTCGTCTCGGCGTCCACCGCCTCGGCCGACACGCCGTACCGCTCGATCAGCACCCCTGCGGGCGCCATGTGCCTCGATATCCCCCGGGGGACCACCGACAACCACGCCCCGGTCCAGATCTACTACTGCAACGGCGGCACCAACCAGCAGTGGATCTACCGCCCGACCTCCGTCCCCGGCTACGGCCAGCTGGTCAACGTGGCGAGCGGCAGCTGCGCGGACGTGCCGCGCAACGACCTCGCCGACCTGGCCCCGGTCGAGCAGTACGTGTGCGGGGCGTCCTCGGCCAACCAGATGTGGAGCTTCGACCCCGCCTCCGGCCAGCTGCGCGCCCTGCACAGCGGCAAGTGCCTGACCATCAGCAGCTACGCCTACAAGAGCAAGACCTTCCAGTACAGCTGCGGCATCGCCTACTCCCAGCGGTGGCAGCTCAACGTCTGATCCGGTCGCGGGCCCGCCGTGTCGACGGCGGGCCCGCGCGCCCATTCGCCGATTCCCCCGCGACCTTGACCCCCGTTCGGGGGTCTTCGTATTTCTGATGACCTCCGAACGGGGGTCACAATTCCGATGACCCCCGTTCGGAGGTCATGGTTCGGCGATGACCCCCGTTCGGGGGTCTTGTCTCCGGTCAAAGATGTGTGACAAGAAAAAGAAAACTGGGAATTGATGGCTCTCTTTGCCCTGGCGCAAGTGATTGGCCGATCAGCCGACGGGCACGCGGCAACCGCCGTGGCGCGTCCCAGCACCCACCGCGCCCGCGGGCACCACCGCCAGGCGCGGGGTGACCCACCGGGCCGAGCCGCCCGAGCAAGGGGCGCGCCGGTGACCGGGGGCCGCCTGAGACCGCCCAGGACGGCGGCCAGGCCGGGGTTGGAGCGACGAGCATGACCAGGCCCAGGCCCGCGCGGCCGAGGCGTGACGGTGACTGACCGTGATCACCACCCGGAGCCACTGACGTTGGGGCGAGGACGGCAAGCCCGGCGCAGTCCGGTAGCCGGAGGTCGCCGCTCGATACCGGGCTTGTCATCCACCATCCGGTTCGATGAGCGGGATCGGGCTGGAAGGGCCAGGTGATTCCGCCGACCGGGGTGGACCGGTCTCACAGCGGGGACGCAGGTCGTTCCCGGGAGGCGCTCAGGTCCGGGACGGATCGTGCCGCACCCCGCCTCCGCCGCGGTCGAACCCCGGCCCGCGCCCGCCGCTCCCCCACCGCCGCTGGTCCCGGAGTTCTGCTACGTCAGCGACACCGTCCGCAGCCTCTTGGCCCTGGCCGAGCGGCCCGGCCTGCTCGGTTCGGTCAACACCGGCAGCCCGTGCTGGAGCCGGCGACGGCCATCGAAGACCTCCCCGGCACTGCGGTGACCGTCGTGCACTCGGCTCTGCCCGTCGAGGGCCGACCGGCGGGCGCCGCGGCCGCGCCCGGCGGTAGGCGGCGGCCCGGGTCTCCTGTAGCTGCGCGCAAGTGCCGCCGAGAGCCATGAGTTCGTCGTGGGTGCCTGCTCGGCCACGCGGGAGCGGTCGAGCAGCACCCGGCGCCCGGCCAAGGCGGCCGATCATGACGAACAGCTCGGCGAAGTCGGGGTTGGCGGCCAGCAGCTCGCTGGACTCGTCGACGATGAGGAACGGGGTCGGCGGCGGGTTGAGCGCGGCACCCCCTGACGGGCGCGCTCCTAGTCCACAAGAGACGAATAGTTTCCCGGCGCACGCAACAAATCCTGAAGACGCGCCATCTCGCCGTGCAGGGAGTCCTGCACGGGGGTGACCAGGGGTACCCCATCGGGGAGGTTGGTGATGGCCGCGGAGGGCCAGCGGGAGGCGGTCGAGACCGAGAAAGGTGGCGCCGCCCTTGAAGTCGACCAGGACGAAGTTGAGCAGCTCCGAGCTGCGCGTCATGGCCAGCCCCAGCACCAGGGTGCGCAGCGGCTCCGACTTGCCCGAGCCGGTCGCACCGATCAGCAGGCTGTGCACGTCCTTGCCGCCCTGCGTGGACTCCTCGATGTCAATTCCACCCAGGACCCGTCCTCGGCGATGCCCAGCGGGATGGGGAACCGTTCAGCCCCCTCCCGTTCCGCCACTACGACTTCCGTGTGGACGAGTCGAGGTCGGCGACGCCGAGCAGGCGGGGCAGCTCTCCGACGACCACCGACGCCGCCGTGCCGGACCGAAATCGACGACGTTCGCGCGATGTTCGACCTGGCCGACGCGCTGCCACCGGAAGCCCTCATGCGCACCCAACCCGCCAACGACCTCCTGCTCCACGAACGCCGCGCCAGATCCGCGCCGAAACCACCCGCCGCACCCGGACGCTGACCGCCGCGACATGACGATCAACGGAAAGCAGAAATGCACGGCACACAACCTTGGAATGCACTCGACACACTGAACATGCTCGCGTTGATCTGCCGAAATAGCGTTCCGGCAAATCGCCACGATACGCCGTAGATAGTTCGAACCGAAGGGTCACTGGTTCGATCCCAGCGTCGCCGCGGACGACCCGGTCGCACTCGTCGTCGATGGCTTCAGGATCGAAGCCGGTCGGTAGGTGACGCGGCAGGGAGTCGCGTCGTCGGGCTGCGGTGACCGCGTCCGGCGAGACCGGTGCGACTTCACGGTCTCGCCGGACGCGGCCTTGTCCCATGCGGTCCGGGCCTCTCAGGCGATGACCGGGCCGACGCCGTTGGCCCACAGCAGGGGCGGTGGCCACGCCGAACGCGGTCGCGAACTTCTTCACGTTGTCCCCTCAATGTGGTGGGGGTTGTTTCGGTTGCGGTCCCGGGAACTCCCGCTGTCTCTATGCAACACGATGCGCCAGGGCTGCCGCGCGACGAACATCTGGTAACACCGGATATGTGCAATTGATAGCATTGCCCATAAAGCGCCGGTGTTCCTCGACGCTGGCAAACGGGTCCGCTCGGGTGATCCGACATACCCGTGACGTTCGGTTTGAGGTCGTCGTTCGTACCCAGCGTCACGGTCACGACAACAGCCAACCCGGCGAGAAGGCAACAGCGCATAAGGGTGCTCTCGGCGTTTCGGGGGCGCGAATCCGGGTAGGGCGAGCACCTCAGGGTAAACCCCCGACCAAATGTCCTTCCTAGACGATGCGCTGGCGCAGCGCGAGGTCGACCGGTGTTCGACCTCGTGCGCGAACGCCTCGGCCCCCGGGTTGCGCAGGCGAACCTGGCGGGCTCGTACCTGGTCACGCTGCTGACCCTCGCGGCGGAGATCGGTGGTGTGGCGTTGCCGATCGAGCCGGCCACCAGCGTGCACCACCCGCTGCGGGTGCCGATCGCGTTCGTGATCCGGGTCGTGCTGTCGCGGATGCGGTTCGAGACCGTGGAATCGGTCACACGGCGCTGCCCTGCCCATCGCTCTGGCCCTGGGCAGGTCGGGCTTGGTCGTGGTCATCCTCGGTGTGTTCGCCCTGCCGCGACCCCGGCACCGTCGAGCGGCGGCAGATCAGGTTCCCACGAACCTGATCTGTCCGATCGGGACGGTGAGGCTGGACAGGCCGCCGAGGGCGCAGCCGAGGTTGGGGTTGGCCGCGGCGACGGTGAGGGAGGTGGTGCCTGCCAGCGGGCCGCTGGTCTGCGCGGTCCGCAGTGCGATCAGACCGTTGAGGGGGTTGGTGTTGACGGTGAAGTCGAACGTGGTGCGCCCGCCATCGGGCGACCAGTCGACGGTGCCGCTGCCGGTGATGGTGGCCAGGAGGTTGCAAGGAACACCGCCCAGGCTGGTGATGGTGCCGGTGGCGTCGCTGACCGATCCCGCTTGGCGGTCGTTGCGGTTCCCGCTGGGCGACGGGCAGTTGACGACGGTCGCGACGGCCACCACGTCCGCGGTGGTGCGCGTGGCGGTCAACGCCGGGCTGAAGCTGAGGTGGACGTTGACATTGCAGGTCAACTCGATCACCGCGGCCTGGGCGGGAGCGGTGGACGCGACGGGAACACCAGCCCCAGGAGGATCGCGACGACCGCGACCAGGGGCCTTCCCGTGCCTGGCCACCGCGATCGCGCGCTGTCGATCATGCTCGCTCCTGTCCTCGGACGTGGTCGGACCACCGAGCGACGCTGCGCTCTCGAGGTCGTCGGGCGCAACCCCTCTGACACCGTCGCCGTTGAACGCCACCCGATCGCGGGGGCGGAGACCACCTGTGCCACCAACTACGCGAGACCTGCGCGAAAACGGAGGCAGACCGCAGCCCGAGTGCGGCTGGCCGGTTCCGCCCCAGCGGTGATGATCACCCCGCGGCGGATGGGGCAGGCCGGGTCGCAGGCGACCGTGGTCGCCGCGCTACTCGCTCGTGGTGCGAGTCGTGGGAGGCGGGCGTGCCTGCGGACGGTAGTGAGGCATCGCACCTGACGTCGATCTGCGCATCGGGTCTGGTCTGACCATTTCAAGCGCTACCGCTGCCCTGGCCCTAGCGTGTCGCGCGTGGGCAGCGGTGAGCAGGAGCGGGTGGACCCGGTGGCCGGGTGGTCGCGGCTGCACGGCGAGGACGTCTCCGGCAACCGCTTGGTGGTGGGGTGGCTGCGGGTGGTGCACCTGCTCGCCCGTCCGGTCGAGCGCGTCCACCCGGACGTGCTCTCGGGGGTCGCGGTCGCGGCTGCCGCGGGCGCGGTCGGGGTCGCCGCCGCGGGTGGGGTGTGGCCGTTGGTGGCGCTGGTGCTCGTGGTGGCCTCCGGCGTGTTCGACGGGCTCGACGGGGCCGTCGCCCTGCGGACGGGGCGGGCTAGGCCGTTGGGGGCGGTGGTCGACGCCGTCGCGGATCGGCTGTCCGACCTGTGTCTGGTGCTGGTGCTGTGGGTCCTGGGGGCGCCGGGGTGGTGGTGCTCGGCGCTGGGCGCCGCCCTGCTGGTGCACGAGTACGCCCGGGCGCGGGCGCAGGCGGTGGGCATGGCGGGCGCGGGCGCGGTGACGGTGGCGGAACGACCGACGAGGGTGGTGGTCGTCGCTGTGGCGTGCGCGGGCACCGCGCTCGCTCCCGGGGGAACACCCGGCACCGGTTGGGACTGGGCGTCGGTGTCGGCACTGGTCTGGGCGGTCTGCGCGGTCGTGGGCTGGGGTCAGCTCGCGGTCGGCGTCCACCGCGCGCTGACCGGGCGGCCGTGGGTGGACCCGGACGCGTCAGGCCGGGCCGATCAGGCGGGCGACGATGGCCGCGGACATGGCGACCAGGGGTAGCCCGCCACCGGGGTGCGCCGAGCCGCCGACGAGGAACAGCCCGCGCACCCGGGCACGGTTGGCGGGGCGCAGCAGCGCGGCGCGCGGACCGTTGGAGGACGAGCCGTAGATCGCGCCGCCGACCGAGCCGGTGTCGCGCTCCCAGTCGGCCGGGGTGCGCACCTCGCGCCACCGGACCCGGTCGCGCACGTCGAGGCCGCGCCGGGTCAGCACGTCGAGGACGTGGTCGCCGTAGCGGTCGGCGAGTCCGGGCGCGGTCCAGTCCACCGGTCCGTGGCGGGGCGCGTTGACCAGGACGAACCACGCCTCGTCGCCCGCCGGGGCGACAGCCGGGTCGGCCGGGGAGCAGACGTAGACGGTGGGGTCCTCGACCGGGCGCGGCGAGCGGCCGAAGACCGCGTCGAACTCGGCGTCGTAGTCCTGGGGGAACAGGACGCGGTGGTGCCGGGGGTTCGGCGTCCGGCCGCGCAGCGCGAGCAGGAGCACGAACCCGGACAGCGACGGGTCCACGCGGTCCAGCGACCGCTGGGCGCGGCGGTCGGGCAGCAGGTCCCGGTAGAGCGATCGGGCGTCCACATCGGACACGACCACGTCCGCGCCGAGCACCTCCCCGTCCCGCAGGCGCACGCCGGTGACACCGCGGGCGTCGACCTCCACCCGGCACACCGGGGCGTCGTAGCGCAGGCGCGCGCCCACTTCGAGGCAGCGGTCCGCCAGCGCGTCGGCCAGTCGCCGCAGCCCACCGCGCACGTACCACCCGCCGAACCGCTGCTCGACGAAGGGCACCACGCTCATCAGCGCGGGCACGCGGCGGGGATCCGATCCGGTGTAGGTGGCGTAGCGGTCCAGCAGCATCCGCAACCGCGGGTCCGGGAGCCGCCGCCCCAGTGAGCGCAGGGTGCGCCACGGCGCGATCGCGGCGAGGTCGCGCACGTTCGCCGACCGGCGCACCAGGTCGAGAACCCCGCGCAGCGGGCGCTGGAGCACGGGCTCACCGACCAGGTCCCACAGCCGCGCGGCGTCGGCCATGACCGAGCCCCACTGCTCGGCGGCGGTGGGTCCGAACGCGGTTGCCAACGCGGGTCCGACCTCGGCCTCCACGTGCGGCAGGTCCAGTTCGACGCCGTCGGGGAACCGGTAGTGGCAGGTCGGGTCGACCGGGACGACCTCGACCACCTCGTCCAGCGGCGCGCCCGTCGCGGCGAACAGGTCCCGGTACACCTCCGGCAGCGTCAGCAGCGACGGACCGGTGTCGAAGGTGTAGCCGTCCCGGCTCAGGGTGCCGAGCTTGCCGCCGTGCGTACCGGCCTGCTCGACCACGGTCACGTCGTGCCCGGCCGCGCCCAGCCGCGCCGCCGCGGCCAGGCCGCCCATGCCCGCGCCCACCACAACGACCCGCGCCACCTCAGGTGCCCCCCGCCAGGTCGCGGCCCTTCCACGTGAGCGCGCCCGCGCGGCGTGCGCGCCAAGACCGCGCCACCAGCACCAGCAGCGCCCCGACCGAGACGGGGTGGGCCAGCGAATCCGGCCACGCGCGCCCGCCGGTGGCGCGGGCGCTCACGACCCGACCCGCGACGCCCGCGAAGTACCCCAGTGCGCCCGCGCCCGAGCCCGTCAGCGCGGCCAGGGGTGGCAGCACGAACAACCACGCCAGGCCCGCCGCCAGCGCGGCGGCCGCGGGCAGTGACCCGGTCGCTGACCACAGGGACTTCTCGTACCCCTGCCGCACCTCGTCCCACCCGGTGTACATGCGGCAGACCGCCAGCGCGCTCCCGTCCACCACCGCACCGCGCCCACCCGCGCGCTTGATCGCGCGCACCACGGCGATGTCGTCGAGCACCGCGCCCGCCACGGCCCGGTAGCCACCCGCCCGGTCCAGCGCCGCGGCGTCGAGCACGAGGAACTGACCGTTGGCCGCCGTCAGGGACGGCCGGGGTGAGCGCTCCGCGAGCCGCAGCGGCAGGAACACCAGCCACGACCACTGCAGCAGCGGCTGCACGAGCCGGGTGGCGACGTCGTCGGCGAGCTGGCTGGGGAACGGCGACACGGCGTCCAAACCGTGCGCGCGCAGCAGCGCGACCGCCGAGGCCACCGCGTGCGGCGCCAAGACCACGTCGGCGTCGACCATCACCAGCACCCTGCCCCGGGACCGCTCGACCAGCTGGGCGCACGCGTGCGGCTTGCCGGGCAGCCCAGGCGGCGGCGGAGCACCGGTGACCACACGCAGCCGCCGGTCTCCCCGGGCCAGGTCCCGGACCACCTCGGCGGTGCCGTCGGTGGAACCGTCGTCGAGCACGATGATCTCCAGGTCCGGTACGCCCCGCTGGGCCAGCACCGACCGCACCGCCGGTCCCACGCGGTGGGCCTCGTCGCGCACCGGCAACAACAACGACACCGGCTCCCGGCACACCGGGGGGTCGTCAGGGGGCACGCGCATGAGCCGCGCGTTGATGAGCGCGTGCACCGCGGCCAGCACCGAGGCCCCGGCGGCGGTGCGCACCGCGACAGTCCACCACCGACTCACCGCCGCCCCCGCACGAGCACGCGCAGCAGCACCACGGCGAACGGCACGGCGACCAATCCCATCAACACGCCCGCCACCAACGAGACCGACGGCCGCCCGAAGAAAGCCGCGTGCGCCCACACCGACGACCCGTAGGTCCACAGGTACAGCGCCGGGGCGGGCCCCGCGCAAAAGTCGAGCGGGGACGAATCCGGCGGTGTCCACCGGTGCAGCAGACCGACCATGACCAGTGCCACGGCGAACCAGCCCGCGTAGTTGGTCAGCGGGACCCCGACGACACCCGGCAGCACGGGCTCCGGCCGCGTCCAGACCCAGTGGCCCGCGTCGACCATCTGCGGGTCGAGGAACACGTCCCAGGAGGCCAGCGCCCACGCGCCGACCACGACGACGGCCCACCGCGCCCGCCCCGCGGCCAGCGCGCGACCGACCAGCAGCGCGGGCCAGCACATCATGATCCACGCGAGCGGCACGAGGACGGGCACCCCGAGCAGCTGCGGCCCCAGCGTCCCGGTGTAGCGGTACTCGCCGAAGGGGAATCCCGTGTGCACACCGACCGCCTCGGCCAGCAGGCCCCCTCCCCCGGCCACCAGTGCCAGCCGCAGCGCGGCGCGCGGCCCCGACCGGGCCGCCGCGTCGCACAGCGACGCCAGCGCGAACGCCACCACCGAGGCGACCGTGGTACCGAACCGCGCACCCGGGTCGGTCATCGAGTAGGAGATCTGCGCCAGCACCAGGACCGCGCCGCAGACCCACGCGGTGACCGCCACGACCCGCGCACGACCGAGCACGACGGCGGGCGTGGAGGACATGGTCGCAACCCTAGCGGCGCACCGCTCGTCCGGCAGGCCACCGGAGCGCCTGACAGCATCGTGCCATGCCGCACACCCGCGAGCCGTCCCCGGCGACACCGCTGCGCCCAGGCCGCGACCGCAGCGCCCAAGTCCTGCCGGCGCACCCGGGCCGCACCACCGCCGAGGCGGGTACCCGGCCGAGCGCCGCGGTCGTCGGCGGCGGCATCGCCGGGGTGGCGGCCGCGGTCGCGCTCGCGGAACGCGGCGTCTCGGTCCGCCTGTTCGAGCGCGAGCTCGACCTCGGTGGACGGCTGCGCGGGTGGCCGACCGGCGACGGACCCGCCGGGGGCACCATGACCCGCGGCTTCCACGCGTTCTTCCGCCAGTACTACAACCTGAGGGCGCTGCTGCGCCGCGTCGACCCCGCGCTGGGCTTCCTGCGGCCGGTACCGGACTACCCGCTGCTGCACGCCAGCGGCACCGCGGAGAGCTTCGCGGGCATCCCGCGCACGCCGCCGTGGAACGTCGCCGGGTTCGTGCTGCGCAGCAAGACCTTCACGTTCGGTGACCTGCGCCGGATGAACCCCGCCGCCGCGTCCCGGCTGTTCGACGTGTCGGTCCCCCGCACCTACGACGAACTCGACTCGATCGATGCGGCGGCGTTCCTGCGCGACATCGGCTTCCCCCCGGCGGCGCGGCACCTGGCGTTCGAGGTGTTCTCCCGCAGCTTCTTCGCCGACCCGGCCGAACTGTCCGCGGCGGAGCTGGTGACCATGTTCCACATCTACTTCCTCGGCTCCAACGAGGGCCTGCTCTTCGACGTCCCGCGCGACGCGTTCCCGATCACCCTGTGGCGTCCGCTGCGCGCCTACCTGGAGGGTCTCGGCGCCCGGGTCCACCTCGGCGCGCCGGTGTCCCGGATCGAGCGGCGCCCCGGCGGGTTGGCCGTGCACACCGGCGAACACGGCCGCGTCGACGTCGACGCGGTGGTCCTGGCGGCGGAGACCGGCGCCCTGCGGCAGCTGGTGGCCGCGTCGCCCGCCCTCGGCGACGCGGGCTGGCGGTCGCGGATCGGGGCGTTGCGCGCGGCGCCCCCGTTCCTGGTCAGCAGGCTCTGGCTCGACCTGCCCGCCCGCCCCGACCGGGCGCCGTTCCTGGGCACCAGCGGCTTTCCCCTGTTGGACAACGTCAGTGTGCTCGACCGGTTCGAGGACGGGGCCAAGTCCTGGCGCGCCCGCACCGGCGGCTCGGTGGTCGAGCTGCACGCGTACGCGCTGCCCGAGGACCTCGACCAAGACCGCGTCGTGGCCGAGCTCACCGCCCAGCTCAGAACCGTCTACCCCGAACTCGCCGCCGCCCGCGTGCGCCACGAGGAGCACGTCCTCGCCGCCGACTGCCCCCTCTTCGCCCCCGGCGGCTTCGCGGGGCGGCCCGCGGTCACCACGCCCGACCCCGATGTCGTGCTCGCGGGCGACCTGGCCCGCATCGACCTGCCGGTCGCTCTCATGGAACGCGCCGCCACCACCGGCTTCGCGGCGGCGAACACCCTCCTGCGGCGCTGGGGCCTGCGCGGTCACGACCTGTGGTCGGTGGCCAACCAGGGTCGGTCCCCGCTGCTGTCCAGGGCGGCGCGACGCGGGAACCGGGTTTCTTGACCGCAGCCGCGTCGGTCCGCAGTGCACCTGCACCTGGTACTGCGGTGGCACCCGAAGACGAAGAATGGACCACACCATGGCAACGGCACAGGTCCGCACCCCGCGTCCACCACGGCCCAGGGGACGTGCGGGCCCTGTTCGGCGAGTCCGTTGCCCTGTTCGCCTCGCTGTTGGGCCGACGCACGTGGTGGAACGGCGACCGCGACGTTCGGGTCGTGCTCGACACCGGTCCGCGGTCGCGGGAGGCGTTCTTCGACCTCACCTGCGAACCGCGCCGCGACGACGGTGGCGCCGTCGTGGGGGTCCGGGTGGTGGGCGTCGAGATCACCCGGGTCAGACACGCCCAGCAGCTGATGGCCGAGCAGCGCGCGCTGCTCGAGCAGATCGCCCGGCAAGCACCCTTGGCCGACGTGCTCGACGGGATGGCCCGCTGCATCGAGGGCCTCGCGCCGCAGGAGGTTCTCGTCTCCGTCCTGCTCGCCGACCCCGACGGCGCGCACCTCAACCACGGGGCCGCGCCGAGCCTGCCCGACTTCTACAACCGGGCCATCGACGGCATCGCCACCGGCGAGGGCGTCGGCTCCTGCGGCACCGCGGCCCACCGGCGGGCTCCGGTCATCGTCACCGACATCGCCACCGACCCGTTCTGGGACGACTGACCTGGCCGAGCGGGCCGATCTGGCCGCCTGCTGGTCCACGCCGATCCTGGCCCTCGACGGGAGCCTGCTGGGCACCTTCGGCATGTACCACCGCGTGCCGCAGGGCACCGACCTCGCCCTCGCCCGGATCTTCGCCCACACCGCGGCACTGGCCATCGAACGCCACCACAACGAACGGGCCCGTCGGGACGCCGAGGCCGAGGCGAAAGCGGCCCGCGACGAGCTGGCCCAGGCGGTGCGCGCCGAACCGGAACTCCGCAGCGGCGCGCCGCCGCGGCCGCGCAGGCCGTCGTGCCGCATCCCGAACACTGCGGACTCGGCGGGGCCGGCGCCGCCCCGACCGGGTTGAAGGTCGCCGACTCCTGTGGCGACGCGGTGTGGGGCTGCCACATCCACGCCGAGGAAGCCATCGTTACCGTGCGGTCGGCCTCCATCGCCAGCGAGGAACTCGGCGGCCTAGCCGCCTACCTCAACCGCCGCCCGGCCTGAACACGGGACAGCACCGGCCCTTCCGCCCTCCCGAGAGAAACGGAGAACCGGACGTGACCGGCCGGGAAAACGCGGTCCAGCCGGTGCTCCCAAACGGTGCTCAACCGGCTCGCCGCACCCGTATGGTGATCTTCGTCCGCGGTCCCGGGTGGAGGGGGTTCCGGTGACCGATCGCGACCTCGTCGAGGCGAGGCTGCGCTCGCTGCAGGACGGGGTCGCGCGCATGGACGCCGAGCAGGCCAAGACCGCCCGGCGCCTTCGCGGCACGCTGCTGGTCACCGCCCTGTCCGGCGTACTCCTGGCGCTCACCTGCGGGTCCTGGCGGGAGAACTCCCGCGACGTGCGTTTCACGCTGTGGAGCATGGTGGACAGCATCGGTTTCGAGGCGCTGCCGGTCTTGGTGCTGGTGGTGGTGACCGCTTTCGGGTCGATCCTGCTCGCGGCGAGCCCGGCCAGGGCCACCGGACTGCGCCGGGTCGTGGGGGCCTCGGCGTGGCGACGCGGTGCCGATCCCGTACCTGAACTCCGACTCGGTGGGCACGGCGGGTCCGCGCTCGGCTTTGGTGGTGAGCACGTTGCGCTCGACGCCGGACAGGTCGAAGGCGACCGCGAACTCGCCCCCGACGCGGATGACGGCCTGCAGGCGATGACGGGGTGGTGCCAGCGCTACCACCGGTCCGGGTCCCAGCGGGATCGTCACGCCCGCGGCGCGTCTCTAGCGTTCTCCCCGAGTCCGCGCAACCGCGTGGCGCCTCATGTGGACACGGGGTAGGGAGAATTCGATGGGCACGTTCAACCGGAGGACAGGCCTCGCGGCGGCCGGGCTCGCCGCAGTGGTCGCGGTGACCTCATTGTCCCCCGCCGCAGCCACGGCGGGGTGTGACGCGGCCCTGGACGGGTTGCTCGAGCGCGCCACGGTCGTCGACCTGCAGGCGGCCATGCACACGCGTCGACTCAGCTCCGAGCAGGTGACGCGCGGCTACCTGCTGCGGATCGAGCGGCTCAACCCCCGCCTGAACGCGGTGGTGCGGGTCAACCCGGACGCGGTCGCCATGGCTCGCCGCAGCGACGCCCAGCGGCGCGCGCACGGGGCCCGAGGTCCACTCGAGGGGATCCCGGTGCTGCTCAAGGAGAACATGAACACCGCGGACCGCCAGGGGACCACCGCGGGCGCCAAGGCGCTGCTCGACGCCAAGCCCGCCGCCGACGCCTTCCTGGTGGCGCGGCTGCGGGCCGCGGGCGCGGTGATCCTGGGCAAGGCCAACCAGTCCGAGTGGTCGAACTTCCGCGGCTCCGACCTGCCGGACGGCTGGAGCGCGGTCGGCGGCCAGACGCACAACCCGTACGTCCTGGACCGCAGCCCGGCAGGCTCGTCGAGCGGTTCGGCGGTGTCCGCGGCGGCGGGGCTGGCCGCGGTCGCGATCGGCACGGACACCGACGGGTCGGTCGTGTACCCGGCGGCCGTCACCTCGACGGTGGGGATCAGGCCCACCCTGGGGCTGGTGAGCCGCGGCGGGGTCGTCCCGATCACCGGGCGCCACGACACGCCGGGGCCGATCGCGCGCACCGTCACCGACGCGGCGTTGACGCTGTGGGCGCTCCAAGGCGTCGACCCCGCCGACCCGGACACCGCGACCGCGGCGGGCACACTGCCCGGCGACCCCCGCACGGTCCTGAACCGGGACGCGTTGCGCGGCAAGCGCATCGGCCTGTGGCGGGAGGGGCACGCCGGGGTCGACGCCGATGTGGACCGCGTCTTCGACGCGGCCGTTCGGCAACTGCGCGACCTGGGCGCCACGGTGGTGGAGGGCGCGGACGTACCCGACATCCAGGACGTGGCGAACGAGCACATGCTGCCCGCGGTGCTGACCGAGTTCAAGCACGACCTCAACGCCTACCTCGCGGCCACGCCGGGCACACACCCGAAGAACCTTCGCGAGCTGATCGACTACTACGACCGCAACCCCGACGGGTTCGACCACGTGCTCTTCGACATGGCCGACAAGACCGACGGCGACCTCACCGCTCCCGCCTACCGGGCCCACCGCGAGGCGACCACCAGCGCGGCCCGACGGGCGATCGACGACGTGCTGGCCCGATACCGCCTCGACGCGATCGTCACCCCGACCTCACTGCCCGCCCCGGTCATCGGCCGCGAACGCGACAGCGCCCCCTTCGCCAAGACCACCACCCACTCCGCGGCGGCGGGCTATCCCCACGTCACCGTCCCCGCGGGCTATTCCGCCAACGGGCTGCCCTTGGGCTTGTCCTTCCTCGGCACCCGCTTCACCGACGCCCGCCTGATCGGATTCGCCTACGCCTACGAACAGGCCACCCACGCCCGACGAACCCCGCACTACCTGCCGACAACACGCTGACCAGATGCCAGCCCCCGAAGGCGGCCTGCCGGGAGATCACCACCGCGTCGGCGGAGTTGGGCGAATCCGCACCACGGCGCCGAGGAGTTGAGTGGGGGGGAACTCTCGACATCCTCAGGTCCACGGTGATGTGGGTGGCACAGCCAGTCACGAGGACGTACCTGGCCGTGCTGATCGCGACGCGGTTCGGGGCATCGGGTAGATGCCCCGAACCGCCGCACACGTCTCGCCCTGCGATTAATGACACTTTCGACGACGCATAGTGGCGACTATTGGGTGCTGAGATATCGGATGCCGAACTCGTCCGGACCCACGAGTGTTTGCGAAGGTGCTTCATCGCCGACGGACCAGTACTCGATCAGATGCTCCTCGGCGGAAAGTCGGCCTCGCACGGAAACACGGAGTCGAATCAAGCCAGCCGGAACGGGCAGATCGACTACTTGTTCGGTGCTGTACAAGGCCTGGATGACGAGAAGGCCGTGTGGGCACTCGATGGTCCGCTCGCCGATCATGTCCCAGTCCGAGGCGGTCAATGGCGGTGCTTCGTCGTGCCTGCGGAACCGGAGGGACACCGGTCCCCAGTCGGTACCACACAGGACAGCCACCCACCGGTCGTCTCCGACGAACAAGCCGTCTTCGGTGCCGGGCCAGGACTCGCCCCCGCCCGCTTGACCGTGGATGTGGTACTGCCCCTCTCGGGCGTAAGGACCAGGTTTTGGCTATCCGACGTGGTCACTTTTCGATCGTACCAAGCAGGTCACCAGGCCGATGGGGTCCGCTGCACGAGTAGGTGACAGTTGTAGTCACGCAGCTCGGTTGGCTGACGTGGTCATGATTGCTTCGTATTCGATGGGGGTCAACCGGCCGAGAGCGGCCTGGCGTCTACGGCGGTGGTAGGTGCGTTCGATCCAGGTCACGATCGCGGTCCGCAGTTCGTCACGGGTGGACCAGGTGCGCCGGTTGAGAACGTTGTTCTGCAGCAACGCGAAGAAGCTCTCCATGGCGGCGTTGTCGCCCGCGGCGCCGACGCGGCCCATCGAGCCGGTCAGGCCGTGGCGCGCGAGTGCACGGACAAATTTCCTTGATCGAAATTGCGAGCCGCGGTCTGTGTGCACCACGCAGCCGACAACGTCGTCGCGGCGGGCGAGGGCGTTGGAGAGCGCTGTGACGGCGAGGCGGGCTCTCATCCGGGTGTCGATGGAGTAGCCGACGATCCGGTTGGAGCAGACGTCCTTGACCGCGCACAGATACAGCTTTCCCTCTGTGGTGCGGTGTTCGGTGATATCGTCCAGCCACAGCCGGTTCGGCGCTGTGGCGGTGAAGTCGCGCCGGACCAGGTCGTCGTGCACCGGCGGACCGCTTCTTGCCCGTGCGGCCGCGTTTCGTGCCGAACGCGCTCCACCAGCCCATCGACGAGCAGATCCGCCACGCGGTCCGATCCGCCATCGACCAGCCGGCGTCACGGACTTCGTCGGCCAGGAACCGGTAGCCGAACTCCGGATCATCGCGGTGAGCGTCGAACAACGCGTTCGCCCGATACGCCTGTTTGAGTTCTGTCTCGGTGACCGGCCGGGCACGCCACCGGTAGTACGGCTGTCGAGCGATGTTCAAGACCCGGCACGTCACCGCGACGGGGATCCCGTCTGCGGCCAGCTCGTTCACGAGCGGGTAGAGCCTTTTCCCGGCAGATGCGCCTGGGACAGGTATGCCGTCGCGCGGCGCAGGACCTCGTTTTCCTGCTCCAGCAACTTGATCCGCTTGCGGGCCTCACGCAGCTCCGCCAAGTCACTCCTGCTCTCACCCGGCTTCACGCCCTCGTCGGCGTCGGCCTGGCGCAGCCACTTGAACAGGGTCATCGGGTGGACTCCGAAGTCCTTCGCGATCTGCTCAACGGTCACACCGGGCTCACGGTCACCAGCGACCCGCACGACATCGTCGCGGAACTCCTGGGGTAGGGCTTGGGCACAGCGACATCCTCCCAGCTCACCATCACGGCAAGCCGACTCGGATGTCACCTGTCGGTGCAGCAGACCCTTCCTGCTGGAACGGCTCGTCGCCAACCGTGCGGGTTGTCTGCCGGATAGCTGGATGCAGGTGCGTCACCCTGTGCGGCAAGGGCGGAAGAGATCATTCGTGGTCGGGATTCGCGGTTGGTCGTCGGGCCTGGGAAGGCGTTTGGGCGGCGGGTTTTGGTCTCTTGTGGATCATTGGTGACCTGGGGTGTTCGGGGTTCTGTCAGCGATCCTTTAGATCGCGGACAGGGCTTGCCTAGTGGTTGCTCAGCACCGGCGTCAAGGCTCAGGGGGTCTTCCCGGAGGGGCTGCGCGACGAGGTAGGGAGCCGCTGATGAGCGCCGATCGAGCCGACACCGCGGGAGTGGTGGCTGGGCTGCCGGAGTTCCCTACCGCTCGAGCGTGTCCGTTCTCCGAGCCTGGTGGGTACGCCGAGTTGCGGCGGGAGGGGCCGCTCACTCGGGCGCGGCTCTACGACGGGCGCGTGGTGTGGGTCGTTACCGGGTACGACGAGGGGCGGGCGGTGCTCGGCGACCACCAGGTTTTCTCCTCCAAGCGCGCTGATCCGCGGTTTCCGGCTACCGCACCGAGGTTCGAGTCGGCTCGCAAGATCAAGAATTTTTTGGGGCTGGACCCGCCGGAACACACCCGGCAGCGCCGGATGGTGATCGCTCGGTTCACCCATCGGCGGGTCTCGGATCTGCGGCCGGAGATCGTCTCGATCGTCGACGACCTGGTTGATCGGTTGCTGGCCGACGGACCGGTGGCCGACCTGCTGCCCCGGTACGCACTGCCGGTGCCGTCACGGGTGATCTGTCTGCTGCTCGGGGTGCCCTACGCCGACCACGACCACTTCGAGCGCCAGTCCCGGCTGATCGTGGACGGCGACTCCACACTCGAGCAGAGCGGAGCGGCTTTCCGTGCCATCCGGGAGTACCTCGAAGACCTGATCCGGCTGCGCAGGCGCCAGCCGCTGGACACGCTGCTGGACGCGCTGATCGCGGACTACCTCGACGAGGGTGCGCTGCCGGTCGACGAGCTGGCTGAGATCGCTTTGTTGCTGTTGGTCGCCGGGCACGAGACGACCGCCAACGCCATCACGCTCGGTGTGCTGACCCTGATCGCGCGGCCGGAGCTGCGCGCGGCACCACCCGCGGACCTCATCGAGGAGTTGCTCCGGGTGCTGTCAATCGCCGACGGGCCGGGTCGGTTCGCCACCCGCGACACCGAACTCGCGGGTGTGCCGATCGCCGAGGGCGACGGGGTCGTGCTCGGGCTGGCCGCGATGAACCGGGATGCGTCGGTGTTCCCCGACCCGGGGTCGATCGATCCGGCCCGCGCCTCGCGACGGCACCTCGCCTTCGGGTTCGGCATCCACCAGTGCCTCGGGCAGCACCTGGCGCGGACCGAGCTGGAGATCTCCCTGGGCAGGCTCTTCGCGCGCATCCCCGACCTGCGGCTCGCCGTGGCCGAGGACGAGCTGCGGCTCAAGCACCCCGCTGGGCTGCACGGCCTGGCGGCACTGCCCGTGACCTGGTGAGCCCCGGAGGCCCCGCTGTGACCGACGTGCTGTCCACCGACCTGACCACCCTGGCCGAAGCCCTCAAGTCCGCCCTCGGCCACGGGTCGACGCCGACACCGGATGCCCCCGCCGTCGACGTCGACCCGGCCACCGGCTGGCTGACGCTGCCCGAACTGACCGAACGGGTCCTCGGCGGCGAGGGCGAGATCACCCCCGTACCGCGCGTGGGGCAGGTGCGCCGCTACCACGACGAGATCCACACCGTCGACGGCGCGCTGGTCGGCCGCACCGAGGGCAGGCTGGAGATCGTCGCCGAGCGCGCCGCGGACGGCCACGCGTTCGCCGTGCGCACCGAACACGTGCGGCTGTACGGCGAACTGTTCGTCTTCTCCGGTGTCAACGACATCACCGCGGAGTTCGCGGGCGGCTGGGTGTCCACGCCCGGCGTCGGGGTCACCGGCCGCTACCTCGGTGTGTCCGCGGTGCGCCGCATCCTGATGACGCCGACACCGATGGTCTCCCGTGTCGTGCTCTCCCTGTGCCCCTGACCCGATGGCACCACGACCGCGTCCCCACCCCGTCGAAAGGCCGACCATGTCCCCCAGCCGATCCCGTTCCGCCCTGGTCGCGGTGACCGCGCTCGTGGTCACCGGGCTCACCGGCCCCGCCGCGGCGGCGAGCCCGGAACCCGCGCGCGGCGCGCGCTGCCTGTCGCGGGAATACACCGAACCCCAGTTGAAGAACCTGCAGAACGTCGACCTGGCCGACCCCAAGGTGGGTCAGCTGGGGATCTACCACGACGAACTGGTCGACGACCGTGGCGCCTACCGGGGCACGATCATGGGCCGCTACGAGGTCAAGGCCAAGACCCCGCGCGGCGCCGTGCTGACCCACTACACCGAGGACATCTTCCTCACCGACGGCATCGTCCACGCCGAGGGCGTGGCCGACTTCCGCGACGTGCTCGCGGGTCGGTGGATCAGCTACCGCGCGATCGGTGTCGACGGTGTCTACAAAGGACTTTCCGGGCGCCGCGAGTGGCGGGTGATCGTGCCGGACGAGCCGGTGGACGCTCGGATCACCGTGTGCGGCTGAACGCGGCCGGAACGAGGAGGACAAGGATGGAGTTCCCCGACGTGCACCTGCTCTCGGCCGGGACCGCCCTGCCCGGGGCACCGGTCACCAACGCCGCGCTGGCCGCCCGGTTCGGCATGGACGCGCTGTGGGAGCAGTGGATCGACACCTTCATCGGCACCCGCAGCAGGCACCTGGCGCTGGACCTGGACACGGGTGAGCGGGTGGGTGGACTGGCCGACTTGGCGACCGCGGCCGCCGAGCGGGCCATCGCCGACGCCGCGCTGTCCCCGTCCGACATCGACCTGGTCGTGCTCGCCACCGCCACCCCGGACCGGCTGATGCCCACGACGGCGAGCGTGGTGGCCGACCGGCTCGGCATCGACGGCGTGCCCGCGTTCCAGTTGCAGTCCGGCTGTTCCGGCGCGGTGCAGGCGCTCGAGGTCGCCCGGCGGTTCCTGCTCGACGGCCGCTACCGCAACGCCCTGGTGCTCGGCGGCGACGTCGTCGCCCGGTTCTTCGACCTCACCGCGGACCTGCGCCGCGTCCCGCCCACCGAGCTGGTCGGGTTCGTGCTCTTCGGCGACGGCGCGGGCGCCGCGGTGCTCAGCACCGACCCGGCCCCGGGAGCCGCCGCGCTCCGCTCGGTGTTCACCCGCCTGGTCGGGGCGAACCGGGAACCCGGCGCCACCCTCGACTGGTACGGGCCGCACGAGCGGGCGGTGCGCGGCACCGGGGCGTCGGAGGACTACAAGGCCATCGAGCGGCACGTGCCGGACATGGCCGCGGAGGTGGTCAAGGAACTGCTCGACGACGCGGGCTGGACCGGCGACGACGTCGAGCACCTGCTGCCGCCACAGTTGTCCGGTCGGATGACCGAGCTGATCGCCGACCGGCTCGGTGTCGGCGGGCGCCGGGTCACCTGCGTGCGGGAGACCGGCAACATCGGCAACGGAATCGTCTTCTTCCAGCTGGAGCGGTTGCTGGGCGAGCTGCGGCCGGGCGAGCGGGCCATCGGCGTGTCGATCGAGTCATCGAAGTGGATCAAGTCTGGATTCGCGCTGGAGGGGGTCTAGATGACGACGGCCACGACCGCGGCGGAGGTCGCCGCGGCGGAACTGTGGGAGCTGCACGCCTCCGGTGCGGTGGCGGGTTCCTACCCCCGGGTGCGCGGGCTGCTGGCTGAGCTGTCCGGGGACGACCTGCGCCGCGCGGGCGCGCTGCTGTCGCGGGTGCCCGTGGCCGAGGTCCTGGCCGCGCACCCGGACACCGCGGTCGTCCGGGTGGCGATCACCGGACACGGCACGCTGGGGCCGCTGGTTCCCGCGCTGACCGTCGAACTGGCCCGGCACGGCGTGCTGCTGGAACACCGGCTCGGCGACTTCGACGGCTGGGTGTTCGACCTGGGCGACCCGGCCAGCGAGCTGCGCGTGTTCGGCCCGGACCTGCTGCTGTGCGTGCTGGACCCGGCGATCGCGGCCGACGAGCTACCGCTGCCGTGGACGCCGGACGACCTGGAGCGGGTGCTGGCAGCCAAGCAGGCGCTGATCACCGGGCTGGTGCGCGAGCACGTCGCGGGTGGCGCGGGCACGCTGGTGCTCAACACCGTCCCCCTGCCCGCGGACCTGGTGGGCCAGTTGGTGGACTACCGGTCCCGGGCCCGCGTCGGGGCGTTGTGGCGCGAACACGACGCCTACCTGCTCGGCTTGGCCGCCGAGCACCCGGGCGTGGTCGTGCTCGACCTCGACCCGGTGCTCGCCGACGGCGTGCCCGCCGTCGACCCGCGGCTGGACGTCTACGCCGGGGCGCACCTCTCCGTCGAGTTGTTGACCGCGTACGCCCGTGAAGTGGGGCACGTCGCCCGCGCGGTGACCGGACGCGCCAAGAAGGTGCTGGCGGTGGACCTGGACGAGACCCTGTGGGGTGGGATCCTCGGCGACGACGGCGCCGAGGGCATCGAACCGTCCGGAACCGGTCGGGGCGCGGCGTTCGCCCGCTACCAGCGGCTGGTCAAGCAGATCGGGTCTCAGGGCGTGCTGCTCGCCGCAGTGAGCAAGAACGACCGTGAGCCGGTGGCCGAGGTGCTGCGCGAACACCCGGGAATGACGCTGCGCGAGGTCGACTTCGTGCGGGTGGTGGCGAACTGGAACCCCAAGCACGACAACATCCGCGAGTTGGCCGCCGACCTCAACCTCGGGGTCGACAGCGTGGTGTTCACCGACGACAACCCCTTCGAGTGCGGCCTGGTCCGCTCGCGGCTGCCGGGGGTGGCCGTGGTGCGGCTCGACAGCGAGCCCGCCACGCACGGCCGCAAGCTGCTGCGGGACAACTGGTTCGCCGCGCTCGAACTGACCGCGGAGGACGGTGTGCGGGCCACTAGGTACCGCGACGACCTGGCGCGCAAGGACTTCCTCGACACCTTCGAGTCCGTCGCGGACTACCTCGGCGAACTCGGGGTGCGGGTGCGGCTGGGCCGGGCGGGCGAAACCGAGTGGGACCGGGTGGCGCAGCTGACCCAGCGCACCAACCAGTTCACCATGACCGCAGCGCGTCTCTCGTCCGCCGAGGTGCGGGCGCTCGCCCAGGACCCGGACGGACTGGTGCTCGCGCTGCACAGCGCGGACCGCTTCGGCGACAACGGCCTGGTCGGCGCCCTGCTCGCGCACCGCGACCGCGATGCCCTGCACCTGGACAACTTCCTGCTCAGCTGCCGGGTCTTCGGGCGGGGCGTGGAGACCGCCGGGCTCGCCGCCCTGCTGCGCCACGCCGCCGACAGCGGTGTGCGCGGTGTGCGCGGTGCATACCGGCCCACATCCAAGAACGGCAAGGTGCGCGACTTCTACACCCGCCACGGCTTCGCCCTGGCGGGGCGCGACGGTGACACCGAACTGTTCCACCACGACCTCGTCGACCTGCCCGGGGTTCCCGGTCACGTGCGACTGCGGACCGACCTCGAGGAGCTGCGATGACCCCGCGAGCACACCGCCCGGGAAGCCTGGACTCGGTCGCCGACCTGGTCGGGATCGTCCGCACCGAACTGGGCCTGCCGGTGACCGAGGAGTCCGCCTCGGTGGACTTCGACGAGGTCACCGGCTGGGACTCGCTGCACCTGCTGTCGCTGTGCTCGATCCTGGAGCAGCGCACCGGCCGGGCACTGTCGCTGGCCGACGTGCTGGAGGCGCGCACCCTGGCGCAGGTGTACGCGCTGGCGGCGGCGTGACCGCCCGGTTGCCCGCGCAGCGCAGGCACACCCTGTTTTTCCTGGACCAGGTGCGCGAGTTCGCCCCGGTCTTCCTCGACACCGAAGTGGACATGAGCGCCGTCGCGGCCAACCGGGAGGCGGCCGTCGCGCGCGGCGGGCGGTACTCGGTGGTCGCGCACGTGGTGCACGCGGCGGCGCGGGTGCTGGTGCGCCACCGCCGGGCCAACGCCGCCGTGCGGGGGCGGTTGCGGCCCCGGGTGGCCGAGTTCGACTCCGCGCACGCCAAGGTCGCCCTGGACAAGCGGATTGGTGGTGAACGGGTCGTGCTGGCCGCGGTGGTGCGCGAGGCCGACCGGCTCGACCTCGACCAGGTGCAGGCGTGGATCGACCGCTTCCGCACCGGTGACGCGGACACCATGCCGGAGTTCGCCGCGGTGCGCGGCCTGCACGCGGCCCGGTTCCCGGTGGCGCTGCGCCGGTTCCGCCGGGCGGCGCGGTCGCTGGCGCTGCGGCCCGCGCTCACCGGCACGTTCGCGGTGACCTCGTTGGGGCACCGGCCGGTCGACGGGTTCCACTCCGTCGGCGGCACCACGATCACCCTGGGGGTCGGGCGGGTGCTCGACCGGCCCGTCGTGCGCGGCGGCGCGGTGGGCATCGCCCCGGTGGCGCGGCTGAGCCTGGCGTTCGATCACCGGGTGATCGACGGCGCGGAAGCCGCCGACGTACTGACCGAGATCCGCGCCGCGCTGGAGTCGTTCCCGGTCGGCGCGGCGGGGCCCACCGAGGTGGACGCGCCGTGAACGACCTGGCCGAACTCAAGCGGTACGTCGTGGCGCACGGCCGCGCCCAGAACCTGCCGCCCGCGCACCTGGCGCGGCTGCTCGGTGGGATCGAGCGGGAGCCGTCCTGGGCCGGGGCGTGGGTGGCGGCGGGCGAGCGGCTGGAGGCCGCGGGTGATCTGCTCGCCGCCTGCGGGCACTACAACCTGGGCAGGTTCCCCTTCGTGGACGGCGAATCGCGGCGGGAAGCGCTGCGCCGGTGCGTGGCCGCGTTCGACCGCTGGCGCGCGCGGGTGCCCGGGATCGAACCGTTGGAGCTGCGGCTGCCGGGCGGCCGGGTGCGGGCGTGGACGACCGGTCTCGACCGGGACGCGCGCAAGCCGCTGCTGGTGGTGACCGGCGGCATCGTCAGCGTGAAGGAGCAGTGGGCCCCCGTGCTGCTGGAACTGGCGGCGCACGGCATGGCGGGTCTGGTCACCGAGCTGCCAGGGGTCGGTGAGAACACCCTGCGGTACGACCGGGAGGCCTGGACGCTGTACCCGGCGCTGCTGGACGCGGTCCGCGACCGCGCCGACACCGACGACGCGCACCTGCTCGCGCTGAGCTTCAGCGGGCACGCCGCGCTGCGCGCCGCCGCGCGGGACCCGAGAATCCGCACGGTGCTCACCGCGGGCGCCCCGGTGCGCGACTTCTTCACCGACCGCACCTGGCAGCGGCAGGTCCCGAAGGTCACCGTGGACACCCTCGCGCACTTGACCGGCACCACACCGGACACCGTGTTCGACCACCTGTCGGACTGGGCGCTGCTCCCGGGGGAGTTGGCGGCCGTCGACGCCGGGATCGGCTACGTGGCCAGCGCCCGCGACGAGATCATCCCGCGCGGCGAGGTACGCCACTTGCGCGCCCACGCCCGCCGGGTCCGGGTCACCACGCACGACGACGTGCACGGCTCGCCGAACCACTTCGCCGAGACCCGGCTGTGGATCCTGCTGTCCCTGATGCGGTCGCGCGGCACCTGGGGCCGCGAGCGCGTCGCCCTGGCGGCGCGCCTGGCGCTGCGCAGGCTCGGCAACCGCGCGCGGCGGGGCTAGCCCCGCGGCGACCACTCCCCCACGACCCCTCCGGGTAGACACCCGCCACGACAAGGAGCTCTGGCGCAGATGGCGCACGCCCGCGACACCGCAACCGGTTCCCCCACCGCGCCGATCGCCGTGATCGGTCTGGCTTGCAGGCTGCCGGGGGCGGCGGACCCCGAGCGGTTCTGGGACCTGCTGCGCCGCAGTGCCGAAGCGCTGCGCGAAACACCGCCGGGGCGATGGGCCGCGGCGCGCCCCCGGCCGGAGCGGGGTGGGTTCCTCGACCAGGTGGACCGCTTCGACGCCGGGTTCTTCCAGGTCACCCCGCGCGCGGCTGCGGCGATGGACCCGCAGCAGCGCTTGGCGCTCGAACTGGGGTGGGAGGCCGTCGAGGACGCGGCGCTGCCCGCCCCCGCGCTGCGCGGCACCGACACTGCCGTCTACCTCGGGGTGATCGGCTCGGACTACGCGGAGCTGTCCCAGGCCACCGACGCCGGTCCGGACACCACCGCGGGGCTCAGCCGGGGCATGATCGCCAACCGGCTGTCGCACTTCCTCGGCCTGCGCGGCGCGAGCATGACCGTGGATAGCGCGCAGTCCTCCGCGCTGGTGGCCGTGCACCTGGCGGCCACCGCGCTGGCCCGCGGCGAGGCGCGGCTGGCCATCGCGGGCGGGGTGAACCTCACCCTGGGCGAGGGCACCGCAGCGGCGCTGGCCCGGTTCGGCGGGCTCTCCCCGGACGGCCGGAGCCACACCTTCGACGAACGGGCCAACGGCTACGCGCGCGGCGAGGGCGGCGGTCTGGTCGTGCTCAAGCCGTTGGCGGCGGCGCTGGCCGACGGCGACCGGGTCTACTGCGTGATCCGCGGTGGCGCGGTCAACAACGACGGCGCCACGGACGGGCTGACGGTGCCGGACGCGCACGCGCAGGAGCGGGTCATCCGGGCCGCGCACGCCGCTGCGGGTGTCAGCCCGACCGAAGTGTCCTATGTGGAGCTGCACGGCACCGGGACCAGGGTGGGTGACCCGATCGAAGCGGCGGCGCTGGGCGCGGCGTTCTCGGGTGCGCGCCGTGCGCCGCTGGCCGTGGGCTCGGCCAAGACCAACGTGGGCCACCTCGAGGGCGCCGCCGGGGTCGTCGGGCTGATCAAGACCGCGCTGGCCCTGCACCACGGGTGGCTCCCGGCGAGCCTGAACTTCCGCGCACCCCACCCGGACATCCCACTCGACCGGCTCAACCTGCGGGTGGTCACCGAGCCGGGACCGTGGCCGGGGCCCCGGCTCGCCGGGGTCAGCTCGTTCGGCATGGGCGGCACGAACTGCCACCTCGTCCTGGGCGACGCGCCAGCACCCACCCCCACCGCGCCCACCGGGGTGGGCGGACCGGCGGTCGCCGGTCCGGTGCCGCTGCTGGTGTCCGGCCGGGACGCGGCGGCGCTGCGCGCCCAGGCCGGTCGCCTGGCGGGCGCGCTGGACACCGTCGACCTGGGCGACGCCGCGCACACCCTGGCCACCCGCCGTACCGCCTTCCCCCACCGGGCGGCGGTGCTCGCCGACGACCTCGCCCAGGCGCGCGCCGGGCTCGCGGCGCTGGCCGGGGACGGACCCTCGTCGAACCTGGTGCGCGGGCGGGCGTCCACCCACCCGACCGACGTGGTCGCGCTCTTCCCCGGGCAGGGGGCGCAGCGGCCGGGGATGGGCTTGGCGCTGGCCTCCGCCTCCCCCGTGTTCGCCGCCGCGCTGGACGAGGTCGCCCGCCACCTCGATCCCCGGCTGGACCGGCCGCTGCGGGACCTGCTCGCCGCCGGGGACGGCGCGCTCGACCGCACCGAGCACACCCAGCCCGCGCTCTTCGCGGTGGAGGTCGCCCTGTTCCGGCTGGTGGCCGCCCTCGGCCTTCGGCCCGCCCGGCTGGTGGGCCACTCCATCGGCGAGATCGCTGCCGCGCACGTGGCGGGGGTGCTGGACCTGGCCGACGCGGCCGATCTGGTGATCGCGCGCGGCCGGGCGCTGGGCGCGTTGCCCCCGGGTGGGGCGATGCTCGCCGTCGGCGCGGGGGAGGACCGCGTGCGCGCCCTGCTCGACGGGTCGGAGCTGGACATCGCGGCGGTGAACGGGCCCGCGGCCGTCGTCGTGGCGGGCGCCGAGGAGGGGATCGAGCGGCTGGCGGACCGGGCCCGCGCGGCGCGGCTGCGGGTCAAGCGGCTGGCCACCAGCCACGCGTTCCACTCGCGGCTCATGGCTCCCGCGCTGGCCGGGTTCCGCCGGGTGCTCGACGGCCTGACCTTCCGCCCGCCCCGGCTGACCGTGGTATCCACGGTGACCGGCGCCGAGGGCGGGCTGGACTCGCCCGACTACTGGGTCCGGCACATCACCGCGCCCGTGCGCTTCGCCGACGCCGTCGCCGCGGCGTGCGGCCCGGGGACCGTGGGGGTGGAACTGGGGCCGAGCGCGGTGCTCACGCCGCTCGCCCGGGACTCCGCCCCCGACGCGGCGTTCCTGGCCACCCTCCGCGCGGATCGCCCTGAGCCCGACGCGCTGCTCAGCGCCCTGGCGACCGCCTTCACCCGTGGCGTCGAACTCGACTGGTCCGCGATCACCCCTGGCCGACCGGTGAGTCTGCCCACGTACGCCTTCCAACGACGGCGCCACTGGGTCGGTGCCACTCCGTCGCCGCGGACCACCGACACCGGGCCCGGGACGGACAGCGCAGCCGAGGCGCGCCCCGAAGCCCCGACCGAAGGGACCGCCGCGCCCGTGCTGGGCTCCGCCCCGGCCAACGCGCTGCGGAGCGCGCTCGACCTGGTGCTGGCCCAGACCGCGGCGGTCGCCGGTCTCGGCGACCCCGGCGAGGTCGACCGGGACGCCACCTTCCGCGACCTCGGGTTCGACTCGATGGCCTCGGTCGAGCTGCGCGACCGCATCGCGGAGGCGGCAGGCGTCCGGTTGGCCGCGGGTCTGCTGTTCGACCACCCGACCCCGGCCGCGGTCGCCGCGCACGTGCGTGACCTGCTCGACGGCCACGCGCGGGCAGCCCCGGCGCGCACCGCCGCCACGACCGACGAGCCCATCGCCATCGTCGGCATGGCCTGCCACTACCCCGGTGGCGTCCGGTCCAGCGCGGACCTGTGGCGGTTGGTCGCCGCCGGCGCGGACGCCATCGGGCCATTCCCCGAGGACCGGGGCTGGCCCGCGGACACCCCGCTCGGCCCCGACCACGCCCGGGTTGGCGGGTTCCTCGACGGCGTCGACCGGTTCGACGCCGGATTCTTCGGCATCTCACCGCGCGAGGCGTTGGCCATGGACCCGCAGCAGCGCTTGGTCCTCGAAACCGCGTGGCAGAGCCTGGAGCGGGCCGGACTCGACCCGGCCGCGCTGCGCGGCACCGACACCGGTGTGTTCATCGGCGCGTCGGCGAGCGACTACGGGCCAAGGATGCACGAGGGCAACGAGGACGTCGCCGGGCACCTGCTCACCGGTGGCGCCGCCAGCGTGCTCTCCGGACGGGTCGCCTACCACCTCGGCCTGTCCGGCCCCGCGGTCACCGTCGACACCGCCTGCTCGTCGTCGCTGGTGGCCGTGCACCTGGCGGCGCGCTCGCTGCGCCAGGGCGAGACCGGGCTGGCGCTGGCGGGCGGCGTCGCGGTACTGGCCACCCCCGGCATGTTCCTGGAGTTCGCCCGCCAACGCGCGCTGTCCGCCGACGGCCGGTGCAAGGCGTTCTCCGCCGACGCCGACGGCACGGGGTGGGCCGAGGGCGTCGGCGTGCTCGTGCTCGAACGCCTGTCCGACGCGCGCCGCCTTGGCCACCGCGTGCTCGCCGTGGTGCGCGGTTCGGCGGTCAACTCCGACGGCGCGTCCAACGGGCTCACCGCGCCCAGCGGACCCGCCCAGCAGCGGGTGATCCGCGCCGCGCTGGCCGACGCGGGCCTGGCACCGTCCGATGTGGACGTTCTGGAGGCGCACGGCACCGGCACCGCGCTCGGCGACCCCATCGAGGCCGAGGCGCTGCTGGCCACCTACGGCAGCGAGCGCGCGCGTCCGGCCCTGCTGGGCTCGGTGAAGTCCAACATCGGCCACACGCAGGCCGCCGCGGGCGTGGCCGGGGTGATCAAACTGGTGGAGGCAATGCGCCACGGGCTGGTGCCGCGCACCCTGCACGCCGACGAGCCCACCCCGCACGTGGACTGGTCGGCAGGCGCCCTGGAACTCGCCACCGCTCCGCAGCCGTGGCCGGTGACCGGCGCGCCGCGCCGGGCCGCGGTGTCCTCGTTCGGCATCAGCGGCACCAACGCGCACGTGGTGCTCGAGCACGCGCCCGAGCCCGAGCGGACCGAGCCCGGCCCGGTGGACCTGCTGCCGTGGGTGGTGTCCGGCCGCGATGCCGAGGACCTGCGCGCCCAAGCCGCGCACCTGCTGCCCGCCGTGTCCGGTCCCGACGCCCCCACTCCCGCCCGGGTCGCCGCCGCCCTGGGCGCGCGGACCCGGTTCGAGCACCGCGCGGTGCTGCTGGCGGACACGTCGGAGGCGCTGGTCGCCGGACTCACCGCGGTGGCCGCGGGCGAACCGCCCGCGGGTGGGGCGACCGCGACGGGACCGGAACGGGCGGTGACCGCGTTCCTGTTCACCGGCCAAGGCGCGCAACGGCCCGGTATGGGCGCCGCGCTCGCCGCCCGGTTCCCGGTGTTCGCCGAGGTGTTCGCAGAGGTCGCCGCCGCGCTCGACGCGCACCTGCCGCAGCCGCTGCGCGGCGTGCTCGACGACGGGGCGGCCCTGGACCGCACCGAGTACACCCAGCCCGCGCTGTTCGCCTTCGAGGTCGCCCTGTTCCGGCTGCTGGCGCACCACGGCACCCGACCGGACGTGGTGATCGGGCACTCCGTCGGCGAACTGGCCGCGGCGCACGCCGCCGGGGTGCTGTCGCTGCCGGACGCGGCCCGCCTGGTGGTGGCCCGGGGTCGGGCGATGGGCGCCGCGCGGGCGGGCGGGGCGATGGTGGCCATCGGGGCGCCGGAGGAACCGGTGCGCGCGGCACTGGCGGGCTACCCGGGCGAGGTCGACATCGCCGCGGTGAACGGACCGGCCGCGGTCGTCGTCTCCGGGACCGAAGCGGCGGTACTGGCGATCGCCGAGCGGTTCCGCGCCGACGGCCACCGGACCACCCGGTTGCGCGTCAGCCACGCCTTCCACTCCCCCCACATGGACCCGGTGCTGGCCGAGTTCGGCGCCGTCGCCGCCGAGGTGTCCTTCGCGGCGCCGACGATCCCGCTGGTGTCCACCGTGACCGGTGGCCTGGACGCGCCCGTCGACACACCCGAGTACTGGGTTGGACAGGTGCGCGCGACGGTGCGGTTCGCCGACGCGGTGGCCGCGCTGGCCGAGCACGGCGTCGGCGTGGTCGCGGAGGTCGGGCCGGACGCCGCGCTCACGCCGATGGCGGGCCGGGTGCTCGACCCCCGGGTGACCGCGGTTGCCCTGTCTCGGGCCGGGCGCGACGAGGTGGCGACCTTCGTCTCGGGTCTGGCCGCCGCACACGCCGCAGGTGCCCCGCTGGCCGTCCCCTCCTTCACCGGCAACGCCGACGCCGCCGGCCTGCCCGCCCGCGCTTTCCGCGGACCGCGCTTCTGGCTCGCGCCCGCGCGCGCCACCGGTCCCGCTTCGGACACCGCGCACCCGCTGCTGACCAGCGGCACGGACGTGGCGGGGCGGGACGAGGCGGTGTACAGCGGCACGCTGTCGACCCGCGCGCAGCCGTGGCTGGCCGACCACCGCATCGCGGGCGGTGTCCTGCTGCCCGCGACCGCCGTGCTGGACCTGGCGTTGGCCGCGGGCAGGCGGTGCGGGACCCCCGCGGTGGCCGAGGCGGTGCTGGAGGCACCCCTGGTGTTGATCGAGGCGGACACCCGGGTGCAGGTCGTGGTGGCCGGACCGGACGCCTCCGGTGCGCGCCCCTTCACCGTGCACGCCGACAGCGGGTCGGGCTGGACCAGGCACGCGTCCGGTTCGCTGACCGCCGAGCCCGCACCGGGCCCCGGTCTGCCGCTGTGGCCGCCGCGCGGCGCGCGGGAGGTGGCGGTCGACTACGCCGCGCTGGCCGACTCCGGTTACGAGTACGGCCCGGTGTTCCGCGCCGCCGAACGCGCGTGGCGGGTCGGCGACGGCTTTGCCGTGGAGGTCGCTCTGCCCGACGGGACCACGGCTGACGGGTTCGAACTGCACCCCGCGCTGCTCGACGCCGTACTGCACCCCGTGGTCGCCAGCCCGGTCGACGCCGAGCGCATCCGACTGCCGTTCGGTTGGGCACGGGCCGCGCTGTGGGCAACGCGGGCCACGCGGCTGCGCGCGCTGATCACGCCGCTGGGGGACGACCGCTGGCGGCTGGCACTGGCCGACGGGGCGGGAGCACCCGTGGGCACGGCCGAACTGGCGCTGCGCCCGGTGGATCGCGCCGCCCTGCCGCGCTCGGCCGCGACCGGCGGTCCGCACGGCGTCGACTGGGTGCCGCTGCCAACCCCGGAGGCCACCACCCCGGACCAGGACGTCGTTGTCCTGCCCGCCCAGCCGGGCGACGCGCACAACGCGACCACCGCGCTGCTCGCCGCTGTCCGCGCGGAACTCGCGGGCCAGGCGACGATCGTCTGCGCGACCCGGGGCGCGGTGGCGGTGCTCCCGGACGAGGACGTACCCGACCTCGACCACGCGCCCGCCTGGGGCCTGCTGCGCGTGGTCCAGTCCGAGTACCCGGGGCGGGTGGTGCTGGTCGACACCGATGACGAACTCACCGACGACGTGCTCGCCGCGGTGCTGGCCACCGGCGAACCCCAGGTCGCCGTGCGGGAGGGCACGGTGCGCGCGCCGCGGTTCGCCCGGCTGCCGGAGCCGACCGCGCGCCAGGTGTTCCGGCCGGAGGGCACGGTGTTGGTGACCGGCGGGACCGCGGGTCTGGGTGGGCTGCTGGCCCGGCACCTGGCGAGCGCGCACGGTGTGCGGCGGCTGCTGCTGACCAGCCGCCGGGGCCCCGGCACCCCCGGCGTGGACGCGCTCGTCGCCGACCTCGAGGCGCTCGGTGCCCACGTCGTCGTGCGGGCGGTGGACGCCGCCGACCGCGCGGCGATGGCCGCGCTGCTGGCCGAGCACCCGGTAACCGCCGTCGTGCACACGGCGGGGGTGCTGGCCGACGCCACCGTCGACGCGCTCACCGACGAGCAGCTGGCCGCCGCCGCTCGGCCCAAGGTGGACGCGGCGCGGGTGCTGCACGAGCTGACCGATGAGCTGGACGCGTTCGTCCTGTTCTCCTCGATCTCGGGACTGCTGGGCACCGCGGGGCAAGCCGCCTACGCCGCCGCCAACACCTACCTCGACGCGCTCGCCGCGCACCGCCGCGCGGCGGGCCTGCCCGCGACCTCGTTGGCCTGGGGCCTGTGGGACGGCTCGGCAGGTGGGATGGGCGCGGGACTAGGCGCCGCCGACCTCGCCCGGTGGACCCGCGCGGGTGTGCCGCCGCTGAGCCCGGGACAAGGCCTCGACCTATTCGACCGGGCACTGGTCGCCGACCGCGCTCTGGTGGTGCCCGCCGAGTTGGTCCCGGCCCGCGTCGACGCCGCCGACCCACCCGCGCTGTGGCGGGGGTTGGTGCGGCCGACCCGGCGCGCGGCCGCGGTCCGCGGCCCGGTCGACTGGGTCGGCGGACTGGCCGCGCTGCCACCGGACGAGCGGCTCGGCGTCGCGCTGGACCTCGTCGTCGGGCTGACCGCCGAGGTGTTGGGCCACGACACGAGCGCGGCCGTCGACCCGAGTCGCGCGTTCAAGGCGCTCGGCTTCGACTCGCTGGCGGGGTTGGAGCTGCGCAACCGGCTGGCGGCGGCCACCGGCACGGCGCCCGCGCCCACCCTGGTGTTCGACCACCCGACCCCCGCCGCGGTCGCCGCGCACCTGCTCGCGGGGCTCGGCGAGCAGGTGCGCCCCCGGGTCGCGCGGGTCGCACGGGTTGAGGACGACCCGGTCGTCATCGTCGGCATGGCCTGCCGCTACCCCGGCGGAGTCCGCTCACCGGAAGACCTCTGGCAACTCGTGGCCAACGGCACCGACGCCATCACCGACTTCCCCGGCAACCGGGGCTGGGACCTCGACGCCCTCTACCACCCGGATGCCGAGCACATGGGCACCTCCTACACCCGTTCCGGCGGGTTCCTGCACGACGCGGACCTGTTCGACGCGAGCTTCTTCGAGATGTCGCCGCGCGAAGCGACCGCGACCGACCCCCAGCAGCGACTGCTGCTGGAAACCGCCTGGGAAGCCTTCGAACACGCGGGCATCGACCCGGGAACGCTGCGCGGCGGCAACACGGGCGTGTTCGTCGGCGCGATGTACGACGATTACGCCTCCCGGCTGCCGAAGGCGCCGCGCGACTACGAGGGTTTCCTGTTGGCGGGCAACACCTCCAGCGTCATCTCCGGGCGGATCGCCTACAACTACGGCTTCGAGGGTCCCGCGGTCACCGTGGACACCGCCTGCTCGTCGTCATTGGTGGCGCTGCACCTCGGCGCGCGGGCGCTGCGTTCCGGCGAATCTGACCTGGTGCTCGTCGGGGGTGCGACGGTCATGGCGGGCCCGTCGACGTTCATCGAGTTCTCCCGCCAGCGCGGGCTGTCGGCGGACGGGCGGTGCAAGTCCTTCGCCGACGCCGCCGACGGCACGGGGTGGAGCGAGGGTGTCGGACTACTGCTGCTGGAACGGCTCTCCGACGCCCGGCGCCTGGGGCACCAGGTGTTCGCCGTCGTGCGGGGCTCGGCGGTCAACTCCGACGGCGCGTCCAACGGGCTCACCGCGCCCAGCGGACCCGCCCAGGAACGGGTGATCCTCGGTGCGCTGGCCGACGCGAACCTAGAACCGTCCGATGTGGATGCGGTGGAGGCGCACGGCACGGGCACCCGGCTCGGCGACCCGATCGAGGCGCGGGCGCTGCTGGGGACCTACGGCCGCGATCGGGAGCGGCCGCTGTGGCTGGGCTCGCTCAAGTCCAACATCGGGCACGCCCAAGCCGCCGCCGGGGTCGGCGGGATCATCAAGGTGGTGCAGGCCATGCGGCACGGCGAACTGCCGCGCACCCTGCACGTCGACCAGCCGTCGCGGCACGTGGAGTGGACCGCGGGCGCGGTGTCGCTGCTGACCGAGGCGCACCCGTGGCCCGCGGGCGAGCGCGCGCGCCGGGCCGGGGTCTCCTCCTTCGGCATCAGCGGCACCAACGCGCACGTGATCATCGAGGAGGCGCCGGAACCGGAGCCCTCGCCGGACCCCACCCCACCACCCGCCGCGCTGAGTTGGGTGCTCTCCGCCCGCGACGAGACGGCGCTGCGCGCCAGGGCGACCCGGCTGCGCGAGCACCTCACCGCGCACCCGCTCGACCCGGTGGACGTCGCCCACTCGCTGGTGGCGGGTCGGGCACTGCTGCCGACCCGCGGCGCGGTCGTCGGCACGACGACCGAACGGCTGCTGGCGGGCCTGGACGCGCTCGGCGCCGGAGGCCAGGACCCCGCGGTGCTGCGCGGCGTCGGCGAGCCGGGCAAGCTGGCCCTGCTGTTCACCGGCCAGGGCGGCCAGCGACTGGGCATGGGCCGCGAGCTGCACGCCACCGACGAGGTCTTCCGGTCCGCAGTGGACGAGATCGGTGCACACGTCGACGGCCTGCTCGAGCGCCCGCTGACCGCGGTGCTGTTCGCCGAGCCCGACTCCGCGGACGCCGCCCTGCTCGACCAGACCGCGTTCGCCCAGGTCGCGCTGTTCGCCGTGGAGACCGCGCTGCACCGGGTGCTGGCGGAACGCGGGGTGCGGCCGGACTACCTGCTCGGGCACTCGATCGGCGAGGTCACCGCCGCGCACGCGGCCGGGGTGTTCGACCTGGCCGACGCCTGCGCGCTGGTCGCGGCCAGGGGCCGGTTGATGCAGTCGGCCCGCGACGACGGCGCGATGGTGGCGGTGGAGGCCGCGGAGGACGAGGTGCTCGCGGCGCTGCCCCACGGTGACGCGGTCGACATCGCCGCGGTCAACGGGCCACGCGCCACGGTCGTCTCCGGCGACGCGGACGCGGTGGCGGCCGTCGCCGCGCACTGGGCGGGCCTCGGCAGGCGGACGACCCGGCTGCGGGTCAGCCACGCGTTCCACTCCGCCCACATGCGGCCGGTGCTGGCGGAGTTCGAGTCGGTCGTGGCCGGGCTGACGGCGCACGCGCCGACCACCCCGGTCGTGTCCAACGTGACGGGCGGCCTGGCCACCGCGGCCGACCTGCGCTCGCCGGGTTACTGGGCCCGGCACGTGCGCTCGACCGTGCGCTTCCACGACGGCCTGCGCACCCTGGCCGAGCTGGGCGTCACCCGCTACGTCGAGGCGGGTCCCGGCGGGACGCTGGCCGCGCTCGCCGAGGAGCACGGCATCGCCGCGGGAGCGGCCGGTCTGGCCGTGCCGCTGCTGCACCGGTCGCGCCCGGAACCGCTGTCCGTGGTCACCGCGCTGACCCGGCTGCACCTGCACGGCGCGGCGCCGGACTGGTCCGGCGCGCACGCCGGGGCGCGCCTGCGGCCGCTGCCCACCTACCCGTTCCGGTCCGAGCGCCACTGGCTGCGGGCCGACCCGGGCGCCCACGACGCCGCGGGGCTCGGTCTGACCGGTACCGGCCACCCGCTGCTGGGCGCGGTCGTCGAGCGCCCGGACGGCGCGCTCGTGCTGACCGGCCGGATCGGCGGGACGGAGCACGCCTGGGTCGCGGACCACGTCATCGGGGGGCGCACCCTGCTCCCCGGCACCGCGCTCGTGGAGGCGGTGCTGCGGGCGGGGGCGGTGGTCGGCTTGGACCAGATCGACGAGTTGGTGCTGGAGTCCCCGCTCGAACTCGTCGGCGCGGTCCGGTTGCAGGTAGGGGTGCGCCCGGGAACGGGCGCACGGGAGTTCGAGGTACACGCGGCGGGTGCCGAAGGCGGGTGGACGCGGCACGCGACCGGATCGCTCGTCGCGGGCGACGGCGCGGGCGAGCGGCTGCCGGTGTGGCCGCCGCCCGGTGCCGAACCGGTCGACCTGGCCGGGGCCTACGAGGCGTTGGCCGACCGCGGCCACGGCTATGGTCCGGCGCTGCGCGGGCTCTCCGCCATGTGGCGGCGCGGTGACGAACTGTTCGCCGAGGTCGGTCCGGTCGCCCCGAACGGTTTCGCGATCCACCCGGCGCTGCTCGACGCCGCACTGCACCCGTTGGTCGTGGCGAGTGATCCGGGGAACGACCCGCTGGTGCCCTTCGCCTGGAGCGGGGTCCGCCTGCACCGGAGCGGGGCGGACGCGCTGCGGGTCCACCTGTCCCGGACCGGACCCGATATCTCCTCGATCACCGTGACGGACGGCGCGGGCACCCCGGTGTTCACCGCGCGCGAGGTGGCGCTGCGACCGGCCGCGGCCGCCCCGGTTCCGGTGTACCGGCTGGACTGGGTGCCCGTCGACGCGCCGGGTACCGCGGCGCCGACGCCGGTCGAGGTCGTGCGCCTGACGCCCGGGTCGGCGCGCGAGGCGGCACACCAAGCGCTCGCCGTCGCCCAGCGCGTCCTCGCCGAAGAGGACACCCACGTGGTGGTGGTGACTTCCGGCGCGGTCGCCGCGGGCACCACCCCGGTCCGGGACCCGGCGGCCGCCGCTGCGTGGGGTCTGCTGCGCACCGCCCAGCAGGAGGCGCCCGGCCGGATCACCCTGGTCGACCTGCCCGGCGGCGCGGACGACCCGGCGCCCGCCCTGGCGGTGGGCGAGCCCCAGGCCGCGATCCGCGACGGCCGGGTATTCGTCCCACGGCTGGTCCGCGCGCGCACCACCGCGCAACCCGGTGGGCCGCTCCCGGTCACGGGAGCCGGTGCCAGCACGCTCGGCGCGGATGACCCGGTACTGGTGACCGGCGCGACCGGCGCGCTGGGCGCGCTGATCGCCCGCCATCTGGTCGGTGCGCACGGCGCGCGTCGGGTGGTGCTGGTCAGCAGGCGCGGCCGAGCGGCTCCCGGCGCGGTGGAACTGGCCGCGGACCTGGCGCGGGCGGGCGCGGAGGTCACCGTCGCCGCGTGCGACACCGCGGACCGTGACGCCGTGGCCGCGCTGCTCGCCGGGTTGGGCCGCGCCCCGGCACTGGTGGTCCACGCGGCAGGCGTGCTCGACGACGCCACCATCACGGGGCTCACCCCGGACCGGCTCGACGCCGTCCTGCGCCCCAAGGTCGACGCCGCACTGGTCCTGCGCGATTTGCTGACGCCGGCGACGCGGCTGGTGCTGTTCTCCTCGGTGACCGGTGTGCTCGGCACACCTGGCCAGGGCAACTACGCGGCGGCCAACGCCTTCCTCGATGCCCTGGCCCAGCACGGCGGCCAGGCGGGACCGCGCACCACCTCGCTGGCCTGGGGGCTGTGGGCGGGGCCGGGTATGGCAGGCGCGCTCGCCGACGCCGACCGCGCCCGGCTGGCCCGGCTCGGTGTGGCCCCGCTGCCCCCTGCGGACGGGCTCGCGCTGTTCGACGCCGCGCTGGCGGGCACCGAAGCGGTGGTCATCCCCGCGCGGCTGGCGCTCGCCGAGGTGGACCGGGAGACCGCGCCGCCGGTGCTGCGCGAACTGCTCCGCGAGCGCCCCGGGGGGCGCGCGACCTCAATCCCGGCGCCCACCCCGCCCGCCTTGGCCGAGTTGTCCGGCGCGGAGCTGGAGCGCGCGGTGACCGCGCTGGTCGGTGACGCGGTGGCCGCCGTGCTGGGCCACGACGGCGACGTGGCGGGTGATCGGCCGTTCAACGAGCTGGGCTTCGACTCGCTCACCGCAGTTGAGCTGCGCAACCGGCTGCGGGCGGCGACCGGTTTGCCCATCGCGACCACCGCGGTGTTCGACCACCCCACGCCGAAGGCGTTGGCAGGCGCGCTGGTCGACCGGCTGGTGGGCGCGAGCGCGCCGGACCGGAGCGTCCCGGTGCGCCTGCCGAGCGAGACCGAGGACGACCCTGTGGTCATCGTCGGCATGGCCTGCCGCTACCCCGGCGGAGTCCGCTCACCGGAAGACCTCTGGCAACTCGTCGCCAACGAAACCGACGCCATCACCGACTTCCCCACCAACCGGGGCTGGGACCTCGACGCCCTCTACCACCCGGACCCGGACCACCCCGGCACCGTCTACGTGACCCGGGGCGGATTCCTGCACGACGCCGACCTGTTCGACGCCGAGTTCTTCCGGATGAGCCCGCGCGAGGCGATGGCGACCGACCCCCAGCAGCGACTGCTGCTGGAAACCGCCTGGGAAGCCTTCGAACACGCGGGCATCGACCCGGGAACGCTGCGCGGCAGCGCGACCGGGGTGTTCGCCGGGTCCATGTACGACGACTACGGCGCCCGCTTGCACCAGGCCCCGACCGCGCCGGAGGGCTATGAGGGCTACCTCGTCACCGGCAGCGCGGGCAGCGTGCTGTCGGGTCGGGTCGCCTACACGTTCGGACTCGAAGGCCCGGCGATGACCGTGGACACCGCGTGTTCGTCGTCACTGGTCGCCCTCCACCTGGCGGCGAACGCGCTCCGCCGCGGAGAGTGCGACCTGGCGCTGGCGGGCGGAGTCACGGTGATGGCGACCCCGGCCACCTTCGTCGAGTTCTCCCGCCAGCGCGGGCTGGCCCGCGACGGCCGCTGCAAGGCCTTCGGCGCGGGCGCCGACGGCACCGGCTGGGGCGAGGGCGCCGGACTGGTCGTGTTGCAGCGGCTCTCCGCCGCCCGCCGCGACGGCCACCGCGTGCTGGCCGTGGTGCGCGGCTCGGCGATCACCTCGGACGGCGCGTCCAACGGGCTCACCGCCCCGCACGGGCCCGCGCAACGGCGGGCGATCCGCGCCGCGCTCGCCGACGCCGGGCTCCGACCGTCCGATGTGGACGTCGTGGAGGCGCACGGCACGGGCACCGCACTGGGCGACCCCATCGAGGCCAGGGCACTGCTGGAGACCTACGGGCAGGACCGGGACCGGCCGGTGTGGCTGGGCTCGCTCAAGTCCAACATCGGGCACACCCAGGCCGCCGCCGGGGTCGGCGGCGTGATCAAGCTCGTGCAGGCCATGCGGCACGGCGTGCTGCCCAGGACGTTGCACGCCGACGACCCGACACCCGAGGTCGACTGGTCCTCGGGTTCGGTGGCGCTGCTGTCCCGAGCGCGGCCGTGGACGGCGGCCGGGCCGCGACGGGCGGCGGTGTCCTCGTTCGGGATCAGCGGCACCAACGCGCACGTCATCCTCGAACAGGCGGAGCCGGAAAGGACCGGGGCGGACGACGGCGGAGCCGACACCGCGGTCGCGTGGCCGCTGTCGGCACACTCCCCCGCCGCCCTGCGCGCCCAGGCCGCCCGGCTGCGGGCCCACCTGCTCGACCGGCCGGGCGTCCGACCGGCCGATGTGGCGCGCGCCCTCGCGGCCCGCTCGGCGCTGGCGCACCGGGCCGTGCTGCCGGTCCGCGCCCTCGACGACGCGCTCCCCCGGCTCGCCGCGCTCGCGGCGGGCACCCCCGCACCCGGCACCGCCGTCGGCGAGGTCTCCCCCGGCCGCCTGGCGCTGCTGTTCGGCGGCCAGGGCGGGCAGCGGGTCGGGATGGCGCGCGAACTGCACGCGGGCGACCCGGTGTTCGCCGCCGCCCTGGACGAGGTGTGCGCGGCGTTCGACCCGCACCTGGACCGCTCGCTGCGCGACCTGTTGCTGACCGGTGCGGACCAAGCCGCGCTCGACCGCACCGAGAACGCCCAGCCCGCGCTGTTCGCGGTGGAGACCGCCTTGCTGCGACTGATCACCGCCCGCGGCCTCGTACCGGACGTGGTGCTGGGCCACTCGATCGGCGGCATCGCCGCCGCGCACGCCGCGGGCGTGTTCGACCTCGCCGACGCGGCGACGCTGGTCGCCGCCCGCGGCGCGCTCATGCAGGCGCTCCCGCCGGGCGGGGCGATGGTCGCGGTGCGCGCGAGCGAGGCGGACCTGGTCGAGCTGATCGGCGACCGGGCGGACGAGGTGTCCGTGGCGGCGGTCAACGCCCCCGGCTCATGCGTGCTGTCCGGGACCGAGGCCGCGGTCACCGCGGTGGCCGCCGCGGTCGCCGAACGCGGCGGGCGGACCAAGCGGCTGGCGGTGAGCCACGCGTTCCACTCCCCCATGGTCGAACCGATGCTCGGACCGTTCCGCGAGGTGCTGGCCGGGTTGTCGTTCGCGGCGCCGTCGCTGCCGGTGGTCTCGGAGGTGACCGGCGCGCTCGCCACCGAGGCCGAGTTGACCGACCCGGAGTACTGGGTGCGGCACGCGCGGGCGGCCGTCCGCTTCGCAGACGGGCTGCGCGCGCTGGCCGAGCGGGGCGCCACGACGTTCCTGGAAGTCGGGCCCGCGGGCACGCTCACCGCGCCCACCCGGGAAACCCTCGGTCCGGAGCCGCTAGTGGTGCCGCTGCTGCGCGCCGACCGGCCGGAGCAGGAGACCGTGGCCGAGGCGCTGGGCACCGCCTACACCCGGGGCGCCGCGGTGCGGTGGGCTCCGACCGATGGTCCGCTGGAGCGCGACCTGCCCACCTACGCCTTCCAGTCCACGCGTTTCTGGCTGGACCGGCCTGCCGAGGCCAACCGCTCGTCCACCGGGCTCGGCCGGGCCGCGCACCCGCTGCTGGACAGCGTCGTGGACCTCCCGGACGGGCGAGCGGTGTTCAGCGGCCGGGTGACACCGGACTCCCCCGCGTGGCTGGGCGACCACCGCCTCGGCGACACCCCGGTGCTACCCGCGACCGCGCTGCTGGACCTCGCCGCCTGGGTCGGCAGGCGGTTGGGGATCGGGCGCGTCGAGGACTTGGCGCTGCCGCTGCCGCTGGCCGTGGTGGGCGCGACGCGGCTGCGGGTGGTCGTCGAGGAACCGGACGCGCTCGGCGACCGGGCGTTCGCGGTGCACGCCCGCGCCGAGGCCGACGAGACCGAGCCGTGGAGCCGGTGCGCGACCGGCACGCTCACCGCCCGCGCCACGACGGCGCACCCGGCCCCGGTGTGGCCGCCGTCGGCCGCACGGCCGATCGACCTCACCGGCGCCTATGACCTGCTCGCCGACGCGGGCCTCGGCTACGGCCCCGCCTTCCGCGGTCTGACCGCGGCGTGGGAGCGCGACGGCGACCTGTTCGCGGAGGTGGAACTCCCCGCCACCGCCACCGAGTCCCGGGGGTGGGCCGGGCCGCACCCCGCGGTGCTGGACGCGGCGCTGCACGTGCCCGCGCTGCTCGGTGCCCGGGCGTCCCGGACGCGACTGCCCTTCTCCTGGTCCGGCGCCCGGATCTCGGGCACCGCCCGGCGGCTGCGGGTGTCGCTGGTGGACCTCGGCGGTGACGCGCTGCGGCTGACCGCGGTCGACGAGGCCGGGGCCGTGCTGGTGGAGGTCGACTCGGTTGCCCTCCGCGCAGCCGACCCGACAGCCGGTCGCACCCCGCCCCGGCTACGCCTGGACTGGGTCCCCGTCGACGTCCCCCCGGCAGCGGTCGAGGCCACGACCGCGCGGTCACTGCACGCGCCGCCCGCGGTGGGCGACGTGCCCGAGCGGGTCCGACGGGTGACCGAGTGGTTGCTGCCCGAACTGCGGGCGCACGCGGCGAGCGACTCGACCGACACCCTGCTCGTCATCACCGGGGGCGCCGTCGACACCGAGGATCCGGACATCGCGGGCGCGGCGCTGTGGGGCATGGTGCGCACGGCCCAGACCGAGCACCCTGGGCGCTTCGCCCTGCTCGACATAGAGCCGGGCACCGAACTGACCGACGCGGACCGGCCCGGGATCGCGGCGCTGCTCGCCGCGGGCGAGGACCAGCTGGCGCTGCGCGGCGGCAGCCCGCGGGTCCCACGGCTCGCCCGGTCGGACGACGCGACCGCGACCGCCGACCTCTCGGGCGGGACAGTGCTGATCACCGGCGGCACCGGAGGGCTCGCCGCGCCGCTGGCCCGGCACCTGGTCGCCCGGCACGGGGTCCGCGACCTGCTGCTGGCGGGCCGTCGCGGACCCCGGGCGGCCGGAGTGGCCGAACTGGTCGCCGAGCTGGCGGCGGCGGGCGCCACCGCCCGCGTGGTCACCTGTGACGTGGCCGACCGCGACGCGGTGCGCGCGCTGGTCGACGCCGTACCGGAGGACAAACCGCTGCGGGCGGTGGTGCACGCGGCCGGTGTCGTGGCCGACGCGCCGCTGCACGCCCAGCGGGAACCCGATCTGCGGCGGGTGCTGGCCCCCAAGGTGGACGCCGCGTGGCACCTGCACGAGGCGACCGCAGACCTCGATCTCGCCGCGTTCGTGCTGTTCTCCTCGATCGCGGGGGTGGTCGGCAACGCGGGACAGGCGAACTACGCCGCGGCCAACGCCGCGCTGGACGCCGTCGCCGCGCACCGGGCCGCGCGCGGACTGCCGTCGACATCGCTGGCCTGGGGCCTCTGGGCGGACGGCATGGGCGCGGACCTCAGCGCGGCCGACCTGGCCCGGCTCCGGCGCGGCGGGATGGCCCCGCTGTCCGTACCGGACGGCCTCGCGCTGTTCGACGCCGCGCTGGGCGACCCCCGACCGCACGCGGTCCCCGCCCGGCTCGACCTGTCGGCGCTGCGGCGACCGGGCACCGCGGTGCCGGTGGTGTTGCGCGGGCTGGTCCGGCAGGCCCCGGCCACCGCGGCCGCGCCCGCCGCGGACCTGGGCTCCAGGGTGGCCGGGCTGTCCGGCCCGGAGGCCGAGCGGGTGGCGCGGGAACTGGTCGACTCGTGCATCGCGCAGGTGCTCGGGCACGAACCAGGCCGGGTGGCGATCGGCCCGGACAAGGGGCTGCTGGACCACGGGTTCGATTCGCTGACCGCGCTCGAACTGCGCAACCGGTTGGGTGCGGCCACCGGCCTGCGGCTGGCGACCACGCTCGTGTTCGACCACCCCACACCCGGCGCGCTGGCCCAGCACTTGGTGGCCGAGTGCGCGCCCGCGTCGACCGCGGTCGACCCGCTCGTCGAGCTGTCGCGGCTGGAGACGGTGCTCACCGTCGTCGAACCGGGATCGGCGCAGGTAGCCGAGATCACCGCTCGGCTGCGGTCCGCGCTACGCCGCCTGACCGCGGTCGAACAGGCACCCGCTCTCGCCGAGACCGACGACGAGCTGTTCCAGCTGATCGACAGCGAGCTGGGCACCGACTGAGTACACCGAGCCCCCACCCCGTCGAGACCAGGAAGGTCCGCATGTCCAGCGAGGCGAAGCTCCGCGACTACCTGAAGCGGGTCACCCACGACCTGATGCGCACCAAGCAGCAGCTGGACGAGGTCGAGCAGGCCGCCCGCGAACCGATTGCGGTAGTCGGCATGGCCTGCCGCTACCCCGGTGGCATCGCGTCGCCGGAGGACCTGTGGCGGGTGGTGGCCGACGGTGTCGACGCCATCGGTCCGTTCCCCGACGACCGGGGCTGGGACCTGGGCGCCCTCTACCACCCGGACCCGGACCACCCCGGCACCTCGTACGCCCGCGACGGCGGGTTCCTGCGCGGTGCCGACCGGTTCGACGCGGAGTTCTTCGGCATCTCCCCCCGCGAGGCGCTGACCATCGATCCGCAGCAGCGGCTGCTGCTGGAGGTCGCCTGGGAGGCCGTCGAACGCGCCGGCCTCGACCCGCTCGCGCTGCGCGGCAGCGACACCGGGGTGTTCGCGGGGGTGATGTACGACGACTACGGCTCACGGCTGCGACGGATCCCCCGCGGGTTCGAGGGGTTCATCGGCACCGGGAGCGCGGGCAGCGTGGCTTCCGGTCGGGTCGCCTTCACCCTGGGGCTGGAGGGTCCCGCGGTCACCGTAGACACCGCCTGCTCGTCGTCGCTGGTGGCCATGCACTTGGCGGGGCGGGCGCTGCGGGCGGGTGAGTGCTCGCTGGCGCTGGCGGGCGGGGTGACCGTCCTGGCGACGCCAACGCTGTTCGTCGAGTTCTCCCGCCAGCGCGGCTTGGCCCCGGACGGGCGGTGCAAGGCCTTCGGCGATGGCGCGGACGGCACCGGTTGGGGCGAGGGTGTCGGGCTCGTGGTGCTGGAACGGCTCTCCGACGCCCGTCGCCACGGGCACCGGGTGCTGGGCGTGCTGCGCGGGTCGGCGGTGAACCAGGACGGGGCCAGCGGGCGGCTCTCCGCGCCCAACGGCCCGTCCCAGGAACGGGTCATCCGCGCCGCGCTGGCCGACGCCGGGCTCGCGCCCGCCGCCGTGGACCTGGTGGAGGCGCACGGCACGGGCACCCGGCTCGGCGACCCGATCGAGGCGCGGGCGCTGCTGAGGACCTACGGCCGCGACCGCCAGGACGGGCACCCGCTGTGGCTGGGCTCGCTGAAGTCCAACATCGGGCACGCCCAGGCCGCGGCGGGTGTCGGCGGCGTGATCAAGGTCTTGATGGCCATGCGGCACACGACCCTGCCCCGCACCCTGCACGCCGACCGGCCGACCTCCCTGGTCGACTGGTCGGCGGGGGCGGTGTCGCCGCTGACCGAATCCCGCCCGTGGCGCACCGACGGCGGGCCGATGCGGGCCGGGGTGTCCTCGTTCGGCATCAGCGGCACCAACGCGCACGTGATCGTCGAATCGGTCGAGCCGGTCGCCGACGCCCCCGAGCCGGGCACCGGACCCGAGCCGGGAACCGCGGTGGCGTGGGTGCTCGGCGCCCGCGAGCCACGGGCGCTGGCCGACCAGGCGCGCCTGCTGCTGGCCCACCTCGACGGCGATCCGGCACCGGACCCGGCGGTGGTCGGCAGGTCGCTGGCCACCACCCGGTCGCCGCTGGAGTACCGGGCGGGCGTCGTGGGCACCGACTTGGCCGAGCTGCGCTCGGGCCTGGCCGAACTGGCGGCCGGTGGGCTGCCCGAGCGCGGTGCGCTGGCTGCGGCCGTGGACCCGGGCAAACCGGTGTTCGTCTTCCCCGGGCAGGGCGCGCAGTGGGCGGGCATGGCGGTGGAGCTGCTCGACCACCCGGTGTTCGCCGAGTCGATGGCCGCCTGCGACGCCGCGCTGCGCCCGCACACCGGGTGGTCGCTGCTGGCGGAACTGCGCTCCGGCGCGGAACCCGACCGGGTCGAGGTGATCCAGCCCGCCCTGTTCGCGGTCATGGTGTCGCTGAGCGCGCTGTGGCGCCACCACGGCGTCGAGCCCGCCGCGGTCATCGGGCACTCTCAGGGCGAGATCGCCGCGGCGTGCGTGGCGGGCGCGCTGACGCTGGCGGACGCGGCGAAGGTGGTGGCCCTGCGGGCCAAGGCGCTGGTCGGGTTGCCCCGGGGCGGCGGGATGGCCGCGGTATCGCTGTCGGCGGAGGCCGCCACCGAGCGGCTGGTGGGCCGCGGTGGCCGGGTGAGCGTCGCGGCGGTCAACGGCCCGGCGTCGGTGGTGCTCTCCGGTGACGCCGACGCGCTGCGCGAGCTGGTGGCCGAGTTGGACGCGGAGGGGGTGCGCGCCCGCGTGGTGCCGGTGGACTACGCCTCGCACTCCCCGCACGTGGAGCCGGTGCGCGCGGCGGTCGTCGACGGTTTGGCGGGCATCGTCCCGGTCGATTCCACCGTGCGATTCCAGTCCACGGTGACCGGCGAGCCGGTGGACACCTCCGGCCTCGACGCCGGGTACTGGTTCACCAACCTGCGCGAGCCGGTGCTGTTCGAGCGCGGCCTGCGCGGCCTGATCGACTCGGGTCACCGCACCTTCGTCGAGGTCAGCCCGCACCCGGTGCTGACCTACAGCGTCCAGGAGGTCGCCGACCAGGCGGGCGTGGACGTCGCGGTCACCGGCACGCTGCGCCGCGGTGACGGCGGCCGCGCCCGGTTCCTCACCTCGCTGGTGGGGGCGCACGCCCGGGGCGTGCGCGTGGACCTGGCCGGGTTGTTCGGTCCGGGTCCGGTCACCGACCTGCCCACCTATGCCTTCCAGCGCTCCCGCTACTGGCTCGAGGCCGCCCCAGAGGCAGGCGACCTGGCCGCGGCGGGGCTGACCGGGACCGGGCACGCGGTCTTGGCCGCGGCGCTGACCGACGTCGACGCCGAACGGGTCGCGTTCACGGGCCGGATCTCGGCCGCCAGCCACCCCGCGCTGGCCGCGACGACGCTGGACGGCACCGCGCTGCTCCCCGCCGCCGCGCTGCTGGAGCTGGCCGTGGCCGCCGCCGAGTACACCGGCTGCGCGGGCGTCGCCGACCTCACGCAGCGCGCGCAGGTGGCGCTCCCCGGGACGGCGGCCGTTCAGGTACGCGTAACAGTCCTCGCCGAGGCCGAGGGGCGCAGGCACATCACCGTCCACGCGCGCCTGGAGGGCGCCTCGGCGTGGACCGCGGTCGCCGACGGCGCGCTGTCCACCGCGGCCGACTCGCTCGACGCGGTAGCACCCGCGCGGTGGCCACCGGAGGGGGCGCGCGCCGTGCCGGTCACGGACGTGGTCGAGCGGACCGGTCTGGAGCTGGGCGCCGAGGTCGCCGCCGCGCTGCGCGGCGTGTGGGTCGCGGGTGACCGGACGTGGGTCGAGGTCGCGGGCGACGGCGCGGACGGCTATGTCACCGACCCGGTGCTCCTCGATGCCGCCCTGCACCCGCTGCGCACGCCCGGCCGCGGGCCGGTGGCCTGGCGCGGCGCCCGGTTGGGCGCGGGTACGGGCAACCGGTGGCGGGTACTGCTCGACGGCGGCGCCGTGACCGCCTTCGCAGACGACGGCGCGGTCGTGCTCGCCGTGGCCGCGGTCGAGTTGGGCGAGGTCGAGGTGCCCCCGACCGCGCCCGCCGCCGGTGCGGGCCTGCACGTCCTGCGGTGGCACGAGGTCACCGCACCCGCGGACGACCGCGAACCGGTCGTCGTCGAGATCGCCGAGGACACCGAGCGGGCCGCGGTCCTGCGCGCGGCGGGCGCGCTGCGCGAGTTCCTGGCCGGTCCGGTCGACCGGGAACTCGTCGTGCTCACCCGGGGCGCGGTCGCGGCGACGGCGGACGACCGGGTCCACCCGCCGTCGGCCGCGGTCTGGGGCCTGGTCCGCAGCGCCCAGGCGGAGGAGCCGGGGCGTATCCGCCTGGTGGACCTGCCGCCGGGCGCTGCGACCGCGGTCCCCGGCGGCGACGAGCCGCAGCTCGCCGTGCGCGGCTCGGCGGTGTTCGCGGCCCGGCTGCGGCCCGTGGCACCCGAACCGGGTAGGGGCTGGGCGACCGGCCCGGGGCCGGTCCTGATCACCGCCGGACAGCCTGACCTGGCGGCGCTCATCGCGACGGTCCTTGCCGTCGAGCACGGTGTGCGCGCCCTCCTCGTCGTGGGTGACGCGGGTCCGGTGGCCGCCGCGGACCTGCCCGAGGGCACCGTGGTCGAGGCCGTCGACGTCGACCCGACCGACCCGGTCGCCCTGGCGGGCGTCCTCGACCTCGGCGTCACCGCGGTCGTGCACGTCCCGGCCTCGGGTACCGACAGCCCGGTCGCGACCCTCGACGACGAGCGGATCGCCGCCGTGCTGGACGCGCAGGTACGCACCGCGTGGGCGCTGCACGAGGCGTCGCTCGCGCACGACCTGGCGGAGTTCGTGCTGTGCTCCTCGGTCGCGGGGACCACCGGCGGTGCGGGCCGGGGCGCGCACGCCGCCGCGGCGAGCGCGTTGGACGCGGTGGCCGAGCACCGCCGCCGCCTCGGACTGCCCGCGCGGTCGCTGGCGTGGGGTCCGCGTGCCGACCAACCCGGCGTCGACCAGGGTCGGGCCAGGGCGGCGGGGTGGTCACCGTTGTCGGCCGAGCGGACCGCCGAGCTGTTCACCGCGGCCGGGGCCGTGGCCGCGGTGACCGTCGCGCCCGCCCCCGTGGCCATCGGCGCCCTGCGGGCGCTGGCCAGGGCGGGTGCCCTGCCCCGCGTGCTGGCGGAGCTGGCCGGATCCACGGGCGGCGGGTCCCGGCCCGGCGGATCGCTGCGCGCGGCGTTGCGCGGGCGCCCCCCGGCCGAACGGGTCGAGTTGCTCTTGGCGGCGGTGCGCGGACGGGTCGCGGCGGTACTCGGGCACGCCACCGCGGCGCGAGTGCGGCCGGACAAGGCGTTCAAGGACTTGGGCTTCGACTCGCTCACCGCGGTCGAACTGCGCAACCAACTGGCCGCGGCCACCGGCCTGGCACTGCCGACGACCCTGGCGTTCGACTACCCGAACACCCGCGCGCTGGCCGCCCACCTGGACCGCGAGTTGTCCGGGGCGGTCGCCGACCACGAGCACCGAACCGCCACGCCGGTGGACGGGTCTGCGGACGACCCGATCGCCCTGGTGTCCCTGGCGTGCCGGTTCCCCGGTGGCGCGGACACGCCGGAGAAGCTGTGGGACCTGATCGCCGAAGGCCGAGACGCCATCGGCGGGTTCCCCACCGACCGGGGATGGGACCTCGACGCGCTGTACCACCCGGACCCCGACCACCCGGGGACCAGCTATGCGCGGTCGGGCGGGTTCCTGCACGAGGCCGCCGGGTTCGACCCGGGTTTCTTCGGCATCAACCAGCGCGAGGCCACGGCCATGGACCCGCAGCAGCGGTTGCTGCTGGAGACCGCGTGGGAGGCACTGGAGCGGCTGGTCGGCGACCCGACGGCACTGCGCGGCAGCCGCACCGGGGTCTACCTGGGCATGGTCGGCAGCGACTACGGGTCGCGGTTGCACGAGGTACCCCCCGACCTGGAGGGCTACGTCGGCACCGGAGGCGCCGACAGCGTCGCCTCCGGCCGGATCAACTACTTCTTCGGGTTCGAGGGTCCCGCGGTCAGCGTGGCGACGGCGTGCTCCTCGTCGCTGGTCGCGCTGCACCTGGCGGCGCGGGCGGTGCGAGCGGGTGAGTGCGACCTGGCCCTGGCGGGCGGGGCCACGGTGCTGGCCGGACCGGACCTGTTCGTGTGGTTCTCCCGCCAGCGCGGGCTGTCGGCGGACGGGCGGTGCCGGGCGTTCGCCGACGGCGCGGACGGCACCGGCTTCGCCGAGGGTGTCGGCCTGGTCGCGGTCGAGCGGCTCTCCCGGGCGCGGGAACTGGGGCACCCGGTGCTGGCGGTGCTGCGCGGCAGCGCGGTGAACTCCGACGGGGCCTCCAACGGCCTCACGGCCCCCAACGGCCCCGCCCAGCAGCGGGTCATCCGCGCCGCCCTCGCCGACGCCGGGCTGACCCCCTCGGACGTGGACCTGGTGGAGGCGCACGGCACCGGGACGGCGCTCGGCGACCCGATCGAGGGGCGGGCCATCGCCGCCGTCTACGGGCGCGACCGGTCCGGCCCGCTGTGGTTGGGGTCGTTGAAGTCCAACATCGGGCACACCAACGCGGCGGCGGGCATCGCGGGCGTGCTGAAGGCCGTGCTCGCGCTGCGCCACGAGACGCTGCCGCGGACGCTGCACGCCGAGACCCCGACGCCGCACGTCGACTGGTCGGACGACGGGGTGCGGCTGCTCACCGAGGCGCGACCGTGGCCCCGCGGTGACCGGCCGCGGCGCGCGGCGGTGTCGGCCTTCGGCATCAGCGGCACCAACGCGCACGTCGTGCTCGAAGAGGGCGACGCCCCGGCCGCGCCCGCCGACACCGGCGGGCCCGCGGCGCCGTGGGTGCTCTCCGCGCGCTCCCCGGCCGCGCTGCGCGCCCAGGCCGCGCGGTTGCTGCCGGTGGTCGCGGACCTGCCGGCCACTGCTGTCGGGCGCGAGCTGAACCGCCGGACCCGGTTCACCCACCGGGTGGCGGTCGCCGACGCCGCGGCCCTGGCCGCGCTGGCGGCGGACACCGAGCACCCGGGTGTGCACTTCGGCCGACCGAGGTCCGGGCGGATCGCGTTCGCGTACTCCGGGCAGGGCAGCCAGTACGCGGGCATGGCGCGCGGCCTGCGCGCGGCCGACCCGGTGTTCGCCGCCGCTTTCGACGCGGTGTGCGCGGCCATCGACCCGCACCTGGACCGACCGCTGGCCGAGGTCGTCCACGCCGAGTCGGGTGCGGTGCTCGACCGCACCGAGTACACCCAGCCCGCCCTGTTCGCCGTGCAGGTCGCGCTGACCGAGGCACTGCGGGCCCGGGGCGTGCGACCGGACGTGCTGCTCGGGCACTCGCTGGGCGAGATCACCGCCGCGCACGTGGCCGGGGCACTGACGCTGCCCGACGCGGCCACCCTCGTGGCCGCGCGCGCCCGCTGCATGCAGGCCGCCACCCCGGGCGGGGCGATGGCCGCCATCGGCGCCACCGCCGACGAGGTGCGGGCCCACCTGGTCGACGGAGTGGGGATCGCCGCGGTGAACAACGCCGCGAGCACGGTGATCAGCGGGGATCGCGGTGCCGTGCTGGAGGTCGTCGCGGTCTTCCGGGAGCGGGGGACCCGGACCACCGAGTTGCGCACCAGCCACGCCTTCCACTCCCACCACATGGAGCCCGCACTGGCCCCGTTCCGCGCGGTGGCCGAGCGGGTGCCCTGGCGGGAGCCCACCATCCCGGTGATCGGCAACCGCACCGGCGCGCCGGTGCGCCGCTTCGACGCCGACCACTGGACCGAGCACCTGCGCGGCACGGTCCGCTTCCAGGACGGCGTGCGGCACGCGGTCGACCTGGGCGCCGAGGTGTTCGTCGAGGTCACCCCGCACCCGTCGCTGACCGCGCACCTCCCGGCGGGCGCCGCGGTGGCGCACACCCTGCACCGCGACCGGCCCGACGCCGAAGCGCTGGCCGATGCGCTGGCCCGCCTGGACGTCGCGGGCGTCCCGGTGGACTGGTCGGCGCACTACCCGGCCGACTCCGCCCGCGCCGCGCTGCCGACCTACCCGTTCGAGCGCACCCGGCTGTGGCTGTCGCCCGCGCGCCCCGCGGGCGACGTGGCCGCGGTCGGTCTGGACCCGGTCGCGCACCCCGTCCTCGCCGCTGCGGTCGACCTGCCCGGCGGTGTGGTCATGACCGGCTCGCTCAGCGCGCACCGACAACCGTGGGCGGCGGACGCGTCCGCCCTGGCGGCGCTGCCGGTCGACCTCGCCCTCGTCGCGGGGGCCCGGGTCGGCGCCCCGGCACTGGACTCCTTGGAGTTGGTCGGCCCACCGCCCGCAGCGAGTGGGGGCCGGGTCCGGGTCCGGGTCCGGGTCGACCCGGGCGGCCCGGACGGCCCGGACGGCGGCCGCCCCGTCCAGATCGACACGGCGCGGGCGGCGGGGCCGTGGGAGGTGTGGGCAACCGGCACTTTGTCCACTGTGGATATAACGGACGGCGGCGGGGTCCCCGGCGCGGCGGCGGCACGGGTGGAGGTCACCGGGCCCGGGGTGGACGCCGCGGCCCACGCCGTGCACCCGGTGCTGCTGGCGGAAGCGGTGCGGGCGGTGACGGGCCCCGCAGTGGCACCGCTGGCCTGGCACGGGGTCCACGCGCACACCGCGGGCGCGGGCGCGGTGACCGTGACGACCGGCGGCGACGAGGTCGCGGCGGCGGGAGACGGCGCGCACCTGATCGGCTTGCGGCTGCACGACCCGGCGGGCGATCCCGTGCTCACCGCAGCGCGGGTGCGCCTCGGCACACCCCCCACCGCGCTCGGCGGCCCGCCGCTGCACACCGTGCTGTGGGAGCGGATCCCGCTGGGCCCCGTCGCGGGACCGGTAGCGCGCCTGCGCCCGGACCACGACCCGGCCGTCCCGCCACCGGCGGGGACCGCGGCGGCCGTCGTCGAGTTCGAGTCGACCGCGGACCCGGTGGCGGGGGCGCACGCGGCCGCCGCGCGCGCCTTGGCGCTGGTGCGCGGCTGGCACCACGGCGTGCCGCTGGTCCTGGTGACCAGGGGCGCGGTCGGTACCGGGGACCACGACCCGGTGCGGGACGTGGGCCTGGCCCCGGTCTGGGGCCTGGTGCGCTCGGCTCAGGCCGAACACCCGGGCCGGTTCGTCTTGGTCGATACCGACGGCGCCGACACCGCCCTGGTGGCCGCGGCGGTGGCCACGGGCGAATCGGAGGTCGCGCTGCGCTCGGGTGCCGCGCACGTGCCGCGCCTGCGCCCCGTGCCCGCAGGCGGCGGCGAACCGGCACCGCTGTCCGGGACGATCCTGCTCACCGGCGGGACCGGTGGAGTCGGCGCCGACCTCGCCCGGCACCTGGTGACCGTGCGCGGCGCGCGGAGGCTGGTGCTGGCGAGCAGGCGCGGGGCCGCCGCGCCGGGGGCGGCCGACCTGGTGGCCGACCTGACCGAACTGGGCGCGGATGTGCGGCTCGTGGCCTGTGACGCGGCCGACCGGGACGCGCTGGCCACGCTGCTGAGCGAGATCGACGACCTGACCGCCGTGGTGCACCTGGCGGGCGTGCTCGACGACGGGCTGGTGTCGTCGTTGACGCCCGCGCGGCTCGCGGCGGTGCTGCGCCCCAAGGTGGACGCCGCGTGGCACCTGCACGAACTGACCCGAGGGGTCGACCTGACCGAATTCGTGCTGTTCTCCTCGCTGGCGGGGACGCTGGGCGGCGCGGGGCAGGCGAACTACGCCGCGGCCAACACCTTCCTCGACGCGCTCGCCGGTCACCGGGCCGCGCTCGGCCTGCCCGCCACCGCGACCACCTGGGGACCCTGGGCGAACGGCGGCATGGCCGGGGACCTGGGCGCGGTGGACCGTGCCCGCTTGGCCCGCGGCGGGCTCGTCCCGCTGGACACCGCCACCGGCATGGCGCTGTTCGACGCGGCCGCGGCGGCGGGGCCTGCCGTGGTCGCCACCGCCGCGTTCGACCTCGCGGCGCTGCGTAGCGCGGCGTCGGCGGGCGAGCTTCCCTCGGCGCTGCGCGGGCTGGTCCCGACCACACCCGGACGAGCCGCGCGCCCGCCCGAGGCCGAGCTGTCCGCGCGGCTGCGCGGGCTGCCGCCGCAACGGCGGGCGAACGCGCTGCTCGACGCGCTGCTGGCGCGGGTCGGCGGCGTGCTGGGACGCGACGGCGCCGACCAGGTCGACCCCGACGCCGCCTTCACCGACCTGGGTTTCGACTCGCTGACCGCGGTCGAACTGCGCAACCGGCTCGGGAACGACACCGGCTTGGACCTGCCGACGACCCTGGTGTTCGAGTACCCCACGCCACGCGCGCTGGCCACGCACCTGGTCGACGTGCTGGGCGGCGTGCCGGACGCGACCACCGACGGCCTCGCCCCCGAGGCGGTGCTGGCGTGGCTGGGCTCGGCCACCGCGCGGGCCGCCGAGCTGGCGGGCACCGAGGTGGGCGCCCGCTTGGTGGCCCTGGCCGAGCGGCTCGCCGACGTGGGCCGCGCCGACCTCGACACCGAACTGCTCACCGCCACCGACGACGAACTCTTCGCCGCGCTCGACGAGGAGATCACCCGCGCGGACACCGACCCGCTGATCAGGGAGCGCTGAACGATGGTCACCCCGGATTCCCCGGCCACGCAGGACAAGCTGCGGGCGTACCTCCGGCGCGCCACCGCCGACCTGCGGGCGGCCAACCGCAAGCTCGCCGAGGAGCGCGGCCGGGGGCGCGAGCCCATCGCCGTGGTGTCCGCCGGGTGCCGGTTGCCCGCCGGGATCGCCGACCCCGAGGCGCTGTGGGACGTGCTCGCCGCCGGGCGGGACGTCGTCGGCCCCTTCCCCACCGACCGCGGGTGGGACGTCGACGGACTCTACGACCCGGAGCCGGGGCTGCCGGACCGCAGCTACGTCCGGGAGGGCGGGTTCCTGGCCGACGCGGCCGGGTTCGACCCGGCGTTCTTCGGGGTCGGTCCGCACGAGGCGGCGGCGATGGACCCGCAGCAGCGGCTGCTGCTGGAGACCTCATGGGAGGCGCTGGAACGCGCGGGGATCGACCCCTGGTCGCTGCGCGGCAGCCGGACCGGCGTGTTCATCGGCATGTCCGCCCCGCGCTACGCCCCCGACCGGGCCGAGATCCCGCCGGAACTCGACGACCACGTGATGACCGGCAACGCCGCGAGCATCGCCTCCGGCCGGTTGTCCTACCTGCTGGGCCTCGAAGGCCCGTCGCTGACGCTGGACACGGCCTGCTCCTCGGCGCTGGTCGCGCTGCACCTGGCGGCCCAGTCGATCCGGGCGGGCGAGTGCGATCTGGCGCTGGCGGGCGGCGCCACCGTGCTGACCTCCCCCGAGCTGTTCGTGTGGTTCTCCCGCCAGCGCGGCCTGGCGCCGGACGGGCGCTGCAAGGCGTTCTCCGCGCGGGCCGACGGGACTGGCTGGGCGGAGGGCGTCGTGGTGGTCGCGGTGGAGACGTTGGCGCGAGCGAGGCAACGGGGGCACCCGGTACTCGGCGTGCTGCGCGGCAGCGCGGTCAACTCCGACGGCGCCTCCAACGGCCTCACCGCACCGAGCGGCCCCGCCCAGCGCCGGGTGATCGCCCAGGCACTGGCCGAGGCCGGGCTCACCGCCGCCGACGTCGACCTGCTGGAGGCGCACGGCACCGGCACGGTGCTCGGCGACCCGATCGAGGCGCGGGCGGTGCACGAGGCCTACGGCAGCGACCGACCGGACGACCGGCCGCTCTGGCTGGGCTCGATCAAGTCCAACCTCGGCCACACCCAGGCCGCCGCCGGAGGCGCCGGGCTGCTGAAGGCGCTGCTGGCCTTCGCCAACGACACGATGCCCGCCACCCTGCACGCCGACGAGCCCACCCCGCACGCCGACTGGTCGACCGGTCGGGTGCGGCTGCTCACCCGGGCCCGGCCGTGGCCGCGCGGCGACCGGCCGCGCCGCGCGGCGGTCTCCGCCTTCGGCATCAGCGGTACCAACGCGCACGTCGTGCTGGAGGAGCCGCCTGCCGCACCCGAGGTGGGCCCCGCGCCGGAACCCGCCGGGGTGGTGCCCTGGGTGTTGTCCGCGCGCACGCCGGACGCGGTGCGCGAGCAGGCCGAGCGGCTGCTGGCCTACCTGGACCGGGAGCCGGGCGCGGACCCGGTCGCGGTCGGGCGGGCGCTGGCCGCGCGGACCGGGTTCGCGCGGCGCGCGGTCGTCCTCGGCACCTCGACGCAGGAACTGCGGGCCGGGCTCGACGCGGTGGCGCACGGGCGGCGCTCGCGCCGGGTGGTCGCGGGCGCGGCCGACCCGGGCGGACTCGCCTTCGTCTACTCCGGACAGGGCAGCCAGCACCCGGGGATGGGGCGGGGACTCTACGCCGCCGAACCGGCGTACCGCGACGAGCTGGACCGCGTGTGCGCCGAACTCGACCGCCACCTGGACCGCCCGCTGCTGCCGCTGATCCTCGGCGAACCGGACGCGCCGCGGGGTGGACCGCTCGACCGAACCACCTACACCCAGCCCGCCCTGTTCGCCGTGCAAACTGCGCTCACCGCGCTGCTGCGCGAGCGCGGCGTCACCCCGGACGTCCTCTTGGGACACTCCGTCGGTGAGCTCACGGCCGCACACGCGGCAGGCGTGCTGGACCTCGCGGACACCGCCGCGCTGATCTCGGCCCGGGCCCGGTACATGGCCGCCGCGACCCGCGGCGGGTCGATGGTGGCGGTCGACGCCGCCGAGGACGAGGTGCGGGCGGTGCTGCCCGCCGGGGTGGCGGTCGCCGCGGTCAACAACGAGCGCGGCACCGTCGTCAGCGGCGACCGGGCCGCAGTAGCCGAGGTGCGCGCGCACTTCGCCGACCGGCGGGTGCGCACCGCGGAACTGGTGACCAGCCACGCCTTCCACTCCCACCACATGGACGCGGCCCTGGCACCGTTCCGCGCGTTCGCCGACCGCCTGACCTACCACCGCCCCCGCCTGCCGATCGTCTCCAACCGCACGGGGGCCGTCTTGGACGACCTCGGCGCCGACCACTGGGTCGCGCACATCCGCGACACCGTCCGGTTCCACCAGGGCGTCGCGCACGCACGCGACGCGCTCGGCGTGACCGCCTGGCTGGAGGTCGGCCCGCACCCGGCGCTGTCACCGCACCTGGTCAACACCCTGCCCCGGGACGCGGCCGTGGCCTGCGCCCTGCACCGGGGACAAGCCGACGACACGGCGTTGACCACCGCGCTCGCCCGGCTGGCGACCGCGGGCGTGCCCGTCGACTGGTCGTGGCGCCTGGACCCACCCGGGGTGTATCCGGCCGCCCCGGTGCCACCCCTGCCGACCTACCCGTTCCAGCGCACCCGGCACTGGCTGCACCGCCGTGCCCGCCCCACCGACCGTGACGGGTCCCCCGTCGCCGCGAGCGGCGCGGCGCAGGAGCGGCGCCACCCGGAGCGGGAGCCGCGGTTGTCCGCGGCGGCGGGCACGGAACGGGTCGCGATCCTGCTCGATCTGGTCCGGGCGGAGAGCGCGGACGTGCTCGGCCACGACACCCCCGAGGCCATCGATCCGCGGGACAGCCTGCTCGAGGCCGGGCTGTCCTCGCTGACCGCACTGGAAGTGCGCAACCGGCTCTGCGACGCCACCGGGCTGCTGCTGCCGCCCACGGTCATCTTCGACCACCCCACACCCCGCCTGCTCGCCGAGTTCCTCGACGGCGAGCTGGCCGCCGCGGGCTGAGCCCCGGCACCACCCCCACCACCCTCACGGAGGACCACCTTGCGAGTCGGACTCGGCTACCTGAACATGGCACCCGCGGGCGATGCCGCCACCACCGCCGCGTCGCACGCCGACCTGTTCCACGACGTGCGCTGGGCCCAGGACAAGGGCTTCGCGGGCATCTGGATCACCGAGCACCACTTCTCCACCTACAGCCTGACCTCGGCACCGCTGCTGCTGCTGGCCAAGGCGTCCGCGATCGCGCCGGGACTGCGGCTGGGCACGTCGATCGTCGTGCTGCCGTTCTGGGACCCGGTGCGCCTGGCCACCGACGCGCTCACCCTCGACGCGCTGACCGGGGGGCGGTTCGACCTCGGGATCGGGCGCGGGTACCAGCCACATGAGTTCCTCGCTTTCGGCAAGCAGGTCACGCAGAACCGCGCCCTGTTCGAGGAGGCCCTGGAGGTGATCATGCGGGTGTTCACCACCGAGGACTTCACCTTCGAGGGCGAGCACTTCCGCGTGGACGCGCCGATGACCGTGCTGCCGCGGCCGACGCAGACCCCCCACCCGCCGGTGTGGATGGCGGCCACCAGCCGCGAGTCGCTGCGCACCGCGGTGCGCCGCGGGTTCAACCCGATGCTGCCCGCGGTGACCACGCTGCCGGAGATCCACGAGCGCAGGCGGTGGATCCTCGAGGAGGGCGGCGACCTGGACCGGGTGGAGTTCCAGGTGAACCGGTTCGTCTACTGCGGTGAGGACGCGGAGAGCCGCGAGTTGGTGGTCCGCGAGATCGCCCGGCAGCTGATGACCTCGGCGGGCCTGACCCGGGGTGTCCACCCGGTGCGCGGGACCGCGGTGACCCCGGACGAACTCGACCCGGCGTACCTGGAGAAGGCCCGCGGGCTGTTGGTCAGCGGCTCGTCCGACGAAGTGGTGGCCAGGTTCCGGGAGCTGGTGGACGCGGGCATCACCTACGTCATCGCGGGCTTCAACTTCGGCTACCTGCCGAAGGAGGTCGCGCTGCGCTCGATGGAGACCTTCGCGAGCGAGGTGCTGCCGCACGTCGACCGGCTGTCGCCGCAGACCGTGGCGGGCTGAGCCGTGCGGGTGCGCGTCGACGGTGACGGGACGGCCAGCGTGCTCGACCCCGACGACCTGGGGCGCTTCGCGGTCGAGGTCCCGGAGGGCCTCGACCTGGGTGTGGTCGGTGCGGCGCTGGCCGGTCGGGTGCGGTTCGACTCAGCCGAGCTGGCCTGGGTCGACCAGGCGTGGCTGCGCGCGACGGGCGGCTTCGACACCGCCGAGCGGGCGGGCGGGTTCACCGCGATGGTCGCCGCGGCGACCAAGCGCGGGTGGGTGGACCGCGGCAGCGGCGACATCGCGGGCCACGTCCACAGGATACCGGGAGGCGCGCGGTGACCGTCGAACGCACGGGCACCGCTGCGGGCACCCCGGACCGGTCCGCCGAGCGCGGCGGGTCGGTGGCCCTGCTGCTGATCGTGGCCTGCCAGTTGTCGGTGGTGCTCGACACCGGGGCGGTCAACGTCGCGCTGCCGACCATCCGCGACGCGCTCGGCTTCACCACGACCACCGCGGCCTGGGTGATCAACGCCGAGCTGATCGGGCTGGGTGGGCTGATGCTCGTCGGGGGCCGCGCGGGCGACCTGTTCGGGCGGCGCGCGGTGTTCCGCGCGGGTGCGGGGCTGTTCGCGCTCGGCGCGCTGCTGGGTGGCTTGGCCCCGACCGCGTGGTGGTTGGTCGCCGCCAGGGCGGTGCAGGGGGTCGGCGCCGCCCTGGCCACACCCAGCGGCCTGGCGCTGCTGGTCACCGCGTTCCCCGGCCGGGCCAGGCCGCGGGCGTTGGGCGTCTACGCATCCGTGTCGGGGATCGGCGGCGCCGTGGGCCTGATCGCGGGCGGGCTGCTCACCACGATCGGGGCTTGGCGGTGGACGCTGCTGCTCACGGTGCCCATCGGGCTGGCGGTGGTGGTCCTCGCGCCCCGGTTCCTGCCCGCGCCCGCCAAGCGCCGGGTCCGGCTCGACCTCACCGGTGCGCTGCTGTCGTCGCTGGGCATGGTGGCGTTGACCTACGGGTTGATCCGGGCCGCGGCGGCGGGCTGGGGCGATGCCCAGACCGTGATGGCGTTCGCCGCGGCCGTGGCGCTGCTGGCGGTGTTCCCGTTCGCGCAGGCCCGCGCCGCGGACCCGCTGCTGCCGCCGCGCCTGCTGGCCGACCGCACCCGCGCGGGGGCCTACGCGGTGCTGCTGCTGCTCGCCGCGACGGTGTTGAGCCAGTTCTTCTTCCTGGTCCAGTTCCTGCGGGACCTGCGGGGGCTCTCGCCGCTGGCGACCGGCGCGGCGTTCCTACCGATGTCGCTGTCGACGTTCTTGTGCGCCCGGGCCGCCGGGGCACTGGCCCGCCGGTGGGACCTGCGCCACCTGATGATCACCGGCGCGGGCGCCACCGCCGCCGCCATGCTCTGGCTGACCGGGGTGGACACCGGCACCGGCTACCTCACCGGCCTCCTCGGCCCGCTGGTGCTGTTCGGCGTGGGGCTGGGCGTGTTGCTGGTCGCCGCCACCGCAGCGGGGGTGTCCGGTGTGGCGCCCGAGCACTCCGGTACGGCGTCGAGCCTGGTGCACGTGTCGCAGCGCCTCGGTGGCGGGGTCGGGTTGGCGCTGCTGGTGACGGTCTTCGGCACCGCGGTGCGGGCGGCGGGCGCCGAGGGCGCGGACCGGGCAGCGGCGCTGGCCCGCGGCTACTCGGCGGCGTTCACCGCGGGCTTGGTGTTCACCGCGCTCGCGCTGCTGATCGCGGTGTTCGTCGTGCGCCCGCTGCCACCCGCGTGAGCCCGCGACGGCGGACGGACGAAGTGGTGCTGCTGGTCGACCGCGCCCTGGTGCGCGGCGACGGGCCGGAGGTGGTGGGGGCCGCGATCGCGGTGCGCGGCGGGGTGATCACCGCGATCGGCGGCGCTCGGGACGTGCTGGCCGACCACCGGGGCGGCACGGTCCTCGACCACCGCGGCCACACCGCGCTGCCCGGGTTCGTCGACGCGCACGTGCACCTGGTGTTCGACGGGGGCCCGGACCCGGTCGGGGCGGTGCGGGCGGCCGATCCGCGCGCCCTGGCCGCGGCCTCGGCCGCGCGCGCGGAGACCCTGGTGCGCCACGGGGTGACCACCGCCCGCGACCTGGGCGACCGGGACGGGATCGTGCGCGGGGTGCGCGACGGGATCAACGCGGGGCGCCTGCTCGGGCCACGACTGCTCACGGCGGGCAGCCCGATCACCCCCACCGGTGGGCACTGCTGGTTCCTCGGTGGTGTCGCCGACGGCGTCGAGCAGGTGCGCGCCGCAGTCCTGGCCCGGGTGGCCGAGGGCGCGGACCTGGTCAAGGTGATGGCCACGGGCGGCACGCTGACCCCGGGTGGCCCACCGAACTGGGCCTCCCAGTACGGCGTGGCCGAACTGCGCGCCGCCGTCGACGTCGCGCACGCGCACGGGTTACCGGTCGCCGCGCACGCGCACGGCTTGGCGGGCGTGGCCGACGCGATCGCCGCGGGGGTCGACACGATCGAGCACTGCACCCTGCCCGCCGGGCCGGACACCGACGCGTCGCCCGCGCGGGCCGACGCGGTGCTGCGCGCGGCGGCGAAGGCCGGGATCGGCGTGTGCCCGACCCTGCACGGCGGGCTGGCGGACCTGCCGGAACTGCTCGCCGCGCCGGGGTTCCACGCCCTGGTCGCGCGGATCGGCCGGATGCGGCGGTGGGGCGTACCGCTGCTGGCGGGCACCGACGCGGGCGTACCCGGCGCGGCGTTCGACCGGTTCGCCGGGTCGCTGCGCTGGTTCACCGAGGCCGGGCTGACCGCCCCGGAAGTCCTGCGGTTGGCCACATCGGACACCGCGGCCGCGGTCGGGGTCGGCGACCGCACCGGCGCCTTGGCCGTCGGACTCGACGCGGACATCGTCGTCGTCGCCGACGACCCGCGCGCAAATTTGTCCACATTGGATGAACCGATCCTGGTCCTCAGCCGCGGCAGGGTGGTCACCGGGCAAGCGTGAACCGGGGACATCCGGTGTGGACAATTGCCCGAGAGCACCGGATCCCCTTGTCGGACAACGATCCGAAGCGGATATGGTGGAGATCGAGAACGGTCGACCTGCCGAACGCACACCGGTTCGCCCCAGCCCGGCGCCACCACGGGAACGCGACCGAGCGAACAACCAACCGAACGACGAGGAGTCCCCACATGGCCGGAACCGGCGCGGTCGCGCCCGTTTCCCCGCACCTGTCCGTGCTCGACGTCGTTCCGGTGTGGTCCGACAGCGACGCGGTCACCTCGCTGCGGAACGCGGTGGCGCTGGCGGAGGAGGTGGAGCGGTTGGGCTACCGGCGCTACTGGGCCGCCGAGCACCACAACACCCCGAGCCTGGCGACGTCCGCGCCCGCCGTGCTCGCGGGCAGGCTCGCGGCGGCGACCACGGACCTGCGCGTCGGCTCCGGCGGCGTGTTGCTGCCGCACCACTCGCCGCTGGCCGTCGCCGAGCAGTTCGCCACCCTGGAGGCGCTGCACCCCGGCCGGGTCGACCTGGGCATCGGGCGCGCCGCGGGCAGCGACGCCAACACGGCCCGGGCACTGGGCGGCCTGCTGCTGCACGGTCCGGAAACCTTCCCGGACCGGCTCGCCGACCTGCGGACCTACCTGGACACCCCGGCGCGGGACGCGTCGCCGCGGACCATCGCCGCGCTGCCGTCCCCGCCGGGGGTGCCGTGGCTGTGCCTGCTGGGGGCCAGCACCACCAGCGCGGCGGCCGCCGCCGAACTGGGCCTGCCCTACGCCTTCGCCCACCAGTTGGCACCGCACCTGGCCGAGGCCGCGCTGGCGACCTACCACGAGCGGTTCCGCCCGTCGCCGCGACAGCGCGAGCCGTACGCCATCCTCTCCGCGATGGTCATCGTCGGGGAGACCGACGAGCACGCGCGCGAGATCGCGCAGCCGTACCTCGTGCGCAAGCTCCGCATCCAGGCGGGGGACTTCTACGGGCTGTACCCGTCGCGCGCCGAGGCGGCGGCGCACCGGTTCGACGGCACCGAGCGCGCCTGGGCGGAGGAGCACTACGAGCGGCAGCTGTTCGGCGGCCCGCAGCGGGTGGCCGCGCTGGTATCGGACCTGCTGGCGCGCACCGGCGCGGCGGAGCTGATGGGTATCACCCTGGTGCCCGAGCACACCGAACGGGTCGCGTCCTACGCGCGGTTGGCCCGGGCGGTGCGCCCGACGAGGGCGGCGGCGCACCGGTAGCGCCACCACCGATCACCGCGTGGCGACGCGAGGACCGGCAGCCTCGGCACCGTAGGCAAGCAGGAAGGTGCGCACCGCCGAGGCGGCCACCCGCCGGACCTCCGCGTCGGGCACCGGTCGCGTGCCCAGTGCCGAGCGGGCCTCCATCGGGCCGGTGAGCAGCGCGACGAACTGCTCGGCGGCCTCGTCGGGTTCGCACCGGGCGAGCCTGCCCGCGAGCACCAGCCGGGAGAACCGGTCGGCGAGCGCGCCGGTGACCCGGTTGACCTCCGCACCACCACCGAGCACGGTGCGCACCAGGTCGGGGAAACGCACCAGTTCGGCGTTGACCAGCCTGCGCAGCGCCCAGGAATCCTCGGCGCGGTAGCAGTCGAGCAGGTCGACCCCGATGTCGGTGAGCGCGGCGGCGAGGTCCGCCACCCCGGGGTCCAGGTCGCCGACCACGGCCAGGCTCTTGTCCATGGCCGCCCGCGCGACCTCGGCGACGGCCTCGCGGAACAGCGTCTCCTTGTCGCCGAAGTGCGCGTACAGGGTCGGCTTCGCCGTACCCGCCTCGGCCGCGATCTGCTCCACGCACGAACCCATGTAGCCGTGCGCGGCGAAGACCCGGAAAGCCGCGGCGATGAGATCACGACGCTTGTCGATGCGGCCACGCGGTCGTCGGGTGGGCGGGTTCGCGGTGGTCATGACGCCAGCTTACCGATGAGATCGCCAAGATGAACCACTCGGTTCAAAACAACTGACACCTGGGTTGCGCCGCAACCGTCCAGGCAGCTAATTTGAACCAAGTCGTTCAGGCCGTCGTCCTGAACCGTCCATCACCCATCGCACGTATTGGGAGTCTCCCGATGTCGACCCAGGAGGACCGGCTGGATCCGGGCCTGCGCAAACTGCTCGGGGTGGTGTTGCTCGGCGGACTGATGGGTCTGGTGGACAGCACCATCGTCAACGTCGGCATGGACACGCTCGCCGGCCGTTTCGACTCCTCGTTGGCCACGGTCGGCTGGGTGGCGACCGGCTACCTGCTGGCCGTCACCGCCGCCATCCCGCTGACCGCGTGGGCCGTCGACCGGTTCGGCGCGCGCCGGATGTGGTTGGTCGGGCTGGCGGTGTTCACCGGGTTCTCGCTGGCCTCCGGCCTGGCCTGGGACGTGCCGAGCCTGATCACCTTCCGGGTGCTGCAGGGCTTCGGGGGCGGCATGCTCGACCCGATCATGCTCACGCTGCTCGCCCGCGCCGCCGGCCAGGCGCGCGTCGGGCGGGTGATGGGCCTGATGGGCATCGTCATCCCGCTCGGTCCGGTGCTCGGGCCGATCCTCGGTGGACTGATCATCGACGGCCTCGACTGGCGCTGGATGTTCCTGATCAACGTGCCGATCGGGGTGCTGGCGTTCCTGCTGTCGCTGCCGGTCGTGCCCACCGATCCGGTGGAACGCGGCGGGGCGCGCCTGGACATCCTCGGCCTCGCGCTGCTCACACCGGGCTTCGGCGCGCTGGTCTTCGCCCTCTCCCGGGCGAGCGAGGGCACCGGGATCGGCTCCACGCCGGTCGTCGTCGCGCTCGCCCTGGGCGTGTTGCTGCTGCTCGGTTACGGCGCGCACGCGCTGCGCGCGGGGCGCGACGCGCTGATCGACCTCGCGCTGTTCCGCTCCAGGTCGTTCGCCGCGGCGGTGACCGTGATGGGGCTGACCGGGGTGATGCTGTTCTCCAGTTTGTTCCTGGTGCCGCTGTACTACCAACTGGCGCGCGACTTCGACGTGCTGCGGGCGGGCCTGCTGCTGGCGCCGCTGGGCGTGGGGTCGTTCGTGGGGATGCCCATCGCGGGCAGGCTCAGCGACAAGGTCGGTACCCGCGCCCTGGTGCCTGCCGGGGCCGCGGTGATCGCCGTGTCGACGCTGGTCCTCACGCAGGTGGACGCGGGAAGCAGCCTGGTGCTGCTGGCCGCGTGCGCCCTGCTGACCGGGCTCGGCCTCGGCTTCGTCGGCGCGCCGACGATGGGCTCGCTCTACCGGACCCTGCCCGCGGAGTCGATCTCGCAGGGCACGTCCGCGCTCTACATCGTCAACCAACTCGGGGCGTCGGCGGGCATCGCGGTGTCGGCCATGCTCCTGCAGGGCGGGGCGAGCGGTGCGAAACCGACGGCCGAGGACTTCCACGGTCCGTTCTGGTGGGTCTTCGCCGCCGCCCTGGGCGTCCTGCTCTCCGGCTTGCTACTGCCGGGCAAACCGCCCGCGGCGCCCACCCCCAGCGCCGCTGCGGCCGAGCCGGACGGGCAGCCTGCCTCGGAGGTCGTGTAGGCGCCCGCCGAGGGGTGGGTCGAACCGGTTCGACCCACCCCTCGGTCAGCCCATCCGGAACGCGCCGTGCGCGTTCCGGTCTCTTCCTTGCCCGCTTTTTCCGAATCCCTGGGGCGAGAGCCGGAAAAACCCGCTGCCAGTCACCCGAGAGATTTCCCGCGCGTACCGGGGAGCGCGCGCGGGAAATCGGCGGCCTCCCCGGTACACGCACGACGCTCAGGCGACGATCCCGACCGGGATGTCCTGATCGTCGGCCAGGATGCGCCGCTGGAGTTCGCGCAGCGTCCGACCGGGCTGCACGCCCAGTTCCTGGTCCAGCGTCCGCTCGATGAACCGGTACACCTTGAGCGCGTCGGCCGGGCGTTCCGCGCGGCACAGGGCGATCATCAGCTGGCGGGCGAACGCCTCGCGCAGCGGGTGCTCGGTGACCAGGTTGCGCAGCGGCCCGATCAGCTCGCGGTCCCGGCCCATGCGCAGGTCCACCTCCATCTTGAGTTCGGTGCACTCCATCCTGGTCTCCTCCGCCCAGGTGGCGAACTCGGCGATCATCGACCCGACGCGCACGTCGCCGAACGCCGGACCCCGCCACAGGGCCAACGCCGCGCCGAAGGCCTTCGACGCCTCCTCCAACCGGTCCCGGCGCAACGCGGAACGCCCCTGGCACACCAGGTTGTGGAAGTCCTTGGCGTCCACCGCGTCCCCCTCCCCCAGCAGCAGCGCGTACCCGGGCGCTCGGGTGACCAAGCGGTCCTTGACGCCGTCCGGATCACCGCCGATCCGACCGAGGACCTTGCGCAACTGCGAGACGTGCACGTGCAGGGCCGCCATCCACCGGCGCGGCGGTCGCGCACCCCAGATCTCGTACGCCAGCCGCTCCGCCGGGATCACCTCCTCCACGCGGCAGACCAGCGCGCCGAGCAACGTCTCGACCTTGGGCGCACCGACGACCTCCGCCCGCTCGGCTCCGACGACGCGCAAACGGCCTAAGATCTGGTATTCCACAACGACCCCCACCCAGTGGATCGGAAAGCCCCGCCGCGCGGCGGGGGCGGACATGGCGGGCGCGGTCGGTCACCGCGCGAGCGCCCCGACACGGGCACACCATCGGGCCGGAGCGGGAGCGCCCGGACCCAGCTTGGCCGAGCGCCGAGCGGAACCGCATCAGGGAAACCACGTATGGGAGACCCAGATCACCTTGACCCGCGGCGGCCCGACCTACACGCCGTCACCGGAGTCGTCAATGAACCATTCAGGCAATCCCATCACGCAAAGGCGAGCGCCCCCGATCACCTATTGTGGAAATGTCGACGCGACTGGGAACAATCGCGCAAACGGAAATGGCGTACACCGAGGAGGACCCGTACATGCGCAACCCGGTCGACGCGGGCACCGGACAGATCGTGCGCCAAGTGGAGGCGGACCGGTTGACGGCCGCGGCCACCCTCGCCGCGGCCGGGATGTGCGTGCTGGTCGACCTGGTCGGTGAACCGGGCGCGGGCAAGACGTTCCTGCTGGGGCACGCGGCGCGCACCGCCACAGCGCGCGGTATGGCGGTGGCGCTCACCCGGTGCGTGCCCGGCCGATCGACGACGCGCGGGCGAGCGCTGTCGGCCGCGGCAACCACCGGCCCGCCGCGAGCACTGCTGATCGACGACGCGCACGACGTCACCCCGACCGAGGCCGAGGCGATCGCGGAACTGGTGGCCACGCGCCCCGACCGACCGCAGCTGGTGGTGCTGGCGCGCCGCGCGCACGGCACACCCCCCGCCCTGGCCGCGCACCTGGCGCACGCGGCCGAAGTCGGCACGTGCGAGCGGTTGGGTCTGCCCCCGCTCGACGTGGAGCAGTGCGCCCAGCTGCTGGGCCGGTCCGCGCGCGACCCGGTGGCGCGCCGCGCGGCGCGTGAAGGCGACGGCGTCCCCCTCTACGTGCTGGCCTCGGCCGCCCAGCAGGTGCCCGCAGGGGACCGGGACCCGACCGCGCGAACCCGGCTCGCCCGGTTGCGCGCCCGGTTGGCCGAGGACGTCACCGTGAGCACCGACCCGGCGGTGGCCGCGGTCGCCGCCGCGGGCGCGGTGCTCGACGGGCCGTTCGACGTCGACGCCCTCGCCGAGGTGGCTGATCTGTCCGAGCGGTCGGTCCAGGAGGCCGTGGGGGTGCTGGTGGCCCGCGACGTGTTCCGCTCGGCGGGGTCCGGACCGCGGCTGTGCTTCCGGCACCCGGCGGTCGCCGCCGCGGTGTACGAGTCGATCGGCACCTGGCCCCGCCAGCGGGCGCACCGGCGGGCGCTGGCGCTCACGCGCAGGCGCGGCGCGGCGCCGGGTGTGCTCGCCGCGCACGTCGCGGGCGGGCTGGTCGAGTTGGACGCTGAGCACATCGGGTTGCTGCTGCGCGGTGCCGCAGAACGCCCGGCGGAGGCGGTCGGCTGGTTGCGGCTCGTGCTGGCCAACGCGGGCCACCTCGACGACGCGGCAGCACGGGAACTGGTCCGACTGGTCACCGAGGTGGTGGGGGCGTGGCCGGATGGCCCGCCGCCGCCAGACCTGCTGGAGGGGCTGGTGTGGCACGCCCCGCGGCCGGACCGCGCCGAGGCGGTGGCCTTCGCCGCGCTGCGCTGGGCGGTGGCGGGCCGGTTCGACACCGCGCGGGCGCTGGTGGACGACCACCTCGCCACGCACGGTCCCGACGCCGCGCTGGCCGCGCACCGGGAGTTGCTGGCGGTGCTGGAGCAGCGGGTGCCCGCCGCGGAACCGGTGGCGGCCGCCGCGGCAGCCGCCCGCGCGGCGGGCGACCACGTGGGCACCGCGTGCGCGTTGGCCCTGGCCGCGCTGGGCACGGCGCTCTCCCCGCACGCCGACGCGCCTGCCGTGGCGCGGGCCAAACGCGCCGTCGTCGACTCCGCCGCGCGGCTCGACGCGCTGCCCGATGCCGCGCTGGGCGGCGCCATCGGGTATCTGGGGGTGCTGGGCTGGGCCGAGTTGCTGCTGGGTGAACCACTGCCCGCGGTCACCCATCTTCGCCGCGGGCTGAGCCTGCTGCCCGCCACGCCTTGGCGGTTCCTGCTGCCCCACTTCCAGGTGGGCTTGGCGCTGGGCAACTCGGTGACCGGCCTGCCGGGTGAGGGGCGCCGGGTCGCCAGGCAGGTGGCCGGCGGCTCAGCCGCGGGGCCGCGCGCGGCCGGGATCGCGATCGTCGAGCTGATGGGCACCGTAGTGCCCACCCGCGTGGACGCCGACGCGGTCCCGGCCCCCCGCGAACCGGACTCCACGACCGCGGTGTCCGGCTCCGCACACCCCTTGCTGTCCCTGCTGACGGCCACCCGCTTGCGGCTGCTCGGCGATGGTGTCGCGGCGAGCGCGACCCTGCTCACCTCGGGGGGCGGACCCACCCTGGGCAGGCTGCCCGCCGTGCTGCGACCGTGCGGCTACGAACTGCTCGCCGCCACGGCCCCGCCCGGCGCGGCGGACGAGTGGGCCCGCCGGGCGGTCGCCGCGGCCGAGGGCTTGGACCTGCACGCGGCCACGGCGTTCGCGAACTTCGCCGCGGGGCACGCGCTCGCCGGGCACGACCCGGGGCCCGCCGCCCGGCGCTACCAGGCGGCGGCCTGCCTGTTCGCGCACAAGGGCATGGTCGTCGCGCAGGCGTGGGCGCTGCGGCACGCGGTCTCGCGCCTGGCGGACGCGGGCTCGGACACCGCGGCCAGGGAAGTGGACACCGTCTCCCGCGCGCTGGCCGACGGCGCGGGCGTCCGCTTCCCCGACCGAGCCGGTCCGGGAACCACGCGCGCGGCGGACCCGCTGGCGGAACTCACCGACCGCGAGCACCAGGTCGCCGACCTGGCCACCACGGGCCTGCGCAACCGCGAGATCGCCGTCGAGCTGGGGCTGAGCCCGCGCACGGTCGAGGTCCACCTGAGCCGCGTCTACCGCAAGCTCAAGGTGTCCACGCGCGTGGAGCTCGTCCGGGTCCTGGCCACCGCCCGCGCCCGCTGAGCCCGCCCCGCGAGACCGCTCAGTCCACACGCGACACGACCGCGGGCCGCGCGGGCACGGCGGCGAGCAGCTCGCGGGTGTACTCGTGCGCGGGCTCGGCGAACACCCGCTCGGTCTCGCCCTCCTCCACAACCTGACCACCGCGCAGCACCAGCACCCGGTCGCTGACTTCCCGGACAACCCCGAGGTCGTGGGAGATGAACACCAGCGCCACCCCCAGTCCGCGGCGCAGGTCCAGCAGCAGCCGCAGCACCCTGGCACGCACCGAGGCGTCCAGCGCCGACACCGGCTCGTCGCACACCAGGACCTCGGGTCCGGGGGCCAGCGCGCGGGCGATGGCGACGCGCTGCCGCTGACCGCCCGAGAGCTGCCGGGGGTGGCGGGAGCGCACGTCGTCGGGCAACCCGACCAGCTCGAGCAGCTCGCCCACCCGCGCCGCGCGGCCGGGTCCGGGCAGCGCGTCACCGATGATCCGTTCGACCCGGTGGCGCGGGTCGAACGAGCCGAGCGGGTCCTGCTGGATCAGCTGCACCCGGCGTCGCAGGGGGCGGCGATCCCGCGCCGACAGCCGCGACCACGGCTGCCCGCCAAGGGTCACCACGCCCTGGTGCGGTGACCGCAGCCCGAGCAGCAGCTCGGCCAGGGTGCTCTTGCCCGCACCGGACTCCCCCACCACCCCCAGCACCTCGCCAGCGGCGAGCGCGAACGAGACGTCGAAGACCCCCCGGCGGATCGCCGGGTCGGCACCGGGGTGGGCGAGGGTGACCTGGTCGACGCGCAACGCCTCGACGTGTTCGCGGTGCGGTGGCGGCGGTTTGGGGGCGGCGCCCGGCATGGCCGCCAGCAGCGTCTTGGTGTACTCGTGCCGGGGCGCGGTCAAGACCTGCCCCACCGGGCCGCTCTCGACGATCCGCCCGTGCCGCATGACCGCGACGTCGTCGGCGAAGGAGGCCACCAGCGGGAGGTCGTGGGAGATGAGCAGGACCGCCATGCCGCGGTCGCGCTCCTCGGCCAGCAGGGCCAGCACCTTCGCCTGCACGGTGACGTCGAGCGCGGTGGTCGGCTCGTCGGCGATGAGCACGGCGGGACCACCCGCCAACCCGGTGGCGATCAACGCGCGCTGGCGCAGCCCACCGGACAGCTCGTGCGGCCGCTGCCTGGCCCGCTCAGCCGGTTCGGGCACGTGCACGCGCGCCAGCAGGTCGACCGGCGTCGGGGCGTCCGGCCGCGGGTGGTTGCGCAGCACCTCGGTGATCTCCGCGCCCACCGTGCGCAGGGGATCCAGCGACACCAGCGCGTCCTGGGAGACCAGGCCGATCCGCGCGCCGCGCACACCGCGCCAGCGGCGTTCGGTCAGCGACCGCAGGTCGGTGCCCGCCAACTCCATCCGGTCCGCGCTCACCCGCGACCCGGGACCGACCAGACCAAGCAACGCGCGCGCGGTCACGCTCTTGCCGGACCCGGACTCCCCGACGATCGCCAGGCACCGCCCGGCCGTCAGGGTGAACCCAACACCGCGCACCGCCTCAACCACCCCGCGGCCGACGCGGAACTCGACCCGCAACCCCTCCACGGCCAGCAGCGGCTCAGTTCCCATCGGCCGGACTCCCCTCGAAACGGCGCCGCAGGTCGGCGCCGACGACGTTGACGGCAACCACGGTCGCGGTGACCGCGAGGCCGGGGAACACCGCCAGCGCCCAGGCGGTGTCGAGGAAGTCCCGGCCGTCGGCGAGCATCGCGCCCCACTCGGGGGTCGGCGCTTTCGGTCCCAGGCCGAGGAAGCTCAGCGCGGACCCCGAGATGATCGCGGTGCCTGCGGTGACGGTCGCGAAGACCAGCAGCGGCGGCACCGCGTTGGGCAGCACGTGCCGGGCGTGGATCCGCGCGGGCGAGTGCCCGAGGACCACGGCGGCGCGCACGTACCCGGACTCCCGCACGACCAGGGCCTGGCCGCGGGCGAGGCGGACGAAACCGGGCACGGTCGAGCAGCCGATGGCGATCGTGGCGTTGAGCGCGCCGGGTCCGAGGACCGCCACGACGAGCAGTGCGAGCAGCAGGCCGGGGAAGGCCAGCAGGATGTCGGTCGCGCGGCCGATCGCCTCGTCCAGCAGGCGCGGTCCGCTCGCGGAGAGCACGCCGAGCAGCGCGCCGACGACCAGGGCCAGGGACGTCGCGCCGAGACCGATCACCAGCGACCAGCGGGCACCGTGCACCACCCGGCTGAAGGTGTCACGGCCCAGCACGTCCGTGCCGAACAGGTGCGCGGGGCTCGGCCCGGCCACCGGGGCGCCCAGATCGATGGCGTCCGGCGGGTGCGTCGCCACCAGCGATGGCCACACCGCGGCCAGCACGACCAGCGCCAGCACCAGGTACGCGAGCCACAGCGCAGGCCGGAAGCCGGATCGGGCGCGCGCGGTCGGTTCCGCGGTCATCGCGGCACTCCTTCCGGCCGGGGGCTCGCGCGCCCGGCCAACCGGGGGTCGGCGACCTGGTACAGCAGGTCGACCACGAGGTTCAGCACGGCGAACACAGCGGCGGCCAGCACCACGATCCCGGTGACCACCGGCATGTCCCGTGCGGCGATGGCGGTGGCCAGCACCCGGCCGAGGCCCTGTCTGGTGAACACCGTCTCCACCACCACCGCACCGGACAGCAGCGTGCCGATGGTCCACCCGGACAGGGTGAGCAGGGGGATCGCCGCGTGGCGCAGGGCGTGCGCGCGCCGCACCGCCGCTTCCGAGCTGCCGCGGGCCCGGGCGCTGAGCACGAACGGCTCTCGTAGGGCGCGCTCGACGCCGTCGCGCAGCACCTGGGAGAACACCCCGGTGAGCCCGATCGCCAGGGTGACCGCGGGCAGCACCAACCCGGGTACACCGTCCCCGCCCGCGACCGGGAACCACCGCAGGCGGAAGGACAGCAGGCTCAGCAGCAGCACGCCGATCCAGAACGACGGGGTGGAGATGGCGACCAGTTCCAGGGTGGTCACGAACCTGCGCAAGGCGGGGCGGCGCCCCGCGGTGGCCAGGGCCAGCGGCACCGACACCACGAGCGCCAGCCCGAACCCGCTCAGTGCCAGCGCGGCGGTGGCGCCGACTTGCTCGCCCAGCACCGAGGCGACCGGTGCCTCCAACTGGTAGGAGCGACCGAGGTCGCCGCGCACCAACCTGCCCAGGTACGCGAGGTACTGCTCGGCCAGCGGCTGGTCGAGGCCGAGTTCGGCGCGGATCCGCGCCACCCGATCCGCGGGCGGCAGCGCGTCGCCGAGCATGGTGAGCACCGGGTCACCCGGCATCAGGTGCAACGCGAGGAAGGCGGCCGTGGCCGCGCCCCACACCACGAACAGGGTGAGCGCCACGCGGCGCGCCACGCCCCTCACGCCCGGCCCCGCAGGTCCACGTCGTAGAACAGCGGGAAACCCACCGGGTCCGAGGCGAGGCCGCGCACCCGGTCGGTGTACCCGACCAGTGCCGCGGGCACCCACAGCGGCAGGATCAGCGCGTGGTCGACGACGTAGCGCTGAGAGGCGGCGTAGAGGTCGGCCCGTGCCAGGGGGTCGAGTTCGGTGTGCCCCGCGAGCAGCAGCCGGTCGAGTTCCGGGTGGCGCTGGGCGAAGACGTTGCCGCCGCCGTTGTCCCGGGTCTTCCCGCTCTCCAGGAAGAAGTTGAGGATGTCGGGGTCCGCGCGGATGAAGCTGGTGGCGAACATGTCCAGGTCTCCGGTTTCCAGCAGTTCGCCGAAGGTGCCGGTGTCGACACCGGTGTAGTCCAACTGGATGCCGACCTTCTTCAGCTCGGCCTGCACCCCCTGGGCGGTGGTGACCATCGAAGACTGGTAAGTGGCCGCGTAGGGCCAGCGCAGCACCAGCCGCACACCGTCGCGGGTGCGGTAACCCCGCGCGTCCCGGCCGGTCCAGCCCGCCGCGTCCAGCAGCGCACCGGCGGCCGCCGGGTCGTGTGGCCAGGTGCCCTCCAGCCCCCGTGCGTAACCGGGGGTGGTCGGACCGAGTGGACTCCAGGCCCGATCAAATTGTCCGAAGTGGACAGATCGAACCAGTCCGTCGACATCGATCGCGCGCAGCACCGCCCGACGCACCTGTTCGTCGGCGAGCACGCCGCGCACGGGGTTGAACATGACCGCGGAAACGATGCCCGGGGATTCGGCGCGGCTGTAGCGCAACGCGTCGAACCGCTTGAGCGAGGGCACGTTCGCGGGCGGCACCTGATCGATGACGTCGACCTGGCCGCTGGTGAGCGCGCCGAACCGGGAGGCGTTCTCCGAGATCAACCGGATGGTGAGGCCGGGGACCAGCGCGGGCCCGGTGTGCGCGGCGGTGCTCGGCCCCCAGTCGTAGTCGGGGTTGCGGTCGAGTTCGATGGCGCTGTTCTTGCTCCAGCGGCGGAAGGAGAACGGCCCCGATCCCACCGGCTTGCCGCAGAGCGCACCCTTGTTCTCCCGCAATGACTTGGGCGACTGGATGCCGAGGTAGGCGGTGCTCAGCGCCTGCAGGAAGGGCGCGCTGGGCCGCTTGAGGTGGATCCGGATCTCGGTGGGACCGACCACCTCGGACCGGTCGTAGGCGTCGATGAGCCCCGCGGCGTACTGGGACTTGGTCTCCGGCGCGACCGCGTGGTCCAGGGTCGCGGCCACAGCGGCGGCGTCGAGCGGGGTGCCGTCGTGGAAACGAACACCGGGACGCAGGTGGAAGGTGTAGCGCAAGCCGTCTGCCGAGATGTCCCACCGGGTCGCCAACCACGGCTCGAACCGACCGTCACGGGTGAACACCACCAGCGAGTCGAAGATGTTGCGATCGATCGTCGCCACGATGTCCTGCGGGCTGACCTGCGGGTCCAGGCACTGCGGTGTCTGCCCGGTGGCGAACACCAACCGGTCGCCACCGGCTCCCGCGCCGCGCACCCCGCACGCCGACACCCCCACCAAGGCGATCGCCACCGCCAGCGCGGCCATCCGCTCCCGCCACCGTCTCACCCGTCGCCCTCCGGTTCCATTCGGACCGCACAAGTGGCGACAGACTCGTGACCCGTTCTAATCGATCACCAAGCATTCCCACCATGCGGGACCAACCGGCCCGGCACCCCGTGCGACGACCAAACACGTCCCCAACACCCGACGCGGTCACCGCGCGGCCGAATCGGGACGCGCCATTCGTGTCGCGCGACACCGGGAACAACCACTCGATAGGCGGAACGGGCCGGAAGGCAGGCATCCACCCGGATGAAGGCTGTCCGCCCGCGGGCCAACGACCTCGTGCTCACTGCAATGGTGGTTCCGGCTCCGAGGCTGGGCGACGACGGCCTACATCCACGCCGGGTTCAGGTACTCCTTCACGGCGAACGGATGGAGCGTCGCCGGCGGCAGTTACTCCCACGGAGAACTGGGAGGCTACCTCTTCCACGGGAGCTGGTTCTCCAATCTGAAATCCGGCGCTCGCGGTGGGTACAAGTGCTGGGGAAGATTCACCTGCTATCTTGGACCATGGGACAAGATGACGTTCATCGCAGCAGGCACCCTTTTCTACTCCGGCAGGTACGGCGTGTGGACCGCTGGGATGATCTGGTGAGTTCCTGGGTCGTGGACCTCGAAGCCGCACTCGGGCCCGAGGTCCACGACCCATTGGTGCGACCGTGGCTGGAAGAGGTGTTCGACAGCCACGGGAGCGCACCTGCCTGGTACGTCGAGAAACTGGCCGCACAACGACAACAGGACTTGGTGGCCGAACTGGTGCCCGCAGTCCTTGACCAGGCCGAGGCGGAGCTCGGGCATCGGCCGGAGATGCCCGTGGACGGCGACACCGTCGGCCACGACCAGATATGGGCGGTTACCCGCGAACTGGCCCTTGTCTCAATCGCCGACGCCATTCAGTCGCTCATCGCATCGCGCGATCGCGTCATATGGCCAGTGAGTCCTTTTCATCCTGCGGTGACCTCGTAGGTCTGTAGGACGTGGATTGCCTTGGCGAGGCGTCCGGTGCGGCGTGGGCAGCAGCGGAGTTTGCGCAGGACGCGCCAGGTCTTGAGTTGGGCGTTGGCGCGTTCGCCTGGTCCGCGCAGGCGGGCGTGGGCGCGGTTGGCGTCTTTCTGTGACTCGGGCTTGTTCCGCCCTTTATACGGTGTCATGACCTGCCGCCCGGTCGGGTCGTAGCCGTGGTAGCCCTTGTCGGCCAGGGCGAGCAGCCCGGCCTCGCGCAGCGCGGCGAGGATGTTCCAGATGCGGGCCGCGGCGGTGTCGTGGGTGCTGCCGGGCAGATCACCGGACACCCATAGGATCGTTCCGTCGGGTGACGCAACGACCTGCAGGTTCATCCCGTGGATCTTGTGTTTGCCGGAGTAGAAGGGCCGGTCGGCGGCGATGCGGTCGATCGGGATCAGCGTGCCGTCGATGATCACGTAGGCATGGCCTTGGCGTTTCGCATCGCGCAGCGCCTGCCGTAGCTTCGAGGACCGCCGGGCCAGCAGCTCGACGGTCTCGTTGACATAGCGCCAGCAGGTCGTGGTCGACACCCCGAAACCGGCGCCCACCTCGGCGAACGGCTCGCCTTTGCGCAGATGGACGAGCACCAGCAGGGCCTGGCGCCCAGGGTCGAGCTTGCGCCACACCGACCCCAACCCCTTCCGACGAGCACGGATCAGCCCGGACACGAACCTCAGGGTCCGAGGTGACAACGGCAGCGCGGCACGATAGAACAACATGTGAAGCCCCTGGCAAACAGAACATCTTGGTCGATGCCTCTGCTACCAGGGGCTTCGCCACATCCAGGCAACGCCACACCGACCGCTGTCAACCTGTGATCAACAAGAACCCTTGCACGTCAACATGAGGTTGTCCCCTTGAATCGGACACCCTGATCCCAGACAGCGGTCTGGGGAAGGATGTTCCCCGTGTCAGGCAAGTCGAAGTACCCCGAGCAGTTCCGCAAGGACGCCGTCGAGCTAGCCCGCTCGTCGGACCGGCCGTTGCGGCGGGTCGCCCGCGAGTTGGGCGTGAACCACGAGACCCTGCGCAACTGGGTCCGTGCCGCCGATCGAGCCCAGGCCGCCGCGCCGGTCGCCGGTGTGTCGGCCGATGAGCGGCAGGAGCTGCGTGAACTGCGCAAACGGGTGGCGGAGCTGGAGTTGGAGAAGGAGATCCTGCGCAAGGCGGCAGCCTATTTTGCCAAGGAGATGGGTCGTTGACCCGCAGCTACCGGTTCATCTCCGAACACCGCGCCGTCTTCGGCGTCACTCGGCTGTGCAGGGTCCTGGGCGTGCGACGCCCGGGGTTCTACGAATGGCTCGCCGCCGCCCCGGCCAGGGCGGAGCGGGTCGCGGCGGACGAGGGGTTGGCCGCCGAGATCGCCGAGGTCCACGCCGGGCACCGGGGTGCCTACGGGCGTCCGCGGATCGTCGTCGCGCTGCGCCGCCGCGGCCTGGAGGTCAACCACAAACGGGTCGGGCGGGTCATGCGCGAGCGCGGCATCGCAGGTCTCACCCGACGGCGGCGCAGGTCGCTGACCAGGCCCGACATCGCGGTGGCATCGGTGCCGGACCTGATCAGCCGCGACTTCACCGCCCCGGCACCGGGCCGACGGCTGGTCGGCGACATCACCTACCTGCCCACCCGGGAGGGCTGGCTCTACCTGGCCACCGTGATCGACCTGCACACCCGCGAGGTCATCGGCCACGCGATGGCCGACCACACGCGCGCCGAACTGGTCCGCGACGCCCTCGACCTCGCCGCCAGTCGCGGCCTGACCGACGACGGGGCGATCTTCCACGCCGACCGCGGCACGCAGTACAGCTCCGGGCTGTTCCGCCGCGCGCTCGCCTGCCACGGCATTCGACCATCGGCGGGACGGGCCGGGTCGTGCTACGACAACGCCGTCGCCGAGTCGTTCTTCGCCACCCTCAAGACCGAGATCGGCACCACCGTCTGGGACACCCGCGACGACGCCCGACGCGACGTCTTCGCCTACCTCGGCTACTACAACCACGACCGTCTACATTCGACACTCGACTACCGGACCCCGCACGAAACCCGGATCGACTACCGTCAAGGCCACACCCTCGTGGCATGAAATCCGGTGTCCGGTCTTCGCGGACAACTTCAGTCGTTAGTAACACCTCTGACCTGGCGGAGAGGGTGGGTGCCCCACACCGGGGGCAATCACATACCCGTCAACCCGAGAACGACCGCCTCAACAATCCAGGCCCGGACGTGGACCTCGCGCGGGTGGGGCTCTCCCGCGGCGGTGGGGGCCACGCCCGCGTAGACGCTGGTCACCACGTCCGTGGTGGTCACGGCCATGACCGCCGGTCGCGGCCGATCGAAGCGTTTAAGCAAGCGCACCAGCGAGGCCCAAGGGCCGCGGACGGCAGGCTCCAGCAGCCTAGGCACGGAGTGTGCTGTGGCGGACAGGCGCAAGGCTGGCGCCTGTCCGCCACAGCTTGCTTCGTCGTCACATCAGAAGCTCACCGTAGGCATCGGGCCCGACAAGGAGTCGCGGTGGTGCGTCGCCCTCTACCGGCCAGAGTTGTAGTAGGTGCTCCTCCAGCCCGTCTGGTGAGTGTTCCTTGGGGCGCCTGCTCATCCGGCCGGTGACATGGACTCGCACCGCCCACCATCCGGCAGTCGGCAGGGCGAGTTCGTGAACGAGGTCCAGCGAGGTCGTCAGGAAGTGCAGCGCTGAACTGGTGACGTGTATCCGCCGCTCAGTCACGGCCTCCCAGCCCGGCGGTATGGCTGCTGGTGCTGACTCCCGTAGGTCAAGACCGACGTTCAGCGGACCCCACTCCATCCCGGTCAGGACGGCGAACCACTGCTCTTCCCCGGTTGTCATCCCATCTTGCGGGGGTGGCCACGCATCGCGGTAGCGGACCGGGGCGGCGTCTTCGAGGCGATACTGCCCATCTGCCGAGCGAACAATGATGACATCTGGTTCAGTCACCCGCGCATTATATGTCCCACGAGCTGCTGCCGTCGGCGCGACGAGCGTAGACGTAGAAGCTTTCGTTCTTCAGGATCCGGCAGAGTGAGATGTGGTTTGCCGTCAGTCCTCCCTGCGAGCTATTCGCCGTAGGGGCGACGTACCTGGTGGAGTATGGCTTTCCTGACGCGGCACCTTCGTTGGAGCGAGCGATAGGGTATTCATCGCAGCTCTTCCCGGGAGGTGTATTGCCAGATGGGCATGCCACCGCTCGGTTCGCGGCCTCCGTTGTGTCGTCGCCGAGCGTCAACGCCGTTCCTTGAGTCAGCGACCCGGGTTTGCCCGGCAGTGACCGTTCGGCGTCATAGACGTGGTTGGCGACCTCGGTCACCAACGGATGGCTGATGGCGTTGTACCGGATGATGGCGGGTTCTTCAGCGGCGGTGCAGCCAGGGTAGGTCCGAACGACCCGGTCGCAGCGCCCGCGGACTCCGTTGTGGTCGCCGATGTTCAAGGAGAGGGTTTTTCCTGGGCTGCCAACGGGTGAGATGATAATCGAGGCGCCGATGTATCCGGTGAGGTAGACGTACGAGGAAAGCCCTTGCGATACGACGCCGGTCTCCTGTTGCTCCCAATCCTGCGTGTGGGTGACGTCACTGAGGAGGTTGATGGAGTAGGAGCCACCTGATGTCGACGTGCACACTTGCGCGTCCCGGTCGCAGCCAGTGCCTACAACGGCTGGTACGGGGACCTTTTCTGTCCCCCATGATTCCGTGGTCGTGACCCTGCTACGCAAGAACCAACTCAACGAGTCGTAGTTCCAGGCCACTTCGGTATCGAAATCGAGATCCTGACCGCCGATCTCTCTGCCCGGAAAACCGTTGATGACTTCCTTGACGATGTAGCTAAACGACTTGTATCGACAGGAAGTGATGCGGATGAAGTCGTACTCGCAGTCGGGCTCCCTGAGGGAAGCAGACTGCAACTTTTGGTCAAGCGGGTCGCGCCCTGTCCGTGCCCGCTCGTCGCGGTGGTTTGCCGCATCCGTCAGGCTGGTGCGGAATTGAATGCTAATGCACCGATCCTGACCCTTTGTGACGAACTGACAGGTGTTCTTTTCGGACTGCCGAGCCAGCTCTACGAACTTCTCTTTCGATACAGCGGCTTCCTGGAGCGTGATGGGGGTACCTGCAGGCGTTGCTACCGCAGGTACCGCACTGAAGATTGCGCCAGCGAGCGCCACGGCCCCGGCGGCAACGCTCCACCTCTTCTTGGGCATGCAGATATCTTCCTCTTGAGTACAGGTGATGAACACTTGCGGTACACCGCAGGTTCAGTGACGGACCGCGTCTTCATTCATCGATCCGGTAGCAGTAGATCGAAGTGAAGCCTCTGGCCGCTAGGGGCCGATCAGGTGATTTTCGGACATTTCAAAGAGGTGCTGCTGTGGAGATTTTCAGCAAGTATGAGGTATTGCCACCAAATAAGGTGACTCACCGTTGGGTGCGGACTATCAAACAATTGTTGAGTCGACAGGTCGAGCACTGCTTGCTCGCTTGGGGCATGATGAACCCGGTCGATCGGCAGGTCGGCGTCCCAGCCAGAAGGTTGAGCTTCCCCCCGCAGCCCGGACACCTGACCTGTGGTGACCTGTGGTCACCAGGGAGGATGTCTTTGTGCCCGCACCACACCCGCCTGAGTTCCGTCGTCGTGCCGTCGAACTGGCTCGCGAGGGAGGCAAACCGATCGCCGAGCTGGCAAAGGATCTGGGAATCAGTCAGTCCTGCCTGCGGAACTGGATGACCCAGGCTGACGCCGACGACAACGGCGGCAACGCGACCAGGTTGACCAGCGCGGAGAAAAAGGAACTCGCCGAGCTGCGGCGCAAGAACCGGCAGCTTGAGATGGAGAACGAGATCCTGAAACGCGCTGCCGCGTATTTCGCGCGGGAGAACGTCCTCCCAAAGTAGTCTACCCGCTGGTCCGCGAGTTGGCCGACGACGGTATTGATGTCACGGTGGCCTGTCGGGTGTTACGCGTGTCCCGTTCCGGATACTACGAATGGCGCGACCGGCCACTGTCTGGGCGCGCCCAGGAGAACCGGTTGTTGGTGAAATATATCGAGCAGATCCACGCTGATTCACGCGGCACCTACGGGTCACCGAGAGTGCACGCCGAGCTTACCCTGGGCGTGGGGGTGCCGGTGAACCGGAAACGCGTCGAGCGGCTCATGCGCGAGGCCGGTATCCAGGGCCTCCACCGGCGCAAACGCTCGTGGACCACCGTGCGCGACCCGGCGGCCGAGCCTGCTCCAGACCTGGTCAACCGACACTTCACCGTCCAGGGCCCGAACCGGTTGTGGATCACCGATATCACCGAACACCCGACCGAGGAAGGCAAGGTCTATTGCGCCGCGGTCATGGACACCTATTCCCGTCTGATCATCGGCTGGTCCATGGACAACCACATGCGCACCGAACTCGTCACCGACGCCCTCGGCATGGCCATCACGCGACGAAAACCAGAGAACGACACAATCCTGCATTCCGATCACGGATCCCAATATACGTCGTGGGCGTTCGGGCAACGTCTCCGCGCAGCCGGGCTGCTCGCTTCGATGGGCACCATCGGTGATTGCTACGACAACGCCATGATGGAATCCTTCTGGGGCACTCTCCAACTCGAACTTCTCGACCGGAAACAGTGGAAAACCCGAGATGAACTTGCTAACGCGATATTCGAATGGATAGAATGCTGGTACAACCCGAAACGCAGACACTCCAGCATCGGGATGCACAGCCCCGTCACGTTTGAAGCCCTGCACACCGGGTCAGACCAAGACCACTGACCCCACACCGCAGGCGTCCGGCAAACGGGGGGAACCTCACCCACCTCATCCGCGCCCACCTCACCCGCGCCAACCTCACCGAAGCCCACCTCACCTACGCCAACTTCACCCACGCCCACCTCGCCGGAGCCCATCTCATCCGCGCCCGCTTCAGCGACGCCAACCTCACCCACGCCGACCTCCGCCACGCCAACCTCAGCCGCGCCAACCTCAGCGACGCCAACCTCAGCCGCGCCAACCTCACCCACGCCGACCTCAGCGAAGCCAACCTCAGCGGCGCCAACCTCAACGAAGCCGACCTCAGCGGCGCCGACCTCAGCGACGCAACGCACGACGAGCACACCCGCATCGACAGCGTGATCGTCAGTCCGGAGACTCGCGGCACATGGTGGTGACCGCACCCCAGCAACGGTGCGAAGCGCAAACTGCTGCTGCCCCGGCTCACTACCGCCGTGCTCGCCGCCGTCCGCAACCGTGGCCAAGGTGCGCGGCCGATCGAGCTGCCTGCCCACGGCCTGGTCGAGGCCACCCTCCCCCGGGCGGTGAACGGGCCCGGCAGGCAGCCGACCGGGTGAACCTCGCGGCCTGGCCCGCCGGGCGGGCGCGTCGTTGTCGGGGGTGATCGAGACCATCGGTGGACGATCACCGTCGACCACCAGGAGAAGGGGCTCCCACCGGTGTCGAAGAAGACCACCGATCCCGTGCTGCGCTACGAGAACGGGGTGCCCGTCTACCGCGACGGGCGTGCGCCTGAGCACCTGCTCACCGCGACCGCGCTGCGTGGCCGGCGGTTGTCACCCGCCGGGCTGCACCCGGTGGGGTGGGTCTCCACGCTCCCGTATCACCGGGTGTGCGCGCTCTACGACAGCACTCAGGCCCGCCCGATCCGGCCGGTGACCTCGCGGCAGCGCGCGGTGCTGGCCGCGGGCCGGGAGCTGGCCAACACCGTGCCCTGCCGCCGCTGCGAGCAGGTGCGGGTGTCGAAGTGGGATGAGGACCGGCTGTGCGGGACGTGCCTGCCGGTCGTGGAAACCGAACGGCACGCGCGGATGATCGCCGCCGCCGAGGACCACGAGCGGATGCTCGCCGCCGACCAGGCCGCCGCCGCGTGGGCGACCGAGGTCTTGGCCGACCCGGACACCGTCGTGCTCGACACCGAGACCACCGGGCTGCACGGCGACGTCCGCATCGTGGAGATCGCCGTCCTCGACCGGCACGGCGCCGTGCTGCTGGACTTCCTGGTCCACCCCGGCATCCCGATCCCTCCGGACTCGACCGCGATCCACGGGATCACCGACACCGTGGTCGCCGGGGCGCCCCGCTTCGCCGAGCTACTGCCCGCGCTGACCGAGGTACTGGCCGGGCGCCGCGTGATCATCTACAAGCGCTTCACTAGGCAAGTCGAGTGTCGGATATGGGGTTGTCGGGAACGCGAGCGATCATCGTTGCCTCGACCTCGAGGGACGAGCGCTTTCCAAACTGACCGCCGGCGTGGTTCGCGGCCAAGGCCACGGCCCGCGACGACCCGTCAGCCCGGTAGGGCCGACGGGATGGTTCGGGTCGGTGTCGCGTCGGCGAAGGCGTTCCACAGCAGGTTGAGCGGGTGGTCGGCGGCGTAGCGGCCGCGTTCGCCCTTGCGGGCGAAGATGCCGGTGACGATCTCCAGGCGGGGCTCGTAGTCGCCGGCGAGGTCGATCTTGCGCAGGCCCTGGCCGGGCAGCCGGCCCTCGAGGGCGGCGTCGGCGACGCGTTCGGTGGTGAGCAGGCAGCCGTGCAGGAGCTTGCTGGTGAGCAGGTTGAGGCCGTAGTTGAGGGAGTCGATGTCGGCGATGACGTGCAGCACGCCGCGGTAGTCGGGGCCGTACCAGCGGCCCAGGAACTGGGCGAGCAGCCCGGCGGTCGGGGCGAGCAGCGGCAGGCCGGGCAGTCGCCCGGCGCCGACCGGGGTGTCGGGCAGCTCGCGGGCGGACAGGTTGGTGAGCAGGGCGACGCGTTCGCGGTGCCATTCCAGGAAGTCGTAGTCCAGGGTGGGTGGTCGGCCGGGTTCGGCGGCGAAGCTGCCGCACACCAGGTCGACCTTCTTGCCGTCGAGCTTGCGCCACAGGTCGCGGGTGCGGACGTGCTCGATGTTGAGCTGCACGCCGCGGCGCTCGAAGTCCTCGCGCAGCGCGGGCCACACGGCGCCAAGGAACTGCACGGTGAACTCGGTGGTGCCGAAGGTGACGGTGGACCCGACCCGGCGCCGGCTGCGGTGCAGGCTGTCGATCCACGACAGCAGGGTCCTGCGCGCCAGCGCGACGACTTCCTCGCCGGAGGGGGTGAACAGGAAGTCCTTGCCCCGGCCCTGCTTGACCACCAGCGCCTCGCCGACCAGGCGGGTCGCGGCCTTGTTGATGTTGTCGAGTTGCTTCTGCACGCTGGACTGCTCGCGGCCCAGCGCGCGGGCGGCGCGTTGCGCGGTGCCGGTGGCGTGCACGACGGCCAGGGTGCGCAGTTGGTCCAGGCTGACGTCGAGTATCTCCGGCGGGCAGCCGAGCAGCGCCGCCAGAACCTCCGCCGCCTCGCCGTCGTCTCCGGTGTCCGGCGCCACGTCTCCTCGCTCCCCGCCGCAGGTCCCCACAGCACCCAGCCTGACAGGGGAATTGTCCGCTCGGACAGTTTGACTGTCGTTGATCGCACTTCCCGCCGAACTGTCCTACAAATGTCCGGACGAACAACTCCAGACACGATACTGTTCGACCGAACATCTGTGGTGGTGTGCCCGGCCGGGCTCGCCCGCGGTGGCGCCCCATGAGGAGCGCCTGGGGAAGCGGAGGTTCCGCGTGATCGCTCGCAGCATCGCCACCGACGAGGTGGCCTCGTCCTGCTAATTCCGCACCACGGTCGACCAGCCGTTCCGTAAGGCGCTGGTCCAGATCAACGAGGACTGCAACCTCCAGTGCGCCCACTGCTTCGTGTCCGCGACCAAGGTTGGCAGGCAGATGCCGCTGGCCGAGGTGGTGGACAAGGTGATCCCGCGCCTGGACGACAGTCGCGTCCGTCGGGTGACCCTGACCGGCGGGGAACCTACGATCCACCCGCACTTCCTGGACATCGTGCGCGCGTTCCGCGCGGCCGGGATGGACGTCGGGATCTGCACCAACGCCACCACCCTGAACAACGTGCAGATCGCGGCGCTGGTCGAGATGGGCGTGCACTGCAACGTGTCCTTGGACGGGTTCGCCGCCGACTCGCACGGCCGCTTCCGGGGTGACCGGGCCAGCTTCGCAGTCACCGTGGCCACCGTGGAGAAGCTCGGCCGCGCGGGCATTCTGCAAGGGCTGCTGTGCACGCCGAACACGCTGGCCCAGAACGAGGAGTACGCCCGGCTGTGCGCGTTCGCCCGCGCCAACGGGGCGCGCTACGTGCTGCTCAACCCGCTGGGCAGCATGGGCCGCGGCGTCAAGTCGAAGGCCAAGCTGGCGAAGACGACGCTGCACATGCGGGAGATCTTCGAGCTGACCGCGCCGTTCGACGGCCCGGATCTCGATATCGCGCACATCCGCTTCCCGAACACCGAGGCCCGGCCGCTGGCCGGGTGCGAGGCCGGGACGATCATCTACGTGTTCACGCCCGGCGAGGTCACCGTGTGCCCGTACCTGGTGTTCGCCGCCCGCACCCCGGCCTCACGGCACGCCGACACCGAGTTCATCGTCGGCAACATCTTCACCGACCCCGACCTGGCGGCTCGGTTGGACGACTACCGCTTCCACGACCGCTACCTGGTCGGCGCGAACGCCACCTGCACGGCATGCTCGCTGAGCTCCGGCTGCGGCAAGGGCTGCCCGGCCGCGGTGGTCGCGGCCGGCGGCCGGATCGGCGAGGTCGACGCCGAACAGTGCCCGGCCATCGAGGAGAACCACGCCGAGGGGCGCCAGCTGCTGCCGCTGATGCCCGCATGACCGGCCCGTTGCTCGATGAGCCGCGTCGCCTGCCGGGCACGCTGATCACCCTGGACGGCCCCGGCGGGGTCGGGAAGTCCACCGCCGCCCGCCTGGTCGCCGAGACGCTGACCGCGGCCGGGCTGCCGGTGCACGCGACGAGCCAGCCATCCCGCGCGCCGCTGGGCGAGCTGGCCCGGCACGGCACCGACACCTACCGGGGCATGGCGCTGGCCTGCCTGTGCGCGGCCGACCGGCACCACCAGCTCGCCACCGAGATCGTGCCCGCGCTGCGCGAGGGCCAGGTGGTGGTGTGCGACCGTTACGTGGCGTCCTCGCTGGTGCTGCAAGGTCTCGACGGGCTGTCCGCGCAGGTGGTGTGGCAGCTCAACCACGGCGTCTACCGGCCGGACCTGTCGGTCATCCTCACCGGTGACGCGGGCGTGATCGACGCTCGGCTGCGGGCGCGCGGCGGGCACAGCCGCTTCGAGCGCGCCGAGGACAACAGCGAGCTGGAGACCGGCCTGTACGTCCACGCCGTGGTCGACCTGCAACAGCGGGGCTGGCCGGTCGCCGCGCTGGACGCCACCACCGACCCGCCCGAGAAGATCGCCGCGGCGATCGTGTCCCTCATCCACCAGGTCCTGACCGAGAAGAGCGCGGCATGTCTTTGAGCCTGATCACCGTCAACGTCGGCGCCCCCTCGCTGGACCGCGCCCAGCGGCAGCTCCGCTGGCTGGCCGCCCGACCGGAGGAGGTGCTGGTGCTGACCGAGACCAAGGCCACCGCGGGCAGCCAGTTCCTCGCCGAGGCGTTCACCACCGCCGGGTACGCGGTGACCTTCCCCGAGCACGCGCCCGGCGAGCTCGGCATGATGATCGTCAGCAAGCTCGCCACCACGCCGGACCCGCTCGGCACGGCACTGGACTACCTGCCCGCCCGCGCGGCCGGGGTCGTGCTCGACACGACTGACGGGCCGCTGCGCGTCGTCGGCACCTACGTGCCCTCCCGCGACGCCACCGCCGAGAAGACCGAACGCAAGAAAACCTGGATCCAGCGCTTCGGCCGCGCCCTCGACGCCACGACCAGCGAGGTGCCGCTGCTGCTGCTCGGTGACCTCAATGTGCTCGAACCCAGCCACACCCCGGCGCACCGGGGCCAGTTCGCGCCGTTCGAGTACGCCTTCTACAGCGGCCTGACCGACCGGCACGGCCTGCTCGACCTGTTCCGGCACCTGCACCCCGACCGAGTCGAGCACAGTTGGGCTCGCCGCGCGGACCTGGGCTACCGCTACGACCACGCCCACGGCTCCCGCGCCTTGAGCGAGGTGCTCACCGGCTGCGAGTACGTCCACGAGACCAGGGAACTCACGGCGGACGGCAACCGGCTCACCGACCATTCCGGACTCGCCGTACGCCTTGCGCTGACCGCGACCGCGTCACTGCTAACGTCGGACCCCGCCACGGCGGCCACGCCTGCCGAGCCGGAGCCCACCTTGTTCTGACCGGCCGGTTCGCTCTCGGCTGCCGGACCACCCGTCAGCCGAGACCGCGAGGACCAGCCGCTCGATGACCGCCTCGACCAGCACCGTCACGCCCCGTATCGGCGCCCGCGTCCTGCTGCTGGACCCCGACGACCGCGTACTGCTCATCCACGCCCTCGACCCCGCCGACCCCGAACACCACTGGTGGGAACTGCCCGGCGGCGGCCTGGACGACGGCGAAGACCTCCAGACCGCGGCCCGCCGCGAAGTCGCCGAGGAGACCGGCATCATGCTCCCCGCCCTCGGCCGCGAGCTGTGGGTGCGGGAATCCCGCTTCCGGTACAAGGGGCGCGACCACCACCGCGTCGAGCACGTGTTCCTCGGCCGCACCCCCAGCACCGCGCCGCAGGCCGCGCTCAAGCCCACCGAGAACGAGAAAGCCGGGCTGATCGAACGCCGCTGGTGGCCGGCCGACGAGCTGCGGCAGTGCCGCGACAAGCTCCTGCCCGCCGAACTGCCCCAACTGCTCGACGACCTGCTCGCAGACCGGTTCAGCCCCACACCCCTCACGCTCATCGACTGAGCGTCTGGCGGATCGCCGCCGGGGGCGCCACGTCGGCGCGGATCGAGGTGCGGTGCCGCGGGTCAGGATGGTCGGGCAGGACGCTGCACGACGAGCTCGCGCACTGCGGGCGCCTGGGTGAGCTGGTCGCACACGCGTGCCCAGTTCTCGTGCTTATCGATGAGGGTGTAGCCGTGTGGCGTCTCGAAGCCGTCCACATCCAGCATCGTCGCCAGCTCGTCGGCTGTGAAGCCGGGGTACTCGCGGACCGTGCGGATCGGCAGCGCGTAAGCCTGTTCGACGTCGTGGAGGTAGGCGTAGACGGACTCGCCGTTACTGGGGTTGGCGCGCTCGGCGATGTCGGCGAGCGGTCGCGGGGGCCGACCACGGCCTCGTCCAGGTCGATCACTGCGGTCAGCTTCGCGATCGGCGCAGTGAGGTAGACGTACCAGGTGGTCGGCTGACCTGTGAGGTAGCGGCGGCGGAACTCGTGGGTCTTCAGGCCCTGCCACATCAGCTCGTAGTACTCGGGCTTGAGCGACATCAGCACGCGCTCGCCAGGCACGATGGCGCCGACGTCGTTAGGCACCTTCGCGCTCCCGTCCTACGTGATCATCTGTGCCGCGATGGTGGCTTGTCGCGGTGCCCGAAGTCTAGTCGGTGGTCAGGGCATCGTCTGTCGTCCTCTCGCGTGTGATGGGCAGCCGGGTGACGCCACTGAGATCGGCCAGTTCCTCGTGGGCTTGCTGCAATTCCAGTGACAATTCGGCGAGGGTCTTCCGCAGGATGGCCGTGGTCGCCTGCTCCTCGTCCAGTCTTCGTTTGGTCGCCGCCAGCTCGGTGGTCAGTGCGGCGTTTCGCTCGGCCAGCTGCTGGAAGGCCGCCGGTTATCGAATCCACAATCCGCGCCGGTCCTCAGCTCAGGCGACCAAGTACCAGGTCTCGGCGGGGTCGACCCAGCCGCTGAGCCACACCATGCCCTCGCCGAGCCGCCCGTTGGCCCAGACCCGGGCCTGCTCGGCGCTCATGTCGACCGGACCGGCCGCGACCGGCGCGCCGTCGGCGTAGACCGTCCGGCCGGTGCGTTCACGGATGAATTCCGTGCGATAGACGCGATCCATCTCGACGTCGACTCCTGTTTCCGGTGGTGCCATCGGCTGGGCTGGAGGTCAGGCCGGTGCCCCGGCGGGGTGGTGGCAGGGCGATGGTTCGTGCCCACGTCGCGACGTTGCCTCCGGCCGCCGGTCAGGAAGCGGGCCGCCCGGGTCCGGATTCGGCGCGACCGCGGCGGCGACCGCGAGGTCGCGTCTGACGATTCCACGCGGATCACCGGTTCTAGCCGCCGGCTCGAAGACGGGCCCAAGCCCGACCACCAGCCCGGACGCGAACACGAACGCGACCACGAAAAGAAGCCCGTCTGCGAGCCCGTCTGCGAACCCGACCACGAACACGGACACGAGGCCGATGACGAGCCCGAACACGAGCCCGAACACGAGCCGACGGCGACCCTCTCTACTGCGGAGTTGGTGGAGGTCGAGGTGGACGGGAGCGGGCCACAGCTCTCCCCAGACATGGGAGACCCCGACAGCGACCGCGATCATGCCCGCGCCCGCGTCCACCACGTGGTTTTGGCTGAATCCGATCTCGTTCCGGACGAGCAGGAGGGGCGTGGCTAGGAGCCAGGTGAGGGCGAGTATTCCCAGGGTGGCAAGCCTGACGCGGGTGATCCCGGCCAATGGCCACAGGTGGTGCAGGACGAGGTCGGTTCCGGACAGGGGGACGCCGTCGAGGCTGGCGCTGGTGGTGGCGTTGTGGTCGAGGTGGGCGGCGAGCACGCCGAGCCACCGCTGGACCTGCTCGGCGGTGTAGCGCTGGTCGGTCACAGTAGCGGTGGTGGCGGGGACGAAGTGGCCGAGCAGGTGGTCGCGGACCGCGTTGGAGGTGCCGGTGGTGGCGATCGTGACGAGGTCGGCGGGCTCACGCAGGTAGGCGCCCGTGTCGGGGTGGCGGTGTTCGTACACGGTGGTGGCCAGCGACAGCCGCCACGGCGTCGACAGGCCGACGGCGAGCGGCCCGCCGGGGTGGTGGGCGATGGTGTACAGCACCGGCTCCCACCGGTCGGGGTCGTCGACCCGGGACCGGATGAACCGATCGGCTTTGGCCTGATCGACGGGTCGGATGGCGATGTGCGCGGCGTCGTGGGTCCACACGTTGATGTCGGTGAGCGCCTGGTAGTGGGTGGTACGGCAGGTCAGCACCAGCGGCGCGGCGCGGCGACCGTGCTGGTAGGCGTTCACCGCGCGGATCGCCTCGGCGGCGCGGGAGGTGTAGCCGGGAGCGGGGGTGGCGTCCATCTCGTCGAGCCCGTCGATCACCGGCATCACCAGACCCGCGTCCACCACCGCGCGCGCCGCCCGCTCCGACAGGCCGTAAGCGTCGACCACGTGGTGGACGAGCCAGTCACGCAGCGGGTGGGTGGTATCCCACGCCGCCGCCGGGATCCGCACCGGCACCGGCCCGTCCGGTTCGCGGACGTCGAGCAGGCCGTCCAGCAGCTCCAGCGCGAGAACGGTCTTCCCCGCCCCGGGCGCACCGGTGATCACCAGACGCTGCGGCGAGAGGGCCTGGTAGTAGGCCACCACCTGCTCCAGACTGCCCGCCGCGTCCGCGTGGTGGGCGTCGTGCGCCGGCGCGGCCCGGAAGTAGAAGTCCACATCGATCGTCCGCCCACCTCCGCCCAACAGCTGCGAACGGGCCGCTCCCTCCCGCTTCCGTACCTCGTCGGCGAGTCGCGCCGCGACCTCCGCCACCGGGACCGGCGTCGACCGCGCCACCCGAACAGCCTGACGCGCCGACAACAGACCAACCGCCAACGCCGCCAACGCGACCACCAACGACGCCGGATCCACCTGCCCGACCTGCGCCCGCGGCAGCTGCCCCCACCCGAACGCGGCCGCCACCGCCACGCACACCGCCGCGCCCGCCGCGTACCAGAACCCGGATCTGCCACCACCGGTCATAACCACGCATCATTCCCGCCCCGCCCCACCCAGCGATCACCGATCCGGAAAGCCGGCACCAATCCCCCGACATCCGTCGCCTGAGCAGCACCGTCACCCACCGAGAACCCGGCGACACCACGCGCGAACGGCCGGTCACCGAACCGCGACACCAACATCTGACGGGTACCGACGCCGCGCGCCGAGTACGAGCTGTCCGCGGGGACACGGCGGGTCGGTGTCGGCCCTGCCGCGGTGCCGGGGCGGCCACGACGAGCGGAAGCGGTCCGCCGGGCCATCGGCGTCGGGCAGCACGACGGCGCGGGTCGGTCGAGGTGGTGGGCCCATGGTTACCAGATCGTGACCATGCCCGTCGGCGGCGACGCGCGAAGCCACGCGGGCACCATATGCCCAGGTCGACAGGCAAACTCGAAATACAAAAAAATACGAAGCCGTTGACGTCGCACGGTAGAGGGGATCGTGGGAGCAAAAAAAGCCGCTCAACATTTCGATCAGAGGCCGTTTCGGCGCTTCCCGATTTCGTTCGCGACCCGATTGTCCATCCTTGCTTGGACTCTCTGCCAGAGCTTATGCTATGCACGTGCTCGACGGAACCGCCGAGCAGAAATCTCCATCAGGAGCACAGGATGATCACCAGAGAATACCTTGAAATTAGCGAAAGGATCAGGAATGAACAATTCACTCGAAGACGCTGCCGATAGCGTCCGCACCCAGGGAACCAGGTCGGAGCACACCCGACCGCCCTACTGTCACCGATGTCAGGACTATCTGAGGGACGTGCCCACTGGAGACGGCTGGTGGGCCTGCCCGGGATGTGGCCGGGAACGGTCCACGCCCCGACGCGGCAAGAGGATCCGGCACGACCGGTAGACCCGGCACGACCGGTGGAGCCCAGCGAGAGAACCCCGAGGGGGACGGTGACGCCGTCCCCACGGGGGCTGGGCTGGCGCGCTCCTTCGGTCGGAAGACCAGCGGCGGGCGGACGTCCTCACCGCCACCTCGCTGCCCTTCACCCCGGCCCGGCACCGCCTTTCGGCTCACCGCGTCCAAGCGAACTCTGCCGAATCGGTCATCAAGGGCCGCACCAACCCCACTGACCGGTGATCGAGACCCGGACAGCGGCATTGGCACGCCGCGGCGGGATAGGAGGCCATCCTGGTGTGGGCCATCCCCCCGGTCGTAGACCCGGTGCCTCCAAGGTCGGGTCGACGCCGACGTGTGGGGAGAGCCAACCGATGTCCGAACCCCGCCCGCCGATTCCCGGGTCGGCCGACGTGCTGTCCAAGCCGCCTGGCTACGTCTATCGCGAGCGTCACGGGGTGGTGGCCCTCTGCCGCGACGGCCGACCACCAGGAGGCGGAATCGGGAGAGCGAGCGCCTGCCTGGGGGCTTGGCCGCCTAGACGCGGGGGCTGTAGAGGGGGATGTCAGGTGCCACGCCGAGAGTCATCGCGGTAGTCCTGAGGTCTGTCCCGGTGAAGCAGTCTTCGCACACCCGGACACGCACGACGGTGGCAGGTCCGTCATCCCGCGCGAGCTCGAGGACGAGTGTTTCCGCTTCCTCCGGGGGCAGGCCCAGCAGCGTGAGTCCCGCGACGGCCCACTCCGGGGCATCGTGGAGGAAGCCGAGCCCTGTGTCGGTGCCTGTCCGACAGAGCAGGCAGCTGTGACGGTAGGTCCCGTCCAGTCCCGCGACGGGCGTGGGCGAGGTCATGGATCCCCTTGTGGTTGATGCGGGCGATAACGCCGGGAGTGTGCCGGATGTCGGTCGGTCCCGATCGGGTGATCATGTCCGAAAGGGCGCCGCGGCTCCCCGGCCGATGGAGTGGGACCGGAGCCGGCCCACCGCGCTGGTGCACGCCGTCGGCCGCTGGGGACAACCAATCGGACGGGTCCGCGCCATACGAACGTGAGGGGTGGGCCGCTTCCGCGAAGCGGCCCACCCCTCACGCGAGAGTCGCGCCACCGCGCGGAGCGGATCGTCGTCGAGGACGCGACTGCAGGGCCGCGTGGTGCCGGGTGGGTGGCCGTCTCCCCGCCTGGATGGGGCGGACTCGACATCCCGATGCGCGATGAGTCCATTCAGGACATATCGAATCCTGCTCCCGGGTCACGGTTTCGCCGGTTGGTGTGCGACCTCCCAGACCGCGGCGGCGGAGATGCCGAGCACGCGGCAGGTCAAGATCAGCTCCGCGACGTGGCTCGACTCCGCGACGCGGCTCGACACGATCCTGGTCCCGGTGCCGTACACGATCGGGCGCGGGTAGTCCGGGAGCAGGTGTCGTCTGATCTCCTGCGGGGGTGGCGCGCCGGGGGCGGAGGCGACCTCGCGGACCAGCATGACCGTCGCGGTGACGGGGTCGGCGATGCCCGGGGGTGGTGTGAGCGCGGCGCCGGCGGCACGCGGCGCCGTGGGCCCCGGTGATTCCGCCTCGGCCAGCAGTGTGGTGGCGGGGATGGACAGGGTCTGGGCGACGGTGATCAGCAGTGCCAGGCTGATCGGCTTCGCGCCCGTCTCGCGTGCCCGCACGAACGCAGCCGTGTGTCGTGGTGAGAATCGTGCTCCCAGCGCGGCCTCGGTGAGTTCCGCGGTGTGGCGCGCGTGGCGCAGCGCGGTTCCGAGCGCGCGGTTGATCTCGTCGCTGCGGGGCGTGGCGTGGGGGATCACGGTGGGCGCGTGGGGATCGGCGGGTTCCGGGACCGGCATCGGACGGGTGCCCGGTTCGGACAGGGCCAGGGGGTAGTCCAGCAGGTGCTCGCGCAGCGCCTCGGTGTCGATGTCGGTCAGCGCGGCCAGCTCCGCCAGGCAGGCGTCGTCGAGGAACGTCCGCTGGTGTCCTTGGGCGTGCAGGAACCGTCCGGCCGCGCGCAGCCGCGCGAAGTCGGGGTCGGGGTCGGCGCGGAGGTGGTGGGTGTCCAGCAGGTATCCGAGGGCGGGGACCCGGCGCGGGGTGACCGCGGCCACGACCGCGCAGAGGTGGGTGCCCAGCAGGTCGCACCACGCGCGCAACCGGTCCAGTGACGCCGCGCGTCCGCCGAGTTCGTACTGGGTCACCGATTCCGTGTGGACGTCGAGCCGCGCGGCCACCTCCGGCTTGGTGATCCCCTTGTCGCGGCGGAGCCCGGCCAGGCAGGCGCCCACCGCGGCCATCAACGGTGTTCCCGCCGTGGTGGGCGACACGGGCAGCGCCTGGGTGGCGGTGAGCAGGTCGCGCGCGCTGAGCCCGTCCGCGGCGGCCAGCACCCACGCCGGGTCGACCCCCAGCACCGGGCTCACCTGCGCGACGGCAACCAGCGACGGCGGCCGGATTCCCCGCTCCCAGGTCCGGTAGGTCTCTCGTTCCGGGGGCGAGGGCACCCGAGCCACCAGGTCCGCCACCGCCAGGCCCTGATGGCCGCGGTAGACGGCCAGCACCCGCCCCACCGCGACGGCGTATTCGTCGCGGTGGGACGAGGACCCGCCCGGGGCCTGCGCGGAGCGGCGGCGGGTCACCGTGCGCGCCGGTTCCGGCGCGGGCCGCTCGCGCGGGGGCAGGGGCAGGGTCAGGGGGTGGCTGTGGAGGCGGTCGAACAGCCGCGGCGGGGTGATTCCGGTCGTGGTGGCCAGTGCGGCCACGGTGTGCTCGTCGACGGCGAGCAGGGTGCGCCCGTGGGCGCGGAGGAGGTCGGCGACCGCGGCCAGCGCGCGGTAGCGCGGATCGGTTTCGGCGTGGAGGTGGTCGAGGTGCAGGAGGTAGGGCCCGGTGGGGGCGTCGGTGGGGCCGACCGCGGCCACGACGGCGCTCAGGGGCACGTCCAGGGCGTCGCACCAGCGGCGCAGCCCGCCCAGTCGCGGCGTCCAGCGGCCGCGTTCCCGGGTGTACAGGGCGCCCTTGTCGACACCGAGCCGGGTGGTCAGCTCCGCCACGGTGACGTCCCGGTCCTGTCGGATCCGTCTCAGGCAGGCGCCCACCGCCGCCTGCCAGGACATGTCCGGGGCCTTCGGCGCCGCGGGCAGTTCCCGGGTCCGCTCGTACAACGCGCGCGGGCTGAGCCCGTCCGCGGCGGCCAGGACCCACGCCGGGTCGACCCCCATCCGCGCGCACACGCCCACGACGATGGCCAGGGTGGGCGCCCACCGGCCGCGTTCCATGGCGATGTAGCGCGAGGTTGTCGGGGCCGCGGGCCAGTCGGCGAGCAGGTACGACACGGGCAGCCCTTGATGGCGGCGGTAGAGGCCCACCACCGCGCCCACGGTGGCGGTGTAGTCGTCGATCGACGGGCGCGGCGCCCGCGCGCCGCCGCCCTGCTCGGACGTCGCGGTGGGGGCGGTGCGGGTGCGCACGTGTCGGTGATCCTGTCCTCCCCCGCCCGCGGGCGGGGGTCGCGGTGATGTCGGGTTGTCAGTAGCCGGACGGTCGGGACGGCACGCCCAGGGGCAGGGTCAGGGGGTAGCCGTCCAGCCGTTCGCGCAGCGCGGTGCGGTCGATGCCGGTCGCGGTGGCGAGCGCGGCCACGGTGCGGTCGTCGACCTCGAGCACCGTCAGGCCCTGTTCCCGCAGGACCGTCGCGGCCCCGCGCATCCGCGCGTAGTCCGGTGCCGGGTCGGTGTGCGGGTGGGTCAGGTCCAGCAGGTACCCGCCCTCCGGCGCCCGCGAGGAGCCGGTGGTGGCCGCGGCCACCACCGCGCTCACGGGGACACCCAGCCCCCGGCAGTAGGCGCGCAGTCGGGGCAGCGGGATCTCGGTGGTGCCCCGCTCCCACTTGTACAGCGCCTCGTGACTGACCCCCAACCTCGCGGCCAGGACCTTGCCGCTGCTGACCCCGCAGGCGGAGCGTGTCGCCGACAGCATCGCGCCCACCGCGACCGCCGGCGGCGTGCCGGCGACCTGCTCGCGCGGCACGGGCAGGGCCCGGGCCGCGGCGAGCAGGTCACGCGCGGTGAGCCCGTCGGCGGCGGCCAGCACCCAGACAGGGGCGACCCGCGCCCGCGCGCACGCCGCCGCCAGCTGGACCAGCGACGACGGCCGGAGTTCTCGCTCCCCGCGCCGGTCCTGCGTGGACGTCGGGGCGGCGAGCGGCCCGTCCGGCGCGTCCGGCCGTGTCGTGTCCCGGTGACGCCGGTAGACACCCAGTATCGCGCCGACCGCGGCCGTGTAGTCATCTCGGTGTTCACTGTGGACGGTGGGGGTGCGCATGGCGGTGAGGGAATCCTGGTTCTCCGCACCCGGCACGGGCACGGTCGAAGGGGAGCGCGAAGCGAACCGGGTGTGTCCCGGGGACCGGGCCCGACCCAGAGGGAGGCGGGGGCAGGACCCGGCCCCGGGGGCGGACCGCGCGAGCAGCGCGTGACCGCGCCCACCGGATCCCCGACGCCGCGGGTCGGCGACCACACCGTGGCGGTGAGCCCGGTGCGGGCCGTTCACCGCCGAAGCCGATGAGCCCACGAACCCGCCCCGCGGCGGGGACCAGCGCGGGTCCGCGTCGGCCGACGCGGTGGTCACGTGTCCGTCCCCGACGACGCGTCGGTCACGGGCTTGTCAGTCACCGGCTTGTCGGTCACGTGCTCGCCGGTCTCCACGGACAAGCCGAACCGCGCGTGCATCGCTTCCATCTCCCGCTCGTGGTGCGCCCGGGCGCCCCGGATGATCTTCCCGAACATGGGGTCGTTTGTGAGGTCGTCGCTCATGTCTGCCTTCCTGTGATCGGCTGGTGGACTTCCGCGTCGGGCGGGACGCGCCCTCACGCCACCGGTGCCGCCCGGTGCCCGCCGGTGGCGGTGTGCCGGCCGCACCCGGTGGCGCGGGGTGGCCGGGCCCGCGCCCCCGAGGGAGGTGGGGGTGGGGCCCGGCCGGTACCGGGGGTGTGCCGGTCAGGCGTCGGGGGCGGTCGGCCGGCTGTCTGCTCCACTGGCTTGTCCATTTCGTGCGGGGGCGGGATGTAGCTCGGGTCGAACACGGGGTGACGACAAGCCCGGATGGGTGTCCTTCCGGGTAGGCGGTGGTGCGGGCGCCGAGGGCACCGCGCGGGCGGGGAGCCCCTCGACCCCGGGGCCGACGTGGGGGCCGGTCAGGTGGGGATGTGGTTCACGCCGACGGCCGCGGACCAGTCGTGCAGCGCGGTGATCAACCCGGCGTCGCTCCAGCGGGCGCCGTGGGCGTTGACCCGGTCGCGGTAGAGGGCGCGTAGCGCGGGCCCGCGCACCGGCAGGTCCAGGTCCGCGGCGACGCGCGCGAGGGCGAGCAGGTCGGGGATGGCGGTGGTGTCCGGGCTCAGCGTGGCGGCATCGCTCAGCGCTAGGCGGCCGTCGGGGCGGCGGCGCAGGCGCCGGTGGTGGGCGGTGAGCAGGTCCAGGCCGCCCACCGGTAGGTGGTCGGCGCCGTGCGCGTCGGCCAGCCGGTGCAGCACCCGCGTCCACGCCCGCGGCTCGCAGACCCAGGTGGGCGCGGCCGCGGCCAACGCCGCGCGCACGTCACGCCCCGCCCACGCCTCGTCGGGCGGGTGGCGGGCGGGGGCGGTGTGCACGCGGGCCACCAAGTCCACCAGTGCGGTGAACGCTCCGGGCGCGCGCAGGTCGATCGTCTCGGGCAGGGCCTGCAGGATCAGGCTGCGTTCGGTGTCGGAGGTGGTGATCAGCTCGGGCAGCACGCGCTCGGCGGCGAGCAGGCGGTGCGCGGCGAGTTCGGCGCGGTAGCCCTCCTCCCAGCCGTGCGCCCGCCGCACCAGGCCGTCGCGGTGGACGGCCTCCACGACCGGGTAGCGCACCGCGAGATACCCCGGGGCCAGCCGAGCGCGGGCGGGGTCGGTGGCGTGCAGCACCGGCCACAACCCGGCCGACGCCCGTTCGACGCCCGGTGTCGGTCCCCTGCCGCCCACCGCCCGGGGCGCGGTGTCGATCACGACTCCGCCCCCGCATCCGCGATCGTCGTGACCACTGTGGACGGTAGGGGTACGCATGGCGGTGAGGGGATCCTGTTTCTCCGCGGCCCGGCACGGCGGGCACGGTCGACGAAGGCGAGAGGGGAACCTGTGTGTCGCGGGGACCGGGTCCCACCCTGAGGGAGAAAGGGGGTGGGACCCGGCCGGGGCGGTGCCCCGGTCAGGAACGCGCGCGCGGCGCGGTCAGGGTGGTCGGGTCACCGGCGGGGGTCGACGCGCAGTCGCCGCCGTGGGGGCAGTCCAGCGGGGGACGGCCCTTGCCGAGTCGGGCGATGCGCGGCGCGAGCAGGACCCAGGAGTGTTCGGTGGCCGCGACCGCGATCTGGGGGCCGACACCGCACGTCATCACGTCGGAGCGGTCGGTCCAGCCGACGATCCCGATCGGCGTGCCGCGCCGGTCCACGGCGCTGATCGGGCCGCCGCTGTCGCCCCAGCACGCCCCGCGGGGCTCGGGGGTGTGGGTCAGGCAGAACTCGTCGTCGCCGACGGCCCCGGTGGTGCAGGAGGCGTTGGCGGGGTCGCCGGGCGCGGCGGTGACGGTGCCCGGGGCGCGGTAGAGGCGGGTCGGCGGTGTGGTGGCCGGGTCGACGCCGGGGTCGGTGGTGTAGCCGTACCCGGCCACGCTCACCGTGGCGCCGGGCCGGGCGGGCAGCAGCGGCAGGTAGGGGCCGGGCAGGGTGCCCTCGGGGAACACCAACGCGACGGTGTCGTTCATCCGGTTCTGCTTCAACCGGTCGGGGATCGGGTCCCGGTCGCGGACCGGTGTCCCCCACCGGAAGTCGGCGCCGACCAGCGCGACCGGCCGGTACGCGCGGGCGGTGGCCAGGTCGGTGCCGACCCGCAGCGCCCAGTCGCCGGGCGGTGCGGGGTTGATGACGTAGTCGCGGCCCAGCAGCGTCACCGTGCGCGGGGGCACCGCCGCGGGGCCCGGGGGTGTCGGCCGGGGGAACGCGCAGTGCGCGGCGGTCACCGCGACCGTGTCGCTGACGACGAACGCGCTGCACCGCGGGGTGCCGTCGGCCCGGTCCAGACGGGCGGCGAAGCGGTACGTGTCCGGGGCGGGGTCGCCGCCGACGATCGCCGGGGCCTGCGGCCCGGGCGGGGCGGCGTGGGCGGGCGGGACGGCCGACATGGCCAGGGCCGGGACCGCGACCAACGCGGCCACGGCGACGAGACGATTGCTCACCAGCGGGTTTTCCTTTGTGTGGAGGGAGATCCCGGCACCGGTGGTCGGTGCCGGGTGTCGCCTGGCCGGTCGCGGCCGACGACGGCCTGGAGGGGGATCGGGCGCGGGCACGGTGGATGGGTGGGTCCGGTCCCGGCTGGGTCCGGACCCACCCGGTCTGAGGCGTTCACGCGCCCGGGTGGGGTTCAGGACGCCGGTGGCGGCCCGGGCGGCGGGGTGAGCAGGGTCGCGCGGGCGGCCTCGACCGCGACACGGTCGACCTCGTCGAGCGTCGGGGCGGTGCCGCCGGTGTCGGCGGTCGCGTCCTCGACCATGCCCAGCGCGTGCAGCGCGAGGGCGCGGCGGCGGAACAGGATGCCGTGCTGGTAGGTGTTGACGGCGGGCACCAGCGGGCGGGCGGTGTCCACCGCGGCCAGGGCCTCCCCCGCGCGCCCGGCGGCGGTGAGGGCCCGTGCCCGCGTCGAGCAGACCGACGCCAGCAGCCAGTTCCCCAGGCGCGGGCCCTCGCGGGAGGCGAGCAGGCCGTCGGCCGCCAGCTCCGCGGCCTCGCAGGCGGCCAGGGCGTCGTCGTGACGGCCCAGGTCGGTCAACGCGTGGGCCAGGCGCGCGGTGAGCGAGGCCCGCACCACCACCGCCCACCCCGGCGACGGCGCGTCCTCGAGCGAGTGCCGGGTCAGCAACGCCAACGCCGTACGCAGCACCGCCTCCAGCGTGATCGGGTCCTCCTGGACCCGCCAGATCACCCACGCCTCCGCCAGCGCCGCGACGGTGGCCCACTCGTCGCGGCGCGTGGACTCGACGAACACCGCAGTCAGCAGGCCCGCCTCGGCGCGCAGCCACGACCGCGCCTCCCCCGGGTCCGCCCACAACCCCTTCGGGGTGCGCGGCGTCACGGGGCTGTGCAGCGTGGCCGACGGCGCGGCCACCCGCGCCGCGACCAGCGCCAGCCGCGCCACCCGGTCCACGAAGCGGTCCACCGCAGCGGGCGCGGTCGAGGTCGGGCCGTGGTCCGCGACCGGGGGGGCCAGGCGGAACCGGGACGTGCGGCCCGGTTCCCGGGTCACGATCCCGGCCTCGGCCAGCCCCGTCAACACCGCGGTCGCCTCGCCGTCGGTGTCCGGCGCGCCGGGCAGGCAGCGCAGCGTGCGCGCGGTCCACCCGCGCACCGGCTCCAGCCCCGGTACGGCCCGGGCCAACGCCACCATCGCCGCCGCGACCCGCGCCCGGTCCGGGTCCAGCAGCACCCAGGCGGCCGCGACGTCGGCGGCGTCGTCCAACATCCTCGCCTTCACCTGCCCCCCACTTCCTGTACCCGCGCCCGTTTGCCTTTCCGGGCAACGGAATCGGTGAACGCGAACCCGCAGGGGCGCGCGTGCGCGACGGGGGTCACGACAGACCCACCGCGCGGCGGACCCGCGACATCACGAAGCCGAACGTGTCCCACACCGAGTGCGCGGCGGCCGGCGCGATCACGTTGCGGGAGCGCAGGAACAACAGCGTCGCGGCCGCCGACCACACCGCCATCCCGACCATGCCGACCCCGTAGTGCGGGTGATGCGCGGTGGGGATCCACCGACGGCCTCGGGCCACAACGCATGCGCACAGAACCTCTCTGTCCTTTCGGGACATTGACCGGGCGTTGCCGGTCGGCGGGCGCGGGGGCGGTTGCCCCCGGCGCGGGTCAGGGGGCGGGGTGTGGCTCGTGGTCATCGCCGATGCCGTCGAGGAGGGCCGTCGCCAGGGCACGGTCGGTCTCGGCGGCGGTGTGGTCGCCCCGCTCGTGGTGGATCGCGCCGCGCTCACGCAACCGACGCGCCACGACCCGTGGCGCGCCCGCCCGTTCGGCGTGGGCGGTGGCGCGATCGGCGTGGGTCAGGGCCTCATCCAGGCGCCCGGCCCGGTGCAGCGCGGCGGCCAGGGCGGCCTCGGCGTCGGCCGCCACCTCCGCGTCGCCGTTCGGGGCGGCGGCGGTGACCGCGTCGCGGCCACCGGCGATGGCCGCGTCGACCACGCCCTGGTCGGTGAGCCCGCGACAGATGCGAGTGAGGAACACCGCCGCCAGGACGTCCTGGCCCAGCGCCGTCGCGGCGCGGTGGCCGTGACGGTCGGCGCGGGCCAGGGCGACCGGGTCCCGGCCCGCGAGAGGCGAGATCGCCGGCATCACCTCGGCCAACGCCGCCGTCAGGTCGTGGTGCCCGTGGCGCGCGGCGGCGTCGAGGACGTCCACCACAGTGTCGCGGGCGGTGAGAGCCCAGGCGTGGGCGTCGGCGGGGGTGGTGAACACCGCGCCCGGTTCGGTCGCGCGCAGGGCAGGGTGGTGGCGGCGGGTGTGGGGGTCGAGGGCGACCGCGGCCGCCGCCGCGCGGTCCGCGTACCAGGCGATGATCCCCTCGCGGACCCCGTCGCGGTCCTCGGCCGTCCACGCGGCGGCGGCGGCGGTGGTGGTGTCGAGGTGGGCGCGGTGCGCGTGGTGGACCCGCCAGCGCCCGGGACCGGCCCGCAGCAGTAGGGTGCGCTCGGCCAACGCCGCGCACCCCGCGGCCACCCGCGCGGCGGACCATTCGAGCCCGGCCGCCACCGCCGCCACCCCCGCGGTCGGGCCCGGGTGCCACCCGACCGCGAGGAAGAGCCGCCGCATGGGCTCGTCCAGGGCGGCCACGGACGCGGCCAGGGTCGCCTCGATCGCCGGCCCCGGCCCCACGGCGGGCGCGGGCAGCACGGCGGCCAGTTCCTCCGGGGTGAGGCCGGGGTGCGCGGCCAGCAGCGCCCCGGCCGTGGCCAACGCGAGCGGCACCGAGCCCAGGCGCCAGGCCACCGGCCCCAGCCGCTTGGGCTCCGCGCGGGGGTCCGCGGGGTCCAGCCATGCGCGCATCACCGCGACCGCCCCCTCGGGCGCCAGCGGCCCGAGACGCGTCAGCGCGAACCCCCGCGCCCGCCGCCAGTCCGACAGCCGGTCAACGGAGGTGATCAGGACCGCGGACCCCGGCCCGGGCAACAGCGCCTCCACCACACCGAGCACGCGGTCGACGACATGGTCGAGGACCAGCGTGACCGGCCGCTCGGCGGTGACCGCCCGCCATACCGCCACCAGCGCGGCCTCCTCACCGGACACCGCCTCCGGGTCCAGGCCCATCTCCCGCAGCCAACCCGCCAGCACCGCGGCCACGCTCACCCCCGGCCGCTCCCGCACATCCAGGCACCGGACGCCGCCGGGAAAGCGGTGCGCGGTCCGCGCGGCCCACCACGCCACCAGCGCGCTCGTGCCCACACCGGGCGCCCCGGTGACCACCACCCGCGGCGCGCCACCGGCCTCCACATCGAGACGGTCCAACCGGGACACCGCCTCCAAGGGCTCGACATAGCGCGACACCCCCGGCCGCCGCACCGGCACCGACACCGCCGCGTCCTCGATCACGCCGTCGACGACGGCGGTGGCGGGGCTCATCGCCCGCCCCCGGCCGCGCCCGAGCCCGCTCCGGGTGCGGGGCGCGGGGCGGCGCGCGGCGGCTCTCCGGGGCCGCTGGCCGAGAACCCCGTGCCGCAGCCGCGTCCCAGCGGCGTGATCACCCGTGGGGGCGCCGGTCGGGCGTCGGCCCGCGGGTCCGGGGTGGTCTCGGGCCCCTCGGTCTCGGTGGTGGACGGGTCGGGAGTGGTCATCGTGGGGTGTCTTTCGGTTGGGTCGACGGGGTTCGCATCCGGCGTGCTCACGTCGGCCGCCGGGCAGGGGGCGATGCGGGTGGCGGTGGCCGCCGCCCGCTGGTGCTCGTCGGCGAGCGCGACGTGGTCTCGGGTGTCGGCGGGGTCCGGCCGCGCCGCCAGCGCCAGGTGCAGCTCCCGCGCCGCGTGGTGGACTCGTTCGTGGATCCCGCCCGGGTGGGGGTGGCCGCACCCGCGCGGACGCGCCGAGGCGACCGCGCGGTGGACCTGCGTGTCGGCCGCTGCCAGGTCCCCGCGGGCCAGCAGCGCCTCGGCGCGGCCGATCACCACGTGCACGTGGCCTAGGGCCTTGCGGTTGTCCCCCAGCACCGCCAGGGCCTCGTCGGACGCCGCCAGCGCCGCGTCCAGGTCCCCGCGCGCGCAGGCGATCTCGCCACGAAGGCTCAGCAACCGTGCCCGCCGGGTGAGGTGCGTGCGCGTCGCGTCGCGGCGATTGCCCCACGAGCGCGGCCCACTCGACTCGTGCGCCGCCAGCGCGGCGTCCACATCGGCCTCCGCCGCGTCGTGCTCGCCCGCGAGCAGGTGGGCCGTGGCGCGGCGGTCCAGCACCGCCGCCCTCACCGGCCCCGCGTCCTCCCCCTCGGCCACGCGCAGGACGTCGGTACAGGCCCGGGTCGCCTCGGCGGCGCGCAGCTCGACCAGGGCCTGGCACAGGCCGACACCCGCGTCCATCTCCCACCGCCGGTCCCCCGGCCACACCCGCCGCGCCGCGGACACCGCGATCCCGTGCGCGCGCAGACACAGCCCCGGATCCCCCAGGTGCGTCAACGCGCTCGACACCTCGCCCAGCAGCACCGCGTCGGCGACCCCGCCCGGGGTCCCCGCCGCCAAGGCCACCTCCTGCACCGTGGCCGCGATCGCGCCGCGGTGGGTGCGAACCCACCGGCACGCCGCGTCCGCGGTGAACCCACCCGACTCCGCACCCAGGCGAGCGAACCGGGGATGGTCACGCCGTCGGCCACGGGCCAGCGCGTAATCGGCCGCCGCCAGGGTGTCCAACAGCGGGGCGCGCGCGGGCCCCGACCACGAGTCGGACACCCGGGGCATCGAGGACTGCCGGGACGCCATGATCACACCTCACATCGGGGACGGGACAACGACACACGACCGCGCGCACCACCGAACCGGCGACGACACCCGGTCTCAGGCGGCGGGGATCACCAGCACCGGCCACCGCGCCCCGAGATCAGGAGGCTCGGTGGGCTGGACCCGCCACCGCCCCCGCGCAGCGGTGCCGGGACCGGCAGACGACACCCGGAACTCGGCGGCGAGCAGGCCCAGCACCAACCGCTCCCCCGCCGGGGACACCAGGTCCACCCGGGTCCCGGGCTCGACCCCGTCGGGCACCGGCGAGGTCACCGCGAACCCCTCCCCCGCCGGGGCCGGATCGAGGGCCAGTGGGTGGTCGGTGACGGCGGTGACCGCCCGCCACCCCTGCGGCAACGCCCGCGCCGGGACCGACCCGGCGTCGAGGGTGCCCCGCCACCGCCCCCGCTCGGCCAGCACATCCCCCGGCCGCCCCGACCCGACCCGGCCGGTGACCGGGTCCGGCAGCACCGGCCGCACCGCCGGGTCGTCGACCCCCGGGGCCAACGCCACCGTCGCGCCGCCGGACCCGACCGCGACGGTGTTCGCCGCCGACGCCCCCGGGACCTGCGGCACCCACGTCACCGGGTCCACCCCACCCGCGTGGTCCTCCGGACCCGCGGTCAGCGCGCACCACAACCGCACACCCGTGCCCGGGGCCGCCACCGCGAACGCCGCCACCGCCGGCTCCACCGCCACCGCGTCGCCCGGATCCGGGGTGTGGTCGACGAACCCCACCGCCGCCGGGGACCCGTCCACCAGCCGCGTCACCGCCCGCACCCGCAACCGCGCGTCGTCGGGCCCACCCGCACCGCCCGCGATATCCACCACGTCCGAGGTGACGAACGCGACCAACTCCCCACCCTCCGGCGCGGGCGCCGCGAGGCCGACCACCGTCATCCACACCTGCCCCGGCGGACCGGTCTCGGCATAGAACGCCGATATCGGCGCCTGCTCGGGCGGACGCACCACCGGCGCCGCCCGCCATGCCCGCGCGGCCGACCCCACCAGCTCACGATCGCCGATCCGGGCACCACGCCCACACCAACTCCGCACACCCAACCCGCCCGCCGCCGCGCCCCCGCACGGCAGGACCCGCACCTCACCGACCGGACCGGACGAGGAGACAGGTCCGGCCGCGGCCAACACCGGCAGGCAGCAGGCCCCGGACACCAGCAACAGCGACACCAGCAGGTGCGCCCACCGCGAAACCGGGGTCCCGCGCGCGAGAAGCGCACCGGCCGATACCGGGTGTCCGTCGCGACGATGGTGACGCGCGATGCTCATCGCCCCGACCCGCCTGTCACCACGGCGACCCGGGCCACCGACTGGTCGGGCCGGGCCGGGTCCTCGGCGCGCCACAGCACGGTCGAACCGGCCGCGCAGCAACACGTCCCGTAGTGCGCCGGTCGCACACCCACCCAGAACGCCACGGAGTCCCCGACGCCCACTCCCACCGCCAGCGACTGCCCGGACAGCAGCCAACGCCAGACCCGCACACGAAACCGATCACCGAGACGGCCGGGTCGGGCCGGGCGTTCCCACCGGCGGGTCGAGCCCTCGGCGGGCAGCAACGCCCACTCCCCCGCCGGATCCCCACCCCAGCACGCGCCCACCAACCACGCGGCGGCGCTGTACCCGCTCGGGAACACCGCGGTCGGCAACAAATCCATCGCCCGCGTCGCCGCCCGGTGCGCATGGAAATGGACTCCCGGCGCCGCCTCGTCGAACCCCACCCCGCCACCGCCATGGCCCGACGCCGCAACCGGATCCACCCGACCACCCAGATCGAGCGCGTGGGACCACGACCGTCGGGAGGCCGCGGTGGGCGCGTCGGGGAACGCCGGTGAGGTGCTCATGACCAGTCACCGTGGCCAACCACGCGCGGTGGCGCCATGCGCCTGGATATCCCGCCCGGAATACAACGTGAAACCGATATCGAATACCGGGGTGGCCAGGGGGAACCGGATCCTCCCGGATCAGGTCCCTCGGGACACGACACAGGGGAGACGCTGTGGTGGTGCGCTGTACCGCTACGCTGCGATCAGCGTTCATCACCGTGGGGATTGGGGCCCGTCGTCGTGCCGAACCGTGACCGCTGTCGACGGTGCGCGGCGTTCCTGCGTGCCGGGCACCTCGACATCCTGTGCGACCCGTGCGCGCGGGTGGTCCGCGCCGCCAACGGTCTTCCCGACCCCGATTTCTACCGCGACACCGAGCACGTGCGGGCCGCGCTGATCGATCACGACTTCGGCCCGGTGTTCGTCGCGGTCCGCGCGCACGCTGGCCTCACCCAGGAGCAGTTCGCGGACCTGCTCGATCTGCGCCAGGCGCGGCTCTCGCGGATCGAGAATGGCCGCTTGAGGTTGAGCGACAGTCGAGAGGTCGTGCGGATCGCGGCTACATTGGGTATTCCGGCCCTGTTGCTCGGGTTCGACGCGGGCCCGGATGCCCCGTCCGACGAGGTGGAGGTGAGCGAGGAGGTGGACCGCCGGGATTTCTTCGGCGCGGTGGCCGGCATCGTGCTCGGTGCGACCGCCCCGCCCGACCGCCCCGACCTGCTCGCCATGCTCTCGCGGGAGGACCGGGCGCCCTCGGCACGGGCGCTGCGGACGACCGACATCGTCGCGATCCGAGAGGCCACCGACGCCTTCCGCGCGCTCGACTACCGACGCGGCGGCGGCATCGCCCGCACGGGGGCCGTGGCGGTGCTGCACGAGGCGAACGCCCTGCACGCCGAGGCCCACGGCCCGCTGGTGCACGAGCTCCGGCTGGCCACCGCCGAGCTGGCGGGGATGGCGGCGTGGATGCACTACGACATCGAGCGCCACGCCACCGCCGCCGACCTGTGGCAACAGGCGCTGGTCCTGGCCCGCGACGCCGAGCACCCCCGCAGCGCCGACCTGACCGCGCAGTTGCTGCTCGACACCGCCCACCAGGCCCTGCACCGCGACCGCCCCGAAGACGCGCTGCGGCTGGTACGGCTCAGCGCCGCGACCGTCGCCGGCCACCGCTACCCGGCCGGGGCCAACACCCGGGGCTACATCGCGATGAACCTGGCGTGGTGCCACGCCTCCCTGGGCAACGTCGAGGCCACCCGCCGCGCTCTGGACCAGGCCCACCAGTGCTACGCCGACCACGACCCGGCCACCGCGGCCCCCTGGGAAACCGCGCACCTCGTGCCCGCGGAGCTGCACGCCCAACACGGGCACGCCCTGTGGCTGCTCTCCCACACCGACCCCACCCACGCCGAGCAGGCCGCGCACCTGCTCGGCCAAGCCGTCGACGGCTACGGCCCCGACTACGCCCGCTCCGCCGCGGTCAACCTCCCCGGCCTGGCCGGAAGCCTCCTGCGCGTCGGTGATCTCGACGGTGCCGTCAGCGCCGGGCACCGCGCCGTCAGCGCCATCGAGGAACTGTCCTCCCGACGCGCCTACGCCCGGCTGCGCACGCTGGCCGACACCGCCGAGGCGCACCGCCGCCACCCCGACGTCGAGAATCTGCGCCAACGCATCCACGCCGTGCTGCCCGCCGCGTGAGCACATCCAGCGAACCTGGCGCGCTTCCCGGACACCGCGAACTACGCGAAGCGTGCGCGGCCTTCGGCCTCGACGCCACCGACGCGCGGCTGCTGCACCACCGCTCCAACGCCGTCTACGCCCTGCCCGGACCGGGCGCCGTCGCGCGCCTGTCCCCCGACACCGCGCTACGACTCGACCGCGCGCGCACCGTCATCACCGTCACCCGCTGGCTCACCGACCAAGGCCACCCGGTCGCGCTCGCCCCACTGCCCGGCCCCCAACCCGTCATCGTCCCCGGAGCGGTGGCCACCTTCTGGCCACTGCGCACCGCCGCCACCACACCCACCGCCACCGACCTCGCAGCCCTGCTCCGCGAGCTGCACGCCGTACCCGAACCGCCCTTCACCCTCCCCCGATACCGGCCCCTGCACAGGCTCCGCGAAGCGCTCGACCTCGACACCGGCCGCGAGCACCCCGTTCTCCCCATCGCCGAGCACCGCTGGCTCACCGACCGCGCCGGCGAACTGATCGACGCCTACCAGGGCGCCGACTTCCCCCTCGGCCACGGACTCGTCCACGCCGACGCCCACTTGGAAAACCTCGTCCCCACCGCCGCCGGCTGGACCCTCATCGATTGGGACCACGCCTGCCACGGCCCCCGCGAACTCGACCTCCTCACCGCCGCGCCCGACCACTTCCACACCCCCGAACCCGACCGCCTCGCCTTCTCCGCCGCCTACGGCCACACCCTTACCGACTGGCCACACTGGACAGTACTGCGCGACATCGCCGAACTGCACTCCCTCGCCTCCTACATCCGCCTCGCCCCCGGAAAACCCACCGCCGCCACCGAACTCGCCACCCGCCTGCGATCACTGCGCACCGGCGACCGCGCGACCCGCTGGCACGCCGTGTCCTGAACTCCGATACACGTCCCATTCCCCGGCAGGTCGCCCGCCGATCGGAGATGTCAGTCCCAGGGACCTGATCCGGGAGGATCCGGTTCCCCCTGGCCACCCCGGTATTCGATATCGGTTTCACGTTGTATTCCGGGCGGGATATCCAGGCGCATGGCGCCACCGCGCGTGGTTGGCCACGGTGACTGGTCATGAGCACCTCACCGGCGTTCCCCGACGCGCCCACCGCGGCCTCCCGACAGTCCTGCGCTCGATCTCGTCGACGTGGTTGCCGTTGAAGGGCATGGCGCGGTGCCCCAGCCGGCGTAGTCGCCGTCCGATCCCACCCGCCAGCTCCTGCCGGGACATGGAAATGCCAGGAGTCCGTGGGGCCGTCGCCTCGCGGACCGCGCGGAGCAGATCGTGGGGAATGGGCACCCCTGTTCCTCGAGCAGGGTGCCCGCGCGAGAGCGGACGAAGCGTCATCCCTCACCCACTGTTGTCTGGACGACTCCCGGCCCGATGAACCAGTCTCCCGCGCACCGGCCGCACACGATCACCTTTCGTCCTGCGGAGTCCCCGGCCCAGGCTGCGGCCCGGCTGCGGGACGACCGCCGGCTGCACGATCCCGACCGTTTCCGGCACGCGTGCGGCGGCGCCTTGTTCTGGCACCGCAAGATCCTGCTCGACATCTCCCGGTACACGGTGGTCGCCGCGATAGACCGCCCCCTTGACAGCACAACGTTGCGCCACTACGAGCACGGTCGAGTCGCTGTATCGGTGGGCCGGTTCGCGCAGGTCTGCGCCGCCCTCGGCGAGCGCCCCGACGCGATGCTGCGCGAGGTGCTGCGCCTGCACGACGAGGCCGAACCGCCCGTGCTCTGGCTGGATCCCCGGCGTCTGGGTCCCGATCTGCCGCCCTCGATCGCCGGTTGGCGCCACCGGCGGGGCACCGACCCCGCCCCGGTGTCGCTGGACACCGTGACCCGGTGGGCCGACAGCGACGGTCTCACCGTCGAGACCGTCCTGGGCCATCTGCGCCGAGCGCGCGTCACCGGCCCCCACCCGGAACCGGCCCCACCGGCTTTCCAGGCGGCGCCGGAGCACCGCCCGCTCCCCGGCCCGGACCGTCCGAGACTCAACCGCGAACTCGGTCGCTGGCTCAAGGACATGCGCACGGCGAACGCGCTGACCCGCACCGGACTCCACAACCTTCTCGTCCACCGGGCGGGCATGACCCTGGGCGTGAGGAGGCTGGAGCCCTACGAAGGCGGGCACCGGGCAATGACTCTGCTGTTCCTGGTCCGGTGCGCCCGTCTGCTCGGTGCCGATCCCTGCGACGCGCTCGGCACCGCGTTCGACGCCTCGACCTCACCGGCGCCCACGTCCACCTCCACCTCCCCTCGATGACCGGCGTCCCGCCCGGCACGCGCCAGGACCCCTCCGGAACGACCCGCCCGGCGAGGGAGGCGTTCACCCGGGACCTGGGTCGGGCGCTGCGCGGTCGGCGCGCCACCCTGGGGTTCGGCCTCGCCCGCGTCGCCGCCGCGACCGGTCTGCGTCCGGGAACCCTGGACAGCTACGAGCGCGGAGCCAAGGCCCTGGCGCCTTACCGGTTCGTGCCGCTGTGTCGGGCCTTGGACCTCACCCCGCACCACCTGCTCCTGGCCGCGGTCACCGGCGACGTGGTCGGTGTCCTAGGCCGACACCGGGTCCTGCCGCCCCTGCTGAGCGTGGACCCCCGCCGCCTGCCCACGCCGGTCGCGTCAGCGCCGTGGGCGGGACCGGCGCGCGCCGTCCACCTCCCCCTCGCCTGGATCCAGGACCACGCCGACCGCGCGGGCCTGGACGCCGTCACCGTTCTGGCCCACCTGCGCCCCGCCCGGCTGCCGCCCTGGACGCCCGGGCCGCCGTCCTCGAGCGCCTCGCGCGAGGCGTTCACCCGGCGGCTCGGTATCCGACTCGCCCGCGCCCGACTCGCCCACCGCTGGACCCTGGCCACCACGGCCCGCGCCGTCACCGCGGCCTCGGGCACCCCGATCGCGCTGAGCACCCTCCACAGCTACGAGAGCGGAGAACGCGCCGCCTCGCTGCACCGGGTGGTCGAGATCGCCCGGGTGCTCGGCATCTGCCCCGCCGCGGCCCTGATCCACGCCGACCGCCCGTAATGACCGGGCCCCGCACCGCGGTTCTCGCCGCGTCGACGCGGAACACCGGATGAGCCCCGGTGACGACAGCACCGGTGATGATGACCGGGCCGTGATCGCGGGGTTGTTGCGCCGGGTACGCGCGCGCCGGGGACTGTCCCGGGCCGAGGTCGCGGCGCGGGTTCCGGGGGTGAGCGAGGCGATGGTGCGCGACTACGAGAGCAGGCATCGGGTGCCCCGGCCCGCGCGGCTGCTGCGGATGCTGGACGCGGTGGGCGCGTGTCCGCGGTCGGCGCTGCCCCGGCCGGGGGACATCGTGGTGTCCACCCGCCGGCTGTTGGAGGATCCCGCCACCCCTGCGCACCTGGCCGCGTGGGCGCGGTTGCGCTCGGCGACCGGGCACGTCGTGGTGCGGGTGCCCGGCACTGCGGCGACGCGGGTGACGCTGGACGTGCTGGTCGGCCCCGAGGCCCGCGCCGCCCTCACCGCCACCGACGGTGGTGTGTCGGGACCCGATCAGGTGAGGCCCCGGGGCGGCGGCGCCGTTAGGGAGGATCCAACGTCGTAGCGTTCACCCGATCGTCCTTTCCGAGCGGAGAACATCAGCGAAACTCGCCACGGCGACCCGACACTTTGCCAACGATTGCCGACACCGTGCTTCTGGTGACGCTAGGGCCCGTCTCGCCGGTGATCAAGCGATCGGTCGAGGGAGAGCTGCCCCACCGGCAGATCAGGATCAGGAGCGATCAACCGCGAGACATCCATCACCGGCCCCCTCCGACCCCGCCCCACAGCCGGTCCGGAGAACCCGGACGCTGACACGACATCACCTCCAGAGTAGCCCGAAACGGTTATCCCCACGTGGATCCGGACGCGCACACGACGGGGCGGACAGGCGGTACCGAAGACCCGTCGCGTAGTCCGCAAGGGCCTGCGGGTCGCTCCGCGCGGCCTGGGCCAACGACCATCGGGAACATGCATCGAGCGAGCCTCCCTGAGTTCAGTACGAGCGGGAACCGGCTTGATCGCTGAACACGGCCGCCGAGGCGGTCGGGTCCACCCGGTTGCCACCGGCACCCGCTTCAGGGTCGTCATCCGGAGCGGGACCTGGGGGGAAGGACGACTCGGGGACGGTCTCTACCTGGCCTGTTTATGGTCAACCGTCACGAACTGCCCGATGTCGTTCGCCAAGGCCGCCCTCCGCGCGGGCGCTCGATCACGCGTCCGTTGGCAAGTCCGAAGGTCGTGGTCGACCCCGTGCCGCCGGGCTACGGCCGAGTCGTGATGGCGTCGGCCCTTCCAAGGCTTGCCCGAGGGCAAGCAGCCGAGTAGCGAGGCCTCGTTCGACCTCGGCCAGTGAGTCGCTGTACTCCGTTCGCCCCCCGTCGACGTCCAACATCCTGCCGATGTAGACAGCCAGGGCCTGGTTGACGCTGGACACCTCGGCCAGGAAGGCCAGTTCGTCGTGGTTCATGGGCCGTCCGTGATGGTTCGGTGCGCGCGCTGTCGTCTCATTGCCACCACTGGGGTATCGGGGGGGTGGCCGCGCGTGGGCGGCTGTGACGCGGTGCTCGGGGATGGCCCGCGCGCCAGCAGCAGCCGCGCACCCGTACCGCGCAGCCGGTTGGTGAGCGCGGCGGCGGTGGAACTGTCGGTGAATAGATGCCCGGCGTCGACGGCCACCGCCGCGTAGGAGTCCGGCAGACGCAGGACATCACACAGACCGGTGAACCCCGGCCGCTGGATCTGACCGGGTGTGAGGTCGCGGTCGACGAACACACCGCAGAGCCGCAGGCGCTCCCGGCGACAAAAGTCCTCCAGCACGCGACGGCACGCGCGGCCGAAGTCCGGGCGCCGTCCGGTGGCGTCGATATAGCCGTAGACCAGGGTGTGGTGGGAGGAGTCCGCGCGAAACCGCGGCGGCAGCGTCACGTCCCGACCGAGAGAGGCAAGCCGTCGCGCCAGGTCCTCGGGTGTCAGTCCGTCCATGTTCACCGCCACCGGTCCGAAGGTCTCGTGGGCGGCATCCGGTGCCGGGGCCCGGAGGACCCGTGGAGGGGAAGGGACCGGGCGCTCCCGGCACCGGATGCCGTACAGGAGAGTCTGCCCAGGTGGGAGCCGGTGGGGAACGAACGACTGTGGCACTTGCGTGGCACTTGCGCTGCACCGCGACGTGGACCCGTGATTGCATACAGCGCGGAAGGAGGCGCAGCGCGTGGCGTCGGTGCGGCAGTGGACAGGGCGTGAGGCCCAGGCGCTTCGCCACGCCCTGCGTCTGAGTATCCGCGGCTTCGGTGAGTATCTGGGTGTCGGTATCCGCACCGTGACCAAGTGGGAAGCCCTGGGCGCCGAGACCACACCGCGGCCGGAGAAGCAGGCGATCCTGGACACCGCCTTGTCGCGGGCCGACGCCGACGCCAAGGTGCGCTTCGAGCTGCTGCTCATGGCCGAGGGCAACTCCCCACTCAAGGGCCGCTACCGGTCCGCGCCTCGAGAATGGGACTACGAGACGTGGACCGACGACCTCGGGCGGGCCGCGGCGTGCCTGGCGCGGCAGGATTTCACCTTCGCCGCCAGCCTCGTCGACCGGTGGCTGCGCCGCTACGATCCGCACGGCCTGGACAACCACGGCCTGTACCTGCGCGCCCGTTCGCTGGCACTGCTCGGCGACGTGCAACGCGACCGAGGCGAGATCCACGGTCCGCTCTCGGCCTGTCGCACCTACGGTCAAGCCCGTCAACTCTTCGTCGACCTGGACATCCCCCGACGGGCGGCGCAGGTGGACCTGGCCCTGGCGGTGATCGAGGAGATGGGCGGCCGGTTGCGGCAGGCCGCCCAGCGCTATGAACTGCTGGCCGACGACGGGCGACTGAGCCCCCAGGACCGCGCCCGTGCCCGGCTGTGGGTGGGCACCGCGTTGACCAAGACCGGCGACATCGTCCATGCCGTGCCCGTCATGGACGAGGCGATCCGGCGCTTCGACGAGCTCGAGGAACCCTCGGATTGGTCGGTGGCGCACCAGAAACTGGCGTTGGCCCACCGTGGCGCGGGTGATTTGTCGAACGCCGCGCGCTACATCGAGGTCGCGCTGTCCACGCGGGCGGCGGACTCCCCGATGCAGCGCGTGCGGCTGGACACCGCCCACGCCCACATCCTGCTGTCGGACAACGCCACGGCTGACAGCGGAGTGCGACTGCTCGATCAGGCCGCGGCGACGGCCCGCGACTACGGCATGTCCCACCAACTGGCCAGCATCGACGGCATACGCCACGCCTTCGAGCGGTCACGGCGATATGGAGGATGAACGGATTCATGGCACAGGCAGTCATCACCGACGCGCACCGGCGGGACGCGCGGACCCTCTGGGACTACCACCAGATGGGACAGCAGCCTCGTCTCTGCGACGTGGCCATCGGCCTCGGCAGCCATGACCTCGGCGTGGCCCAGCACACCGCGGACCTGTATCGGTCGGGCATGGTCCCGCTGGTGGTGTTCAGCGGTGGGAACAGCCCCACCACAGCCGAACGGTTCCCCCGCGGCGAAGCCGTCCACTACCGCGAACACGCCATCGCCTCGGGCGTGCCCGACAAGGCGATCCTGGTGGAGCCGCGAGCGGGCAACACCGGAGAGAACATCACCTTCTCCCGCGCCGTACTCGCCGAGCACGGCCACACACCCCGCAGCGTCCTACTGGTCTCCAAGCCCTATATGCAACGCCGTGCCTTCGCCACCTGCCAGGCCCTGTGGCCGGAGGTCGAGGTGGTCTGCGCCTCCGAACCGCTGACACTGGCCGACTACACACGCTCCATCGGGAACGAAAAACTGGTCGTGGACATGCTCGTCGGGGATCTGCAACGGGTCATCGAGTACCCCGAACAAGGCTTCGCCGCACCACAGGACGTCCCCATCGAGGTGCACGCCGCCTACGACCGGCTGCTCGCCGCCGGGTTCGACAGCCGCCTCATCCACCGATGAACCGGACAACCTGCGCCATCCACCAGCCCAACCTGTTCCCGCGCCTGCCCACCCTGGCCAAGCTCTACGCGGCCGATGTGTGGGTGGTACTCGATGACGTCCAGTTCACCGCACGCGACTACCAACAACGGGCCTGGCTCGAAGACCCTCACACTATGCAGGGTGAATGGCTGAGCCTGTCCGTGCACCGACCCCACGGCCGCCGCACCCTGATCAACCAGGTGCGACTCGCCGATCCAAGCACCAGCGCCCGCCGTGTCCGCCGGATGACGCGCCACTACTACGGCCGCTGTCGACGCTGGCCACACCTCCAACCCCTCATCGAACACACCGCCACGGGCATCGAGACCCACCACGACCTGGCCCACATCGCGGAACGGTCCACCCGTCTGCTCCTCACCCACATGGGCTGGCAGGGCACCGTGGTGCGCAGCAGCTCACTGCCGGCCCGCCCCGAACGCTCACAACGTCTGGCCGACCTCACCGCGGCGGTAGGCGCGCACGCCTACCTCTGCGGACCGGGCGGAGCCCGCTACTTGGACGAGACACCGTTTGCCGAACAGGGCATCACCGTGCGCCACGCCTACATCCCCGCACTCGCAGCACTGCGCGAACGACGCCAGACCACCGGTCTCTGGTGGCTCGCGGTCGCGGACTGGAAAGACCTGCACGGGCTGCTGTGGCGAAGGTGGGTCGGGATATAGCCCGTCGACACCACTCCTGTCAACCGACCTGGAGGCGTGCCCTGAGACTGTCGAGTTCACAGGACCGCCGACGCGCTCGTGCGCTCAACCCGACGAGCAGTTCGCGGGCGATCGGGTCGTGCCGGATCCGCAGCGGCGCCACCCGATCGGCGAGGTCGAGGTGGCGGATCGCCCCACCGTCGCGCGCGCCGTCGGCCTAGGCGAAGACCTGGGCGAGGTCGAAGTGCAGCGCAGCGCGGCGCTCAGCCGAGGCCGGACCGGCGTCCTAGCTGGTGGTCCGGGTGATCTGCTCGGCGCGGTCGGGGCCGGTGTCCAGTTCGACCGCGAGGGACAAGCTCCATGCCCGCACGTTGACCGGGCCGAAGTCGTAGTGCAACGTGGCGCGCTCCCCGGGTCCACGCGGCCAACTCGGCGACCACCCCGAGATGGACCCGGCGGTGTCCGCGTCGCCATCCTTCGCGGCGAGCTGAGCCAACGGCAGATGCAGCATGCCCGCCGCCTCTGCCGCCGCCTTGTCGGACACACCGGGATCCACGTCCCCACCGCGTCCAGGCGGTGCCGGTGACGCGTCGAGCGCGGTAGCGGGCACCAATCCGGCCCAAGGACCACCGCCGCGGACATGGCTGCGAAGCCGCCGAGCGCGGAATCCCCCAGCCGTATCGATCGCGCCGGTCACCCTCCACAACTACGAGACCGGGACGCGCGCCTCCACACTCCACCGGCTGATCGAGATCACCCGGGTGTTCGGCATCTGCCCCGCCGCGGCCCTCATCCACGCTGCCCAGTCGTCATGACCGGGCTCCACACCCGCTCGCCGCTGCGCTGTTGGCGACTTGCTTAGCGAAGGCGCGGGTCAGGGTCGACGGGTGGCCCCCACCTCAGGCCAGTTGGATATTGCGGGCGATGAACGGCATCTTGGCCGCGTTGATCACCACCACCTTTGCGTCCCCGAACCGCCGCGTGGTCAACGCGACCTCCACGGTGCACCGCCTGGCCTTGGACTCCCCCTCACCGCCCACCAGAAGCTGGTGGCCCCTGTCCTCAATCAGCCCCGGCTCGCAGTTCACGAAGACGCTGGTCGCGGTGTCGATCACCGCATCCAGACCGAAATAGGCCACCGCCCCGGCGACGGCCAGGAAAGGCCGGACTTGGCGCGGGGCATCGGCTTCTTTCGTGCTACATCCTGTAGTCGCATCAACACGGACAGTTTTGCCAAGATCACCAACGCGAGGCGTGAGGCTTCGGACGGAGCACCCCTCCGCGAGAACGTAACTGCGTGGTCACCGTCGGAAACCAGCACGTCAGACGATGTCCACATCGAACATAAGTTCGATGTGATGGTATGTTGCCGAACATGACCCGGCCCTCCTCGCCTGCCCCGCCGGACGGGGTGCTGCGGTACCGGCTCGATCTCGCGGGTGCGGCGCTCGCCGTCCTGCCTACCAGCAGCACGCGCGCGCGGCACACACTTGTTTCTGGCGTCAGCACGGTGGTCGCCGCGGGCGGCGAGCTCCGGGTCGACCACTCAGCCCCTGTCGCTGCGCCGGGCGGCGCCGACACCGGGTGGTGTTCGATCGGTGATCGCCCCTATCCGGACCGGGTCGAGTTGGACGAGCGGTTCTCCGGCAACCGTCGCTTCCGTCACCCCGAGATGGCGGAGCGACAGGGGGGAGGCGAGTCGTGATCATCAGCCCGTACACCTCATGGGACGGCGACGCCCTGCACGGACGCAGCCGCGTGCTCACCCCGGTCTGGGTCCGACTCGACACCCTCTTTCCTCGGCCGGACGGGGTCCCCCGTCGTGTGATCGAGACCGGCCTGGACCTCACCGGCGCGGTCCCCGCACGCCTGCACGGCCGCTTCCCCAGCGTGGACGGCGACTGGTGCGGCGTCATCGACTACGAGATCAACTACGCCGACGGCCGACGAGACCAGCTCCAACTCAAAGACCAACTCGTACCCTTCACCGCCCTCCGCCAACGGGACTGACGCGCCGCGACAACACCTTCCGCGGACGGCGAACAGCCAGACTGTGTCCAGTCCGCCGGCCCGCGACCACTCCATGGCCGGCAGTAGCCGGTCCGGGGTCGTGGGCGATGGCGTGGACGGTCCGCTCAGCCCGGGTACACAGGGCCGCTGGCGCTCGTTGACCGGCGACCGGGTCGCGGTGCCGTTCCGGCGGCGGGATTAGGCCGTTCGGGTTACGGTCGAGGGGCGGAGTAGTGCGTGCCGGGAGGTGGCCGAGGTGGCGCGGAAGGCGTCCGGTCGGGTGCCCGGGTGGGTGGAGCCGATGCTGGCCAAGCCGGACGCCGACAGGTTGCGGTCGGGTCCGAAGTGGATCTACGAGTACAAGCTGGACGGCTACCGCTGCTGTATGCGCGTGGCCGCTGACGGTTCGACGGTGTTGACCAGTCGCAACGGATCGACTTCACCGATGAGTTCCCCGAGCTGGCCGAGGTGTATTCGGGTGGGACCGGGTGCGGGGCGGTGGTGTTGGACGGGGAGATCGTCGCCTACGACGAGCACGGCCGCGTCGAGTTCGGACTCCTGCAGGAGCGCCGGGGCCGCTACCGCAGCCACGCCGCGTCGTGCGCGTCGGTTCGAGGACATCCCGGTCCGGTTCCTCGTCTTCGACCTACCCGCCCTCGGTGAAACCCCACTGCTGAACCGGCCCCTGCACGAGCGCCGGGAACGGCTAGCGGCGGTACCGACTGCAGCCCACGCAGCGGCGGCGGGGCAGGCGATCGGGTGATGTGGGGCGGGCGATCGTGGTCAGCGCGGATTCGATGTCGGCTTGTGCTTGCCGTGCGGCCTCGTCGGTGAATGGATGGCGGTGGGTTCGACGAGTCTTCGGGTAGTGCAGGACAGTGCCGTTGGCGTCGATGCCGACCGCGCGGAGCCGATGGCAGTAGTGCCTGCCCTGCGCTTCATCTGCCTGCGTGGGGCCGTTGGATGACTTGACCTCGTGGCCCCAGAGTCGGCCGTCGAGGAAGTCCAGGCGGGCGGCGCCGAGGTTCACCGGCGTGTGTCGGGTGTAGCTGGTGTCGTGTACCGCTTCGCCGAGTCGGACTGTGTCGTTGAGGTGTTCTGGCCGGATTCCCCTGGCATACAGCCAGAGTTGGCGTGGGCAGTGGTAGAGGTACTTGATGTGGACGCCGCCGACGTCGTCCTTGCTGATCACAGGATCGTTCCGGGCTGGTAGGTGTTGTTGGTATCGTGGGAGATGCCGAGCAGACCGCGTTGAGGTGTGTAGTCGCCGTCGACGACGCGGACGCCGAGTGTTCTGTCAAGTCGGCAAAGGCGAGCCGCCCATTGTGGTATCGGGATCAGGTAATCCTCGGCGAGAAGTCTGCCCGCCGAGGTAGGGGTGTTCCCGGCTTCGGCGAGTCCGGCGGCGTAGGCGTCTCGGTGGGCGGAGAGGATGGCCTCCGTGCCGTCGAACAGGGTGTCGAAGGCCTCGCCGAGGTGGGATCGGTCGTCAAAGGGGTAGTCGAAGCTCAGGAACCGCGCGGTGAAGTCGTCACGGTGTTCCATGACCTCGTGGCGCCATCCTCTTCCCCACGGCGAGTCGTAGATGCGGTCGAGCCAGCCAGTCGCATGGTGTTCGTCCACCGTGAGTCCGGCATGTTCGTTGAGGATGGTCCAGGCGTGCTCCACCGGTTCCCGAGGGTAGATGCCGTCGGCGAACTCGTCGACTCTCCCGCGTCGGCTTGTCCAGTTGGGATGGTGGACAACGACGTCGCCTGGTGGGCGTGATCCGATGCGGTTGACTCGACCGAAACGCTGCAAAAGGGCTTCCAGCGGGGCAGCGCTGGTGAACAACGCGTCGAAGTCGAGATCGAGACTGACCTCGACGACCTGAGTGGCCACAAGCAGCCCAGGTCGACGCGACATGTTCGGACCCGCGGCGAATCGCTGTCGCACGGCGGTCTCGATGCGGGAGCGATCAGCGCGGGTGAAGCGTGAGTGCAGGAGGAAAGCCGCGTCCTCGCCATGGTGATCTCGGGTCGTGGGGGCGAGCGCGTCGTACAGTTCCAGTGCGTGCGCGACGTTGTTGGCCACCACGAGCACTGCCTCATCCGCGATCAGGCGTGCTCTGATCGCGGCGATGGCGTCTGGTTCGGTCAGGTGGTGCGGTCTGGTATGCAGCCTGTGCCGGGGCCGGGCGTCCGGTACGACGCCGTCTACGGTCGTGACGACTTGCTCGAGTGTGTCGGTGAACAGCTCCGACAGGGCTACGGGCAGGGTCGCCGACAGCACCGCGACCCGTCCGCCGAGGCGTTCCCAGAGGCGGGTCGCGGCGAGGGTGTAGCCGAGTCTGCGCGGGTCGTAGGCGTGCAGCTCGTCGAGGACGAATACGGAGTTGGCCGCGTCGATGAGGATGCTCGAGTGGGCGGGGCCCGCGAGGGCGGCGCGCAGCAGTTGGTACGGGGTGCCGACGCGAACGCACTCGTGGAACAGCCGGGTCGCTGCGGCTCGGGCGAGCGACTTGCGGGCCGCGTCCACTCGGCAGACGTCGTCGCCGTCTTGTGACGCGGTCGCGGTGGCCAGGTGGTACGACGCGGCCTTCGAATGCGCCACACCAACGACGGTCCCGTCGCCAAAGAGGCCACCCAGGCGCTCGGCCATGGCGTTGATCGAGGACAGGTAGGGCAAGGTGTAGAACACCCGCGGCACAGCTCCGGTGTGGCCAGCGAGGTCTATCGCCTGCCGGGAGGCCCACAGCAACGCCGCCTCGGTCTTGCCGCTCCCGGTCGGGGCGCGCAGCAACAGGTGCCCATTGATCGACGAGGCTTCGATCTGATGTTGTCGGAGCTGTCGTTCTCGGATGCGCATCTGCTCGGCCAGACGGGGAGCGAATGTCGCGTCCAACGGCTGGCTTGAGGACAGATGCCCGTGCGCGGAGGACAGGTGATCGGACAACGTCACCGCGCCTTGCACCAAGACCGCGGCCACACCGGTGTCGGAGTCGACGGGCGAGTCCCACCGGTCCAGTAGGGCGGTGAGGAGGTCTGATGTGGACCGCAGGACATCGTCGGCGGTCGGGTTCCGTGTCACCGGCGTCACCGGCAGTCCAGTGTGCGAGGCTTTCGAGTGCAACCAGGTCGCGAGGGCGTGGACGTGGGTGCTGTCGATGTGGCCGAGTTGTTCGCTCAGCTCGAGTGGGGTGATGTCCCGGTCGTAGTGGTGCTCGATCGTGGTCTTGTCTCCGTCGCCGGTCAGCGCGCGGTGGTGGGTGAGGACAGCGATGGCGACCCAGTCCAGCACTTGGTCGTCGTCGATCAGACCGGGCAGGAATCCCAGCGACAGGACCTCATGGCGCTCGCCCCATCGCCTGGTGCGGCCTGTCACCATCGCTTGGAAGCCCTCGGCCACCTTGCCCGCGTCGTGGGTCAGGCACGCCAGCAGCACCACCGGCCAGAACCGGTCGCCGAGGACGGTTTCCACCAGGTGAATGCGTCCGATCCTGCGCCGTAGCCACTGCGCGGCGGTCAAGGTGGCGTCCAGGTGGCTGGTCAAGGTCTCGACCGGTCGACTCGCTGTGGCGCTCTTGGCCATGACACCGCGCAGCGGCGACGTCATATGCTCACGCTCCGATCATGTCGGCGGCGCTGTCGGAGTGTGTTCCCTCCAGCGGCACCACGGCTTGTCCGCTCTGGGTGGACCAGTGACCCGAGCCGGACAGGGTGGCACTGCTCCTGCCTGTGTGGTCGAAACGATAGGATTCCCACCGTGTACGGTCCCGCCCCGGACTCACGGCGGTCGGTAGGCGGAGCAGGGCGCCATCCGCTTGCTCACCGTCGGGGACGAGCGCTTGCCCTTGAACACCCGGCCGAGGAATCAACTCGACGATACTGAGGCAGACGCCTACGAGGTCCTGGCTGCGTCCGAGGCATAGTGGCCAGATCGGGCGGCGCATCCGCGACTGCCATGCCTCGAGGTCGTCGAGGAGCCATACCGTCAAGGTCACATCGGCCAGGAACTCTCGTGTTCGTGGAGCCGGTGATGCCTTCGTTCCAGACGCGACCAGCGGGTGATACGTCTCCAGGTCCTCACCCGCACCTCGGGCGTGGAAGGCCATGGCGAAGCGAAGATCACGCGACACCCGGTGCCATCCGCCTGCCGCGGCGGCCAGTAGCCCACCCACCGTGGCCGGGGGCGGGCAGGGCAGTCCGACCTGAACCCCTCGGTACAGCGGATTGCGGAATGACACCACCGGGGCAGTGATCACGACTTGCAGCGCTGTGCGGGTCTGCGTGCTCATACCGACGGTTCCGTGAACCAGCCGTCCCGGTCGCCGCGACGGATCTGTTCGGCCAGTTGGCGCAGCAGGACGCGTGGGTGATCGAGCTGGACCGTACCTTCGGCAAGCAGGTCGTGGATCTCGTCGCGGCAGCGGTCGCGGTCGTCGCCGAGAAAGCCGGGGGCCCAGCCGAGCGACACGGGCCCGTCGAGTTCGTCGGCCCAGACGGCGAGTTCTTCCCGGAGCACCGAGGACAGCACACCCGGACGCCCGTCCCGGAGACCGAACACCCGGGTGAACGGGTTGACTCCGCCCTTCATCGGCACCAACAGCACCAGGCTCGGGGTTCGGTCGCCGTAGTGCAGCGACCGTTTCGCACCACCGCGCACCGCGGCCAGCGTCTCCAACAGCAGCGCTACCCGCCTGCGACGCTCCTCCATGGGCAGCGCCACGGCTTCGTTGCCGCGCAGCGTTGTGGCTGTCGCTCCCGCCTTCACCGCTTCGTTTCCGGTATCAGCGGAGAAGGCCGTGCGCAGGCCACTGCCCGCTGTCTCGAAAACCCCTGCGCGGGGCAGATCCAGCAGTACGTCCCCGGCCATCACACCGCTGTAGAGTTCATGCGAGTGCAGGACTGGGGACTGGCCGGTCGGGAAGTCCCGACTCATCGTGCCGAAGTCCTTCGTCGGCCGCTGCGGCGCCAGTGACACGAAGGTCCCTGTGGCCAACACCGTGTCCCGTTGGAAGTTCTCGCTCTTCACCGCGACCATGTATCCGAACAGGTCATCATCGAGGAACCGGTCCGGACGCCCCGCGGTGTAGGCCTGCTGCTTGTTTCTCCCCTTGGGGATCACCACTGTCGACCTGGGTTCGTCGTTCGGCAGGGAGTCCCGCAGCCATCGCCGGAACGCCTGAGCGGACACGTACGGATAGATGTCGCGACCGACCCGCAACTGCTTCACCCGAGCCGTGGTGTCCTCGCTCTCGCCGTTGTTCGGCGCTCCCGCGACCACGTCGATGGCGACCTTGCCCACCAGGAAAGTCATGACACCTCCAGTTCGTCGTCCGCCAGTTCGGTGTCGAGACCTTCTTTGTCCTGCTCGGGTCGCTTCGACACCCACCCGAACCTCTTCAACTCCGCCAGGACGCCGATCAGCAGGTACTCGCGGTGGAACCAAGCCGAGTTGTCCGGGTCGGGGTCGAACAGCAGGGTCAACGCCGCCCGGCTGATGAACGGCTCGTCCGAGGACTCCCAGGGATCGATGGCCCACACAACCGCCTCGGCCGACAGCAGCCGGCGCAGCTTCCTCGGCTCGGACACGGCACTACGGAAGGCGCGGAGCTTGCCTCCCGTATCCTCAGCCTTCAGCTTCGACGCGATCTTGCGTGCCGTGGCGTCGATCTCGGCCAGATCCTTGTCTTTCATCAGCATCACCTCCACGACGAAGAAACGAAGCAGTTCGATCAGGCCAAGCGCGCGGTCGCGCTGTTCCTCACCGTCGATGACCGACCGCAGCAGGGGGCTGACACAGCGGGTGACCAGTCGCGGCGGGCGGGCGAACACGGTGCGCGCCAGGCCGACCTGCCCGCTCACGGTCGAGCTGGCCTGTGCCTGTTCCAGCACACCAAAGGCGGGATGCCGCGACCGTCGTCGCAACCACTCGGCCAGCGGCTGATCCAGAACTCGTGTCCGTAGCAACTGTCCACGATTGTTGTTGTTGACCACCATCAGTTCAACGCCCGCTCGTATGCGTCCGCGATACGATTTCAGCGCCTCCACCACGATGACCTCCGCCAACTCATCCGGACGCTCGGCCTCTCCGGCTATGGTGATCACCTTTGCCGTACGATCTACCTGTCGCCGTACAGTCTCGGCGAGGAACGACTCGTCCCAACTATGAACCACCGATGACGGCCCACCGGTCAGCCGGCACCCGTAGGGATACGCACGGAAGCAGATCAGGCACGGCCAACACAGACTCATACCTTCGTGTCCCGGCGGAGTACTGTTCCGATAGGACTCACTCTCGGCCAGCGCGACATCCATCTTCCCGAAGAAGCCGACCGCGGCCCGCCCACACAACACACACGGCACGCCAGGCCAACGGCCGGCCTCCGGCAGCGTGAACCAGGCACGCACCGCCCGCCCCACCTGCTCGCGAGACTTCTTGGCGTTGCCCGGATGGTTCATGGGCGAGTTCGGGAACAACGAATAGCTCGCCTTCCTCCAGAACCCGCCCCCGCATTGCTTGTCGACCACGAGCGCGGCCTGAAGGCAGTCGCGCAGGAGAACGTTCGTCGCGCCATCGAACTTTGACGCCGTCACCGCCGCAGGATCCGAAACGCTACTCAGTGCCGCGATCACATACGCGCCTACACGCTGCAATGGGTGTGGGGTCAACACCAACTGCGACTGCGGCCCACTCACGAGCCCACCCAGCCCATCCCGGCAGCGTTGGCTTGGCCAAGTCCCCAACTCCAGAGCGCCCGAAGCATCTCCGGCGCCCCGGCGATCTCCACCTCCACCGCGGCTCCCGGTTTCGCGCCCTCCCCCACCGCGAACGACCGCTTCGGCCCAACCCACTCCACCGACTCCAGGCTCACCCGCGGATCCAGACCCAGCGTTTCCGCCTTCCGGCGGAGATTTCCCTGGAAGTACTCCGCCCACCCGGCTTCCCCCGGCAGCAACCACTCCTGCCTGGTCGCCCGCAGCCCGGACTCGTCCCGACCCGCGCCCTTCATTACCACTGGTGTCACCGTGCGGAACCTGGCCCGTCCCGAGCCGAACTCCGGAGGCTCAACAGGCTCGATCCCGGACACCCGCAGCGCCACGCCTCCCCAGTCGAGCACCCGGAACCCGGCCAGCCCACGCGCCAAGGTCTCGACCACGCCCGACACCGGGCTGCCGAACTCGATAGTCCCCGGGCCGCCGATCGCGTAACTACCGCGGCGCCGTCGCGCCGCCGGGAACACAGGCGCCCCATACCCCAGCGGCGCCATGCCGTGTACCCCGAACCCGACATCGTGCAACCGCTTCCCCAAAGCACCATCGACCTCGGTGATCGCCGAATACGCCACCGCCCGACCGGGCCTCAACACCTCCCGCCACGGCAACTCCTTGGCCGCCGTCGACACAACCAACCGCAAGCGCATACAACCTCCCGGACACCTCGGAGAACCACACACCCGAAGACCAGCGAGAACAGCCCCGCCCCGAAACTGTCGGTGGGCGCCGACATAATCACCCCGGCAACCATCCATGACGACCAGCAGAACCTGACGCTACCGGGCCCGCGTGAGCGATGTAACGATGACCATTACAACGACCATCTTTTGTCCACTTCACCGGTGACCGCAACCAACGTGGAGCGAGCACTACTCACGTTCTCGCCGATCGGTCGCAAGTTCTCAACGCAACCGACGACACCGACAACCCTCGGAGGGGCGACAAGTTCTTCAAGGAGCCAAACATGACCACTACAAGTTGCGAACCCGTCAACCAAAACCATCCGGGTAATGAGAGTCGGCATGATGCTACCGCAACGAAGCCGCCACACCACGCCACAACCACCTCCAGCAGCGACACACCGCCTCGGCCAGCACGACCGGAGGTTCGCTGCAAAACCTGCCCTCAACCGCCTTCCACATGCCTCACTTGACCAGCAGGTTTACCCTGGGGTCCTCATCGCCCCTACGAGGGTTCGCAACCTGCTGATCGTCGGCTCCAACGACGAAGCCGCCGAGGTCCTCATCGCCCCTACGAGGGTTCGCAACTGGTTGGTCGAGTTCCGGCCCCGCCGGTGCTGGGAGTCCTCATCGCCCCTACGAGGGTTCGCAACGCGGAGGCGATCCGCTACAGCCTGGACCGCTTGAGTCCTCATCGCCCCTACGAGGGTTCGCAACTTTCGACGCGCCCACACAGACCGTGTCCGGTGCGGTCCTCATCGCCCCTACGAGGGTTCGCAACCTCATCAGGGTCAGGGATCCACGGCAAGGGATCCGCGTCCTCATCGCCCCTACGAGGGTTCGCAACACGGTGCTGCGGCGCGACATCACCAGCCAGGACCGTCCTCATCGCCCCTACGAGGGTTCGCAACGCCAGGGCGCCGCTGCGCACGACCGAGGAAGGGGTCCTCATCGCCCCTACGAGGGTTCGCAACTGAGGTGACCGTGGGCCAGATCTACACCGCGCAGGTCCTCATCGCCCCTACGAGGGTTCGCAACTTCGTCAAGGTGTCGTGGCCGGAGGAGTTCGGTGACGCGTCCTCATCGCCCCTACGAGGGTTCGCAACGCGCTGGTGTGGCGCTGCCGCTGCTCGCGGACGGAGTCCTCATCGCCCCTACGAGGGTTCGCAACTCGCAGGAGTCGATCACGAAGTCGCAGCCGTCCGGGTCCTCATCGCCCCTACGAGGGTTCGCAACCTTGTCGTCTCCCGTCACCGGCTCGGGGAACTTCACGTCCTCATCGCCCCTACGAGGGTTCGCAACAGCGGTACCCGGATGTGGAAGCGCGGCGTGCGCTGGTCCTCATCGCCCCTACGAGGGTTCGCAACCACACCACGTGCTCGATCACCTGCCCCGAGAAGACCGGTCCTCATCGCCCCTACGAGGGTTCGCAACTAGTTGGACTGGACCACCGTGACCTCCTTTCGTAGCTGTCCTCATCGCCCCTACGAGGGTTCGCAACATCACCTCCAGCACCCCGACCGCCCGCTCGCCGAGGTCCTCATCGCCCCTACGAGGGTTCGCAACTCTGCTAGATATGCGTCGTTGTCCTGATGGGTTGCGGTCCTCATCGCCCCTACGAGGGTTCGCAACATCTGGGTCACGGCAGACAAGAGCCTGCACCACCAGGTCCTCATCGCCCCTACGAGGGTTCGCAACCTCCTGCGGGCGTGGACGCTCAGGGGGATGTCGTGTCCTCATCGCCCCTACGAGGGTTCGCAACACGTGGACGCGCTCGCGGAGCGCTTGGCCGCCGCAGGTCCTCATCGCCCCTACGAGGGTTCGCAACGTGGAGTACGTCCGCGCTCAGCGAGATGACGAGCCCGTCCTCATCGCCCCTACGAGGGTTCGCAACGTGCTGTTCGTCCACGCCCCGCACCTGGTGCGCAAGTCCTCATCGCCCCTACGAGGGTTCGCAACTCTGCCTGGCCTATGACCCAGTGCACGTCTGGAGGTCCTCATCGCCCCTACGAGAGTTCGCAACACGGTGCCCGTGGGGCGAACCGGCGGGCCTGCGCGTCCTCATCGCCCCTACGAGGGTTCGCAACAGCACAATCCGGCGCGGGTGTAGTCGCGGCGGGACGGTCCTCATCGCCCCTACGAGGGTTCGCAACGGCACCCCGGGGGTCTACCTCCTGGAGGGCCACGCCATGTCCTCATCGCCCCTACGAGGGTTCGCAACTTGCCGCCGGGGCCCTGCTGCTCGATGAGCCGCCGGTCCTCATCGCCCCTACGAGGCTTCGCAACAGGCGGCCAGTTTCGCCAGGTCCCCCACCTTGCGGCGGTCCTCATCGCCCCTACGAGGGGTTCGCAACTGACCTGAGAAGACCCGCCGCTCTGGCTGACCCCCCGGTCCTCATCGCCCCTACGAGGGTTCGCAACATGGCCGCAGGAAAGGAAGCTCCCGTCATGCTTCCGGGTCCTCATCGCCCCTACGAGGGTTCGCAACGCGCACCCATCTCCCTGTAGCTGGCTGCCTGTATCCGGTCCTCATCGCCCCTACGAGGGTTCGCAACCAGGTCGACGGCGGCCACCATGGGGAACTGGCGCAGGTCCTCATCGCCCCTACGAGGGTTCGCAACCCGGTCGACACCGGTTTGGTGAGTTCCGGCGTCGCCGTCCTCATCGCCCCTACGAGGGTTCGCAACTGCGGCAGGTACCAGGACCTGGTGGTGCCGTTGGCGGTCCTCATCGCCCCTACGAGGGTTCGCAACATGACCGGCGGCCGCCCGACGCCCGGCGAGCCGACCGATCCTCATTGCCCCTACGAGGGTTCGCAACGGTTGTGCGCCCACACGGTCATCGTGGACGGGGAGGTCCTGATCGCCCCTACGAGGGTTCGCAACCGGGTGGCGTTGCCTCCCCGTGATCGAGGTCCCTATCGCCCTACGAGCGTTCGCCACTCGATGAGCTGGACCGGCTTGCTCCACGGCGCCGGTCAGTGGTGGGAAGGCCAACTGCAGGAGGCGATTGACGCGGCCCGGCCTCGGTACCGCCCCGAGTTGAACGTCAAAGGTGCTCGCCGCCAGGTCCATCGCAGCACTGTGTTCCGGCGACCGGTGGTGGGCGGTCGTCAGCGACCAGATCGGTGTGGGCCGAGGCTAGGCCCGCCGCGTACGCCGGGCTAAGGACGAAGTGCTCGCCGCCGACCTGGACGCGGGTTTTGGCGCCACCACCACGGTCGCTGAGGCGCTGGCAGCCTGGCAGGTCTCGCGGACGGCCGTCGGTGTCGCCGGCCTGGCTGAGGCTGTCGTTGGAGCCCCGACGACCGTCAACGCGCAGGAATCCGCCGAAGCCGCGGCGATGGACACGAAGTACCCCGACACCGAGCGGCGCGGCTACGGAAGTTGCAGGTCAGCAGCACGCATCAAGCTGGAGACATGGAGTTGCTCGGTCTTCGGACACGTGGGGTTCCAGTCGCTAGCGACTGGAACCCTCTTCTCGTAAAGCCGCTGATCGGTGCTACGTGAGTTTTAGCAGCGTTCAGCACCGGGGAAGGAGGCCAGGTCCTCCGGCCCCTCACGGGGCACCCGGCTCCGCAGCCAGGTCCAGCGAGCACGACCGGTGCATCAGCCGAGACATCTCCTCGGCCGTGGCGGGGCGACCTCCAAGCCTGCGGAGCCGGTCCATTCGGCTCCAGCGTGACGGCCACGACCTCGATCGATCCCTCCCCCACCGGGACGCCGTCGGTTTCCCCGAGGGTGAAAGACACGACCGGTGCCGTGCTTGAGGCGGAAGCACCTGCAGCGTGCGCGTTCGGTGTCGGCTGCCCGCAACGCGCGGGCAGCAGGCGGCGATGATCAGCCGGTAGGGCACTTCTCGGTCCCCAGCCCGAGCGACCAACCGCACCGATGGCACCGCCGAGCACGCGGGCAGTCGTCACCGCTGTGGTCGGAGTCGTGGTGGTAGTCGGCGGGCTGCTGGCGCTGCTGTGGCTACTTGTCGACGGCGGTACCGTGCGGGCGAATGCGCAGGTGGAGCTGGCGCGCATCGGGGTCACCGCGCTGCTGGGTCCCGGGGTCCTGTTCGGCCTGTACCTGGCCTGGCGGCGGCAACGTTCCACCGAGATCGGGTTGGCGCAGAAGGAACGCGACCAAGCCGACGTCGCCCGCGCCTACGCCCTGCAACGCGAGATCTTCGACACCACCCGCCAGCACCGGAAGCGAGTGGCCGCGGCCACCGAGGCCGACGCCCCCGTGTTGCCGACCTCTACACCAAGGCGGTCGAGCAACTTGGCTCCGACAAAGCCCTCGTGCGGTTGGGTGGGCTTTACGCCCTTGGACGCCTCGCCCAGGACCACGCCGAGCAGCGGCAGGCCGCGACCAACTCGTCCGCCGAGCGGAAAGGCACGTCCGTGCGCGACCGTAACGCCCGTGGTCCGTCGAAGGCTGCCATCCGCCTCGTCGAACGCGGCAGGACCCGTCCGATCGCCCACGTCGCCGCCGAGATGGGCTTCTCGCGCCAGTGCGCCTCCCAGTGGGGCAATCGTTATCGCCGTTTCGGCGAGGCCGGGCTGGTCGACCGCCTCAGCACTCCGTGCCGGGACCGTACGTGGTCGGCCCGCCGCATCGCCCTGGAAGACGGTGACCGCCCGAGGTTCCTGTCCGGACGAGTGAGCGATGTTCCGCAGTCTTGACTCCGAGTGGTTGATGTTCGGGTGCGCCAGGACGGAGCGTCATCTCGGGTCAGGCCGGGGGCGGTATCGTCACGCCTGGTCCGGACCGTAGCGGGAACAGTCGACGAGACGTTGATCGCCAGGGAATTCCACGTCTGTCAATCCTGATCGCACGTCGAAGGTGCCGCGACTGAACACGACCAGTCCCTTGTCCGGATCGCAAAAAACCAGGCCGCCCTGCCCGCCGGCACCGGGCCGTTCGAGCACCTCGGCAATGGCCCGCAGCTTCACCCCCGTCGGGTCCTCCGCGCGCCACGTCAACACGATCTCGGCTGCGGGCCGGGTCGGGTCGGACACGAACGGTGCCAAGGCGCCGTAGTCGCCCGCACAAGCCGCCGCGTGCACACCGGTGACGTCTCGGGCGACAGCCTCGCCGAGCGGGGTCCCGTTCGTGTAGGTCAGGGCGGGCGCACCGCAGGAGGTTCGCGGCGCGGTGTCTCGCTGCTCGCCGTCGAGCAGGAGGACGAGTCCCCAGGCGAGGAATACCGCGACCACCATCACCGCCAGCACCCTGTTCAGTGCTCGACCCCGCGCGGACCTCATCCGCACGCCGGTTCCACGAGCGAGCATCGGCGTGCGCCCGCACCGCTGACCACGCGGAAGGAGCCGCCATCGCTCGGTACGGTCAGCGTGCCGGTGCGGCCGCCGGAGGACCAGGTGAAGTGAACGGTCCAACGGCAGTCGCACGAGGTGGTGGCGGCGTGGAGGAGGAACGTCTCGGAGTCGGTGCTGGTGATCTCGTAGGGGAACGCCACCGGATCCACACGCCACCCCTTGGAGCGGGCCAACTCGACCGCCTTGGGGTCCACCGGCCTGCCGATCACGCTGGGTCGGGGTTGGTCGAGGTCGATGTCGACGTACCGGTAGTACTCGGGGCCCCGCACTGGTCGTTGAGCACCACCCCCTGCGGTGGCGTGTCCCGGCTGAGCACTTCGACCGTGATGCCGGTGATCACCACGCCGCGGTCGGGGCGCCGTCCCTGCAGGGTGACCATCACCTCGCCGGTGTCGGCGGAGGCGCCGTCGGCGAGGGGAGCGACGTCGGTCCAGGACTGGAAGCCGCCTCCGTGGAGCCGCGGCCACATCCCCGTGACGGGCTTGGGCGTGAACCAGTTCGACGAGCATCGCTGCGCGGCTGGCACGGCCGCCGCCACCAACGGAACCTCGGCATCGTCGATTCCCGATTGCACCGGCGGATCGTCGTTGAGGGAGTTGACCAGCAACAGTCCACCCAGAATCAGCAAGCAGACCAGCAGCGCCGTCCAGCCCATTCTCCCCGGCGAGTGATAGGCGTTCTGGGTGATACCGCCCCTGATATCCCGGGCCTGCACGACCGCAGAACCCGATCCGCTCAACGAGTTGCGCGTTGTCGAGGGATCATCGTTTTTCTTGTCCGGACCGATGTCGTCAGCGTTGTCCCGCGGCGACGAGTCCATGTGGTGGAACCTACCAGTGGCGTTTCCGGCGATGATCGCCACCGCTCGCCAAGAACGCCGGGTCGCGCGTTCTGACCATCCGATCGATCGCGACTCGGTAATCCCCATGCCGGTTCCAGTCGATCGCCTCCCACCACGCGTGACAGCTCGCTCGAGACCGCATCGGGTCCCGGACCGGAGGGGAATCGTGGCCGCGCCGTCGAGGCACCTGCGGTGATCGATCCCGGGCGGGGAGGGTCGCCTCGTCACGAACTCGGCGTGCGCCGCGCATGCGGACCGGGCGCGCCCGTCGGGAACCGCGCGTGAAACCCGGTCGAGCCGCCGATCCGATCGGCGTCGAGGGGTGAGTCGACACCGCGCAACGCCAAGCGCCAGGGGACGTCGATCTCGGTGCCGGGCACGCCGGTGGCCCGCGTCGCGTCCTCCTGTCCGGGAGGCGGGGCGACAGCCCGGTCGCGGTTGGTGGGCCGGTGCGAACGCGTCCGTGTGTGTCGGCCGGTGTGCCGGTGCGGGGTCCTCTATGCCTGTCGGCCGGGCGCGTGTACGGCGTGGGCTATGCGGGGTGTTCCCTGACGTGGTGGACCAGTGCGGTGAGAGCCGCGCCGGGGATGGTGATCGTGGGGCCGGCTCGGTGTTTGCCGTCCCGGATGCCGGCATGGTCGTTGTTGTGTCGGTGGTTGATTTCCACGCAGGCCTCGTTGGGCTGCGAGGAGGTGGACTTGCGCCACGAATCCGCGAGCTGGATGGTCACGGTGTCGTCCTGTCGTAGTCGTCGGCGATGCCGGAGATCATCTTCTCGCACGCCTCGCCCGCGACCGCGAGCCGCCAGCGCTGTTCGAAAAGGTCCTGGTAGGGCCGCACGTGCTCGGGGTCGCGGAGATACTGCGCGTCGGCGAGGTGCTCCAGGCACACCACGTCCATGGGCGCGATGGGTTCGGCCGCGCCGGGAATGTGCATCAAGGTGAAGTTCAGCGACGAGTGCCGCGCCGGTGGCCCGGCGAAGGGGGCGAGGCGCAGTTCGACCGTGGGGCGCGCGGCGAAGCGCAGCAGGGCGCGCATCTGTTCGGCCATGACCGCGCTCGTGCCGTGGCGGCGGCGCAGGCACGATTCCGACAGGATCATCCGCACTCGTGGCGGTGGTGGGTCGACGCGCTCCAGCAGGGCGTGCCGTTGTCGGAGTCCGTGGAGGACGAGGTCGCGATCGAGGAGGGGCCCGGCCGCCTGTTGCAGTGCGAGCCGGTAGTGCTCGGTTTGGGCGAGGCCGGGCACGATCTCGCTCTGGATCTGGTTGATCTCGGTGGCGTGGCGTTCCATGTCGAGGCCGTGCCAGAAGGCGTCGGTGAACGCGGAGAAGACGGTCGTCCAGTCGTCCCCGGCCCGCCATGCCCGCTCGGCCAGGTCGACCAACGCCTCGACCACCTCCGGGGTGGCGTTGTAGGCCCTGGCGAGCAGGCGCACGTCCTCGGGTTTGGCCTTGGACTGGCCCTGCAGGATCCGGCTGATCTTCGACCCTTGCAGATCGGTGGCCTTGGCGGCCTCGGCGTCGGTGAGACGTGCCGTCGCCTTCAGGTCGTTGAGCGCGTGCAGCAGCCGCGTGTGTGCCGTCGACAGGGCCCGCTTCGACACCCTCTGTCCGCCTCCGTCCCACCCGACCACCACACCGCGACACCCGTTCAGCCCAACAGAAAATAGGAATTCCTATGTAGCGTGGTGTCATGGTCCCCACCGCCGAGCAGTCTAGAAGCCACCCGGGCTGGGAAGATCACCCCCGTTCATCGACAACCACCGACCGTCACGCCACCACGTGCCTCGCGGCGTGGCGGTGGGGAACGTTCCGATCGGCGGGACTCGACCTCGGCAGGCTTCACGCCGTCCGCCCGGGCCACCCGGTCCAGCCGTACGGCCTGTGCGGCATGCCCATCACCCATACGTGGGAGCACCCCCCGGCCATTCCCAGCGGGCACTGCGCCGACTGCTGCGTGGCACTCATGCGATTCCTGCTCCCCGTGGAACGGCACTACACGACCCCCACACGGATCCCGCCCCCGTCCTGAGCCCCGCCACGACCCCGGACCCACCACAGCGCGAAACCGCTGCCCCACGGCTCCCGGCGTGGACACACGCGCCATCGAGCCCCTCGGGTCACCTCGGCCACGGCCGGTGGGCGGTCCCGAGGTGATCGGGGTGGCGCGGAAGGCGTCCGCTCGGGTCCCCGGACGGGTGGAGACGACGTTGGTCAAAGCCCGACGGCGACCGGGTTGCACCATGACCGGCCATGAGACCGTCCACGCAGCCACCACCAGGCCCTGTCGCCCACCCACCGCGTGCGACGCTTCCCGCGATCCCGCGTTGGAAGATCATCGTCGGCATGGCAGCGGTCGGGGCGCTCACCGCCGGGGTCGTGCTGGCCCTGTGGTGGGGCGGGACCCGCGGTCTGGACGGCAAGGCGGCCCTCACGAGCCCTGGTGATCGGCCTCGGCTGAACCAGACCATCCATCATCGTGGTGCGATACCTCCTCGGCGACTCGCCGCCAATGGGCCAGGTTGTCGCGGGTGGTGAGGGTGTGCGGGTGGTCGGGTCCCAGCACCCGTTCCACGTCGGTGAGCAGGTCGGCGATCGCGGTCGCGGCCCCGGCCGGATCGCCTGCTTTCCCCCGGCTGCAGGCCAGGTTGTGACGGGTGGCGAGGGTGTGGAGGTGGTCTGGGCCCAGTACTCGCAGTTGGTCGTCGAGCAGGTCGGCGATCGCGGTCGCGGCCCCGACCGGATCACCCGCCTCCCGCCGCCAGTAGGCGAGGTTGTTACGGGTGATGAGGGTGTCGGGGTGGTCGGGGCCCAGCACCCGCACCCGGTCGGCGAGCAGGTCGACAAGCCCGGCGACGGCCCCGGTCGGGTCTTCCGCCTGCCCTCGCCAGGCGGCCAGATCGTGGCGGGTAGTGAGGGTGTGGGGGTGGTCGGGTCCCAGCACCCGCTCCTGGGCGGTGAGTAAGTCGACGAACCCGGCGACGGCCCCGACCGGGTCGCCGGCCCGCCCCCGCCAGCGGGCCAGGTTGTGACGCGTGGCAAGGGTGTCGGGGTGGTCGGGGCCCAGCACCCGTACCCGGTCGACGAGCAAGTCGGCCGTCGCGGCCGCGGCCCCCACCGGATCACCCGCCTCCCCCCGCCAGCGGGCCAGGTTGTGACGGGCAGTGAGAGTGTCGGGGTGGTCGGGGCCCAGCACCCGCACCCGGTCGACGAGCAAGTCGGCCGTCGCGGCCGCGGCCCCCACAGGATCACCCGCCTGCCCCCGCCAGTAGGCCAGGTTGTGACGGGCAGTGAGAGTGTCGGGGTGGTCGGGGCCCAGCACCCGCATGTGGTCGTTGACCACATCGACAAAACTCGTGACGGCCCCGGCCGGGTCACCCGCCTCTCCCAGCCAGCAAGCCAGGTTGTGGCGGGTGGCGAGTGTGCCGGGGTGGTCAGAGCCGTGGAAGTGGGTGGCAGTGGTGCGCAGGCGGGTGAAGTACTCGCGGGCGCCGACGGCTTGTCCGGCCAGTCCGAGGCTATTCCCGGCCAGGAACAGCACCTCGTGGGGGTTGGGGTGCCACAGGTGGTGGCCGGTGGTGTGCAGAGCGAGGGCGTTGGCGCGCAGGACGGCGGCGTGGGTGGTGTCGCGTTCGATCTCCGGCCAGGCGGCCATCAGGGCGTCGGCGGCGGTGTGGGCCAGGCGCGACATCTCCTGCTCAGGGGTGTGTTCGCGAGTGGCGCGTTGGACCAGGGCGTGCGTCCGCACCTCCGGATGCGGGGTCCGGGTGTCGAGGGTGATCAGGTTGAGCAGGTACAGGCAGGCCAGCCCGTCACGAGCCTGCTCGGCATCGACCACCTCACCGGTGAGTTCGGTGAGGAGGGCTACGACCGGGTCGGCGGTGAGCACCGACAGCGGGATGCCGTTGGGGTCCAGCACCGCGCACAACCGCATCAGCGGGGCGGCCAACCCGGCCGGGTCCACTTTGTCGGCGGCCTCGATCGACAACGACCAGGTGACGTCCACGGTGGCCTGATGCTCATCGGGCAGCGCGTCCGGCGCGGGCAACACCGTGACCAGGCGACGGGCTCGGAACCTGGCCAGGTACTCGACGCAGCTGATGTTGCGGTCGGCGGCGTAGGCGGCGGCCTGTGACAGTGCCAACGGCAGATGCCCCAACGCCTCGGCGAGCTCGGCCGCGCCCTCAGCCAACCCGGGCCGCCGCGCCAACACCGCCCGCAGGTAGGCGGCCGACTCCGCCGGGGTGAACAACCCCACCTCCACCATCGACCCGACCCGGGCCAAGGCGGCGTCGCGGCGCCGGGTCGTCACCAACACCCGCCCACAGGTGGTGCGCGGAGGCCACAGGCCCTTCAGATCACCCGGGGACCGCACGTCGTCGAGGACCACCAGCCACCGGCGCCCTGTACTGGCCAGCCAGTCCACAGCCCGTTGTGCTCCCTGCTCGGCGTCGGCATCGGTGAGACCGGTCAGCTCGGCGGCCAACCGCGCGTAGGCGGCCACCACACCGTCGCGGGAGGTGGCTGCCACCCACACCACCAAGTCCACCTGCCGCCGGTCCCAGGCGCGGTGGGCGTAGTCGGCGGCCAACTGGGTCTTGCTCACCCCGCCCAACCCCGACACCACCCCCACCCCCGAGGAGGTCAACACCGCCGGGCCGTCACCCTCCACCGCCGCGGCCACCGCCCCGGCGACCGCACGGTCCTGGAACCCGCCGACCCGGGCGGGTACCGACCCGAACCGAAACGGCAACCCCACCGGCTCCCGCGCCACCGGCGGATGGAAGTGCACGCCGTCGTGGACAGTCCCGGCCTGCACGACCGGCCCGCTGCCGATACCCGAGAAGGTGTTGCCCCCACCGCCGTCGCCCGCCACGCCCAGATCATCCACCCAACCCCCGCTGGCATTGGCGACCCCGCCTCTCCAACCCCTCGCGTCGACCCGCCCAGCACCGCAGGCGATGTTGCGTTCAGCCCGGGGGACGGACGGCGGACGTACGGCGTTTGTCCGCGCACGGCCGTATTCGTGTGTGGCCGGTCCCGAGGGGCTGTGCTCCGGCGGTCATGAGGCCGTGCGACGCAGGTGGTTGACGCGGGGCGGGTAGGTCACGCTGGCGGCCGAGTTGACGTGGTGGGTGTTGCGGGTGACTCTCCCGCCGGGCATGTCGCGCACCGAAGTCAGCCTGGTACGAGGTCCAGGGAATGCCTGTCGCGCTGCTGTACGTCGCTCCCAGCGACTAAGGCTGGTGCGCGTTCCGCGAGGCGGGCGAGTACGAGGAACCGTTCCCCACGGCAAGCCCAAGAAGAACATCGTGTTCCGGGTCGGTGATGTGTTCGTACGCCACGGCACGCGCAGTGAACGCTGGACCGACGCCGACCGCAGACTGCTCGTCGAGCAGATCGTCGCCCGGCGCAAGGACAGCTGGCGGCGCGAGGCGTTCGCGGAGTGGACCGCGCGGCTCGATCTCGGGTTGGCGGCCCACCGTGTGCAGGCCTCCCGACCGAGGCCGTGACCTGGAAACTCGACGCCAAGACCTTCGACCGGCTCGTCACCGAGTTGCTGCGCCGCAACGACGACATCCCACTGCTGCGCCTACTCGAACAGCTGCCGCGCGAGGCCGCCGAACTACTCGCCGCCCCCGAACAGGAGGACCAGCTGCGGCAACTCCTTGACCGCCTGGTCGCCTTGGCGGCGCTGTGCCTGCGGGTCGAGCGCGCGCGGTGGCACGAGCGAGCCGTCGCAGCGTTGACCCGCGTCTACGCCGTCGGCTTCGACGAGCACGGCCACGAGGCCCACGGTGTGCGATCGGCCCCCAGCTCTGGCTTGAGATCGCCACCCGCGTGGAAGCTCTGGGCGCCTACGCGGTCCGCCGCCAGGCCTGGGCGGCGGTGCGACATCTGGCCAACCGCCAGCCAGGCCTGGCGGCGAGGCATTCACCCGCTACGCCAACTGGTTACGACACGCCCTCGTGACAGCCGGCCGCAAGAACCTGGTCGACACCGACGAACAGCGGACCAGCTTCCTCGGAGGCGCGCACAACATCATCCGCGCGGCGGAGGCCCTACAACCCGACGTCACCGCCGACGACGACACCGTCCTCACCAGCTTGTGCCGGTTCGACTTCTACGTCAGCCTGGTCAGCATCGACCAACACGGCCCCTCCATTAGCAGCTACTACCCGAACTTCGCCCGCTATCTGGGCCGCCGCACCCCACCCGCGGCCCTCGCAGTGATCACCGACCCGGTGCTACGCCACCAACTGTTCCCAGGCGCCGACCACCACCTGGCCGAGGCACTGCGAGACATCGACCAGTACGCCCGGACGCAGAGCTTCCACTTCGACGGCTGGAACGGTTACGACGAGCGAGTGTACGAATGGATCACCAGGCACCTGGGCGACACCGGCACGAAGAACTAGCGCTGGCACCGTGTGGTGGCGGGCCGACTACGACCTCGACGTCCCGGCCCATGCCCGCGATCACGATGATGGCCGTCGATGACCTCGCCTGGTGAGGACTCCATCGCCGAGGCAGCCCGGCGACTTGCTCGCCTCGCCACGACGGTCACCGATCTCCAGAGTCGCCTACGGGACTGGTACCAGGCGTTGGACTCCGTCGACCGAGCTGTGGCCGGGCTTCTCGGGCAGAGCGACCGCGCTGACCGCATCAACCAGGTGACCGGACACGCCGAGCAGTGTTTGCGAGACCTCGACACCACGCTGGACAAGGCCGCGCAGCAGCTCCGCGCGACCGCGGACCACCACCTCGGCACGACCGGTCACCCACCGCCCAGCGGACCTGACCCTCATTTGTCCCACTCCGCACAACGACAGCGCCTTCGTACCGGGTTGCCTCCCGACCTTCCACGCACCAGGGACCGAACCCGGCGGCAGCGCTCCGCCAAGACACACGGCCGATGGATTGGGCTGGACGGGGAGATCCACACCGAGACCAGCGGATGGGACGACAAATATTACGCAGCGGTCACATGGTTCCAACAAGCAGATAAAAAAGTCCCTAACACTACCGCCGATGTGGAAGTGAAACTAGCCGTCCACATGCGCACCAACCGAATCCGTCATATCGTACTGGCGATCAACAACGTGCCATGCGTCGGAGACCTTGGATGCGACACCCTCATACCGCGCATTCTTCCCGCCGGATACACTATGACCGTCCACGGAGCGAACGGATTCCACAAGGTGTACCACGGAAAGGCGCAGAAATGACCATCGTGCGAGCGTTCTTCGACGAGGACGAACCGGTCATGCTCCGAACCCCCGCGGACGTCGCCGCGCTCCTCGCCCGCGCCCAGGCCGATTCGCGGGAGTTCAATCTGCCCTTGTTCATGCAGTGGTACATCGAAGGCTCGGACGCGGTCGAGTTCGGGGTCGGTGTGAACGACGACAGGGGCACCCTCAACTTCACCGGCGGCAATTGGCCCGGCTTGTGGTTCAGTCAAGGCGACCCTGATGCCAGCGAGGAATTGTTGAGCTACGACTACATGAGCCACGAGCGCCCCGTCCCCGCCTCTTGTGAAATCTCGTTCACCCGCGTGGTGCAGGCCGCGCAGGAGTTTCTCTCCACCGGAGAACGGCCCACTTCCATCGCCTGGAAAGAACTCCACAGCGAATAGGCAACTTCATTCTCGGTAGTCGGTGTCGACCTCATGGGCAGGCCGACGTTGGCGGCTTGAGGAACCTGTCATCGGCCAGGTGGATCGCCGCGCTCCGACGGTGTCGGTGACCAACGGTAGCGTCCACGCCGTGAACGTGGAGGAACGGATCCGGAGCTCGCCGATGAGGTCGTCGTGCTGCGCGACGCCTACTACCGGGGCCCGCCGCTAGGGAGCGTCCTCAAAGCCAGAGGGTGAGGGTGGCCAGGTCGATCATGGCTTGGTAGGACAGGGCTGTCTTGTCGTAGCGGGTGACGATCGCCCGGAACTGTTTGAGGCGTTGGAAGCAGCGTTCGACCACGTTGCGGCGGCGGTAGGCGACGCGGTCGAAGGCGGGTGGGCGACCGCCCTTCGCGCCGCGACCAGCGCGGTTGGCGCGCTGGTCGCGGCGTTCAGGGATGGTCGCCCGGATGTGACGGCTGCGCAGATAGGTGCGGATCGCTTTACTGGAATAGCCCTTGTCCGCGAGCACCCGGTCTGGACGCGTGGCCGGCCTGCCGGGTCCGGGTCGCTCGAACCGAACACCCGCCATGACCTCGACGAACCGGGTGCAGTCGTTGACGTTCCCGCCGGTCAAGACCACCGACAACGGCCGACCACGCCCGTCGCACGCGAGATGGATCTTGGTGGTGGGCCCGCCACGCGACCGACCGATAGCATGATCATCTGGTTCGCCCTGCCCGAACCGGGACCCGCTCACCCCCTGTGTGCGGTCGAGGCCGGCGAGCGCCCGCCGCATGCTGATGCGCGCGCACGATCGAGGAATCGACTGACACCTCCCGGTCGAGCTCGTCGATCGCCTCAGCGATCACCCGCACCCTCCGCACCAACACGGTGAGGGTGCCGTTGCGGGACCAGCGCCAGAACCGGTTGTAGACCGTCTTCCACGGCCCGTACCGCTCCGGCAGATCCCGCCAGGCAATCCCGATCTTGCACTTGAAGAGCATCCCGTTGATCACCCGACGGTCATCCACCCGCGGACGCCCCTTCGCACCCGATGCCGGCAACAAGGGCTCAATGACCCGCCACTGCTCATCAGTCAGCTCATGCCTACGCACCACGACACAAGATCAAACCAGGTCACCCACACACACTTTGAGGACGCTCCCTAGTCGGGGGTCCACCAGCAGGCCGAATCGAACCGCCGTGCGCCCGCTCGTGTCAGGTTGCCGCGATCAGGTCGCGGGCGCGGGTGTCGAGGTCGAGAGCGAGTCGCATTCCGCGGGCGCGCAGACCGGCGATGTCCCCCCGTATCCGTTTGAGGGCCTTGCGGGTGCGGACCGAGCTGACCCCGCTCATGTGGTCCAGAGCGCGCATCCAGGTCGTGCAGGCCTGTTCGTGGCCGCCGCGCCGAAAGTGCATGCGCGCGGCGGAGTCGAGGTCGAGCGCGGCGATGCGGGCGTAGGTGTCGGTAGGGCGCGCGGTGGCCGAGCGGGTGTACTGCTCCGCGGCGGCAGCGTGTTCGCCCAGGGTCTCGTAGACCCGGGCTGCGCGGGAATGTACCGAGGCGCGGGGCGGGCCCCAGGTCAGTGCCCAGAACGGCAGCTCGCCGGCGGGAGCGGTGTCGATCAGGCGGCGGGAATGGTCGAGTTCGGCGCGGGCGGCGGGGCCGAGCCCGACCTTGGCCAGGGTGTGGGCGTGCACGACGCGAAACAGGGCCTCGATGTGCGGGTCCACCATGCCTTTGGCCCGGTTGAGGCCGGTTTCGGCCAGCCCGAGGCAGTGCTCCGGGCGGTGCAGCCGCAGTCCCTGCATGGCCATGGTGCGCATGACGAACCCGTCGTGCCCGGTCACCTCCGATTCGCATGCCAAGGCGTAGGACTGGAGGAAGTAGCGTTGCGCGAGGCCGTGTTGGCCGGTGTCGTAGTGCTTCCAGCCGAGCAGGTGCACGCCACGACTGGCGGCGGACAGCATCTCCCGGCGCACTGCGTCGCTGTGGAACCGGCCACGGCACAGCGAAGCGACCTCGTCGCGAAGATAGGCGACGAGGGCGGTGCGGCCGTGGTCTCCGCCATGGCGTTCGTCCAGCTCGGTCAGCGCGGCCACCATGTCCCTGACGGCCAGTACTTCCGGCATGCCGACGGTGTGGCCGGTGCGCGCGGCCGCGCGGGTACGGGCCGCCGCGTCGTGCAGGCGGGACAGTGGAAGCGCGGCGGAGGCGATCGAATAGGCCGAGCCGAGCAGAAAGCGGCGGCGTCCGACCTCCTGGCTCCACATCAGGTGCAACGTGTCCAGCGGATCGGAGGTGAGCACGGCACCGAGCAGTCCGTCGGGTTCCTCCTCGGCGCCCAACCCGAGATCGGCCGCAGTCACCACCCTGCCCAACCTGCGAGACAAGGCCGCAGCGAGGAAGCGGACTGTCTCGGTCCGAGGGATGGCGCCGGAGAGCCAATGCTCGACATTGGACTTGTTGGTGCGTAGACAAACACCGCATTCAGCGGCGACCTCGCGCACGGCCGCGGCGAGTGCCTGATAGGTCAGGTCGGCCTCGGCGACCACGTCGCGCAGCCGTGTATTGGGTGTGCGTGAACGTCGTCCTGTGGTCATGAGCGTTCGCCTCTATACCCGGTATACCGATCGCCGCCACCGACACCGTACCGCCCGCGCGACGTGATCGGTTGACTACATCCGAGCGACGGCGAGGGCTCGCGGCCCCGGAACGTGGGAGCGAACATGAACGTACGTGGGCGGGGGTGCCGCGGTCGCGGCCGGGCAACGACGATCCGGTGCAGGGACGGCCGGGGCCGTCGGGCCAAGGTCGTCGTGGAGCTCACCGGTGACGCTCGGGTCGCCGTCACCGGTGCATCGATCGGGCTGGCGTTGTTGAGTCCGGGGCAGTGCGGTCGAGTGCGGGAGGACCTTCGCCGGGCCGCTCTCGATTGCCTCGGTGGCCTGTCCGCGCGCGTGTTCCCCGCCGCACGGGGGACCCTCAGCGTGGAATACGACGGCCACACCATCACCCTGCTCACCTCGGCAGGGCACGTGGAGTTGACACCCCTGCAAACCGGCCGCCTCAGAGCGTGTTTGAGATCTTCAGGTGGTGGTGAGTGGGCGTGGTCCGAGTCGGGTCGCGGCGTGTCCGCGGGCGATGCGTCGGGTCATGGTGGTGATGGCGGCCCAGCGGATGATGGCCTCGGAGGTGGCGGGGTGGCGTTCGTGGTCACGGGCCAGGCGTCGGTGTGCGGTGAGCCAGGCGAAGGTGCGTTCGACCGCCCACCTTCTGGGAATGACCGCGAAGCCTGTCCGGTCCGGGGGTTTGCGGACGATCTCGATCGTGGTCCGCAGCGTGCGGGCCCAGTCGACGAAGGCGCCGGCGAACCCGGCGTCGGCGAACAGGTACCGGACACGACGAGTCGCCTTGCCCATGATCTGGCGGTGACGCAGTTCCAGTACGAGTTTCTTGCCGCCGTCGCGGTCCTGCACACCGGCGGGCAGCACCAGCGCCACCAGCAGCAGGCCAAGAGTGTCGGTCACGATGAACCGCTTACGCCCGTTGACCTTCTTGCCCGCGTCGTAACCCCGGGTGTCGACACCGACGGTGTCGGAGCCCTTCACCGACTGCGAGTCCATGAGCCCGGCGCTCGGCTCCGGGTCACGACCCGCCTGCTCCCGGACCATCGCGCGCAGGGCGTCGACCATCCGGAAGGTCAACTTCCGCTGCTTCCAGCGAGTGAAGTACCAGTACACCGTCTCCCACGGCGGAAAATCCGCAGGCAGCTGCCGCCACGCGCAGCCCGTACGCACTACATACAGGATCGCGTCCACGATCTCCCGACGAGGATGCTTCTCCGGCCGACCACCCCGAGGATGCGCCGACGGCGCCGGCAGCAACGGCTCCACCACCACCCACTCGGCATCGGACAGATCCGACGGATACCGCTGCTCACGCGCCACGAGGGCCACCCTGGTGGACCACACCCACAAGATCAAGCAGCCACGCCGATCAAGATCTCAAACACGTTCTGAGACGCCCGTGAATGGCATCGAGTGAAGCGGCGGCGTATGGGTGCCCTGTGGACGGCGCGGCGTCGTTCGGCGACAGAGTGCCGCGCCGTGGTGAAGCAAGATCCTCGCCCAGCACCGGGCCCGACGCCCGCTCTGACAGGGGAGCGGGTGTTTGTCGGTGGTCGGGTTCTGCGGCGGGACCAACTGCTGGGCACGGGCAGGTTGCCGTTGATGACGAAGGTGACGACGGCGCTGGGTGAGTGCGGGGCGGTCATCCCGTGGTGCTGAGGACCGAGGACGAACAGGTAGTTCTCCGGGTACCGATGGGCAGCACCTGGTTACGCCCATGATCGGCATCAGATCCCCGCGAAGAGGTGTTCGTGCACGAGCCGGACGGCCATCGCGCCTTCGCCGACGGCCGATGCGACTCGTTTGACTGAGCCCCGGCGCACGTCGCCCACCGCGAACACGCCCGGTCTGCTCGTTTCCAGCACCAGCGGACGCCGGGACACGTGCTGCCACCCGTCGTCGGCGCGGCTGCCGTCGGCGTCCGCGCCGGTCAGCACGAAGCCGTCCTCGTCGAGCGCCACCAGACCGGAAAGCCAAGCGGTGTGCGGGGAGGCCCCGATGAAGACGAACAGCGCCCGGACGTCGAGCTCTCGACGTTCACCGGTGCGGTTGTTCTCCACGACCAGCGCTTCGAGCATCGCGTTACCCACGACGCCGCGGACTTCGTTGTGGGTCAGCACGGTCACCCTCGGGTGTCGTTCGACCTGGTCGACGAGATAGCGCGACATGTTCCGGGTGAGGTCGCCGCCGCGGACCAGGAGGTAGACCCGCGGCGAGTCCTGCGCGAGGAACACCGCTGCCTGGCCCGCGGAGTTGCCGCCACCCACCACACCGACCGGTGACGACCCGCAGGTCCTGGCTTCGTGCAGGGTCGCAGCGTAGTGGACGCTGGTGCCCTCGAACTCCGCGATCCCGGGCACCTCGAGCCTGCGGTAGTGGGCGCCGGTGGCGATCACCACCGCGCGGGCGGCGATCTCCACACCGTCGTCGAATCCGACCACGTAGTCGCCGTCACGCGGTCGCAGCGTCCGCGCGCAGGCGGGAACCGCGACGCGGACGCCGAACTTGTCGGCCTGGATCAACGACCGTTCGGCCAGCTCCGCCCCGGAGATCCCGCTGGGGAAGCCGAGGTAGTTCTCGATCAGTGACGTCGTCGCGGCCTGCCCACCGGCCGCCAACGCCTCCACTGAGGACACCGACAGGCCGTCGGACGCGCCGTAGACGACCGCGGCCAAGCCCGCGGGACCGGCGCCGACGACCAGCAGGTCGACGACTCCACGCTGCGCATCCGCTCGTCGCAGGCCCATTCGCCGGGCCAACTCGGCGTTGCTCGGGTTGCGCAGGACGTCCGTTCCGCGCAGCACCACGACCGGGGTGTCGCCGATGTCCACACCGAACCGGCGCAGCAACACCTCGGCCTGCGTGTCCTTCTCCAGGTCCACCAGCCGGTGCGGCAGCCGGTTGCGCGCCGCGAACTCCAGCAGCCGCCTGGTGTCCGGCGAGTAGCAGGAGCCGACGACGCGGAATCCGCTGCCGCCGCCGATCAGCAGCGAGCGCCGGATCAGGTAGGCGCGCAGGATCTGCTCGCCGAGTGCGGGGTCACCGAGCACCAGTCGGCGCAGCGCGGCCACCGACACTGCGAGCACCTCACCGTCCTCGGCGAGGACCGCGCCGACGAATGCCGGTTGTCCCTCGAGCAGGCCGAGTTCGCCGAGGAACCGACGCGGCCCGTGCACGCGGACGATCTCCTGCTCGTCGCCGAAGCCCTCGACGACGGCGACTGTGCCCTCGAGGACCACGAAGAACTCCGACGCGGGCTCGCCCTGGGCGTACAGCACGTCGCCCGAGCCGGTCCGACGGCGCTCACCGACGACGGCGAGCGTGTCGACCTGCTCGTCGGTCAGGCGCGGGAACGCGCCGTACGGATCAGGGGTCTCGACCAGTCGCGGACCTGCCTGCGCGGTCATACGAAGGCCTGGTCGACGTAGCACCAGCGCCAGGTCTCCCCCGGCTCGAACGATCGCACGATCGGGTGGCCCGCGGCGTGCGCGTGCCTGCTCGCGTGTTTCATCGGCGACGAGTCGCAGCAGCCGACGTGGCCGCAGGTCAGGCAGAGCCTCAGGTGCAGCCACGGCGTGTCTGCGATCAGGCACTCCGCACAGCCCTGCGGGGTCTGCGGCACGACGTCCCGTACGAGCGCGAGGTGCCGGTCGACGATGGCCGTCATCGCGTGCCGCCCTTCCAGGCCTGCCGGTCGAACGTCAGCGACAGGCCGCTATCGAGCAGCCAGACGTCCTGGCCGGGTACGGTTCCCTGTCCGGTCGGTCGGAAACTGCCGAGCCTGCGCATGCCGGGTGCGTTGAGGTACATGCCGATCAACCCGGCGGTGAACGCCGTCAGGCCGGTGTCGGTGTGGGCCGCGGGCACGACCGGCACCGGCAGCGCGACCCCGGTCGCGATCCCGGCCGCCGACAGGGCTTTGCCGAACAGCTCCGGTCGCAACTCACCGAGCACGGGATACGCATCGGCCCCGAAGCCGTGCACTTGCTCGGCGACCGACCTGTCCGCGTCGACCTCGCCGAACCCGGAATCGAGCATGATCGCGCCCGCGGTGAGCCGCAGCGGCAACCGCCGCACTGGTTTCCCGTTCATGTTCTGACCTCCTTGGTGAAATCCTGCGACGACGTGAGCGTCCGGTCGAGCAGGCCGCGCAGCACAGTGACGGGTGCGGCACCCGCCTGCCGCGCGAGGACCTCGCCGCCACGCGGCACCAACAGCGCTGGCGCGGCCGCTGGCAGCCGGTTCGTGTGTCCACAGTGGTCGCAGACGACAGTGCTGGTTGTCATGCCGCAGCTCTGCTCTCTCCGGTGGTGTAGGTGACAGTCAGGTCGTCGTCCACGGCGTCGACGGTGATCACCAGACCGTCGGTGAGTTCGCCGCGCAGCAACGCGCGGCCGATGCGCGTCTCGACCTCGTGCGAGATGTACCGGTGCAGCGGCCGGGCGCCGTAGACGGGGTCGAAGCCGCGGCGGGCGATGGACTTCCTGGCGGTGTCGGTCAGTTCGACGGTGACGCGCTGCTCGGCGAGCCGGTCGCGCACCTGGTCGAACAGCAGGTCGACGATGCGTTCGATCTGCGGCAGCGCCAGCGGGGTGAACAGCACGATGTCGTCGACGCGGTTGAGGAACTCGGGCCGGAAGTGGTGCCGCAGCTCGGCCAGTACCGCGTCGCGGGCGTCCGGTTCGATCTCGCCGTGCGAGGTGACGCCGTCCAGCAGCACCCGCGAGCCGATGTTGGAGGTCATGATGATCACCGTGTTGCGGAAGTCGACGGTGTGGCCACGCGCGTCGGTGACGCGGCCGTCATCGAGCACCTGCAGGAGGGTGTTGAACACGTCCGGGTGCGCCTTCTCGACCTCGTCGAACAACACGACCGAGTAGGGCTTGCGCCGCACCGCCTCGGTGAGCTGGCCACCCTCGTCGTAGCCGACGTATCCGGGCGGCGCGCCGAGCATCCTGCTGACTGTGTGCCGTTCCTGGTACTCGCTCATGTCCAGCCGGACCAGGTTGTCCTCGCTGTCGAACAGCGCGGCGGCCAGCGTCTTGGCGAGTTCGGTCTTCCCGACTCCGGTCGGGCCGAGGAAGATGAACGACCCGATCGGCTTGCGCGGATCGCGGATGCCCGAGCGGGCGCGGATGATCGCGTCGGCGACGAGCCGCACCGCCTCTTCCTGGCCGACGACGCGTTGGCGCAGGATGTCGTCGAGCCGCAGCAGTTTCGCCCGTTCGCCCTCCTTCAGCCGGACGACGGGGACGCCGGTCCAGGCCGCGACGATCTCGGCGATCTCGTCCTCGGTGACGACCTCTCGCAGCAGCCGCGCCTTGCCCTGCTTCGACGCGAGTTGCCCCTCCTCAGCGGCCAGCCGCCGTTCGAGTTCGCGGATCCGGCCGTAGCGCAGTTCGGCGGCGCGGTTGAGGTCGTAGTCGCGCTCGGCCACCTCCGCCTCGTGGCGCAGCCGTTCCAGCTCCGAGCGGAGGTCCTGCACGCGGCGGATCGCCCGCCGCTCGGCCTCCCACTGCGCCGTCTTGGCGTCGGCCTCGGCCCGCAGGTCGGCGAGTTCCCGACGGAGATCGGCCAGTCTCGCCTCGCTCGCCGCGTCGGTCTCCTTGGACAGCGCGGCCTCCTCGATCTCCAGCCGGGTGACCCGCCGGGTGAGCTCGTCGAGTTCGGCGGGCATGGAGTCGATCTCGGTCCGCAGCCGCGCGCAGGCCTCGTCGACCAGGTCGATGGCCTTGTCCGGGAGGAACCGGTCGGTGATGTAGCGGTGCGACAGCGCCGCGGCGGCGACCAGCGCGCCGTCCTGGATCTTGACGCCGTGGAACACCTCGAACCGCTCGCGCAGGCCGCGCAGGATCGAGACGGTGTCCTCCAGTGTCGGCTCGTTCACCACGACCGGCTGCAACCGCCGCTCGAGGGCGGCGTCGGTCTCGATGTGCCTGCGGTACTCGTCGAGCGTGGTGGCGCCGATCATGTGCAGCTCACCGCGGGCGAGCATCGGTTTGAGCATGTTGCCCGCGTCCACCGCGCCCTCGGCGGCGCCTGCGCCCACGACGGTGTGCACCTCGTCGACGAACAGCAGGATGCCGCCCTCGGCTGCCCTGACCTCGGCGAGCACGGCCTTGAGCCGCTCCTCGAACTCGCCGCGGTACTTCGCCCCGGCGACCAGCGCGCCCATGTCGAGGGAGAAGATCGTCTTGTCGCGCAGCCCCTCCGGCACGTCGCCGCGCACGATGCGCTGGGCGAGCCCCTCGACGATCGCGGTCTTGCCGACGCCGGGATCGCCGATCAGCACCGGGTTGTTCTTCGACTTCCGGGATAGGATCTGCACGACGCGGCGGATCTCGGTGTCCCGGCCGATCACCGGGTCGAGCTCGCCCGCGCGCGCGTCGGCGACCAGGTCCCGGCCGTACTTGTCCAGGGCCTCGTAGGCGCCCTCCGGCGTGGCGGAGGTGACCCGCTGGTTGCCGCGGATCTTGGTCAACACGGTCAGGAACGACTCCCGCGTCACGCCGAACTCGGCTAGCCACCTGCCCGCCGCGCTCGTGGTCCCCTCGTCGAGCAACGCGAGCACCAGGTGTTCCACGGAGACGTAGGAGTCCTTGAGCCGGGTCGCCGCCCGCTCGGCCGCGGCCAGCAGGCCAGCGAGGCGCTGCGTCAGGTACACCTGGCCGGGCGTCGCACCCGGCCCGGTCACCGTGGGCCGACGGCCGAGTTCCGCCTCGACCGCGGCGCGCAACCCGGCGAGGTCCACGCCTGCCTGGTCGAGCAGCCGGGGCACCAGGCCATCGGGCTGGTCGAGCAGCGCCAGCAGCAGGTGCTCGCCGTCGGTCTCGGGGTGGCCAAGCCGAGCGGCCTCGCTCTGGGCCTGCCGCAGCGCTTCCTGTGTCCGCTGGGTCAGCTTGCTCATGTCCATCGCCGGTGGCTCCTGACTTGGGCTTCGAGAACCTCGATGCGGTCCAGCAGGTCGAGCACGAGCCCGATCGCCGCGTAGTTGAGGGCGAGCCCGGTGCGCAGCCGCTGGACGCGAGCCAGCGCGGGCACCGCCTTCGGCGTGAACCGCAGCCGTCCGATCACGTCTGTCGTGCTGTCCACCAGGCTCATCGCGGCGAACCTGCGGACCAGGTCGGGATGCAGTCCACTGCGCGCGGCCACCTCGTCGACGCTGAGCAGCACGGGACGCACCAGCTGGTACTTCGCCATCACGTCCCCCTCGGATCGAACTCGGACACCGCCGCCAACTCCTCGAACAGCTCGCGTTCCCGCTTGCGGAGCCTCTTCGGCACCATGACCCGCACCTCGGCGTACAGATCGCCCGGTTTCCCCCGTGGATCAGGCATTCCCTCGCCGCGCAACCGAAGGCGGCGGCCGCTGGACGCGCCGGGCGCGACCCGAACCTTCACCTCGCCACCCGGTGTGTCGACGGGAACGGTCGCGCCGAGCGCGGCCTCCCACGGCGACACCGGAAGGTCGATGTGGAGGTCCCGGCCGGACAGCCGATAGCGCCGATGCGGCTTGACGCGGACGATGAGGTACAGGTCCCCGGCCGCCGCGTTGCCGGATCCCGTGCCGCCCTGCCCGGCGAGGCGGATGCGCTGGCCGTCCATGACGCCGGGCGGGATCGTCACGTCGTAGTCGCGCTGCCCCGACCCGCGCAACGTCAGGTGCTTGTGCCCGCCGCGGTAGGCCTCCTCGACGGTGAGCTCCAGCTCGGCCTGCTGGTCGGCGCCGGGGATCGACGCTCCGCCGCCCCTACCCCGGAACAAGCCGCTGAACAGGTCCTCGATGTCCTCGAAGCCGCCGACCCCCCGGCCCGCCGAGGTGTAGCGGGTGCGGCCGTCGGCGTGGGCACGTTCGTCGACGTCGTCCGGCACGTGCCGGAAGTCCGCCCCGAACCGGTCGTACCTGCGGCGCTGGTCCGGGTCGGACAGCACCTGGTAGGCCGCGCCGACCTCCTTGAAACGCTCCTCGGCGCCGGGATCGGAGTTGACGTCCGGGTGGTACTGGCGGGCCAGCTTCCGGTACGCCCGCTGTATCTCGTCGGTGCTCGCGGTCCGGGGGACGCCGAGTGCGCCGTAGAAGTCGCCATGGGGCGTTCGGTCTGCCACCGGCCGTCACTCCCGGGACCCGCTGACGGCCACTGCCGTCGGCCGAAGCTCGTGCCCGTCGGCTCCGTAGCCCGGCCGCACCACGCGTACCACGGTGTTCGGCCCGGTCCCCGCGTCGTCGACGACAGCGACGACCTCGTGCCGCTTCGGGTCGAACGGCACGCCGGTCTCGTCGTCGCGCGGGTAGCCGAGCGCGGCGAGCACCTGCACAGCCTGGTCGCGGATCGCCAGCACACCTCGCACGACCGTGTCCGGGTCGGCGTCGGCGTGCGCGAGAGCCAGTTCGAGGTTGTCGAGCACGGGCAGCCAGGCGGCGGCCACCCGCGCGCGTTCGGCCTCCCGGACCCGGGCGAGTTCGACAGCGTGGCGCTTGCGCAGGTTGTCGAGGTCGGCCACGGCCCGCCGCCACCGGTCGTCGAGCTCGGCGACCCGATCCTCTACCGTCGGAGCTGGCACCTCCTGGGAGTCTGCGCCTGCGTCCGCCGCCTTACCTGGGGTGGCCATCACCGAGTCCTCACGCACGGTCGAAATCGGCGTCGACCACGTCGTCCGCGCCACCCTGCGAGGGCGGGTGCTCTTCGCCGCCATCGCGGACAGCGCTGAGGGACGCGTGCACCTGTTGCAGTTCCGAGGTCAGCGACCGGACCTGCGCCAGCGGTGCCTCGGACTTCACGGCCTCGCGGGCTTGGTCGACCAGCATCTCCGCGCGGGCCTTCTCGTGTGCGGGCGTGTCCGCGGTGATGGCGCGGCCAACCTGGTAGGCGACCGTGTCCAGCATGTTGCGTGCGTCCACCTCGTCGCGCAGCCGCTGGTCGTCGGCCTGGTTGCGGTCGGCCTCGCTGACCATGCGGTCGATCTCGTCCTTGTCGAGGTTGGAGCTCTCGCTGATCGTGATGCCCTGCTCGGCGCCGGTGTCCTTGTCCTTGGCGGTCACGTTGACGATTCCATTGGCGTCGACGTCGAAGGTGACCTCGACCTGCGGTTCGCCGCGCGGCGCAGGACGGATGTCGGTGAGCTGGAACCGGCCGAGCACCCGGTTGTCGGCGGCACGCTCCCGTTCGCCCTGCAGCACCACGACGTCCACGGCAGGCTGGTTGTCCTCGGCCGTGGAGAAGACCTCCGTGCGCCGGGCCGGGATCGTCGTGTTCCGCTCGATGATCTTCGTCATCACGCCGCCGCGGGTCTCCACGCCAAGCGACAGGGGCGTGACGTCGAGCAGCAACACGTCCTTCACGTCACCGGTGAGCACACCGGCCTGGACGGCGGCGCCGAGCGCCACGACCTCGTCCGGGTTGACGCCCATGTTCGGGTCCTTGCCGCCGGTCAGCCTGCGGACCAGGCCCTGCACGGCCGGGATCCGGGTGGACCCGCCGACCAGGATGACCTCGTCGATGTCGTTCGCGGTCACCTTCGCGTCGGCCATCGCCTGCTTGACCGGGCCGAGGCAGCGCTCGACGAGGTCGGCGGTGATCTGCTCGAACACCGACCGCGTCAGCGTGGTCGTCAGGTGCTTGGGGCCGTCCTTGTCAGCGGTGATGAACGGCAGGCTGACGCTGGTCTGGCTGACCGAGCTGAGTTCGACCTTGGCCTTCTCGGCGGCCTCGAACAGCCGCTGCAACGCCTGCGGGTCCGACCGCAGGTCGATGCCGTTCTCCTGCTGGAACTTCTCGGCCAGGTGGTCGACGATGCGGCGGTCGAAGTCGTCGCCGCCGAGATGGGTGTCACCCGCGGTCGACCGGACCTCGACCACGCCGTCGCCGACGTCGAGCAGGCTCACGTCGAACGTGCCGCCACCGAGGTCGAACACCAGGACCGTCTCGTGGCCCTTCGAGTCCAGCCCGTAGGCCAGCGCGGCGGCGGTGGGCTCGTTGATGATCCGCAGCACGTCGAGACCCGCGATCTTGCCCGCGTCCTTGGTCGCCTGGCGCTGGGCGTCGTTGAAGTAGGCGGGCACCGTGATCACGGCCTCGGTCACCCGCTCGCCGAGGAACTTGCCCGCGTCGTCGGCGAGCTTGCGCAACACCTGCGCGCTGATCTCCTCCGGCGCGTGCAGCTTGTCGCGGACCTTGAACCGCACGACGCCGCCGTCGCCCTCGACCACGTCGAAGCCGACAGCCTTGGCCTCGTCGCCGACCTCGTCGAACTTGCGGCCGATGAAGCGCTTCGCGGAGTTGATCGTGCCCTTCGGGTTGAGGATCGCCTGGCGGCGGGCCAGTTGACCGACCAGCCGCTCACCCGACTCGGTGAACGCGACCACCGACGGGGTGGTGCGGGCGCCTTCGGTGTTGGCGATGACCGTGGGCTCACCACCCTCCCAGACGGCGATCACCGAGTTGGTCGTGCCGAGGTCGATGCCGACAGCCTTGGCCATCACCAGCCCCCGTCCATCTTGGCCAGCATGTCCTTGGCCCGGTCGGCCACCTCGGCGTCGACGTGCAGTTCGTACCGGCTCGGCCGCATCACGCGGATCGAGGCGAAGTCGCGACGGCCGCGCTGCGACGCGTGCACGACCAAACCGAAGACCGCCCCGAGGATCGCGCCGAAGACGAGGCCGTAGAGCGCGAGCGTGAGGGAAGCCAGCACCGGCGTGAACCAGTTGAACAGGCCGAACAGCCAGCCGATCAGCAGACCGGTGAACGCCCCGGAACCGGCTCCGCGCAACGCGGCGCCGCCGTAGTTCAACCGACCGACGACCTGCTCGACCAGTTGCACGTCGGACCCGACTATCGCGACCCGTTGTACCGGGAAACCGTTGTCCGACAGGTAGTCCACCGCGCGCTCGGCATCGCTGTAGTTCGCGTAGGTCGCGATCTGCCGACGGTGGTTGTCCCCTGTCTGTGGCGACATGGGCGCGGTGGCGCCTTGCTGCGCGGTCATCACGTGCCTCCTAGGCGTGTGTCGGTTCACGGGAACCGGTCTCGATCCTCCGGTTCTGTTCCGTCTGGGTGCCGATCTCGACCTTGCGCGGCTTGCTCGCCTCGGCGACCGGGATGGTGATCGTGAGCACCCCTCGGTCGAAGTCGGCGGACAGCGCTCCGCTGTCCAGGTTGTCGCCGAGGAACAGCTGCCTGCTGAACTCGCCCCGCGGCCGTTCGTCGACGACCAGGTCGTCGCCGTCGCCGCGCAGCGGGCGGCGGCTGGCCCGCACGGTGATCACGTTGCGCTCCACGGTGACGCCGACCTCGGCGGGGTCCACCCCCGGCAGGTCCAGCGCGATGACGAACTCGTCGCCGTGGCGGAACGCCTCCATCGGCATCGCGTGCGGTACACGGCTGCCGCCGAAGGCCTGCTCCGCCAACCGATCCAGATCGCGGAACGGGTCAAATCGCATCAAAGTCATTGTTACGCCTCACTTCGGTCCAGACTTCCCGGTCGCGCCGAAGACTCACCGGCTTGATGGCGACTCATGGCACGGATTTCCCTGCGGTGCGTCGTCTTTGGTTCTCCGACGAGCCGAGGCCGGCGGTCCCGGCTGCGCTCCACGCTGGCACGGGCTGCGGCGGTGTCGCGTGCTCCTACGAGGGTGAAATCCGCGCGATCAACCGGCCCAGCAGGCCAGAAGGCCGGACGGAGCGGGGTTCGCGGTGTTGGTGGTGATCCTGGTGGACCAGACGCGACGTCCGTAGCCGCTGATGGGCACGGCCAGGGAAGCGAGCATGGCTCAGGACGATCTAGCCAGACCGGACACCTCGTGGCGGGAGCGGCTGGGCAACTTCCACGGCCTGTGCGTCGTCTCGATGACGATGTTCGACGGCCGTGGTGCCGATGACAATTCCGCGACGAACAGCGCGGCCTGCCGCAGGTCGGGCGCGACGACGACAGGCACGGGTGCCTGCACGTGACAAGGGCATCCCACCGGCACGACCTCCCGTGTCCGCCACGGCCGCGGGCAGCGGATCGTCGTCGCGCTGTGTCGACCCCATGGTTATCCGGGCTGTCACCGGGTAGGCCTACTCGGCGAGCCGTGCGGCAGGGCGAGCACGACAGGAAGAGATGCGGCGCCGGGACCGGCAGCGGGACCAGATGAGTACCGGTCCGGACGTGACACAGCCGGTGGGGCCGGGGCCGGTGCGCCGGATCAACGGCGTGGCTGACCCGGTGCGGTCGTGAGCAGCGGTGCCGGTGGTCTCAGTCAGCGCGGGAGCCGATCCACGCGGTCGAGTTCCTGACGAGCAGGCGGACGGGATTGTGGGCAACGCGATGGGCGCGACCGCGCTGGAACCGGCAATCGCCCACTGCGGTGACCGCCGCGGGTTCGCGGCTGGCGGAGGTCACCGGCGCCGCCGCAGCACTGGACGTGCCTGCCACCCGAGCGGAACGGACCAGCTCCGCGCAAGCGGCGCGGGGCACGCGCGAAGGGAGAACCGATGGACCTGACAGCGACGACGACCATACGCAAACCCGCACCGGAGGTGTACGCGTTCTGGCGCGATCTGGAGAACCTGCCGACCTTCATGGCACACCTCGACCAGGTCCGCACCACCGGCGCGACGACGAGCCACTGGTCGGCCAGCGCACCGTTCGGCAAGGACCTCGAGTGGGACGCGGAGATCGTCGACGAGACGCCTACCGAGAAGATCCAGTGGCGGTCGACCGGGGAAGCGGCCGTGCCGAACTCCGGCACCGTGCGGTTCGTGCCCGCCCCCGACGGTGTCAGCACCGAGGTGCACGTCGCGTTGGTGTACGACCTCCCCGGCGGCGCGGTGGGCAAGGCGGTCGCCAAGTACTTCGGCGAGGAACCGCACCAGCTGCTCGACGACGACCTGCGCAGGCTCAAGCAGGTGCTGGAGACCGGCGAGGTGGTCCGGTCCGACGGAGCCCCGTGGGGCAAGCGGGCACGAGAGGAGTTCCCGCAGCGCCCCGCGCAGCCGCTGTCGGACGCCGAGGTCGAGAAGGGAGCGGAAGCGTGAGGGCGAACACCTGGGCGGGCCGCAACAAGGTCGAGGTCCGCGACGTGCCGGACCCGCGGATCCTGAACAGCCGCGACGCCATCGTGCGGATCACCTCGACGGCGATCTGCGGGTCGGACCTGCACCTGGTCGACGGGTACGTGCCGACCATGCAGGACGGCGACGTCCTGGGCCACGAGTTCATGGGCGAGGTGATCGAGGTCGGCCCCGGCGTCGCGCGGGACCGGCTGAGCGTCGGGGACCGCGTCGTCGTGCCGTTCCCCATCGCCTGCGGCGCGTGCGCCGCGTGCGCCGCCGAGCTGTACTCCTGCTGCGAGAACACCAATCCCAACGCGGGCATCGCGGAGAAGATGTTCGGTCACCCGGTCGCCGGGATCTTCGGCTACTCGCACCTGACCGGGGGCTACGCGGGCGGGCAGGCGCAGTACGCACGGGTGCCGTTCGCCGACGTGAACCCCTTGAGGATCGAGTCCGACCTGACCGATGAGCAGGTGCTGTTCCTGTCCGACATCCTGCCCACCGGCTACATGGGCGCCGAGATGTGCGACATCCAGCCCACCGACGTGGTGGCGGTCTGGGGGGCGGGCCCGGTCGGCCAGTTCGCCATGGACAGCGCCCGCGTGCTCGGCGCCGCGCGGGTCATCGCCATCGACAAGGAGCCCTACCGGCTGCGGATGGCCGAGCAGGCGGGCCACACGCCGGTGAACTTCGAGGAGGTCGACGTCCGGTCCGCACTGCTGGAACTGACCGGCGGGCGAGGCCCGGACAAGTGCATCGACGCGGTGGGCATGGAGGCCACCCACGGAAGCGCGCACATCGCCGCCTACGACCGGCTCAAGCAGGCTGTGCGGTCGGAGACCGACCGCCCGCACGCGCTGCGCCAGGCGATCACATCCTGCCGCAGCGGCGGGGTGGTCTCGGTGATCGGTGTCTACGGCGGTCTCCTGGACAAGTTCCCCGCCGGTGCGTGGATGAACCGGTCGCTGACCCTGCGGACCGGGCAGTGCCATGTCCAGCGCTACATGAAACCGCTGCTGGCACGCATCGAACGTGGAGAGATCGATCCGACCCGGATCATCACCCACACCCTGCCCCTCGACGAGGCGGACCGCGGCTTCGAGATCTTCAAGAACAAGGAGGAGGACTGCGAGAAGGTCGTCCTCAAACCCTGACCGGCGACCGCACGCGACGTAGCCGGGCCGGGTGCCCACGGACACCGACAGGCGCCGAGGAGCGAGGTGAACCACATGAACGAACCACACCAGGTGGCCGTCGGCGTGCTGGCCGACGCGGGGCTGCCGGCGCGGGTGATCACGACGATCGCCGACGAGCTCCCCGGTGTCTTCGCCGACCGGGTGAGCGGGCAGACGCGGTGGCGGGTGGAGCACGAGATCGACCAGCTGCCGCTGGACGAGGACGGCGACATCCCGATGCGCGCCTTGTCGGAGCGGTACCGGCAGGACCGGGGCTGGGACCTGCTGGTCCTGGTCACCGATCTGCCCCACCGCGCGGGAACGAGCCCCGTCGTCGCGGGCGTCGACGTCGAGCACGGTGTCGCGGTGATCTCCATGCCCGCGCTCGGTGCCGTCCTGGTGCGGCGCCGGACGCGGGCGCTGCTGATCCGCGTCGTGCGGCAACTGGTGTCGCGGCAGCCCGGGACGGACTGGGAGCACGACCAGCAGGGGGCGGCGGCACGGGTTCGCGAGGCGCTGGCCCCCACGCAGCGGCTGCCCGACGACCGCGACTCGCCGACGACACACGTCGCTCTGGTCGGGCTGCGCGGCAGGCTGCGGCTGCTGGCCGGGATGATCCGGGACAACCGCCCGTGGCGCCTCGTCCCCCATCTCGCAGGCGCCACCGCGGCCGCGGCCGGAACCGCCGCCTACGGCATCATCACCAGCTCGTTCTGGAAGCTCGCGGACTCCCTGCCACCCCTGCGACTGGCCGCGATCACCGTGGTCACCATCGTGGTCATGACGGTGTGGCTGACCGTGTACAACCACCTCTGGGACCGGCCCACCGAAGTGGCGGATCGGCGCAAAGCGCTGCTGTACAACGTCTCCACGGCAACCACACTGGCGATCGGGGTGGCGTGCATGTACGCGATCCTGTTCGTGCTCGCCTTGCTCGCCTCAGCCGTCCTGATCGACAGCGACTACCTCGCTCAAACGCTGGGACACCCGGTCGGCGTGGGGTCGTACCTGAACCTGGTGTGGCTGTGCAGCTCGGTCGGCATCGTCGCAGGCGCCCTCGGGTCGAGCCTGGAGGACGAGGAGAAGGTCCGCAACGCGACCTACAGCCGTCGCGAACGGGAACGCCAGAAGCGCAACCAGCGCCGGTCGGGACGCCGCAGGTCCGAGGACCGGAGCCCGGACAGCTGATGGCTGCCCACCCGGTCACGACGGATGCCGACGTGCTCGTCGTCGCCCGGCGGACACCCGACCGATCGCGGTATCACCGCGGTCGACCTCCCACCCCGGGACGCCCCTTCGAGACCCGCGTTTCGGGGCGGCGGTGACGGCCGCCAGGGTGGCGGCCAAGCCGGGGCCTTGAGCAGCAGTCGAACAGCCACAGATCACCGATCGACGAACATCACACAACAGCAGGTCAGCCCGGCGACCGAGTTCCCGACCAGCACAGCCACACAGGTGGCCAGTAGGACGATCGGGATCGAGGTCAACGCCGGATCGCGCCTTGACCTTGGCCAACCCGCCCGGAAGGCCGTGCTCCTACCTGCGACATCGTCGCAGGTAGGAGCACCCAGACCCGGCGTACGAGAAAAACTGTCTCCGCTGGAGTAGACAATCCCCTGCGGCTGTGCATATGATGGTCCAGTCACAGAGGAGAAAACGTCCTATAGGCGTGGGAGATGATGAACTGCCCACGGGTAGGTCGCAGTTCGAGCTGCTGGCCGAGGTCGCCGGGTACCACGCGGGCGGTCCGAAGGCCAGGAGTAGTCGACACGCGGTTCCGGGAGGAAGGCAGTTCGCGCCACCCGGAGGTCGACGGTCGCAAGGCACGAGCGATCAGGCACGTCGGAGCCGAGCCGTGGAAGGGGTTCCGGGTGGTGATCGCAGTTGGTCGGTGAGGGGCGTTCGAACACGGATGAGGCCCTTCGCCGACCGAGCAAGTGCAGGCGAGTCAAGAGTCCGGTGAACAAGGCAAGAATCAGAGGAGAAGGGAAGGGTTGCACGCCATCGGATTTCCCGCCGAGGAGTGAAGCGCTCAAGGCGGGTACCGCACTCGAGTCAGATGGGGTGGTGGTTTCCGGTTACGTACAAACGATTCTCGCGTTGTCCGCAGCTTGCGCGGGTGACGCGTACCTGACCGGTCGTTTTCCTGACCGGTCGATCGAAGTCAACCCATAACCCTTGGGGCCCGGTGCCGTTGCGGCACCGGGCCCCTCGTGATGCGGAGGTGCAGTGCGCGAGGACAGAGAGCAGCCGCGGGCAGCGGCAGACAACTTCGACGACGACCACTACCCGGCCTACACGATGGGCAGAGCCGCGGAGATGCTGGGAACCACACCGGGGTTCCTGCGCAGCCTGGACGAGGCGGGGCTGATCGAGCCCCAGCGCTCTGCCGGCGGACACCGCCGCTACTCCCGCCACCAACTGCGCATCGCGGGACGCGCCCGCGAACTCGTCGACCAAGGCACCGGCGTGGAAGCCGCGTGTCGCATCGTCAGCCTGGAGGACCAACTCCGAGAAGCACGCGCTCTCAACGAGGCGCACGCCCCGTCCGAACAGGACAAGCCACCACAGCACGACCTCTGACGCGGCCACCACCTCGACCGCTCATCAAGCAGACCCGACGAACCGCGGGCGAACCACCTGGGCCAACCTTCGCGGCGCCGGGTGGAGGTTGTGTTCGGCACCGGAGTGGCCGGTGCCGAACGATTCCCCCCGCCGCGCACTACCGTCCCTCCTGGATGTCACCGGGCACGCACCAACACCGATCCGGACATCGGCCGACCCATGTGGACCCTCGATCCCCAACCGTGATCGCGGGCGACCACGACGGTCGACAAGCGAGTCTCCATACCGATGCCGGACCGTCGCGCTCCCAACACGGCAAGGCTGACCGAAACCCTTCGATGAGTGTTGACCGGCCCCCGGCCCCGAACGGGAAAGGCCACCCGGCGCGCCGCGCTCCCAACATGCCGCAGCGGAGTGTGCGGCTGCGCGCGCCGGAACCTACGTGCATCCAGTTCAAGCATCGTGGCCGCGTCCAAGGCTGCCAACATGCGGGACCGACCGCGCAGGGCGATCGAAACCACGCGCACCACGCTCGGCGACCCATCAGGACCCAACTCCAGCAGTACCCGTGTTTCAACGCTGCACCCCCCGTCCAGTCGACTGGTACACCCCGGCCCGCAAGGGGAGCACCGCAGGGAGCAAATGGGGAGCAGAAATGCGCTCTGAACGGTCTAAGAGCGTGTTTGAGATCTTGGTCGGCGTGGCTGCTTGATCTTGTGGGTGTGGTTGGTCAGGGTGGTCTTCGTGGCGCGTGTGCAGCGGTATCCGCCGGATCTGTCGGATGCCGAGTGGGCGGTGGTGGAGCCGTTGTTACCGACGCCCGCCAGTCATCCGCGGGGTGGTCGGCCGGAGAAGCATCCGCGTCGGGAGATCGTGGACGCGATCCTCTATGTGGTGCGCACCGGGTGCGCGTGGCGGGCGTTGCCCGCGGATTTCCCGCCGCGGGAGACGGTGTACTGGTACTTCACCCGCTGGGAACAGCAGAGGCTGACCTTCCGAATGGTCGACGCCCTGCGAGCCATGGTCCGGGAGCAGGCGGGGCGGGACGCGGAGCCGAGCGCGGGACTGATGGACTCCCAATCGGTCAAGGGCGCCGACACTGTCGGTGTCGACACCCGCGGTTACGACGCGGGCAAGAAGATCAACGGCCGCAAGCGGTTCATCGTGACCGACACCCTCGGCCTGCTGCTGGTCGTGTTGGTGTTGCCCGCCGGCGTGCAGGACCGCGACGGCGCCAAGAGGCTGCTGCTGGAACTGCGTCACCGCCAGATCATGGCCAACACAGTACGTCGTGTCCGGCACTTGTTCGCCGACGGCGGCTTCGCCTGCACCCTGGTCGAGTGGGCCCACACCCTGCGGACCACGATCGAGATCGTCCGCAAACCCTCAGGACAGAGGGGATTCGCGGTCGTCCCCCGACGGTGGGCGGTCGAACGGACCTCCGCCTGGCTCACCGCCCACCGACGCCTGGCAGGCGACTACGAACGCCACCCCGCCACCGCCGAGGCCATCATCCGCTGGGCCGCCATCACCACCATGACCCGACGCCTCACCCGCGGACACGCCGCGACCCGACCCGGACCGCGCCCACTCACCACTCGGTAGATCTCAAACACGCTCTTAGGTTCCTCGGTCTTGTGTGAAGAAGGCGCGGAGCGATGCCCACGCGGTGTTGGTGAACACGCAGATTAGGGCCTGTCTGGGTTCTTGCTGTCACGCACCTGGGTTTCGAAGCCATGAAAACGGACCTCGACGCATGCGGTGTCCCCGGGGCTGGTCTCAGGTTTTACCAGCCCTCGCTCCGCCCGAGGGATTGTCCATGTAGGGATTGTCGACGTACTGCACAACGGGCTGCTCTGCGGATGAGGCGATTGCGATGGCTTGCTCAGCCACCGCGCGCCATTGGGAGGACGGGGACACTCCCATGTCGTACCTGTTGGCGATGGCGGCCGGTGGCGTGTCCTCTGGAGCTGGTGAAGAGTCGGCTGGGCGTTGGTTGGCGACGGTGGGCTTGTCAGGTTCGGGTGTGGTCGCACGGGTGCCGAGTTTGGCGCGGAGGGCGTTGAGCGCTCGATGCTGGGCGACGCGGATCGCGGCGACGGTGGTACCGAACAGGGTGGCGGTCTCGTCGGCGGTGAATCCGATGACGACGCGCAACTGGAGGACTTCATACTGCCGAGGAGTCAGCCCGGACAGCACAGCGGCGGCCATCTCGTCGATCAAACCGCCTTCCCGGGCTCCGTCTTCTAGACCATCGTCGGCGAGCGTGGAGGAGGTGTCCGCAGCATCGGCGGTTTGATGCGAGGACCGGAGTTCGGTGAGTTTGCGGTCGGCTACACCACGCACAAGCGCCAAAAGGGAAAATGATATCGATAGCCCCTTGAGGAGGTCGGGCATCGAGCCCTGGAGCGCAGCTCGGGCCTGGTTCGCCGCCTGGTTGGCGAGGGCCGGTGTTGACCGGGCGCGGACGTGGCAGTAGCGGACGATCGCCGGATGCAGCAGGTCCGCCAGTTGTCGTGGCGCGTCGGTGTCCCCGTCGATGACTGCTGCCACGAGGTTGCGTGGCTGTTGTTCACGGTCCGGGTCGCGCATGGCACTTCGGCCTGGGTTGGCCGCGGCCTCGCGCAGGGCGAGCACGTCGGTGTCGGTCAACGGCGCCAGGCGAGTGGCGCGGCGCATCGAGCCGGACGGTGGCCGCGTCGTGGCGGCCAAGGCGGCCGCCCGCTCGGTGATCGCGTCGGCCACTCGCTCTGGAGTCCGCGCGCGCAGCGTGCGAGCACCGGGGGTGCCCAGTGACGAGTTCTCGATGAGCTCCTCGACGCCGGGGCGGGCGGCGGGTGGGGGCGTCGGGTCGGTCATGACGTCCTCCTCGCCGGCGATGTTTGTCCGCGGGTTCGTTGGCGTTGCAGGATGCCGTCGACGGCCTTCGGGGTGACGTCGAGCAGTTCGGCGATTTCGGGGTAGGTGTAGCCCGCTTCCTGCAGGATGACCGCGGCGCGCGTGCGCTCGTCCGGGATGGCGGCGATGCCGGCGGTGATCCGCAGTTTGGTGAGCGCCCGCTCGGCCGGGTCGACGACGTATCCGTCGTGGCCACGTGAGTCGGTGTCCGGTCCCGCCGCGCGGACCAGGCGGGCATTGAGTTGTTCGGTGGCCCACTTGCGGTAGTGGTTGGGGAAGGCGAACACGCAGCGGCCGATGAAGTAGGTCTTGAGGCTCGCTCCGCCGTCGAAGGTCCATCCCCCGGCGATCAGGGCTCGTTCCTTGAACGCGGCGATGGCGGTGGTGACGGTGTCACCGGCCAATCCCGCTCGGTCGTCGGGGTCGTCCCATCGTTCCGGGGGTGAACCGGGCCAGCAGTTCTTGGCCTTGCACTGGGCGAACAACTCCCCCGATTTCAACCAGGCCATCATCACCGCGTACCCGTAGCGAGCCAGCTCGTACGCGAAGCGGTCCCAAGCGCGGCCCTCGAACCCCTCCAATGCGAGCTCGTTGTACAGCACCAGGTCACTCTCCCGCTGCCGCAGCGACTCCGCGGCTCTGAGCGCCTGGTCATCGAAGAACTCCTCGTCGGCCTCGGCCTCGGCGAGACTTTCGACGAGCGGCCTAACCCGTGTTGTAGCCCCCGGGACATCGGCATGGCGCACGTCGATTGACGGTCGCGGACCGCCACGCTCGACCTTGCGCCGCACCACTGCTCTTGACCCTTCCCGTGTCGCTGCCGCCCCGGAAGCCATAGCCGATCCCGGAGGGACCGTCTACGGCGTCGCAGACGATCCCTTCATATGTCACCGCACCCACCCGTCTCCCCGCTTGGCCACGAAAAATCTTCTGGCGAGTATTCGCCCAGTTCAGCGCGTGGAACCCGCGTGCACGGCTCACATACAAGGCCGGGCGGCGGCCCGGCCGGGCCGTAGTACCCGCACCAGGAGTGACCACCGTGCCCAAGCCTCCCGAGCCCCCACCCCTGCTGACCCAACGTGCCGCGATCATCCTCGCCCTCGGTGTCGGATGCGGTCTCCTGACCGCTGTGCTCACCGTTCTCGCCGGAGGGCACCTCGCGGCCGGGGTCCTCACCGGCCTGGTCACCATCGGTGGAGCCATCACCTTCTTCAACAAGATCATCCACTGAAGGGCGCGCCAAGTCCGGCAGCGGGCCATCGGCCGCGATGCCCGTCTCAGTGCGGTGCGGTGCCAACGCCGGTCATCCATACCGGGATGAGCCCAACCGCTCCCACCGCGGTGGTCGTCATCGACGCACTGACAACGCCCTGACCTGGGGGCACAGCAGCCCGGTCTCATGGAGGCAGACGACGAGGGCGATGGCGCCGGTGCTGCCGGTGATGGCCACGGTGGCGGTCTTGAGGGTGCGCAGCGCGCGTTCGGCGCGGTCGGTCTCGGCGATGAACAAGGTGACGTACCCGGCGCAGCCGACGAGCGCGATCAGCACCCCCAGGTAGGCGCCGAGTATCCACGTCCACATCTCGCGGTCCCTCCGAAAGTCGATGAAGCCCCTCAGGGGTACGGGGCGATGAACACCAGTGAAGGGTCCGCGATCGAGTTCCGGCCAGTCCGCGCCGGACTACACAGCGGGCATGGATAAGGAAAAACGAGGTGGGAGCCGGTGGCGAGACCGGGCGGGAAGTCCGGGGCATGCCCCCACGATCGACGAGGACGCGTTGCGCGCCCGCTACGGCGAGCCCGGGGTGGAGTTCAAACGGCTGCTCTACCGGCTGCGGGAGCAGGGCGGGTTCACCAACAAGCAGGCCGCGCAACGCTGGGTGCAACGACACCCCGACGACGCCCGTGCGCACAAGGTCCTCGACGAGCACGGCGGGCTCAACGCCAAGCGCCTCTCGGAGCTGATGGCGATGCGCCCTCCGCTGCCGTGGGAGTTGGTGAAGGCCTTCGTCGACCTGTGGCTGCGCACCCGCCCCGAGCAGGACCGTCCCGGGGTGGAGGTGGTGCTCGACCGGCTCAACGGACACCCAGCTCAGCCGCGCCGACCGGCAACGCGACCAGGCGCTGGCCCAGATCGAACGCGCGATCGTGTTGGCCGCCCGACTCCAAGACCGGATCACCCGCCACGGCGCCACCGACGTCGTCGTCTCCACCGGCCCGACCACGTCGGCGGCGCCGACCACCCGGGAGCTGCTGCTCGAGGACAACGACCGCGTCCTGGACCGCGTTGAGCACATGCTGCCCAGTGCCCTGCTCGACCACACCGACCACCTCGTCGACGTCTTCCCGCCCCCGGCGCCCCGGGAGCCGGTCACCGGCAACCCCGAGCCCACCCGGCACGCCCCGGACAACTCCCCCATCAGTGGCGATCCCGAGCCTGGCTCGGACAACCACCACCCGGCGCGGGTTCCCCGCGCGTATCGGGTGACGGCGGGGCTGTCGTTGACCGTGGCGCTGGCCGCCGGCCTCGCCACGGTGGGCCCACCTTCGAGTCCCCACGCCGACACCGGCGACAGCGGGTTCCCGGCCCTGGCCGCACCCGCGCCTACCACGAGCACCAGGCCGGTCCCGTCATCGCCGCCTCCCACCACCACCGTCACCACGAGAACGCCGCTCTTGACGGTGCCCCTGAATCCCGACTACCCCCTTCTTCTTCTACGACCAGGACTCTTTCCCCGCGGTGAGCACACCACCCGGTGACACCGGAAAGTCCCTGACCTGGACTTTCAAAGGCCCCCATCCTGCAGACAATCACGGAGTTCTACGTCGGGGGGCGCCTACCCCGGGAGGGAGTCTTTCCAGGCATGGTCCGATAGGGCCTGAAGGGAGTCGTCCGTGGCACCACCGAAGAAGCCCCCCGACGACGATCTGAGGGCTCGTGCTGTCTGGTTGTACCGTGGTCCGACCCCAAGCCGGTGATCCGACGCCTGCCCGAGCAGCGGGGCGTGCACCACGAGGCGTTGCGGAACTGGATCCGGCAGGACCAGGCCAGCCGCTGCGAGCGAGACGACCGGCCCATCGCGGCCGAGTCCGACGAGCTGCGCCGCCTGCGCAAGGAGCAGAAGCCGCCTCCGCAGGGATCGGCGGTAACGTGTTCGTGCGTGGTTGCGTCGGGCGGTGTTGAGATGATCTTGGTGTGGGTCGTGGGCGGTGGTGTCGAGTCGTCGGGTGACTGGTCTCTCGGCTCGGGTGATCGCCGATCTGGTGGCCGTGGTGGGCCCGGCCTGGCAGGCGCGGCGAGTGGCTCGGCCGCGATTCCGGACGCGACACAGGTGCGAGTGCGCCGCCCCAAGGGCGAACACCGTCGATCGGGACCGGTTCGTCTCGGGCAGGAGCAGAGGAGAACGCCCTCACGACCACGGTCGTGACCGATCGCGAGAACGGGACGCCGTTCTGCGGCGCCACCGCGCCGGGCTCGGTCGCCGACACCACCCAGACCCGCGACAACGGGTCACCCGCGCCGCTGCTCGGCGCGGGTGACCAGGTCCTCGGCGCGCGGACCGGCGCGGCGATCGTGACACCACCGCATCGCGGGTCCCGACGCGACCCGCCCACCTGCTACGAGCAACAGCACAACGCAAAGCCCACTGCTCACCACGGATCCACGTCGACCACAGCACCGACCACCCGAAGAACCAGCGATCCCTCGCCCGCCACCTCGTTCGCCGCGACACCGTCCGAACCGTCGCCGGTCTCCTGCCCGACCACCAGCACAGCGACCACGCCCCTGTCACACCACGCGAACCCGGACGGCGTGCTGCTGCGCCCCGAGCACGCCGCCTACAACCATGCCCGGTCGCTGGTCAATTAGCGGTACTATCTCTACGGCCCCAGGCCACCGCCTACCCGAGTGGGGTCGAGGACGTCGCCGAGCGGGTGGACTTCGCCCGCGACAGCGGGCTATCGCCAGCGGTGCGGTGCGGTGCGGTGGATATTGCTACGTCGGGTACTCCACGTGCCCGGGATTGCTAATCGACCTCAGTTCGCGGCATGCTCGCCATTAGGTGCTCACCTCACCGGCCAGAGCCGACGCAGACGAAGGGGCGACGGAAGGGATCTGTCGCGGTCACCACCGCCAAGGCGTGGGACGCGGGTGTTCCGTTTGAGAGACGGCGGTGGTAGTCGGCCATGGCGGTGGCTGTTGCCTCGTCGCCGATTCTGGTCACAGCGGCGATGACGGTACGAGCGCCTGCGGATAGCAGGACGCCTGCGAAACCGAGAGGCTCATTGCCTGGTCGCGCTCGGCTCATGCCCAGTTCGTTGGCGGCGAGAACCACCGAGGTGGGACAGTCGGGCAACTGCATGACGTCGTGAGCGAACAGTGGACCGTCGGCCAACTCGAGACGGGAGAACAGGGCGTTCTCGACACCGTGACTCCCGTGGCAGGCGAGGTGGGCCAGTTCGACTCCGTTGATGTGTTCCAGGACGGATGCGGTGGTCGCGTCGCGTCCCTCAAGGACACTGGCGTGGGGGTAGCTGCCGCGCAGTGTGTTGACCTCACTGGTTTTTGGCGGTAGGCCTGGACCCCTGACGAGGGCCACCCGTCCTTGGTTGCGTTTCGCGGTGTCGGCAGCGAGCCAGGCCGTCGCGGACGATGCCACGGCCACCGGTCTGCCCTGCAGCGAGGGCAGTGTTCCCCATGCGGTCGCGAACAGCGGGTCATCGGGGATCAGGACGAGTTCGCGATCGCCGGTGAGTCGGTTCAGTGGTCGGAGGAGTTCTTCGTCGAGCCTGTGTGCGCGGGCCTGTGCCGATGCCACGACTACTCGGGCCACCGGCGGAGGTAGGTCGTCCGGTGCCAGTGCGTTGAGATCGGCGTGCAGTTGCCAGGCCGTCTCCGCTACCAGCGCTCGATCGCCCGTCGGGATCAGGTGCGCACGACCGTCCACGACGACCAGCGCCAGACCCCTGTCTCTGCAAGCAAGGAAAGCGATCAGGGCACGATCACCCAGCCGTTCGGCGACCGCGGCGAACTCGGCGGGAGATCGGGAGACCAGGTTTGTCTGACCGCGCCAGCGGGTCAGCTCCTGCTCGAGTGCCTCGTGCTGTCGGGCCAGCTTGGCGGGCACGTAGCCGCCGATCTGTGCGAGCCGAAGGGTGTGGCTCAACTGGCGGTAGTCTTTGACGCGGTCAGCCAGCACAGGGTCCTGGATCGGCAACTGGTGGGTGTGGGCGCGCGATCGGACACGTTCAAGATGGGCGAACACTTCGGCGGGTTCGTCTACCGACCGGTTGTCCCGCAGCATCAGGCGCAGATCTAGCCATCCCAACTCCAGGAGGTGGTGGGGCGTCCCGTTCATCGGGTCCAAGCCTCCCGGGCGACCGCGGAAGTCGGCCACTTCGGCGAGGCCACCACGCACGTGTTCCCTTGCGAGGGCGCGTTCACCACGTGCGGCCGCCAGTTCCGCTTCGCAGAGCCAACGCAACATCCGGTGGTCGGCGGCGGTGAACTGGGGCGGCTTCGGAGTTCGGGCCAACTGGTTCTCGGCGTCAGCGATCCGCCCCGTGCGCAGCAGCACCCGCACCGCCAGCAACCGGGATACAGCGGACTCCTCGGAAAAGTGCAACTCGGCGAACCGTGTGGCGAGCCTCAATCCTCGCTGTGCCAGCGAAACAGTCGCCGCGCGTTTGGCCCACGCCCGTCGGACGTTCGCCTGGAGACGGACCAAGCCCGCAATGGCGGCCCAGGTCGATGCCCCGATTCTGAGGAAGCGGCGTTGGGCACGCACGGCAGATCTACCTGCTGAGATCGGGCGCCCGAGAAGCAGGTCCGCTACTGCGCGCAAGACTTCGGCTTCCCCGATGTCCTGCTGATCCGTCGCTCGGTCGAGCAACGACACGGCGTCATCCAACCGCCGCGCCGCTTCGTACGCGAGGCCCGCTGCCAGCAGGGATTCCGCTTGATCAAGCCAGATGCGCCCCCGGTACCCGGGTGGAACAGCGGCCAGGTCAAGATTGGCATACTCGAACTGGTGGAGCGCCTGCGGAATGTCGCCCATATGCCGGGCAACGAGCCCCAGAATGTGGCGAGCCGCAGCGCCACCGACGCGAGAACCGTCGTCCCCGCTGGCGAGAAAAAGATTGTCCCGTTCCATTGTCAACCATGAAATGGCGTCGTGCTGGCCTGCCAGGACCGGGGTGACGATGTCAGGCGGGTCCGACCACGGTGGCCGGTGCTTTCCGTGCTGCGGCGCTATCAGGTCCAGAGCGGTGCCAGTGCCGCGCAGGTAGTATCGGAAGAGCCGCTCGCCCGCAGACGTCAACTCATCCTTACTATCCATTTCGGACGCCAAGGATCTGGCATAGGTCCGCAGCAGGTCGTGCATCCGTAAGCGCGCCTTGCTCGTCACATCGATCAGACGGGCTCGGTGGAGCAGATTCACCAGTCCGCGCCCCTGAGCCGGAGTACAACCGGTCAGTGCCGCGACCGCACCGATGTCGAAGTCAGAACCGGGATGAGTGCCGACAAGCCGGAATGCCCGCGCGGTGTCCTCAGGCAGGTTGCGATAAGACCAAGAGAATACGGCACGCAACGCGGTACGCGCGTCGCCGCTGGCGTCAAGCACGTCCAGGCGCTGCCGCTCATCGCCCAGTTCGGCCGTGAGTTCGGCCAATTTCTCCCCAGAGCGCGCGATCGCCAACTCGGACACCATCCGTAAGGCGAGTGGTAGCCGGGCGCACTGCCGGATGAGTTCCGCGGCGGCCTCCACCTCCACATCGACCCGAGGCCCCAACTGGGTCCGCAGCAGGTCCACCGCCTCGGCGGAGGTCAGGAGGTCGATCTCGATCCGGCGGGCACCATGTCTGATGGCCAGCGAAGGCACTGCGTCTCGGCTGGTGACCAGTACGAAACAGCCGCCATGGCCGGGCAGCAGCGGTCGGACTTGTTCGGCGCTCTTCGCGTTGTCGAGCAGGATGAGCATCCGCCGATTTGCCGCAAATGTACGGAATCGCGTCGCGCGCTGTTCAAGAGTGGGTGGAATCGCGGACTCGGAGAGACCGAATGTCCGCAAGAAGCCGGACAGCGCTTCTGCGGGCGGCATGGGCTGATCTGGATCATATCCTCGCAGGTCGACATAGAGCTGACCGTCCGGGAATCGGTGTGCCACCCTATGACCCCAGTGCACTGCCAGCGCGGTCTTCCCCACACCTGCGGTACCCGACACCGATGTGATGACCACCGCCTGCGATCGGTCCGAATGGTCAAGCATGTCGTCGAGCGTTCGAAGCTGTTCCGCACGTCCGATGAACCCTGGGTCATCGGGCGGCAGTTCACGCGGAACGTAGTCACCCCCCACCCGACCCGGCGACGACACGAGGTGCATCCCGCCCGATACGTGGCCGACTTGCACCACGGTCGTCGCTTGACCAGACATGTCATTGCGCGTCAGCCATGCCCCAGACGACTCATCAGGCCCGGCAGCCCACTCTGTGTCGTGGTGTTTGCTCAACCCACGGCTCTCTCACGACGACGGACCACAACCGGAATCTATCGCCCACCCAGCTGGATGACCGCGAAGCCCGCAACCAACTGCTCCAACTCAACCCGAACAGACCAACAGCCGCCTGGTCATCTGTCCGGCGCTCGACGCGGCCACCACGAATCTTCCCCAGACCCCAGCCGGGATCGCCGACCGCGACCTGCTCACCACCGCTTGGGCCACGACCTGCCTGCCCCACCTCAACGGCACCGTCTACAGAACCCCACACCCCCACCGCCGCCCGCCTCCTCCAGACCACCCTCGATCACCTGCTCACCGCCCGGACACACCTCGGCAAGCAGCAGTGGGAACGGGCACGCACCGAGGTCCTCACCCTCCACCAAGGACCCCGCGCGCTCCTCTACACCGCACATCTGCTGCACCACGACGCCACCCACATCGCCGAAGACGCCACCGGACTCCACCCCACCGACCCCACCTAGTCGACGCGCTCTGGGGGCGCCGTCGCCGTCACGGCCTGGGGTACGCGCCTGTCGAGCGCCACGCGCGACACCCTGACCCGCCCCTGGCGCACCGCAGGCCTGTGCACTCCGTGACCTCCAACCGCACCCGAGGTCCGGCACTTCGGTCCGGGTCCCACGACGGGTTGGGGCGCTTGTGACCGGGCCCACGCACGTGGGGTGGGTGGCCACCGGCCCCGATCCATCGTCGCCGTCGGCGCACCGAGCAGCAGCTTAGGTCCCCCGCCCGCCACGGTCGCAACGGTCGGTCGCTACGCGCCGGCCCGCAGCACGACGCTCAGTTCCCGGGCCCCTGCGGTGTGGGGGTGACGGTGGACCAGGTCAGACCCGATACGGCGGATCGCCGGGCGGCTGGTGAGTTCGGTGGGGCCTCGCGGTAGGCGGCCAGCAGCGCGGCCGCGGTCTGCTCGGGGTGACCGTGCAGCCACCAGGCACGGGCCAGGTCGGTGTGCAACCGTCCGCGGCGCTCGGCGGTGCCGAAGTTGTTCGGGTCGCAGCCCACGCGCGGTGTCCAGTGCTCGGCCGGAGTCCCCGGCGGCCCAGTGCACCCCGACCTTGTAGAGCTGGACCTGGGCCGCGGTAACCACGTTCCCGCCGACGACGACCGGACGGCCGAGCCCGCGAACAGCGTGCTCGGCCGCGCCGATCAGGTCGACGGCGTGGGCCTTATCGCCGCTGGTGGCCGCGGAGTAGGCCGCGGCGCACAGAGTCTGGGTGAGGACGGTGCGCTGGGCGGGGGTGGTCAATCCCGTGTCCTGCACCGTGGTGATCGCGTCGAGCGTGATCCGCTGGGCCAGGTGGGAGCGGCCCTCGTGGCGCAGGACCACGCTGAGCGCGCGGGCCGACAGGGCCAGCGCAAGTGGGGAGTCGGCGCTGCGGGCGTGGTTCATGGCGCGGTCGGCGGTCAGGCGGCTGGCCTGGTGCTGCCCGAGCTTGTCCAGGGTGTGGGTCGCGAGGTCGTAGCAGGCCGCGACCATTGCCTCGGCCGTCGAGTCCGGGTGAAGGTCGGCCAGCTCATGCGCGGCGGCCAGCAGGTCGGGCAGCCCCGCGACCAAGGCCGCGTACTGTGCCTGGTCGAACAGGAGTTGGCTGGCGGCCAGGCGGGCGGTCACGGTGGCGGGGGTGACCGGGCCTTGCGCGGCGGGCAGGGCGACCAGGGCATCGTCGAGGCGGGCCAGCACGGTGTGCGGGACGACCAGGCCGGCGGCCGCGGTCAGGAACTGTCTGCGCTGCACGTCCTCACCGCTTCTCTCGATGTGTTGCTCGCCGACAGTAGCGAGTCCCAGGCGGGAGGGCGTGATGCCATACCGGGACGCGATCGCACGCAACTCGTCGATGTCGAGCCGCCGCACGTTGTGCTCGATGCGCGAGAGGGTCGAGCTGGCCGGTCACGAGAGCCGCTGGGCCATGGGCTGTGACGAGGGACCGGTGAATCTCCGCTGACACAGAGCTTCAGCGATCCCTCGTCGACCCGATACTCACCCGGATTCAAGGAGTCCGCTTCGGGAAAATCGCCCACCAACAGCGCGGGACCCGGCTTGCGGCCCACCGCGTGGTGGCCGCTCCACTATCGGACGGAAACGCGCCATGCCGCCACTGTCCTGGACAGCCGGACAGTCAACCCCGGACAGCGCATGAGCTGCGGAAAAAGACCACACCGCAGGCAGCGGCTTCACGCAGTCCGGATCGCAACGCAACCGAACATAATTGAAAGCTGTGACCCACGCTACACGCCCAGCTCGTGGGTGGCCTCGAATTCGGACAAGTTCGGACACCCCTACGGGCGTTGTGCGGTTGAACCGACGACGGCACTTATGGTCCTGTGAGACCGGATCGACGGAACCGCTCGAGCTTCTCGTGGCTGACACCACGCGAGCGGATCCCGGATGTCCACATCTCACCCGGATTCAAGCGGCGCTCCACGAAAGTGGGTGGCGCCCGGTCTCTATCGGAGTTTCGTCATGTCCTCCCCCGTCCCACCCACATCCCATCGCCCGTGCGCTCGGCACGCCTACGGTGAAGCGGTCGTCCTGCTGGTCACCGCTGGCCTGATCGGGTTTCTGGTCGTCTACGGTGTCGCCCTCGCTGCGGCCTGTGGCGCGGCCGTCACCGTGACAGCGGCGACACTCACCCTGGTACGCGGTGGGTCCTTCCTGGCCCGCCTCACGCCCCCGCCGGACCAGGGGGCCTAGTCGCAATGCCGGTCGGTTAGGTCATGGCGGGGCTGTAGCCTGCGGTGGTGGATGTTGGGTTGGGTGTGCGCGAGGGCGGCGGTCTGGCCGACCGGGCTGCGGTTGGTGTGCTGACTCGGATGTTTCCGGTGGAGTTGGTCGATCGGGTCATTGACCAGTATTGGCGTCGGGAACAGCGGACCCGCGCATTGCCTGCTCGGTTGGTCTTCTATTTCACGCTTGCTTTGTGTCTTTTCCCGAATGAGTCGTACCGGTCGACGATGAAGATTCTCATGTCGGCGTTCGGTCGTGGAGGGCAGGGCTATCGGGTACCGACGACCGGTTCGATCGGTGATGCTCGTCGTCGTCTGGGTTCGGAGCCGATGGAGACCGCGGTGCGGGCGGTGATACGACCGAGAGCGTGCCGGGAGACGATAGGCGCGTGGTATGGGGATTGGTTGTTGACAGCGGTTGACGGGACGACGTTCACGGTGCCGGATACCGAGGAGAACGATCGCGAGTTCGGGCGACCCGGTTCAGGGCGCGGCGAGGGAAAGACGGCGTATCCTCAGATTCAAGCGGCGTGTGTGGTCGAGTTGGGAACCCACGCGGTATTCGATGCCCGGATGGATGGCTATGCCGCCGCGGAAACGATGTTGATCGAGGAGATGTTCTCTTCATTGCGGCCGGGCATGCTGGTGTTGGCCGACCGGCACATCTACTCGTCCCGTCGCTGGGCCAAGGCCGTGGATACCGGCGCCGACCTGCTGTGGAGAGTGACCGCGAACCTCGCCCCACGGCCGGTGGAGAGACTATCGGACGGTTCCTGTATCGCCGAGATCACCCCGCCGAGGAGTTCGGGCCAACCATCTTTCCGGCTACGGCTGATCGAGTACCGATTGCCGTGGACGGAGGAGGTGTATCGGTTGGTGACCACGATCCTGGACCCGCTTCTGGCGCCCGCGAAGGAACTGGCCGCGCTCTATCACGAACGGTGGGACATCGAGGGCTTCCTCAAACAGATCAAGAGTGTCCAACTCAATACCGAGAAGATCTTCCGGTCGAAATCGCCCGACGGGGTACGGCAGGAGTTCTGGGCGCATCTGGCGGTGCACTACGCCACGATGTGTGTGCAGGTCGACGCCGCCGATCACGCGAAGCTCGATCCTGATCGGATCTCACACAAAAACACGGTACGCGTCATCCGGTCCCGTATCTGGGCGCCGGGATCTTTCCCCCCTCACGCACAGCGATGACCACTATCGGATGTTGCTGATCGAGGTCGGCAGCGAGATCAACCCGGAACGCCGCCACCGGAGCTACCCGCGGGTGATCAAACGGAAAATGAGCAACTTCCCGGTCAAACGCGCACGACACCGACAACAACTCCGAAACAGCCGACCACCTCACTCGAACATCACCCTCACCCCGCCCAGCAAGACCCGACACCGCCGCCGACCAGCCGAAACCACCTAACCGACCGGCATTGGGCCTAGTCGATGAACCCCACGCACCCTGCAATACCCCACACCGAAGCGAAGGATGCACTTGCGCGCGTGGTCCGCAGACCGGCCGCGATGCTCGAGCCCCGACAGGCCCTACACCAGCGAGTGCAGCTGGCATGCCAACGCGCGGGCGAGAAGAAGATGGCCTTGGCCTGCATCGACTCCGCGTCCCACAACGGCGAGACCACCGTCACGCTCACCGCAGGCCTGATCGCCGCGGCCTCCGACATGACGTCCGAGCGGGTGCTGGCGTGGAGCGTCTACGAGACCATCCTCCGGACCGCCGAGGCCACGAGCTCCGAGATACACCAATGCAGACGTCTGCACGAGCGGGCACATGAACAGCGACTGCTCGAGGCGATCCTCCCGGAACCTCACGAGCGAGCCCAGATAGCCCGAAAGGCGATGCTGCGTCTGGAAAGTCTCCACACCATCACCACCGAAGCGGACTTCATCCGATCACTACGCGACAAGGCACGAAAGCAAGGGCTCAGTCTCCGCGACTGCGAAAAGCGCATGCGGGAACTCGACCCTGGCCGCGCGGTCAGCAAGAGCACCGTAGGCGTCTGGCTCAAGGGCGACCGCATCCCCAGGGACACCGCCGGACTCACCCTGCTGCTATAAGCGCTGCTCCCCGGACCGCCCGGTGCCACCAACACCCTGGTCGAGCACTATCTACGCCTCGCCGATCACCTCGTCAACGCCGCCCACGTCGACACCCCCGTCCCCCGGGAGTTGCCCCCTGAGAGCACCTCCCCGTCGCAACCGGCACACGACGGCGGCGCCGTCAATGACACGTTCTCGCTCACCCCCCAAGCCACTCGGCTGTCATTTTCCCCGGGCGGACTCCTCGCATTGCTGACAGTAGTTTTGATCATCGGAACCGCCATCGGCGTACTCATCCCCTTCCCATGACCTACTCACCGCACCCCCTGAGGACGTTCGCTCTCGACGCCGCGACGTTCCTGGCCGCGGCGTTGGTGCTGCGTCGCCAGGGTGGTCGGTGTGGGCGCGGCTTCCCTCGGACCGTGCGCGGGGTCGGCGGGTGTTGCCCAGTGGCCGCGCACCAGTGCCCCGTCGCTCCACAGCGACCACGCCTGTTCGACGTGGATGGCTTCGACGTCGGGGGTGTGAGTGAGCGCGCCGTCCCACCAAAAGGCCGGGTGCCGGGTGATCCAGCGCGGGTTGGGCGTCAGCAGCACACGCCCGGGGCGCTGAGGGATCTGCTGTGGGCTGGCGGCCAGCATCTGCTCGACGGTGCCGAACCCGGCGTCGTGCAGCCGGATGGGCGTTCGGGCAGGTTGTCCCTAACCTGGTTGTTGGCTCCGGGCTCTGCCGGTGATCCGGTGGAGGTGGCTTGCCCCCGGGGCCACTGTGTGCGGTGGCTGCCCCGGCACCCTCAGCGGGGTCGGGGCAGCCCGCTCCCCCGCCCGTCCGGTGTGCGGGTCGGCGGCGGCCTCCGCGGCGGAGTGCAGCGCGGTCTGTGCCGCGCGCACCAGATCGCGGTGTTCCGCGGCGAGCGGGAGACTTCCACCCACACCGTGGCCCCGACCAGCAACGCCACGACGACCCACACCGCCGAAGGCCACCACCACCAGGTGACCGCCACGGTGTTGGTGGCCAGATTCCCGAGCAACGCCAAGGCCGGGGCCAACAACACGACCGACACAGCGGACAACCTGCCGCGACCAGCGCTCACCAGAACCGGCTCCCCGCCGTCGACCGACCACTGTGATCGAGTGGCACAGGGCGACCGGCTCGTGACGGATCGGTGCGCGTGCTTCTGCGTCCCGCTTGCACGCTCATGAAACCCAACAAGCGGGCGGAGATCATCCGAGCTGTCGACTGGTACGAGACGCCCCACGCGAACGCCGACGGGCGGTCGACAGGCAACCTGACGCCGCTTCTCCCGAGCAACACGAGAAGTGCGTACAGCGACAGCGGGACGCCGGGCAGTGGTGGAGGTCGTCGGCTTGGCACTGCTGTGTCGGGAGTTCGACTACGCTGTACGGGTCGACACGATCGGGGAGACGTATGCGACTCGGCCTGTTCACCGCTTGTCTTCCGGGGCTCACGCTCGCCGAGGTCGTCGCGTGGGCGAGTGGGGCTGGGTATGACGCTCTGGAGGTAGCGGCGTGGCCCGCCGGTGGCGATCACCCGCACCAGGCCGCGCATCTTGACGTGGATGGGGCGGGCCTTGAGGCGGGGCGTGTGTTGGAGTTGTTCGCCGCGCACGGCATGACCGTTTCGGCTGTGAGCTGCTACGAGAACAACCTCATCGGGGACCTCGTCGAGCGGGCGCGGGTGCATGAGCACCTTCGGGCTTGCGTCCGCGCGGCCGCGGCCTTGGGTGTGCCGCACGTCGGCACGTTCATCGGCCGCGACGCCGGGGCGAGTGTGGCGGGCAATCTGCGGGAGGCCGAGCGGGTGTTGCCCGGGCTGGTCCGCTACGCCGACGACCACGGTGTCCGGCTCGTCATCGAGAACTGCCCGATGGAGGGCTGGCACCCCGATGGCTACCCCGGCAACCTGGCCTACTCCCCCGAGTTGTGGGACTGGATGTTCGACCTCGGGCTGTACCTCAACTTCGACCCCTCGCACCTGCTGTGGTTGGGCATCGACCCGGTCGAGGCGCTGCGGTCGGTTCTGGTTTCGGGGCGGGTGTCGCACTTCCAGGCCAAGGACATCGAGGTCGACGAGCGGGCGCGGAACCGGTTCGGCGTCTTCGGCAAGGCGGTGACCCGGGCCCGTCCCGAGGACACCGGGTGGTGGCGCTACCGGGTTCCGGGGCGGGGGCAGCTCGACTGGAACCGGATCATCGACACGCTCTACTGCGGTGGTTTCGACGGCACGGTCGCCGTCGAGCATGAGGATCCGGTGTGGGCTGGTGCGTGGACGCGGCAGGGGTTGGAGATCGCGGTGGAGACGTTGCGGCCGTTGATCCGGTGACCCTCAGGTGCGGCCCAGGCAGCGGGCGAGCGAGGTGAGGTCGTGCTCGCCGAGCACGTCCCGCACGCCGGAGAGGTCCCAGCAGGGGTCTTTGTCGTCGAGTGGGTCGTGGCGCAGGCGGGCGGCGAGCAGGGGGAACCGCACGAGCAGGATCGCGGCCCGTGCCAGGGCGTCGTCGTCCTCGGCGTGACGAACGTGGATCTGGACCGCCAGCAGCATTCCCAGCGCGTTGGCGATGCGTTTGATCATGCGGGGATTGGGCGGGACCAGGTCCGCGTAGGTGTGCAGTAGGTGGTCTCCGCGCGCTTGGAGCACTTCGGCGGTGGCCTCGCGGCGCGCGTGGACGAGCTGTTCCTGTTCTTGCGCGGGCGGGGGTGCGGGTTGTTGCCGCGGTTGTGGTTTGACGCCGGTGGTGGGGGCCGTTCGGGCCGCGAGGACGTCGTCGAGGTAGGTGGAGAGCTGCGCGCGGGACAGGTCCGGTACGTGCACGACGTGGTCGAAGACCTTCTGGGCGAAGTCCGAGCCGAGGTCGCGGGTCTGGTTGCCCGGGTCGCCGAACTCGGCGTAGCGGGAGGTGAAGGCCTTGGTGATCCACCGGCCGTCGGCGAGCACGAGGACGAACAGCCGCGCGAGCTCTCGCCGCCCGCGGCGCACGGGTTGGCGCAGGATGGTGTGCACCGTCTCCAGGATCCGCACCACCCGGTCGGCCGGACACCGGTCCAGGTCGTCGATGACCAGCAGCACGGGGCGCCTGCCCGCGCCCGCGCGCGGGGTCCAGCGGCGCAGCCAGGCGACCATGTCGGCGACCTGGCCCAGCGGGTTGTCCTCGGTATGCAGGTGCAGCCTGCCGAACGGGGCGGAGTGCCAGAACAACGTCCGACCGACGACCAGCCCGGCACCCAGCAGGCCGCCCGCCGCCGCGAGGACGGTGACCGCGATCCGCATCCACGACTCCGGCAGCAAGGTGTTCAGCAGCGTGCCGCCCGCCGCCACCGCGAGGGCGACCAGGGTGGCGGGCGAGCGCAGCGTCCGCGCCACCACCGACCAGACCTGCATGGCCACGCGGGTGACCCACGGCCGTGACCGGCGCACCTCCCGCTCGACCGCGGCGGCCAGCGACCACCACTCCGGCGCGATCGCGCCTTCCCGCCACGCCTCGTAGTTCACCACAACCGGCGGCGTCCACGACGGGCCGTGCGTGTGCTCGTCGCGCAGGAGCAGCTTGACCAGCGTGCTCTTGCCCCCGCCCCACGGCCCGTCGACGTGCACCACCGCGCTGGTGCTGTCGGAGTGCGCGGCCAGCTGACCCAGCAGCCCCTCCAGGTGCGCGGCGAGGACCCGTCGGCCGAGCCTGTCCTCGACCCGGGCGGAGTCGATCTGCGCGCGGACCGACACCGCGGGCCGGGCGTTCCAGGGCGTCGCCGCCACGGTCACCGTCCCGTCCGTGCCGCCGAACACCAGCCTGCCCAGGCCCGGCGCGGCGGCCAGGGAGAGCACGCCACCGGCGGCAGCAAGCACCGGGCGACCCATCCGCCTGCCGGTGTGAGCGTCCCAACAGGACAGTCTGCCGTCGACGCCACTGCAGATCAACGCGACGTCGCCGCCGGTCAGGGTGGCGGTGACGATGCCGGTCAAGGCACCGGAGCCGACCGGGATCGGCGCGCCCAGGAGGGCGCCGGTCTCGTCCCACCGGCACAGGGTGCCGACGTTGCCGCAGCTCACCGTCATGGCGAGGGTGCTCACGGCCAAGCCCCAGACCGCGCCGCTGCCGTGGTTGCGCACCGACCCGATCGCGTGCCCGGTCTCGGCGTCCCACTGGCGGACGGTGCCGTTGTCCGCGCCGGTCACCAGGGTGGATCTGCCGTCGACCAGCGGGCCGACCGCCATGGCCCGCACCGCGGCGGCGTGATCGCCGAACGGCGCACCGACCGGTTCACCGGTCCTGACGTCCCAGCGGTGGATCCGGCCGTCGTCCTCGCCGGAGAACAACACCGTGGATCCCCCGGGCAGCGTCACCGCCGCCATCGACCAAACCGGGCCGCTGCGCAGCGGAATCGTCCACTCGGCGTTGCCGGTGACGGCGTTCCAGGCGAGGATCGAGCCACGGCTCCCGCCCGCGGCGAACACGACCCGCCCGTCGGGCAACGAGATCGATGTCATCGACCGCACCACAGCGGGGTCGGGAGACTGGAGTTTGCCGAGCAACTCACCGGTCTCGACGTCCCACCACGCGAGCTGCCCGTGCGAGTCGCCCGCCGCCACGACCGTGCCATCGGGCAGCCCAACGGCCGCGACAGCCCACACGGCTCCCCGCAACACGCCCGCCAGGCGTAGCGGTCCCTCGCCCATCGGTGCTGTGTCGGCCATATGACCCCCTGTTGCCGGGAACGTCGGGCTATTACGACAGGGCGGGCGCGCGGCTCGTGGCGAATTGCTCGAACATGGGCCGTACGGGTGACAGGGCGGCGTTCGGGTACCGTCGGCCGCCTCATCCGGGGGTGGCGATGACGAATGCTGACGACGAGACCGCGAGCGGTGTGCGGAACACGGTCGACGCCTCGGCCATCTCGGGCGTCGTGGTTCAAGGCGGGACGATCGCGGTCGGCGGCAACCACTTCCACCTTCTCGCCGACAATCCGCGCCCTACACCGCGTCAACTACCGCTGCCACCGCCAGGCTTCGTCGGTCGCCAGGGCGAGCTCGCCGCGCTGACCGCCGCGGAACCCGGTGAAACGCCGACGATCTGGACCATCGGCGGCGCGGGCGGTATGGGGAAGACGAGCCTCGCCGTGCAATGGGCGGCCTCCCACGGCGACCGGTTCCCCGACGGCGCGCTGTTCGTCGACCTGCACGGCTTCTCCCCGAACTCACACCCGCTGAAGCCCGCCGCGGCCCTGCGGGGATTCCTCGACGCGCTCGGGGTGCACCACAGACGCGTCCCGGCGGCCCTGGCCGACCGGACCGCGCTCTTCCGGAGCCTGGTCGCGGGGAAACGCATGTTGATCCTGCTGGACAACGCGTGCGACGAAGCGCAGGTCGGTCCGCTGTTGCCCGGGACGTCGTCGTGCACGGTCCTGGTCACCAGTCGGAATCGACTCCCGGGACTGGCCGTCGCTCACGATGCCCAGTCGTTGCGGCTCGGCCCTCTCACGGGTTCGGAGGCCCGCGCGATGCTGTCCGCCCGGCTCGGCGCCGACCACGCGGCAGGCGCCCTGCTCGCAGCCGGTGCGGGACATCCCCTGGCACTGGCCATCATCGCCGGACTCGCGCGTACCCACTCCCCCGCCGAGATCGCCGACGAACTACGGGACGAGAGCAGCCGCCTCGACGTGCTCGACACCGGCGACCCTGCCACGAGCCTGCCCGCCGTGTTGTCCTTCTCCACCCGTGCGCTCACCCACGGGCAGCGCACGGCGTTCCTCCTGCTGGGCCTCGCGCCCGGCCCCGACACCGGGCTCCCGGCCGCGGCCAGTCTCGTCGCGCTGCCCGTCGACTGTGCCAAACTCCTGTTGCGCGCCCTCGAACACGCGTCACTGGTGGACCGCGACAACCAGGGTCGCTACCGGATGCACGACCTCGTCCGCGACCACGCGAGATCCCTGGCGAACGAGCTCCCCGCCCGGGAACGCCAGGACGCGATCAAGCGGGTGTTCGACTTCTACGTCCACACCGCAGCCGAGGCCGACCGACGCCTCGACCCACGACGCACGTCGATCCGCCTCGGCCGCCCGATGTCCGGCGTGTGCTCGCACCCACTGCGGGACGCGGACAGCGCTCTGCAGTGGTTCGCGGTCGAGCACCGGAACCTGCTCGCCACCCACACCGACGCGTCCGCCGCCGACGAGCACGAGACGGTCTGGCGGCTGGCGTGGGTGTTGAACACCTATCAGCAGCGCCGCGCGCACCGCCAGGAGAGGGCGGACATCTGGCGATGCGCCAGCGAGGCCGCGCCGCGGCTGACCGACCCGGTACTCGCCATCCGCGCGTACCGGCATCTCGGGCACGCCCACATCGAACTGGGCGATCTCGACGAAGCGCACCGCAGCCTGCGGCGAGCACTGGACCTGGCCCGACTCCACGGTGAAACCGCGCAAGAGGCGCACACCCACCGGACGCTGGCGTTGATGTCGGAGCAGGACGCGGACCGGGAGCGGGCTTTGGACCACGCCTCGCACGCATTGGAGCTCTACCGGCGCCTCGGAAACCCGGTGCGTGAAGCCACGGCGCTCAACCAGGTTGGTTGGCTGACCGCGTGGCTCGGCGACCGCGGCGCCGGGGAGGAGTTCTGCCGTGCCGCTCTTGCTCTGTTTGAGCAGCACGACGATCCCGACGGTGAGGCGCACACCCACGACAGCCTCGGGTGGATAGCGCATGTGGTCCATCGCCACCACGAAGCCATCGAGCACTACCGCCGCGCGCTCGACATCTACCAGTCACTCGGCAACACCTACGCCGCGGCCGACACCCTCGACCGCCTTGGGGCCCCGTACATGGCCATCGGCCACTACGAGCAGGCCGAGGAGACCCTGCTCGAAGCCCTCACGATCTACCAACACCAAGACCGTCCGCACAGTATCCGCCGTGTCGCCCGGCAACTGGGGGTGTTCGACGCGTTGGTGGCGAGAGGGCACCGGTGTCCTGAACAGGGCTGAGACGGGCGTGCGCGCGCCCTGGGTGGGGCGCGCGCACGTATCGCGTGTCAGGAGCTGGTGTAGCCGAGGAGGCCTTCGGAGTTCTGGTTCTCGCAGTTGCTCTGGTTGGACTCCATGTGGTCGCCGTTGGCGCGGACCACGCAGCGGTACAAGGGGATGGTGAATGTGCCGGTGGGGCTGGAGTGCACGTAGCCCAGCACACCGAGTCGACCGCGGCCCTCGCAGTTGGCATCCAGCGAGGTGAAGTAGTCGGTGTAGCCCCAGTTCACCTGGCAGCGGTACAGGGCGTGGGTGCCGGGCTGCTGGGTGGTGTACGCGCCGCCCAGGGGGGTGGTGGAGGTGGCGTGGTCGTTGCGGTTGTTCCAGTAGCGGCCCAGTGCCTTGACGCCGCCGGTGTTGGGGGCGGTGCCGGTGTAGAGCAGGCCGGAGACGGCACCGCCGTCGGTGATCTTGTCCGGGGTCGACGCCTGGAGCAGGGCCGCCTGCACCGCGGGCGGGGTGGCGCCGGGGTTCTGCGCGAGGTAGAGCGCCGCGGCGCCCGCGACGTGCGGGGCGGCCATGGACGTGCCATCCAGTGCCCGGGCGTCGGAGTCGGAGCCGTTCCAGGACGCGGTGATGCCCGCGCCGGGAGCGTAGATGTCCGTGCAGGTGCCGAAGTTGGAGAAGGACGCGCGCCGGTCGGCCGCGTCGGAGGCGTTGACGGTGATCGCCTCGGCGACGCGGGCCGGGCTGAAGCCGCAGGCGTCGGCGTTGGAGTTGCCGGAGGCGACGGCGTAGGTGATCCCGGAGCCGATGGAGGCGCGGATCGCGTTCTCCAGCGGGATGTTGGCCGCCGACGCGGTGCCACCCAGGCTCATGTTGGCCACGGCGGGCCGCACGGCGTTCGCGGTGACCCAGTCGACGCCGCTGATGATCCCGGCGAGGGAGCCCGAACCGGCGCAGTTGAGCACCTTCACCGCGACCAGCTGCACGCCCTTGGCCACGCCGTACTGGGCGCCGCCGATCGTGCCCGCCACGTGCGTGCCGTGCCCGTTGCAGTCGGTGTTGTTCCCGTCGACGGCGTTGAAGCCCCAGCTCGCGCGGCCGCCGAAGGTGCTGTGCGTGGTGCGGATCCCGGTGTCGAGCACGTAGGCGTGCACGGCGGGGGCGGTGGTGGCGTACTCGTAGGTGCCGCTCAACGGCAGGTTCCGCTGGTCGATCCGGTCCAGGCCCCACGACGGCGGGTTGGGCTGGACGTCGGTCGCGCGCACCACGCCGTTCTCGCTCACCGACGCCACCGCCGGGTCGGCGGCCAACTTCCGCGCGGCCGCCGGGCTCATCGTCGCGGCGAACCCGTGCAGCGCGTGGCTCCACGTCGTGGTGACGGTGCCGCCATAGCGGGCGGCGAGGCCAGACGCGGACCGCGCGACGGCGGCGGTGTCCTTGAGCACCACCACGTACTCGCCCGGCACCGACTCCGCGGCGCTCGCCACGAACCCCTCGGCCGCGTTGGCGCCCACCGGCGCGACGACCAACGCCGCCGCGGTGGCGAACGCCACGCCCGCCGCCCGGCATAAGAACCCGATCCTTCGTGACGAGACTTCTTCCTGTGACTGATTCGAAAACCGCCCGACTCGAGCCGTTCGGTTTCCGAGCCTGGCAGTCGCGCTCGCGTATTCCCAAGCGCCCATTGGACTCACACCGCAACCGCGCGCTCTCACTCCGACGGCCCACTACGGTCGCACACCGCGACGAACGGACTCGTTGGCAGCGCTGGGAACCAGGCGCGATCGGACTAGATGCCCATAGGACTAGACCAATGCGATGAATCTCGTCCGATTCGACGCCGCAGTCTCCAATCTCATACGTGGTCGATTCTGGATGACATTCGCGAACAGAGCTTTAGGCAACGTAGCGGCGGCCGAAATGACGTCTTGCGGCTTCCCCGTAATCATGCTGTCGAATTGGTCCGATCCCACGCGGCGGCAGACCGCACCCGACGACGATGTGCAGTGGCCGGGCGAAGCGGGTACTACGGTGGCACCCGCAGACGAGGAACGGACCACACCATGACGGCGGCACCAGGTCGGCACCCCTTATCGACGACGGCAGAGGAGGACGTGCGGGCACTGTTCGGCCGGTCCGATGCCGTGTTCGCCTCGCTGCTGGGGCCGACGCACCTGGTGGAAACGGCCAACCCGGCGTTCCTCGCCGCCCTGTGCGAGGACCGGGCACACGTCGGTGCCCCGCTCGCCGCGCTGTTGCCCGAACCGCTCGGTCGGAGCTTCGTCGCCCTGCTCGACGACGTCTACCGCACCGGTGAGCCGCGCATCGACCGCGACGTCCGAATCGTGCTCGACAGCGGTCCGCGGGCGCGGGAGGCGTTCTTCGACCTCACCTGCGAACCGCGCCACGACACCGACGGCGGGGTCATCGGAGTCCGGGTCGTCGGCATCGAGACCACCCAGGTCAGACACGCCCAGCACCTGATGGCCGAACAACGCGCGCTGCTCGAGCAGATCGCCCGGCAAGCACCCTTGGCCGACGTGCTCGACGGGATGGCGCGCTGCATCGAGAACCTCGCACCGCAGGAGGTTCTCGTCTCCGTCTTGCTCGCCGACTCCGACGGCGCGCACCTCAACCATGGGGCGGCGCCCAGCCTGCCCGACTTCTACAACCGGGCCATCGACGGCATCGCCACCGGTGAGGGCATCGGCTCCTGCGGCACCGCCGCCTACCGGCGGGCTCCGGTCATCGTCACCGACATCGCCTGCGATCCGTTCTGGGACGACTTCCGCGACCTGGCCGAGCGGGCTGATCTGGCGGCCTGCTGGTCCACGCCGATCCTGGCCCTCGACGGGAGCCTGCTGGGCACCTTCGCCATGTACCACCGCGTGCCGCGCGTGCCGCAGGGCACCGACCTCGCCCTCGCCCGGATCTTCGCCCACACCGCGGCACTGGCCATCGAACGCCACCACAACGAACGGGCCCGTCGGGACGCCGAGGCCGAGGCGAAAGCGGCCCGCGACGAGCTGGCCGAGGCCGTGCGCAGCGAACGGGCGCTACGCGCCGAAGCCGAGCAGCGCGCCGCCACCGCCGCAGAACTCGCCGCCCGGATCCGCACCGCCGCGGCCGCGCAGGTCGTCCTGCCGCACCCCGAGCACTGTCAGCTGGGCGGGGCCGACGGCTGCACCGAGCCCGCCGAGCTCAAGGTCGCCGACTCCTGGGGTGATGCGGCGTGGGGCTGCCCGGCGCACGTCGAAGAGGCCATCGTGCACGTGCGGTCGGCGTTCGTCGCCAGCGAGGAACTCGGCGGCCTGGCCGCCTACGTCAACCGCCGCCCCGCTTGAGCGCAGCGGGCCATCAAGAGGGCGCGCGTCGGCTACAGGCACGTCCAGCAGTACAGCCGCTGCCCCGCGCTCCTGGCTCGACCGGCCAACGCCACCAGCTCCCCCACCACCGGCTCCCAGTCCGACGGCGAGCCGCCCACCTCTTCCGCCCGCGCCCACTCGGTGACGACCGCCGTCACCTCGTTCACGTCCGCGATCACGTCCCGCACCCGGGTGTCCAGCTCGAACACCCACGGCCCGTCGGCCCACGGGTCCCCGTCGTCCGGGTAGCCCGTGGGCTCAGGCGTCGCGGGCCACACCGGTCGCGAGGCCAGGCCCTGGTACGGCTCCCCCGCCGCGACCGCCACCAATAGCCCCAGCACCACGTGCGGGTCGATCGACTTGGCCTCGACGCCGTCGAACTCGGCCACCGGCGACGCCGCTTCGGACGACGTCAGGAACGCCACCACCGCACCCGCGTCCGGCGCGCGGAAGTAGTCCGTCAACACACCCATGCGCGCAGTAAATCAGCCCACGACGACATCCCCGCCGACGTCAGCGCGCGGAGTGTTCCACTCGGACCGGTGCCGGGTGGACGTTCAGGGGACTCCGATGGCGATGACGGGGTGGGCGCCCGGGTCGAGCCAGGTGAGGAGTGAGTCGAGGGCGGGGGCGGGCACGCTGACGCAGCCCGCCGTCGGCGCGCCGGTGCCGATGTGCAGGAAGAAGGCCGACCCGGCGCCCGCGACGACGGGGTCGCGGTTGTAGTCGATGACGACCGCCCGGTCGTAGGCCGCGCCGACCCGGCCCAGGTCCTCACCCGCGCGCTCGTCGAAGGGGCAGGCGCCCGGGGCACAGCGGAATGGCTTGTTGTAGTGCGGCGAGTCGACGTCGGACACCCACCAGTCGGACGTGTCGACCTGGCGGTACGGCAGGCGGGTCCCGTACCCCGGCTTGTTGCCGAACGCCTCGGTCAGGGGCCACACCCCGGCGGGGGTCGTGCGTCGGCCCTCGGCGGTCTGCCCGATCCCGGACTCGCCGACGAAGGCGTCGACGGGGCCGACGTCGACGGTCCACCCGGAGGCCGCGCGGCGCCAGGCCGTCACGGTGGCCGTGGTCGCGGCGGGGTTCGCTGCCACGACCGTGACCACTTGGTCCGCCGGACCCGAGTACGGCAGCGGCAATCCCTCGGCCGCGGCCGTGCCGCTACCCGCGACCAGCGCGCACACGGCGAACGCGGCTACCCGACTGCGCATCCCGGCGGACCTCCCCACAGCGACGGCGCTCCACTTCGGGCCTACCCGTGATGGGGTGCCTGCCACACGCCGGGGTCGGGAAATGCGCTCGTACGTGTGGTCACGGTCGTGGGCCGTAGGCGCGCATGAACGTCGCCACCGCCCGGTTGGCCACAAGCGCGATGTCCTCGGCCGGGAAGGCCGTCCGCCCGAGCAGCATCGCCTCGTTGACCGGCGCGGCCATGACCAGCCAGTTGAAGTCCGACGCCGCGGTCGACGGGTCGTCGAGGTCCAACCGGCCGTCGTGGGCGAGTTCGGCGAACCTGGCCGTCAGTCCGGTCATCGTCCGGCCCGGGCCTTGGTCGAAGAACGCCTGCCCGAGCTCGGGGAAGCGGCACGCCTCGGCGGTCACGAGTCTGCGCAGGGCGAGTACGCGGGGTTGGAGCACGGCGGTGAGTTGCCGTGTGGCGAACGCGTGCAGGTCGGCGGTCAGGTCGTCCCCGGAGCCGAGTTGCCCGATCCCGGCGGAGACCGCGTCGGCCACGGCGTTGACGGCTCGGCGGACCATCTCGACGAAGAGCCGTTCCTTGTCGCCGAAGTGCTGGTAGACGGTCTGTTTGGAGACGTCGGCGACGCGTGCGACCGCGTCCATGCTCGTCCCGCGGAAGCCGTTGTCGAGGAAGGTCGTCGTGGCCGCTTCGAGGATGGCCGCCTGCTTGCGGGTCGGGTGTTGATCGAGCACGGACCCGACCGTACGCTAGGGCGCACCACTGGACTAGACCGTCCAGTCCAGTTTCCCCAGGAGGCACCCGTGGTCGTCCCACTCCCCGCCCCGCGGCTGCTCACCGACGGGCTGACCATGGTCGAGTCCGGGCGCTGGCACGAGGGCCGGTTGTGGTTCGCCCACTGGGGCAGCGGCGAGGTGCTGGCGGTCGACCTCGAGGGCAGGCGCGAGGTGGTCGGGCCGGGGCGCGGCGGGATGGGCTGGTCGATCGCCTGGTTGCCCGACGGCCGCCTGCTGGTCTCCGGCGAGGAGCTGACCCGGGTCGAGCCGGACGGCGCACCGGTGCGGCACAGCCCGCAGGGCGGCAACGAACTCGTCGTCACCCCCGCGGGCCACGTCTACGTCAACGGCGCCGACTTCGACTTCCTCGGCGGCGGCGCGCCCGAGCCCGGCTGGATCCGCCTGGTCGCCCCTGACGGCACCGCCCGCGACGTCGCGGGCGACATCGAGTTCCCCAACGGCATGGTGATCACCCCTGACGGCTCGACCCTGGTGGTCTCGGAGTCCTTCGCCGGACGCCTCTCGGCCTTCGACATCGCCGCCGACGGCACGTTGTCCGGCCGCCGCACGTGGGCGGAGGGACTGGGACCCGACGGCATCTGCGTCGACGCGGGCGGCGGCATCTGGTGCCAGACCGCCGACACCTTCGCGCACACCGGAAGCGGCCCCGCCGGCGCGGTGGTCCGCGTCCTCGACGGCGGCGAGATCACCCACCGGGTGGAGACCGACCTCCCTTGCTTCTCGTGCGCGCTGGGCGGCCCGGAGGGTCGGCACCTGTTCCTGCTGTGCAACGAGTTCGACGGCGTCGACCAACTCGAGTCGGTCCTCGCCCGCCGCAGCGCGCGCGTCTACGTCACCGAGGTGCCGCGGTAGAGCGGGTCGCGTCAGCGCGGTGGGGTTCCCGGCTCGGCGACGGGGGTGGAGGTGGTGCCGAGCCCGCTGAGGTCGAGCACGCGACCCGCCAGGCCCGCCGGCGTGGCGGCCACGACGATCGGCCGCCCGGTGGCGCGCAGCAGCGCCCAACTGGTCGCCGATCTGTCGCCGCTGCCCGCCGTGCTGGTGGTGAACTACCGTTACAACGTCCTGACCCGGAACAGCGGAATGGCGGGGATGTTCGTCGATTTCGACACCCTGCCGCCATCGCGGCGCAATGCGATGTGAATGTCGAACGTGTCGTGCGGGAAGAAGTCGCCCACCTGCGCGCTGCGTGATCCGCGCATCCGGATGGTCAGGTGCCGAGTATTTCGCGACGCTCGTGTCACGGTACAATCCGGACAGGCTGCGAGTTTGTGCTCAAATTGCCCGAGATCGCCGGCACCTTCTCCTCGGCCCGATGGTGCATGGTGGGTGCTCCCGCTTATCGACACTCCCCGACTCGACCGCCGACGTCGTGATACCGCCGCGCTGATCATCGTGGAACTCGCTGCCCCGCGATATCCCTCACCACCGTGTTTCCCCCGCCAGGAGCTGGACCGGTTCGCGACGCGTGCGTCCCGCACGGCCTTGACCAAGCCGTGCGGGACGCATCGGCGCCTCGTCCCGACCGGATCAACCGGGCTGGATCATCCCCATTCCACGCTGGAGTTCTGGACGCTGAAGTTGCATTCGAACCCGCCGCTGCCAGACCCGTAGCTCCACGGGCCGGTGTAGTCGGATTGGGCGGCACAGGCGACGTGCACGCGCCACTTCACGTTCTGCGCTCCCGACCCGCCGGAGCAGGTCGTGCCGCCGTAGGTGTTGTACCAGCGGTTCTCGCACGTGAGACCGTTGCGCTTCTGGGTGGTGTGCCCCGACATGAACGCCCCCGGTCCCGAAGGCTCCTGGTCGGCCCACGCGGCCGGGGCCAGCACGGTCGTGGTGATGAGCGCGCCGCCCAACACCGCCACCGCCTTCGACTTGATATTCATTCAACGCTCCCCTGATACGGAATCAGGCCGCTCGGAACGCAATTCGATGAGTCCTGCCATCGCCATCGCCCCGGGCGACCGGTGTCCCACAACATTTTCTTGGAATACCTGTTGAGATATCGGCAATGGAGCTCCGCGTTTCAGCCTAGCGACCGGCACCATGGTTGCCCAGTCCGCCGATGGTATGAACCCGCCGGTCGGTCGGTGTCCAGTCGAAATGCGCAGGCGTGCGGAGTTTTCGATGATGCCATCGAGGCTTTTTACCCTGGCGATGCCGGCCGCGTCCGTGGTGGCACCCATATATGCCGTCGGCGAGCGACATCCTGTAACACAGCGGTCACCGCGTCGACGGGCGAAGATCTTGATCGGACTTCCGCGGGCGGTCGGAGCCTGTCGATGATCCGCCACGGCTATCCCAGGAGGGCGTGGGCGATGGTGGCCTGGACGTCGTCGACGCGGGTGGCGCCGTCGGTGATGTCCCAGAGGGTGTTCTGCAGGACGCGGCCCAGGGTCCAGCCGGTGGCGTGGTCGTGGGGGAGGTCGATGGCTTCGCGGAGTTGGTCGAAGCGCCATCGGAGGGCGTGGGTGGGGTTGTTCGCGGTGGTGATGGCGTGCCAGCGGTTGCTGAGGGCGGGCATGAGGTCGAAGGCGGGGTCTCCGGCGAGGGGTTTGGGGTCGATGGCGAGCCAGGGTTCGCGGTCGGCGGCGAGGATGTTGTCGTAGTGCAGGTCCCACAGCAGCAGCCGGTCGCCGGGTTCGTCGACGAGTTCGCGCACGGTGTCGGCGCAGCGGTGGATGAGGGCCCGCTCATCGGGGTCGGTCAAGCGCGGGATGAGGCGCGGGGCGTCGGCGAGCATGTTCTCGGCGATGGTTTTGAGGGTGCGCATCCCGGGTGGGGCTTGGCGGGCGGTGAGGCGGGCCAGGAGCGCGGCGAGGACGGGCACGGAGACGGGGTCGTCGACGGCGCTGAGGGGGCGGCAGGCGTCGAGGCGTTCCAGCAGCATCGTGCCGGTGGCGGGGTCGTGTTCCAGGAGCCGGACGATGCCGTCGCCGTCCCATTCGCGCAGGCCGACGGGTTCGCCGTCGTTCTCCTCGTTGACCGGTTGCAGCTTCAGCGCCGCGGGGGTGCCGTCGGGGCGGCGCACGGGCAGCACGAGCGACACCATGCCGTGGCGGGCGGGGCCGTCGCGGCGCAGTTGCCAGCGGTCGAGCATGTCCGCGGCGAGGGCGGGCAGGGCGGCGATCCAGGCGCGGCCGGTGTCACCGCTGTGCTGGGCGTGCATGGCGGCGAGCGCGGGTGGGACGGTGATCACGGGTTTCCTCCTCGGTGGGCGGGTCTGGACTGTCCACAGAGGAGTGGTGGGGGTGCGCGGGGTCACTGGGTCATGTGCTCGACCCTACGGGCGCGGCGTCGGGGATGCGAAGGGATTCCACCAGGTCCCGGTACAGCGCGTCCGAGGCGAGCAGTTCGGTGTGGGTGCCGCGGGCGCGGATGCGGCCGTCCTGCAGGACGACGATGGTGTCGGCGTCGACGACGGTGGAGAGCCGGTGGGCGATGGTGACCACGGCGGCGCGGCGGGCGTGGTCGCGGATCACCTGGTGCAGCGCGGCCTCGGTGAGGCCGTCGACCTGGGCGGTGGCCTCGTCGAGCAGCAGCACGGCGGGGTCGCCGAGCACGGCGCGGGCCATGGCGATGCGCTGGCGTTGGCCGCCGGACACCGAGGTCGCCGACAGCGGCGTGTCCAGGCCCGCGTCGAGCCCGTCGGCGAGGGTGTCGAGGCGGACCGCGGCGAGCACACGGGCGAGGTCGGCGTCGGTGGCGTGGGGGTGGGTGAACAGCAGGTTGTCGCGGATCGTGCCGGGCACGACGGGGGTTTCCTGTTCGACGTAGGCCAGGTGGGCGCGGATGTCGGCGTGGGTGAGGTCGCGGTAGGCGACGCCGTCGACGGTGAGGGCGCCCTGTTGGGGTTCGAGGAACCGCAGGATCAGGGAGAACAGGGTGGTCTTGCCCGCGCCGGAGGGTCCGACGACGGCGGTGTGGCCGACGCGGGGGATGTCGAGGTCGATGTCGCGGACGGCGGGTTCGGCGTCGGGCCCGTAGGCGGCGGTGACCCCGCGCAGCCGCAGGATCGGGCCGGTGGTGTCGGCGGGGGTGGTGTTCGGGGTGCTGGGGCCGGTTTCCAGGGGCAGGGCTTGCACCTCGCGGATGCGGGCGGCGGCGGCGATGCCGTTCTGCAGTGCGGTGACGTTCTGGCTCAGGGTGGTGACCGGGTCCATCAGCCCGAACGCGTAGAGCAGGAACGCGATGAGCGCGGAGACCTCGAGTTCGCCTTGGGCGACGCGCCAGGCGCCGAGGCCGAGGATGGCGATGATCGCGATCTCGACGCCGGTCCAGGCGATGGCCCACGCGCCCGCCTCGCGGCGCACGACGCGGATGCCCAGGTCGGCGGCGGCGCGGGCGTCGGTGAGCACGGCGTCGGCCTGGCGGTCCTCGGCGCGGCTGGACTTGACCGTGCGCACGGCGCGCAGCGCGCCCTCCAGGACGCCGCCGAGGGCGCCGACGTGGTCCTGCGCCCTCTGCTTGGCCACGGCGATGGCGGGCATGAGCAGCCCGAACAGGACCGCGACGACCGCGATGGCGATGACGGTGGTGCCCAGCAGCAGCGGGTCGAGCACGCCCATGAGGACCAGGGTGCCGACGAGCATGACCGCGCCGTTGACCAGGCCGACGGCGCAGGAGGTGGCGGCCTCCCGCAGCAGGACGGTGTCGGAGGTGACGCGGGTGACCAGTTCGCCGGGTGCGCGGGCGGTGATCGCCGGGACGGTGGCGCGCAGGAACCGGCGCACCATGCCCTCGCGCGCGTCGAGGACGACCCGTTCGCCGAGTCGGCCGAGCAGCACCCACTGCCCGACCCACATGCAGGCGCCGACCAGCATCAGCCCGACCATCAGCAGCAGGGGGCCGGCGAGCGGGTCGGCGGCGGCGAGCGCGTCGAGGACCCACTTGGTGGCCATGGGCATCGCGAGGTTCAGCGCGGACGCCGCGAGCGCCATGAGCAGGGCGGCGAGGAGGGTGCGGCGGTGCGGGACGGCGAAGGACCACAGGACCCGTAACCGGGGGAAGCGGACCGTTCGTCCCGGTTCATCCGCATTTGTTGGAGCAGCCATGCCCGCTAGTGGAACATCGATGTTCCACTACGGTCAACCGGCATTCCGTTCCGGAGCGGTCCCCGTCTACGCTGGCCCGGTGGACACCGAACCGGTCGAGAGCGGCACCCGGGCCCGCACGCGCCGGGCGATCCTGGACGCGGCCATCACCGCGCTCACCGCCGACCCGGCCGCGTCGCTGGCCGACATCGCCGCCGCCGCGGGCGTGGGGCGCACCACCGTGCACCGCTACTTCCCCGAGCGCGCGGACCTGGTCGCGGCCATCGGCGTGCTGGCCGACGAGCTCGTCACCGAGGCCGCCGCCCGCGCGGACCTGGCCCGCGGCCCGGCGGCGGCGGCCGTCGACCGGCTCTGCCGCGAGTACTTCGAGCTGGGCCCGGTGCTGCTGCTGGTGTTCAACGACCCGCAGACCTACACCTGGGACGACTGCGGGCCCGCCGAGATCGCCCTGCACGAGGCGATCCTGCGCGGTCACGGCGACGGCACCGTCGACCCCCGCCTGGAGCCGCGGTGGCTGCACAGCGTGCTGTGGTCGACGATGTACTCCGGCTGGCACCACACGCGGACCGCCTGCCTCTCGCGGCACGAGGCCCTCGACGCCTGCCTCTACACGCTGCGCAAACTCCTCGCGCCCTAGTCCGGCCTCAGCGCGGCGACCAGGGCGGCGAGGTCGGGGTCGCGGGCGGCGCGGTCGAGGGCGTCGGCGAGGGCGGACTCGTAGTCGGGCTGCGCGGCGCGGTGGCGTTCGCGGCCGTAGTCGGTGATCGTGGTGTAGATGCCGCGCCGGTCCTCCTCGCACAGCGTGCGCTCGCTGAGGCCGGACTGCTCCAGGCGCGCGACCAGGCGGCTGACCGAGCTCTGGTTGAGGCCGATGGCCTCGGCGAGGTTCTGCATGCGCAGCTCACCGGTGGGCGAGTCGGCCAGTCGGGCCAGCGCGCGGTACTCCGAGAGGCCCAGGGTGTGCGGGCCGAGGGCGCGGCACAGCGCCTGTTCGACGCGGCTGTGCAGGGTGACCAGCCGGTCCCACGACGACGTCACGGCATCCAACTCCTCGGGCGGGCCTTGACACAAGATACCCGCCCGTACAACATCTGTGTGTACATGCATTAGATGCATATACATGGAGACCGTGTCGTTCACCCGGGAGGATCCCCACCGATGAGTCGGTTCCTGTTCGTGCTCGGCAGTTCCCGCCGCGACGGCAACACCGAGCAGCTCGCCCGGCACGCCGCCCGCGCGCTGCCCGCCGACGTCGAGCGGCAGTGGCTGTGGCTGGGCGACCACCCCCTGCCCACCTTCGCCGACACCCGCCACGACAACCCGCTGCCGCCACCGACCGGCAACGAGAAGCTGCTGCTGGACGCGACCCTGGCCGCCACCGACATCGTCATCGCCAGCCCCCTGTACTGGTACACCGTGTCCAACAGCACCAAGGCCTACCTGGACTACTGGTCCAACTGGCTGCGCGTGCGGGAGGCCGACTTCAAGGCCCGCATGGCACCGAAGACGCTGTGGGGCGTCACCGCGCTGGCCGAGGACACCTCCCAGGCGGAGGCGCTGGAGGGCATGCTGCGCCGCAGCGCCGAGTACCTGCGCATGCGGTGGGCCGGGGTGCTGCTGGGCAACGGCAGCAAACCCGGCGACATCCGCAACGACACCGAGGCGCTCACCCGCGCCGAGACCTTCTTCCTCCCCGCCCGCGTGTAACCACTGGGGGTCCCGAGGCGTGGGGCCGCTCCCCCACGCCTCGGGTCACCGGGGCCGGGCGAGGTATTCGCGCAGCCGCGCGTGGCGGAACTGGTAGACACCGCCCACCTGCCGCAGGACACCGCGGCGGTAGGCGTCGTGCAGGAACGCCATGGTGGCCCAGGGCAGCGCGCCGGTCAGCGCCAACCACACGCGGGCGATGAGCCAGGCCCCCCACACCGTGGCGAACATCATCCACATCGCCACCCCCGCCGTCGCGGTGATCGCGATGCCCGGCAGCCACAGGCCGTCGGCGAAGACGACCTCGAACGGCACGCCGAAGGCGGGTTCGACGCCGAGGTAGAGCGTCAGCCAGAACACCGCCGACCCGACGACACCCACGGCGACACCCTGGCGCAGGGCGGTGCGGCGGTCGATCCGCAGCAGGTCGAGGGGGCTGGTGGTGTCGGTCGGCTCGATCGGGGTGCCCAGGCCGCTGATGAACGACACCACCAGCCACGTCCCCGCCCCCGCGAACAGGCCGGCGGCGACACCGACGAGGATGGCGCCCTGGTCGCGGCCGATCGACGCCATGAGCCCGAACAGGGTCCCGCCGACGACCCACACCGCCAGGTACACCATGGTCCGCCAGCTCCGCAGGCCCCGGCGGAGCCGGGCGGTGATCTGGGCGAGCCTGCCGCGCAGCCGCAGCCGCATGCGGGCGGGCTCCGGGCGGATCCCGCGCCCCTGCCCCACCACCGCGCCCCCGACCGCGCCGCACACGGCACCGGCGAGCACCGTCGCCACCTGCCAGCCGCCCTGCCCGGAGCCCGCGGGCCAGTGCCCGACCCAGCCGGGGAAGCCCATCCCGAACCACACGGCCGACGCGATCACCAGGAACCCCACCACGCCCACCACCGCGCGGGGCACGGCCTGCACCAGCCGCCACCAGGCGATGTCCGGGGTGCCGAGGCGCACGGTGTGCTCGGCGAGGAACACGAGCCTGCGGTGCGCGGACCCGGCGTCGGAGTCGGCGTACACGGCGGGCACGAACCCGGCGAGCAGGCGGTCCTCGATGGCGGCGGCGGAGTCGCCCCGGGCGGCGAGCCGCTCGGGGTCGGCGTCGGTGTCGCTGAACACCGCACGGGCCAGCGCCACCATCAGCGGCGTCGACAGGACCTCGCGCAGCGCGCCGCCCGCGTCGGGTTCCCGGGTCCGCGCCAGCAGCGGCCGCCACTTCTCCCGGGAGCCGTTGACCGTGCGGATGGTCAGCGGCAGGTACCGGTCGAGGTCGTCGGCGGTCAACGGCGCCAACCGCACGACCGCCGCGGCGGTGAGCACACCGGTCGAGGTCACCGCCGACCGGTACTCCTCGGGCCTGCTGGTCAGCAGGAACCGGGTGTCGGGCCGCAGCCCCTGGTTGATCCGCGCCAGCACGGTGCCGCGCAGCCCGTCGGGGACCTCGTCGAACCCGTCGAGCACCGGCAGGACCAGCCGCGCGGCCAGCAGCCGCGCCGCGACGGTGTCGCCCGCGCCGTCGACCGCGCCCAGGCTCGGGTAGTTCGACGTCAACTCCGCCACCAGCCAGTCCGACAGCGACCCCACGCGGTCGGGGTCCCACGAGCTCAGGGAGAACACCACCGGGACCGCCGCGCCGGGCGCGCGCTCGCCCAGCAGGGTCAGCACGAACCGCGAGGCGAGCACGGTCTTGCCCGCGCCCGCCTCGCCGAGCACCACCAGCCGCCCGGACGGGATCGCGCGGAACAGGTCGACGACGTGGTCGCCCTGCCCGGCCAGCTCCGGCGGGGTGTCGTCGTCCGGGGCGGCGTTGACGGCCTGCCAGTGGTCGGTGATCGCCTCGTCGGCCGCGGTCCACCGGTAGGGCAGCGGGAACGGGTCGTGCACCCGCCGGATCTGCTCCTCGGACTCCCACTGGTCGCGGACCGCCCGCGCGACACCGTCGACGACCGCGCCGAGGTCGTCGGGCGTCCCGGCGGCGCGCCCCGGCTTGGGGAACAAGGTGACGAGCAGGGTCAGGACGGCGACGCCCAGGCCGAGGACGCTGGCGACCTTGTCGCTGCGGTCGAGGCCGCCGTCGGGAAGCAGCAGCACCGCGAACAGGACGAGCAGGGCGAGCACAACCGCGCCTGCGAGCACCTGGGGCCATCGCCGCATGCCCGGCACTCTAATTGATCACCCTGACCCGACGGAGCCGATCCGTCACGGTCGGTGCCCACGATCGGGTGAGATCAGGGGTGGGGACGCGGCCCGGCGGCCACTCCCCCACGGCCCGTCACAACGCGAGCCTGCCGACCCCGGGGCCGGTGACACCCGCCAACCCGGCCGGGCGGCCGGTGGCGATCAGCAGCAGGTCCACCAGCGGGCCCCGCACCTCGTCCGGGCCGTCGCCGCCGCGCCAGTCGTGGTCGGTGGCCACCAGCACCGCGCCCCCGAGCCGCTTGGCCACACCCCAGAACCGGGCCGCCACCAGGTGCCCCAGCGCCGCTGCCACCCGCTCCGGCGGCACCGGCCGCGGCCGCGGCCGGCCCAGCGGGCGGATGATGTCCTCCACGTGCACCAGCACGTCGGCCAACGGGTCCAGCGGCGCGGCCAGCGGGTTGCGGCGCGCCGACCCGGCCGTGTCCCGCAGCTGGCCCACCAGCTCGGTCGGGCCGTACCGGGCCGCGCGGGCCCGGGCCTGCTCGTCGACCATCCGGTCGAAGTCGCCCCGGTAGCGCAGCATCCCGCCGAACATCCCCCACACCGACGTGCGCGTCGACAGCGCCAGGTGCGCGGCCACGTCCCACACCGTCCACCCCGCGCACAGCGACCCCGCCCGCCACTCGGCGTCGTCGAGGTCCGCAAGCAGCTCCACCACCCCGAGCCGCTCCGCCTCCGTCCACGCCGACACCTCGTCCCGCCCGATCACGTCCACGTCCCCGCCTCCCCCGACTCCGATTCCAGCTCCAGCTCGGCCAACCGGCCGCGCACCAACGCCCGCTCGGGCTCCGACCCCGCCGCGGCCAACGCCGCCCGGTAGGCCACCGCCGCCTCCGGGAACCGCCCCACCCGCGCCAACAGGTCCGCCCGCGCGGCCAGGTACGGGTGGTAGCCGCGCAGCCGCGGCTCCTTCGACAACCGGTCGAACAGCACCAGCCCCGCCGTCGGGCCGTCGCGCATCGCCACCGCCACCGCCCGGTTGACCGCCACCACCGGCGACGGGTCGATCGCGGCCAGCACGTCGTAGAGCGCCACGATCTGCGTCCAGTCGGTGTCGGCGAACGTCGGCGCCTCGGCGTGCAGCGCGGCGATCGCGGCCTGCACCCCGTACGGGCCCACCGGCCCGGCCAACGCCTCGGGCACCAGCGCGGCGCCCTCGGCGATCATCGCCCGGTCCCACCGGGACCGGTCCTGCGCGTCGAGCAGCACCGGCGCCCCGTCGGCGCCCGTGCGGGCGGCGCGCCGGGCGTGGGTGAGCAGCATCAGCGCCAGCAGCCCGGTCACCTCCCGCTCCGGCAGCAGCCGGCGCAGGATCCCGGCCAGCCGCACCGCCTCGTCGGCCACGTCGTCGCGGCGCGCCCCGTAGCCCTCGGTGAAAATCGAGTACAACACCAGCAGCACCCCCGGGAGCCGCTGGGGCAACTCGTCCGCGCCGGGCACCCGGAACGGGATCCGCGCCGTCCGGATCCGCGCCTTGGCGCGGGTGATCCGCTTGGCCATCGTCGCCTCCGGCACCAGCAGCGCCCGCGCCACCTCGGCGGTGGTCAGGCCCGCGAGGCACCGCAGCGTCAACACCAGCCGGTCCTCCGCGGGCAGCGCGGGGTGCGCGCAGGTGAAGAACAGCCGCAGCCGCTCGTCGGGCACCCCGCCCCCGGCATCGGCCAGGTCCGCCGGGGGCGCGTGCTCGGCTCGCTCGGCCTCCACCCGCAGCACCGCCAGCCGCGTCGCCAGCGCCTGGTCACGGCGCAACCGGTCGACCGCCCGACGCCGCGCGGTGGTCATCAGCCACGCGCCCGGGTTCGGCGGCACACCGCGCACCGGCCAGTGCGCCACCGCGGCCGCCACCGCCTCGGCGGCGGCCTCCTCGGCCAAGTCGAGGTCACCGAAGCGGCGCACCAGGGCCGCCAGCAGCCTGCCGTGCTCCTCCCGGAACACCGCCGCCACCGCGTCCCGCGCCACGTCCACCACCGGCGCTCAGGCGCCGAAGTCGGCGATCGGGCGCACCACCACCGACCCGCCGCCGCGGGCACCCGGGCAGCGGGCCGCCCACTCCAGCGCCACGTCCAGGTCGGGCACGTCGATGACGTAGAACCCGCCCAGCACCTCCCGCGCCTCGGCGAACGGGCCGTCGGTGACCGTGCGGCGCCCGTCGTCGGCGACCCGCACCACCGCGGCGGTGACCAGGTCGGCCATCGACTCGCCCGACACGAACACCCCGGCGTCGTGGACCTGCTTGTCGTAGGCCATCCAGTCCTCGGGCGCGCACCCCACCGCGCCGCCCTCGACGTCGACGGCACCGGCGTTGATCAGCAGCATGTACTTCACGTCCGTGGCTCCTCTGTCCGATTCCCGCGCGGCGCGCTCGCCGCACGACATCACTACGAACGGGCACCCCGCCCAAGGACACCCCGGCCGGGGGATTTTCGCACCCGGCCTCTTCGCAGGCCGACACCTGCGGTTGCGCCACGTCGGCCACGGCCACGGCCACCAGCGGCGTCTCGCCGTCGCCTCACCGGGCAGAACCGCACCCTCGCCCGGCCGCCGCCGCGGAACGCGACTGTCGACCGGCTATACGATGTAGCGTAGGTATACGTCGTATAGCCAGGGGGGTTCGCGATGGTCGGATTGGACGGCGTGACACTGGTGTTGTCGCCACTGCTGTGGTTACTCGCCGGGATCCGGCCGCGCCCGTGGCTGTTGGTGGCGGCACTCGCCGTGGACGTCGTGTTCCTGATCGAGGCGCTGGGTGATCTCGGCTGGTTCCTCGACCAGGACAAACTGTGGCTGCACGTCGTCCTGACCGTGCTGCCCGCCGCCGTCGTCGGGGCGTGGACGCTGCCCCGGGTGATCCGCGGGTCACCGGTCGACCCGTGGCCCGCCGTGGTCGCGGCCGTCGCGGCGGTGGTGAACGCCTACTTCGCTGTCGTGCCGCACGAGCGGGTGACGTTTGGAGTGCTGGCATTCGCCCTGGTCCCCGCAGTCGTGGTACTCGCGGTGATCTTGCCGCTCCGAGGCCGTGGTCGGGTCGCGCGGATCGCCGTCGGGATCGGCGCGACCCTGGCGCTGGCGGCGTCCTCCGCTGTCGCGGCCATCAAAACCAGCACCGTCACCGGGTACGACGCCGAGGACTCGGCAGCCGCCCGCGCCAAGGCCGAACAGGTCCCGGTCCGGACCGGACACGTCACCTCCGAAGGGGACACCCTGTACTACGAGGTCCGCGGTTGCGGTCCGCCGCTGCTGATGATCTCCGGCGGTCAGGGGGACGCCGGCTTCTACACCTATCCGGCGGCGTTGCTGGCCGACGAGTTCCAGGTCATCACCTACGACCGGCGCGGCAACTCCCGCAGCACCCGGAACGTGACGGACTTCAGCATCGCTCAGCAGGCTCGTGACGCGGTCGCGGTGCTGCGTGCCGCCGGGCACGAATCGGCGGCGATCTTCGGCAACAGCGGTGGCGCCATCATCGCCCTGGAAATGGCCACGAGCACACCTGCGGCCGCGACCGCGGTCATCGCCCACGAACCGCCACTGCTCACCGTCGAACCGGACACCAAGTCGCTCGCCATGTTCGACACCATCCGCCGTCTCGGCGCCGGTACGGGAATGGCGCTGTTCTCCCTGTCGGTCGGCATCCCGGTGGCCGCGTACCGCGAGATCCCGGCGGACTTCACCGCGCGGACCGCGAACAACCAGCGGTTCTTCGCCGAGCACGAGATGGCGCACTTCGTGCGGTACGCGCCCAACGTCGAACGGTTGAAATCCAGTGGGATACCCGTGGTGATGGCGGTCGGCGCGACCACCCTCGCCACCAGGCGGTACTACGGACCGCCCGCCGGGATCCTCGCCGGGAAGATCGGCGCACCGCTCGTGGTGTTCCCCGGCCACCACCTGTCGTACTTCGACGTGCCGGTCGCCTGGACCGCGAAGCTACGCGACACGCTGCACGACGTGCGCCGACACTAAGCTCGCGGCATGGCGCGGAGGACCAGACCTGTCGACACCGACCCCGAAGGTCGACCGGTCCGCCGCGCGCTGACTCGCGACTACATCGTCGCCACCGCCCTCGCCGTCCTGGACCGGGACGGTGTCGACGGGCTCTCGATGCGGAAACTGGCCACGGAACTGGGCGTGAACCCGATGGCCGTGTACCACCACCTGCCCAACAAGGCCGCCTTGTTCGATGGTGTCGTCGAGGCCGTCTTCAGCGAGTTCCTGGCCGAAGACGACCTCGAACTCCGGACCGGGACGTGGCGCGATCACCTCACAGCACACCTGCGGCGGTTGCGTGATGTGCTGCGCCGCCATCCCAACGTGCTGCCCGTCCTCGCGACCCGGCCCGCCCACGCCCCGGCGATGATGGAGTTCGGCGATCGGGTGATCGGACTGCTCAGCGGTTCCGGGTTCACCGAGCACGACCTGCTCGTGATCATCAGCTCACTGCGCACCTACACGATCGGCCAAGTGCTCAACGAGGCCGCGCACCCGGTCGGCGGAGCGGCACCCCGCGCGGAGGACATCGCCGCGCTGATGCGGCGCTACCCCAACCTGAGCAAGGCGCTCGACGGTGGGCACGACCCGGATGCCCAGTACGCGCTCACGGTGCAGTGCATGCTCGACGGCTTCGAGAACAGGATGCGGAAGTCCGGAATGGACCAGGCCGACACCGGGGTGGCCGCAGGCACGCGGTCGGCCAGGTCGTGACCGCCGCCCGGCCGGTCCGCTCCTCGACGCCCCGAGCGGCAGGCGCCTGCCCCACAGCGGGCAGCGCCGCTGGTCCGAGACAACCACCGGCTTTCCGGCTGGTGCCGGCGAGGCCGACCGGCGTGACACCACCCCTGAGTAGGGTGGGTGTTTGCGCCGACGAAGGGTTCCGCGCCATGTTGCTTCCCGAGGTGCTGCTCGCGTCGTACCGGCGCGAGGGCGAGGCGGGCCGGGCCTGGATCGCGGCTCTCCCCACGCTGGTCGAGGAGTCACTGGCGCGGTGGGACCTCGTCCCCGACGGCGTCCCCGGCTCCGGCGAGGCGTCGCTCGTGCTACCGGTGCGCGCCACCGACGGGGGACGCGCGGTGCTGAAGTTCCAGCCGCCCCGGGACGAGTCGAGGGCCGCCGTCGTGGGGCTGCGGGCCTGGGACGGCGCCGGGATCGTGCGGCTCATCGACCACGACCCGGCGAGTACGACGATGCTGCTGGAGCGCTTGGACGGCTCCCGCAGCCTGGCCGACGTCGGTGACGACGACACCGCCATGGGCGTTCTCGCCGAGCTGATGCGCGGGTTGACGGCGGTGCCCGCGCCCGCCGGGCTGCGCGGGCTGGCCGACATCGCGACGGCCATGCTCGACGAGGTCCCCGCCGCGCTGCGGTCCCTGGCCGACCCGGACGAGCGGCGCCTGCTGCGCTCCTGCGCGGACGCGGTCACCGACCTCGTCGACGAACCGGGAGACCGACTGCTGCACTGGGACCTGCACTACGGCAACGTCCTGGCCGGGGAACGGGAACCGTGGCTGGCGATCGACCCCGAGCCGCTCGCGGGCGACCCGGGGTTCGACCTGATGCCCGCCCTGGACAGCGAATGGGACGCCGTCGTCGCCGCGGGCGCCCCGACCCGCACGGTGGACCGCCGGTTCGACCTGCTCACCGACGCGCTCGACCTGGACCGGTCCCGGGCCGCCGGGTGGACGTTGGGGCGGGTGCTGCAGAACTCGCTGTGGGACATCGAGGACGGGCGGACCGCGTTGGCCCCGGGCCAGATCATCGTGGCGCGGGCGATGCTGGCCCGCTGAGCCCCACTCGCGCCTCGGCGAGTCCGCCGCCGGGGCCTCCGCTGGTGTCGGGGCTCGGGCAGGCAGGTGGTTCTGGGAGATGTCGTCGGCTCGATCCGCGAGCGCGGGGAGTCCACCGACACCGCCGACCCGCGTCGCCCGGCGCCGCTGGTGGCCGCCGGGCTGCTGCTGGACCGGTGTCGGCAGCGTGCCGGTGTCGGGTCCTCGTGACCCGTCGCCCGTCGATGTGGCGCGGGTGACGACCGAGTGGTTCGCGAGTGATCTCCAACGGGGTGAGCCACGGCCGCTTCCCGCACGAAATCCTCGCGGGCGGGCGGCGTTGGCCACCGGCGGGGCGTTCGCCCGCCCGGTGCGGACTCCGGCGTGGTCCGGTGGGGCGGTCAGTCGGGGCCGAAGACGTGGCGGGCGACGCGGTGGGCGGAGGACCTGGCCGGGTCGGGGGCGGCGGAGTTGTAGACGTGGCGGGTGGTGTCGGTGTTGGTGTGGCCGACGTCGGTGGCCACGTCGGTGATGTCGGCGCCGTCGGCGATGGCGGTGGTGACGTAGTAGTGGCGCAGGGCGTGGGGGTGCAGGGTGCCTGCCAGGCCGGTGCCGTCGGGGTCGATGGCGGCGGCGATGCGGCGCAGCAGTTCCCAGATGGCCTGGCGAGTGCAGCGGCGGCCGTTGCGGTTGAGCAGCAACGGGGTGCCCAGGGTGGGGCGTTGGGCGCGGGTGGCCGGGGCGGTGCCGGTGTCGAGGGCGCGCAGGTAGTCGTCGATCGCGGCGGCCACGGGGTCGGCCAGGTAGACGATGCGGTCCTTGGCGCCTTTGCCGTGCACCCGCAGCGCCCGGACACCGCGGTTGTGGTGCAGGTCGGCGCGGTCGAGGTCGCAGAGTTCGCTCACCCGGATCCCGGCGGTGAACAGCGCCACGACGGCCCGCGCCCGGAGGCGGTCGAGTTCCCGTTGGCGCGGCAGCCGCCCGGCGAAGTGATAGAGGGCGGCGACCTCGGCGTGGGCGAGGGTGATGGTGCGGGTGGCGCCTTTGCGGTTCGCGGTGAGGCCCAGGCGCGCGCGGTTGATGGCGGCGGGGTTGGCCTCGGCGTGGTCGTCGGCGACCAGGTGGTCGTAGAGGGCGCGGACGGCGCCGAGCATCTTGTCGCGGGTGCTGGGGGCGGCGCCGGCGGTGTCGAGGTCGGCCAGCCAGGTTTTGACGTGGGAGGCGCGGGCCAGCCGGGGGTCGAGGTCGTGGGCGGCGCACCACCGCAGCCAGTGCAGGTGCCGCAACCGCCCGGGCGGGGCAGGCGGTGGTGTCGGCCCGGTGGTGGGGCGGGCGGGCAGGCGCATGACGCTGCCGTACCGGGTCACGGCGGCGGCCCACCCGGCGGGGGCGCGGTCGACGCAGGCCCACCGTTCGATGTCGACGGGGTTGGTCGGCAGACCCAGGGCCTGCCCGGCGTAGGTGTGGCGGGTGGCGGTGCTGCCGTACCCGGCCAGCCAGTCGGTGACGGCGGCCAGCAGCACGGGCGGGTCGGCCACACCCGGCCACACGGACAGCTCGGCCACGGCACCGGCGAACACAGCGGGCGTGGTGTCGCCGCCGGTGTTCTCGGCGGTCACCGCACACCTCCGGACACCCGTGCCGCGCGGCCCGGCACTCGATCGGCACCGACCGGGCCGGGGCCAGAGGCGGGGCGCGCGCGGTCCCGGTGTCGGGGCTCAGCGCCGACCGGGCCCGCGGCGGCGGGTTCGCGGAGCGGTTCGCCACCGAGGTCGCGAACCGGGTATGCGGCCGACGCGTGCCGGGCGAACACGGCCGAGTGGAAGGAGCACAGCACCGTGGCGGCGGCCGGGGCGATCGGCCGGGCCGGGGACTGGCGTGGGTCGAGCGCACTCGACGCGCCGACGCGGTGGTGACCGCCTCGGACGAGGCCGCGTCGGCCACGGCACCGGGGACCGGCGGTGTGTGGCCGATGGCTGTCGTGGGCGGGGTGATCGGTCGGGCGCGCCGTGTCGGCCGCGTTTCCGGCGGCAGAGGTAGGTCGTGCGCGGTCGCGGCACCGGGGATCGGCGCTGACAGGTCTGACTGAGCCCGCAACGGCGCCGGTCGCGGTGACCGGGCCGGGATCGGAAGTGGGGCGCGCGCGGTCCAGGCACTGGGAACGGGCGCTGCGCGGCCCGTGGCGGTCGCGGCTCGGTGGCGGCGTGGTCCCGTGCGGCGCGGGTGGCTTCGACGGCGAGGCGGCGGGTGTCGGGCGCGCCACCGTGTCGACTGTGGTTCCGGGGGTGAGCGACCTGTAGTGGGTGCCGTGGAGCCCTGCTCGGGGTCGCCGTGGTTGTCCGCCGAGCGCGGTGGGCGGGGTCATGGGGTGGTTCCGATGGTGGCGGTGAGGCCGAGGTGGGCGGCCAGGTCGGCGAGGTAGGTCAGGACCGGGGCGGTGGGGGTGTCGATCCGCAGCTCGGTGCCGTCGGGGGCGGTGGTGACGCGGTCCGGTGCGACGCGGGTGGCCTCGACGGCGAGGTGGCGGCGGGTGTCGGGGGTGCCGCCGTGGACGTGGATGGTCACGGTGTGGGCGGCGGGTGGGGTGTTGGGGTCGTGGTCGGTGAGGGGGACGGCCGGTAGGCGGCCGGTCGCGGCGAGGCCGGTCAGTGTCCGGCGGGCGCGGGTGTCGGCGCCGCCGGGTTCGGTCAGGGTTTGTTCGATGTCGGCGCGGGCGGTGTCGGGGGCGCGAAGGCGGGCCAGGACGGCGTCGACGGGCCGGGTACCGGCGGGCGCGGTGGCGATGGTGGTGGCCAGGTCGGCGAGCAGGTCGGTGCCGGTGTCGGTGAGGGTGGCCAGCAGGTGCCGCACGGCGGGGTGGTGTGGCGCGTCGACGGGCACGGCGTGGGCGAGGTGGCGCAGGACCCGGTTGTGGACGGTGGCGGCGGTGAGGTCCTCACGCGCCGCGGCGAGCGCGGTGTCGCGGTCGGTGACGGCGGCGGTGAGGGTGTCGAGGCGGGCCTGGCCCGCGGCGGACTCGGCGACCAGCCGCGCGTGGTCGGCTGTGGCGCGGTCGCGGTCGGCGGTGGCCTGTTCCAGGCGGTGGGCGAGTTCGGTGGCGATGCCGCGCGCGGCGCGTTCCTCGGCTTGGCAGGCGGCGAGGCGGGTGCGCAGGTTTTCCAGGGCGGTGCGGTCGCCGTCGCGGTCGGCGGTGAGGGCGGCGACGGTGTCGGTGAGCGCCGCGACGCGCGCCTGGGCGGCTTCGCGGGTTTTGACGGCGTCGCCCGCGGCGGTGACCGCGTCCTGGCGGGCCTGTTCGGCGGTGGCGGCCTGGGTGGTCGCGGCGGTGGCGGCCGCGCGGGCGCGGGTGGCGTCGTCGCGGGCCTGGTCGCGGTCGGCGACGGCGGCGGCGGCCGCGGCGCGGTCGGCCGCCGCGGCGGCCTGGGCCTGGTCGCGGGCCTGGGTGGCGGCGGCGGTGGCGCGGTGGGCGTGTTCGGCGTGGGCTTCGGCCTCGGCGACGCGGACGGTTTCGCGGCGCACCAACTCTTGTTGTCCGGCGACGGCGGCGGCGGTGTCGGTGAGCGCGGTCAACGCCGGGGTCAGTGTCGATCGCAGTCGGGTCAGTTCGCGGTCCAGGACGGCGAGGGGGTCGTGCGGGTCGTCGTCGCCGCGCGCGGACCGGTAGGCGACGACGGCGGCGCCGTGGCGTTTGCAGGAGAACGCGTCGCCGTCCCAGCGGCCTTGTCCTTCGGGGCAGTACCGCAGTCGCGGTCCACCGCGGGCGGTGCCGCGTTCGGGTAGCGGTGTGCCGCAGCACAGGCAGCCCGGTTCCTCCCCCGGCGCCGCCGTTCGGCGTTCCACGACGTCCCCACCGGCCACATCCACCACAACCAACCCACCATTCATACAAGTAACTATGGATTCATCATAGTTACTGACAACCAACCTCTTCAACCAGGGGCGGATCAGAGTCCTTGCCTACAGAAGTGTGCTTCTGTAGGCAAGGAGGGGCGAGGGTGGGAAACCGGTGGGGAGACGACGCGCCGGGGGCGTCGCGACGGGGATCGTTCGGTGACAAAAGTGGTGAAAAGGACGGGCCGCCGCCGGATGGGTGAGCGCCTACGCTGGGTCCGGCGCCAGATCACAGTCGCGTCACGGAAAGGACCACAGGACCACAGGAATCCTCGGGAGACCCCCAGTGAGAAGCACCACAACCGTGTTGGCCGCCGTGCTCGTCGTCGGGGCGGTGGCGGTCTCGCCCGCGGTGTCGTCGGCGGGACAGGGGAGCGCTTTCAGCGTCTCCAGCGCCGCGTTCACCAACGGCGGTCTGATCCCCAAGGTGCACGAGTGCACCAGCGGCGGCGGCAACGACCCCGCCAAGCGCAACGAGTCCCCGCCGCTGTCGTGGGCGGGTGCCCCGGCGGGGGCGAAGAGCTACGCGATCGTCATGCGGGACCTGGACAACAACAACCTGATCCACTGGGTCATCTACGACATCCCGGTGGGGTCGACGTCGTTGCCGCAGAACGTGGCGCACTCCTACCAGCCGCCGACACCGGCGGGGTCGCGGCAGGTGTACTACCGGGGCAGCGCCAGCCTCTACGGCTACCAGGGGCCGTGTTCACCGTCGACGGTGAACACCTACGAGTTCGTGGTGCACGCCCTGAACAAGGCGACGTTGACGAACCTGTCGCAGAACTCCTCGACGCAGACGGCGGCGCGGGCCATCACGGCCGCGTCGATCGGCTCGGCCCGCATCACCGGCGAGTCCTAGCCGGACCGGGTCCGGGCGCCGCCCCCGGCCGGGCGGCGCCGACGGACCGGCCTTCGCTCAGGTGGGCCTGACCTCCAGCACGTCGGTCTCGTGCAGCATGATGACCTCGCCGCCGTTGATGTCGACCCCGGTGCCTGCGGCCACGTCGAACACGACGGTGTCGCCGACCTTCAGGTGGATCGGCCGGGTCTCCCCGGACGCGAGCCGCTTGCCCGGTCCGATCGCCGCGACCACTCCCGCCGACAGCGTGCCGGCGCGCTGCGTGGGCAGCGAGACCCCTCCCGGGGGTTCCGCCTTCACCACGGCGATGCCGTCCTCACTGGGCTTGAGCTTGGTCACCGCGCTCAGCCACGACGTCTGCACCATATGCCGACCTCCCGATCACCGCGTGGACTTTCCCAGCAGCGAAACAGCGCGTGCCCCCACCCACAAGCGGGACCCGCCTTTCGGGTGAAAAGGGTCCTAGTTGGACACCTTGGTGGCGAGATAGGTGACGGGCGCGAACGTCTCGGGGACGACGACGAGGTGGGGGTCGTAGTCGCCGCCGGGGACGACGGGCCAGCCGTTGACCGCGGAGTTGATGGTCACCGAGATGACGGCGGCGGCCGCGGAGCCGCTGAGGTGCACGGTCCAGCGCAGTGTCCGGGGATCGGTGGGCAGCAGGTTCAGCGGCCCGACCCGCACGGCCGCCCCGGGGCCGGCCTCGGGCAGGGTCCAGCCGCGCAGGGTCTCGTCGGTGCGGATGAGGTAGTCGCCGCGGGCACCGGTCTGCACGAACCGCCAGCGGGTGGCGGCGGCGGGGTCGCCGAGGCCGACGGAGCCGTCCCGGTCGAGCAGGCCGGGTCCGTTGGGGACGCGCAGGGTCCACACGCCGGTGAGTTTGCGTTCGGCGGGCGCGGCCGAGGCCGGTCCGACGATCCCGATGGCGGCCACGAGCGCGCACGCCACCGCTGTCCACTTCGCCACTGTCCACTTCCGCACCGCGACCTCCTCGGACGGGCGCCGTCCCCTTGCGGCGGCGCTCCGACCCGGGCTTACACCGCCGCGGCGCGCCCTAGGCCCGCACCGGCCGGTAGCCACCCGATCGAGACCGGGTCAGGGGGCGCGACCCAGGACGATGGTGGCGTCGCGGTCGGGGTCGTGTTCGGCGCGGGCGTCGAGCCCGGCGGCGGCGAGAACGGCGACGGCGGTGGGGGCCTGTTCGGCGCTGGTCTCGGTGAGCAGGTGCCCGCCGGGGGCCAGCCACGGCGCGCCCTCGGCGGCGAGGCGGCGGTGGAGGTCGAGGCCGTCGGCGCCGCCGTCGAGGGCGGTGTGCGGTTCGTGCGCGCGGGCCTCGGGCGGCATGAGGTCGATGGCGGCGGTGGGCACGTACGGCACGTTCGCGACCAGCACCGACACCCGCCCCCGCAGCTCGGCGGGCAGCGCGGCGAGCAGGTCGCCGCGGTGGACGGCCGCGCCGGGCAGGTTGCGGCGGGCGCAGTCGACCGCGCGCGGGTCGAGGTCGGCGGCGTGCAGGTCGACGCCGGGGACGCGGGCGCGCACGGCGGCGGCGACGGCGCCGCACCCGCAGCACAGGTCGACCACGACGGCGCCGGGCGCGGCGAGGGCGGCGGCGTGCTCGGCGAGGAACTCGGTGCGCCGCCGCGGCACGAACACCCCGGGGTCGACCTGGACGCGGAGTCCGGCGAACCCGGCCCAGCCGAGCAGGTGTTCCAGGGGCAGCCCGGCGACGCGGCGCGCCACCAGGTCCGCGAGGTGGGCGGGGTCGCGGGCGGCGTCGACGAGCAGGGCGGCCTCGTCCTCGGCGAAGACGCACCCGGCGGCGCGCAGGCGGGCGACGGTGTCGGCGGGGGGTGTGGTCCGGTGGGGCGGGGGCGGCACGGGTGGGACTCCTCGGCTGGGGAGGGCTCAGTCTGCCGGGGTGGTGGTGTCGAGGGTGTCGAGGGCCTCGGCGAGGCGCTCCACGGCGGCGGCGATCTCGGCGAACCGCTCGTCGCCGAGCCGGTCGGCGAGGTCGGCGGCCAGGGCCCGGTGGGCCGGGGTGACGCGCTGCACCGCGTCCACCCCGGCCTCGGTCGCGACCAGCAGCTTGGCCCGCCGGTGCGCCGGGTTCGGCCGGTAGGCGGCCAGTCCCTGCTCGACGAGCAGGTCGGCGATGCGCTGCACCCCTTGGCGGGTCATGCCCATGGCGCGGGCCACGCCGGAGACGGGCAGCGGGTCGCGCAGGACGGCGCCGAGGACCTGCCAGCGGGCGGCGGTGAGCCCGACGGGGCGGGCCATGTCCTCGGAGAGCTCCAGCAGCCTGCCGTGCGCCCGGAACACCGCCAGCGCGGTCCGCGACAGTAACGGGCCGCTCACGCGTCGGCGCCTTGTCCGGCGAGGACGGCGAACGCGGCGGCGTCGCTGTGGGCGTAGAGGCGGAACCAGGCGTCGAGGGCCTCGGGGCGGTAGACGTCGAGGCGGGCGAGGATCTCGCGGGCGAACGCGACGGGGTCGGTGGGGCCCGCGGTGATGAGGTCGCGGTCGGTGACGGCGTCGGCCTCGCGGTAGCGGCCGGTGCCCGCGTAGCCGGTGTAGGCGAGGTACTCGGCGGCGGCGCTGGTGTGGTCGCGGTCGTCGAGCAGTCCCTCGCGGGCCAGGCCTGCGGTGGCGCCGCAGATGGCGGCGACGGGCACGCCCGCGTCGAGGAAGGTGCGGGCGGCGCGGGCGAAGTGCGGGTGGCGGTCGTCGCCGGTGTCCCAGCCGGTGGAGCCGGGCAGGATCAGCATGGCGCTGTCGGCGGGGCTCAGCTCGGCCAGGGTCAGGTCGGGCACGATCCGCACGCCACCCATGGTGGTCACGGGCTCGGTGTCGAGCCCGACGGTGCGGACGGTGAAGCTGCCGGGGCGCCGCTGCCCCATGCCGTGGCGCAGGGTGGCGGTGGCGTGCCCGGTCTCCCAGTCGGACAGCATGTCGTAGACGGCCAGGTGGACGGTGTTCACGCTCTCGTTCGTCATGACAATATCCTGTCATTACGACAACATGCTGTCAATTCTGGTGGGTCACCCGATCCGGTCGGCCTTGGCCTCCAGGTACCGCCGCTCCGCCACGCTCAACGTCAACCGCGCCGCCCGCCGGTACTCCACCACCGCCTCCCCCAGGTCACCCGCCAGCTCCAGCAGGTGCGCCCGCACCGCCGCCACCCGGTGGTGCCCGGCCACCCGCCGGTCCCCCGCCAACGCCGCCACCTCCGCCAACCCCGCGCGCGGCCCCGCGACCTTCGCCACCGCCACCGCCCGGTTGAGCGACACCATCGGGTTCGGCGCGATCCGCGCCAGGATCCCGTACAACACCAGGATCTGCGCCCAGTCCGTATCCGCGTCCCCCGCCGCCTCCGCGTGGATCGCCGCGATCGCCGACTGCACCTGGTACGGGCCCAGCGGCGCCCGCGACACCGTCTCCTCCACCAGCGCCACCCCCTCCGCGATCGCCGCCCGGTCCCACCGCGACCGGTCCTGCTCCGCCAACGGCACCAACACCCCACCCGGGCCCGTGCGGGTGTCGCGGCGCGCGTCGGCCAGCAGCATCAACGCCAACAGACCCGCCACCTCACCGTCACCCGGCCGCCGCGCCCGCACCGCCCGCGCCAACCGGATCGCCTCCGCCGTCAGGTCCGGCCGGTTCAACTCCGGCCCCGCCGACACCGTGTGCCCCTCGGTGAAGATCAGGTACAGCACCCGCAGCACCGCCGACACCCGCCCCGGGTCCACGTCCCGGGGGAACGCCGCGCCCCGCAACCGCGCCTTCGCCCGGCTGATCCGCTGCGCCATCGTCGCCTCCGGCACCAGGAACGCCGCCGCGATCTCGCCGGTGGTCAACCCGCCCACCGCCCGCAACGTCAACGCGACCCGCGACGGCGCCGCCAAGTCCGGGTGGCAGCACAGGAACAGCAGGTCCAGCGTGTCGTCCACGTCACCGGGCCGGTCGCTGTCCGCGCCCGGCACCAGCAGCTGCGCCTGCGCGGCCACCACGTCCTCGCGGCGCCGCCGCGCGTTCTCCGACCGCCAGTGGTCGGTCAACCGCCTGCCCGCCGCGGTCACCAACCAGCCCGTCGGGTTGTCCGGCACCCCGTCCACCGGCCACCGCGTCGCCGCCGCCAACAACGCCTCCTGCACGGCGTCCTCGCACGCGTCGAAATGCCCGTGGTGGCGCACGAGCACACCGAGGACCCGCGGCGCGCACCCGCGCAGCAGGTCCCCGATGCCCACCGCGGGCGTGCTCACACGTCCGGGCCCGCCGAGAACATCACCGGCCGCACCTCCACCGCCAACCCGTCGATCCGCGAGTCCGGGATCATCCTGGCCAACTCCACCGCCCGCTCACCGCTCTCCACGTCCACCAGGTAGTAGCCGCCCAGGTACTCCTTCGCCTCCACGAACGGCCCATCGGTCACCACCTGCTCACCACCGCGCCCCGCCACGGTCACGGTCGCGGAGTGGTCGCCGAGCGCGTTGGTGGAGATCATCTCCCCGGACTCGGTGATGGCCCGGATGAACTCCTGGTGCCCGGACATCACCACCTCCCGCTCGGCCTCGGTCAGCGCGTCCAGCACAGCGTTGTTGATCTGCATCAGCAGCAGGTACTTCACGGCGGGTCTCCCCTTGCTCGGCCACCCCCGGTCGGGGTGTGCACGGCCCCATGACGGAGCCGGGGACACCACCTCGACATCCCCGCCCGGATTCTCCGCCCCCGAACCCGCCCGGGCCGGACTAGACCGACGTCGCCGCCCCGGAACCAGAGGCACCGGCGGCACCGCCGGGACCGTCGAACACCGTCGGACGCCGCATCCACACCCCGTGCGGCCTGCTCAACAACGCCTCCAACGGCTCCGGCTCACCCAGGTGGAACCCCTGCGCGACCCGCACCCCCAACCGCGACAACGCCTCCACCTGCGTCGCCCGCTCCACCCACTCCGCCACCACCGACAACCCCAGACCCCGCGCGATGTCCACGATGCCCTGCACCAACACCGTGTCCCGACTGCCGTAATCGATCCCGTGGATGAACTCCCCGTCGATCTTCAACCCCGTGATCGGCAACTGCTTGAGGTGCACGAACGACCCGAACCCCGACCCGAAGTCGTCCAACGTGATCCGGCAACCACTGGCCCGCAGCTGCTGCGCCAGACTCCGCGCCGCGTCCAGGTTCGTCACCGCCGCCGTCTCGGTGATCTCGAACCCCAACCGGCCCGGCGCCACCCCCGCCGCCGTCAACCGGTCCAGCACGAACCCGCCGAAGTCCTCGTCCTCCAACGTCCGACCCGACACGTTCACGTTGAACCGCAACCCCGGGTACGGGTGCTCCACCAACGTCTCGATCGCCTTGTCCGCCACCCACCGGTCGATCTCGAACACCAGGTCGCTGCGCTCCGCCGCCAACAGGAACTCCCCCGGCCCCAACCGCGGCTCCCGCCCGTCCTCCAACCGCAACAGCAACTCGTGCCCGATGACCCGACCACTGCCCAACTTCACCATCGGCATCGCGTGCAACGCGAACCCGCCGTCCTTCAACGCCGCCCGCACCCGCTCGATCACCGTCACCCGTAACTCGGTGTCCTTGTAATGCCCCTGCTCATACACCGTCACCCGGTTGCGGCCACCCGACTTCGACGCGTACAACGCCATGTCCGCGTTCGCCAGCACCTCCTGCCAGCTCACCCCCGAGTCGAACGTCGCGATCCCGACACTCACCGTGATCCGACTCGCCCCCGCCACCCCGCTCATCGGGATCGCCGCGATCGCCGTCCGCAACCGGTCCGCCGCCGCCACCGCCGCCCGCTCATCCGTGTCGGGCAACACCGCCGCGAACTCGTCCCCCGACAACCGCCCCAGGATCCGCCCATGACCGATCCGATCCCGCAACAACGACGCCAACGCGCACATCACCCGATCCCCCGTCGGATGACCGTGCAGGTCGTTGATGTCCTTGAAGTGGTCCAGGTCCAACAGCAGGAACGCCCCCCGCGCCCCCGACGCCAACTGCCGCTCCAACTCCCGCGTCAACGCCCGCCGGTTCGGCAACCCCGTCAACGGGTCCTCGTCCACCATCCGCAGCAACTCGTCCTGCCGCTCCCCCAACCCCGCCTCGGCCAGCTCCCGCTCCCGCCACCGCGACACGTCAACCACCCGGTACAGCAACTGCCCACGCGGCGCCGGCGTGCAACGGATCTCCACCCACCGGTGCCCCGACCCGTCCGCCAGCGGCAACGACACCACCACGTCCGCCTCGCCCGGCCCATCCGGCGCGCCCGCCAACAACGCCGTCAACGACCGACCCGCGCACCGCTGCGGCGCCAACCCCAACAACTCCGCCATCGCCGGGTTGCACCAGCGCACGTGCCCGCGGACATCGGTCAACGCGAACGCCGTGTCCGTCGCCGACAGCACCTCCACCAGCTCGGTCCGCTGCTCCGCCGCCTGCCGCATACCCGCCGCCGTCCCTGTCGACCCACGCCCGCCGGCACCGTCCTTCTCCGGCACCGCCCGCCGCAAGAACTGTCCCATCACCCGATCTTGTCGGAGAACGAGCACGTAGGGTAGTGGACCGCTCCCCGTCAGCGCAGGCGCTCGAGCCCTTTCGCCGACACCCGCACCTGCTCCGCGAGAACCCCCAGCTCAGCCAGGGTCGCACCGTCCTGTGTGGCGGTCACCACGTCCTCCGCCGCGCACCGCAACTGGAACAACCGGTCCAACAGGTCCGCCACCTCCGCGGTCGACAACACCACCGCGTCCTCCGGCAACCCACCCCGCTGCACCGCCGACCGCCGCTCATACGCCCGCTGCCTGCACGACTGCGCGCAATACCGACGCCGACGCCCCGCCCGGTCCTCCTCCGGCAACTGCGCCCCACACCACCCACACGGCCGCGCCTTCCGCGACAACAACGACACCGGGGACACGATCGGGGCAACGGGCTCGGCCATGGCGCCCGACGCTAGCCCGACACCCGCGGTGCACCACGACGCCACGCCGCTGAGGCACACTCAACCCGTGCCACCCCACCCCCACCGCCTCACCCACGGCTTCTTCGACGGACCCCACCCCCGCGCGTTCGTCCACCGCGGCTGGCACCACGACGACACCGGCCCCGCCAGCGCCGAGAACTCCCTCTCCGCGTTCCGCCGCGCCGCCGACGAGGGCTTCCACTACCTCGAAACCGACGTCCACGCCACCAGCGACGGCGTCGTCGTCGTCCACCACGACAACACCCTCGACCGCACCACCGACACCCGCGGCACCATCGCCCACCTCCCCTGGACCACCGTCTCCCGCGCCCGCCTCGACGGCCACGAACCCCTCTCCCGCCTCGAAGACCTCCTCGAAGAACTCCCCGACGCCCGCGTCAACATCGACGTCAAAGCCGCGAGCGCCATCGAACCCGTCCTCGACGTCCTACGCCGCACCGGCGCCCGCGACCGCGTCTGCCTCGCCTCCTTCTCCGAAGCCCGCCTCACCCGCATCCGCGCACTCGCCGGACCCGGCGTCCTCACCTCCATGGGCATGCGCGCCATGGTCGGCTTCTGGGCCACCCGCCACCTGCCCACCGCACTCGCCGGACCCGCCCCCCGACCCCTCGTCGCCCAGGTCCCCGTCCACCACGGCCCCCTCCGCGTCGTCGACGCCGCCCTCGTCCGCGCCGCCACCCGCCGCGGCGCCGAGATCCACGTCTGGACCATCGACGACCCCGACCAGATGCGCGACCTCCTCGACCTCGGCGTCGACGGCCTCATGACCGACCGCCCCCAGGTACTCAAAGACGTCCTCACCGCCCGCGGCGCCTGGCCCCGCACCTGACCGCGCGTCCACACAAGAACCCGCCCGCCAGGTAACAGACCTATGACCTGTGCGTCAGGTACTCCCGCCAGACCACCCCGACCAGGCATCCTTGCCCGGTGACCGACACCCGCGAGACGACCGGCACACGCCCACACCCCGACACCCCACCCGACGACACCGACGCGACCGTGGACCTCCCCGCCGCCATCGCCACCCACCTCACCGGCCTCACCGGCACCGTCATCGAGGTCGGCGGCGACCCCGACACCGTCCGCGCCCTCCGCGCCGCCCACCTCGACGTCCTCTCCCTCGCCGCCCCCGGCACCCGCGCCGGCGCCCACGCCGACCCCGAAGCGCTCCCCCTGCGCACCGGATCCGTCGCCGCCATCGTCGCCACCCACCGCCTCCCCGCCGTCGACGACGTCGACACCACCCTCGCCGGCTTCGCCCGCGTCCTGGCCCCCGGCGGACGCGTCGTCATCGCCGCCAACGCCCTCGGCGACCGCCGCGAACTCCGCGGCCTCTGGACCACCGCCGCCCGCGACTGCGGCGTCACCGACCCACCCCCCTTCCTCGACACCGACGCCCGCTTCCCCCTCGACCACGCCGAGGCCTGGCTCCAACGCCACTTCACCGACGTCACCGTCACCCCCCTGCGCGGCACCACCACCCTCGACGCCGACACCGTCCTGGCCCTGCTCCGCGCCCAACGCCCCACCGACGCCGGCGTCACCTGGGACCTGCTCGCCTCCGTCGTCGAAAGCCGCGTCCGCGACACCGCCACCACCGACGGCGGCTTCGCCCTCACCACCCTCACCGGCATCGCCACCGGCACCAAGTGAACGTTTGGACTCGACCGGCCCCGCACTGACCACCGCCCAGTAGTCTCCCGCGTGACCGGCGACCCGGTGACAGTCGCCACCAAGGCCGACCAGGCGGGCGGAGGCGGTACGTGAGCACGGTGGACACCGCACAACGAGTGCGCACCCAGCGCGGCTGGTGCTGGTACGACTGGGCCAACTCGGTGTTCCCCACCTCGGTCACCACCGTGTTCGGCTCCCTCTACCTCACCGAGATAGCCGCCAACGCCGCCACCGCCGACACCACCCGCAACGGCCCCAACCCCTGCCCCGCCAACCTCGCGGGCAACACCGACAAACTCCGCGACTGCGACATCAGCGCACTCGGCCTCGACTTCCCCGCCGGCTCCCTCTGGGGCTACCTGCTCTCCCTGGCCACCGTCATCCAGGTCCTCATCGTGCCCCTCATGGGCGCCATCGCCGACCGCTCCACCAACAAGAAACCCCTGCTCGCCGCCTTCGCCTTCGGCGGCTCACTGGCCACCATCGCCATGGCCGCCGTCTCCGGCACCAACTGGCAACTCGGCGTCATCCTCTTCACCCTCGGCAACATCGGCTACGGCACCTCGGTCGTCATCTACTACTCGTTCCTGCACGAGATCGCCACCGCCGACGAACGCGACGCCGTCTCCGCCCGCGGCTGGGCCTTCGGCTACCTCGGCTCCGGCCTCGCCCTGGCCATCCAGCTCGCCATCTACCTCGCCCGCGAACCCCTCGGCATCACCGCGGGCAACGCCGCCCAGATCGCCTTCGTCCTCTCCGGCATCTGGTGGGCCGCCTTCACCCTCATCCCCCTGCGCCGACTCCCCGCGGGCGGCGGCCCCAGCGCCCGCCCCACCGACCACAGCGGCTCCGTCCTCACCGACGGCTTCCGCGAACTGCGCGCCACCCTCCGCGACGCCAAGGCCTACCCCCTCACCCTCGCCTTCCTCGGCACCTACCTGCTCTACACCGACGGCATCTCCACCGTCGCCAACGTCTCCGCCCAGTACGGCAGCGAGGAACTGCACTTCGAGGCCGACGTCCTCATCACCACCATCCTCATCGTCCAATTCGTCGCCTTCTTCGGCGGAGTACTGCACGGCCTCCTCGCCCGCCGCGTCGGCGCCAAGAAAACCATCATGATCAGCCTCGGCGTCTGGGTCGTCGTCATCGGCTTCGCCTACTTCGTCCAGGCCGGACAGGCCATCCAGTTCTACACGCTCGCAGGCGGCATCGGCCTCGTCCTCGGCGGCACCAACGCCCTGTCCCGCTCCCTGTTCAGCCAGATGGTCCCCGCCGGGAAAGAAGCCCAGTACTTCTCCGTCTACGAAATGGGCGAACGCGCCACCTCCTGGCTCGGCCCCCTGCTCTTCGCGGGCATGGCCAGCGCCACCGGCTCCTACCGCTACGCCATCATCTCCCTGGTCGTGTTCTTCGCCGCGGGCCTCATCCTCATGTACTTCGTCCCCGTCCGACGCGCCATCGCCGCCGCGGGCAACACCGAACCCGCCGTGCTGTAAACCCCCGCCGCGCCCCGCGCCACCGGGTAAGAGGTGCCCTCGAGTTCACCGGCGACACCCGCTGCCTGAACGCGCCAGGTCAGTCCGGACAGGACACAGGGGACTTCTCCGGCCACTGCCGCAGCGCAGTCCGGAGGACGAACGATCACGACGGCAGCCTCACAACTCCCCACCAACCAGCACACCGGACGACCCCGCTTCCAGCGGACTTCCCAGATCCAAGCGGGTGAGGTTCTTGAACTCGCTGCGCGACACGGAGATGTAGCGGTCTTCGCCGCCGATTTCGATCTGCGGGCCACCGGTCACGGCGTTGCCGTCGTCGTCCGTGCGCACCACCATCGTGGCCTTTCGGCCCGTGTGGCAGATGGTCTTGATCTCTTCCAGGACGTCCGCCCAGGCCAGCAGGTATTGACTTCCCTCGAACAGTTCACCGCGGAAATCGGTTCGCAGCCCGTAGGTCAGCACGGGGGTGTCGAGCCGGTCGACGATGTCGGTCAGCTGCCACACCTGCGCCCTGGTGAGGAACTGGGCCTCGTCCACCAAGACGCAATGCGGCCGTTCGTCGGCCGCCTCGACCAGCGAGAACAGGTCGGTGTCCGGGTCGAAGAGGCGACCTTTCGCGGTCAGTCCGATCCTGGACGCCACCACACCCTCCCCATCACGGTTGTCCACCCGGGGAGTGAGGATGATCGTCGTCATCGACCGTTCGTGGTAGTTGTGCGCGCTCTGCAGCAATGTCGTGGTCTTCCCGGCGTTCATCGCCGAATAGTAGAAATACAACTTCGCCACCGGGTCTCCTCGCGCACAGGCGCGCGACCCGCCTCGGTCGCGCTGGCGAAGACAGTACTGCTCGCCCGAACGCGCGAGCGACCACCGGATGACCAAGCACGGCCCGGCCCCGCCGCGGACCCACCCGGGCAGCGCGGCAGCCAAGACCACAGCCCCGGCCCTCGGCTCCGCGCGCGGGCTCAGCGAGATGTGCGCGGTCACACAATGTCAACTTCGAGCGCCTCGGCAGGCAGACCCCACCCGCGCCCAGGACAACCACGTCACCCGGGAAGGTGACACAGTCCTCATCGCCGACACCGCCACCCCCACCGACACGCACACCGACCAACCAGGCACACACCGTGACGAAAACCCCGCCGACATGCCAACCGTACCGGCTACGGTCCGTTATCGGGCGCCCCGCCGACACCACTCCCGCCCCGACGACCACGCCGACACCACCCGCACCCCCGCCCCACTCGCATTCGCCTGATCCGCTGTTCTGTCGATAGCATCCCCCGAGTGGGTGAGATGTCGAAGTCGTTGCCGCGATGACGCGTCACAATCCCGATGACGTGGCATCTCTAAAGAGGATGCTGTTGTTGACGGGTGAAGCATGTCACCCTGAGCGACCGCGACGCGCGGCACGGGAATCCTTTTCCCGCTCCGTTCGTTGCTCTGGGTAAGCAACACCCTGGCCCGTCCCGGCGGGCCCAGTGAAAGGACACCGCTATGGCCGACCGTGTTCTCCGTGGTAGCAGGCTTGGTGCGGTCAGCTACGAGACTGACCGCAACCACGACCTCGCCCCCCGCCGTACGGTTTCCTACGCGTGCCCGAAGGGCCACGACTTCGAGGTGCCGTTCAGCGACGACGCCGAGGTCCCCCCCACCTGGGAGTGCAGGCTCCACGGCACCGAGTCCAAGATGATCGACGGCTCCGACCCCGAGCCCAAGAAGGTCAAGCCGCCGCGCACCCACTGGGACATGCTCCTGGAGCGGCGCACCATCTCCGAACTGGAAGACCTGCTCACCGAACGCCTCACCGAGCTGCGCGGGCGGCGCAGCCGCACGGCGTAGCGCGCACATCCCACGACGGCCGCCCGGCACCCCGCCGGGCGGCCGTCGCGCGTCCCGGGCCAGCATCCTTGCCCACCATGACCACCGACGACACCCGACACAGCCGCATCCCAGCCGAACGCACCGTCCTGCTCACCGACGCCGTCGTCGCCATCGCCATCACCCTCTCGCCCTCGAACTACCCCTCCCCCACGGCGACACCAACCACGACCTCCTCCACGCCCTCGCCGAACACCGCGACGAATACATCGCCTTCCCCGTCAGCTTCGCCGTCATCGCCGCCCACCGGACCAGCCACCACGCCCTCTTCCGCCAGGTCGACACCATCACCACCCACCTCGGCCGACTCAACCTCCTCTGGCTCTTCGCCCAGGTCCTCACCCCCTTCGCCACCCGCCTCCTCAGCGGCGACGGCGCCTTCGAAACCCGCTTCACCGCCTACGCCCTCGTCCAAGCCCTCTCCGGCCTCACCTGGCTCCTCATGCTCCGCCAACTCCACCGCCCCGACGCCCAACCCGACGTCACCGCCGACGCCACCGGCCACACCTGGGCCATGCTCGCCGGGTTCCTCACCTCCATCCCCCTCGCCTTCCTCACCCACTGGGCCTACGCCTGCTGGGCCGTCATCCCCATCGGCCACGGCCTACCTCACCCGCCTCCGCCACCGCCAAACGACAAAAAGCCCACCCGGAACCCGGGTGGGCCATGCCGAAACCCGAAAACTACCGCTTGAACAGCGACAACAACTGCGTACCCCGACGACGCAAACCCCACTTCGTCACCCGGATGTAGGCCTCACGCACGATCGACCCACTCATCTTCGACTCACCCCGCTCACGCTCCGCGAACGTGATCGGCACCTCCACCACCGTGAACCCCGCCTCGATCGTCCGCCACGCCAGATCGATCTGGAAGCAGTACCCGTGCGAGGCCACCGTCCCCAACTTCAACTTCTCCAACACCGCCCGCCGGAACGCCCGGTACCCCCCGGTGATGTCCTTCACCTTCGCACCCAACGCCAACCGCGCGTACAGGTTCCCGCCCTTCGACAGGAACTCCCGCCGCTTCGGCCAGTTCACCACCCGACCACCCGGCACATACCGCGACCCCAGAACCAGGTCCGCGTCCCCCAACGCCGCCAACATCCGCGGCAGGTCCTCCGGCGCGTGCGAACCATCCGCGTCCATCTCCACCACCACCGCGAAATCCCGCTCCAACGCCCACGAGAACCCCGCGATGTACGCCGCACCCAAACCGGCCTTCTCCGTCCGGTGCAGCACATTCACCCGAGAATCCGCCGCCGCCAGCCCATCCGCCAGGTCACCGGTACCGTCCGGGCTCCCGTCATCGACCACCAGCACGTGGGCCGAGGGCAGCGCCGCGTGCAACCGCGCGATGATCGGCTCCAGGTTCTCCCGCTCGTTGTACGTCGGGATCACCACAAGCACCGGTTCCAGCGCCTGGTCCATCCGAGAATCCTCCCCGTCGGTGTGCGGCACACCGCGTCGTCGAGCGCGGCGGTCCCGCGGCCCATCCGTGTCCTGCGTCAGTCCGTCAACCCAGAGGGCACACCCAGGTCACCCGCACCGGGCACGGACCCCACCCGGGCAGCACTACGACGACGCCGACCCGACACCAGCCCGAAGACCAGCACCACCAGCGCCCCCGCGACCATGACCCACTCGGGCCAGGCACCCAACCGGTCCGCAATAGTAGTGGCCGTCCGCAGCGGCACGCGCTCGACCAGCGCGTCCGCGGTGAACAAGTCCGTACTGGACACCAACGAACCATCCGGCCGCACGATCGCCGACACACCACTCGTCGCCGCCACCACCACCGCGCGACCGTGCTCCACCGCCCGCACCCGGTCCATCGCCAACTGCTGGTACGTCATCTCCGAACGCCCGAACGTCGCGTTGTTCGTCGGCACCGCCAACAGGTTCGACCCGTTCAGCACCGACTCCCGCACCACACCGTCGAACGCCACCTCGTAGCACGTCGCCAACGCCACCCGCGCCCGATCCATCGCGAACACACTCGGATCCGTCCCCGGCACGAACCGCCCCGCCCGGTCCACCGCCGAGGTGAACAACCGGAAGAACCCCCGCCACGGCATCGTCTCCCCGAACGGCTGCAACTGCCGCTTCGTGTACTGCTCCACCGGCCCCCGCACCGGATCCCACAGCAACACCACGTTCCGCGGCAGCCCGTCATCCCCCACCAACACCGACCCCACCGCGATCGGCACACCCACGTCCCGCGCCGCCTGATCGATCACCTCGTAGGCATCCCGGTTCCGCAGCGGATCGATGTCCGAGGCGTTCTCCGGCCACAACACCAGATCCGGACGCGGCACCTTCCCCGCGCGCACGTCCGCCGCCAACTGCTTCGTCCGCTTCACGTGGTTGTCCAGCACAGCCCGCCGCTGGGCGTTGAAATCCAACCCCGCCCGCGGCACATTGCCCTGCACCGCCGCGACCACCACCTCCCCCGCCTGCGCGTCCCTCCCCACCACCGCACGCGCCGAGAACCCCGCCACCAGCGGCAACACCGCGGCCAACGCCGCCACCACCGGCCACGCCCGATCCACCCCGGCCCGCCGCGCCACCGACCGGCGCGCCACCTCACCCAAACCGAACCCGCACAACGCCACCGCCAACGCGATCAGCGGCGTCCCCCCGAGCGCCGCCAAGAACAAGAACGGCCCCTCCGGCTGGCTGAACGCCACCCGCCCCCACGGGAACCCGCCGAACGGGAACACCGACCGCAGGTACTCACCCGCCACCCACAACAACGCCGCCCACAACACCCCACCGCGCAACCGCGACGTCACCGCCATCGCCGCACACGGCAACCCCACCAACAACGCCTCAAGCCCGCTCAACGGCAACCACGCCACCGGACCCACGAACACCCCGGTCCAGGCCAACAGCGGAACCATGAACCCCAGACCGAACACGAACCCGTACCAGAACGCCCCCCGCGCCCGCCTGCCGTGCAACACGAACCACAACACGGCGAACCCGACCGGCGCCAACCACCACAACACCCGCGGCGGCACGCTCAAGTACACCAACGCACCGGCGGCCGCCACGAGCAGTGAACGCAACGACACCGGCAGCCATCGGCGGCGGGCCGGGGCCTCGACGCGCTCGATCTCCGGCTCGGGGGAAACGGCGGGGGCAACCACGCGGTCAGCGTACGGGGACGGGCCTGAGACCCCCGTGTGGGGAACGTGATCACCAAACCCACAGGTCAACCCCAACCCTCAACCTCAACTACAGGGTCACAGTGCGCCAGGTCTCAGTCTTGAGTGGAGGGTCAGATCCGGCCACACCGACTGCCGCGCTGCTAGCGTCCCGACACGTGACGGAAACCCAGCAGTGGCGCGTCGAGTTCGACGCCGACGTGACCTTCCGCAACGGCGGCTCGCTGTCCGTACGCGGCTTCCGCCTGGACTCCCCCAGCCCCGAACTCGACGACAACACCGTCGCCGACGCACTCGTCCGACACCTCGGCCTGCTCATGGTCGGAACCGTCACGGTGACGAACCGCCGCATGCTCGCCGAAGCCCACAAGGGCTCCCGGGGCATCGAGACCACCGCACCCGACCGACGCCTGGTCGACCTCAGCCACCCCATCCGCCACGGCATGACCACCTACCCCGGCGTACCCGGCCCCGAGATCTCCGACCACCTCACCCGCGAGGCCTCCCGAGTCATCTACGCACCCGGCACCGAGTTCCACATCGGCAAGATCACCATCGTCGCCAACACCGGCACCTACGTCGACAGCCCCTTCCACCGCTACCCCGACGGCACCGACCTCGCGGGCCTGCCCCTCGACCGGCTCGCCGACCTCGATGCCGTCGTGGTCCGCGTCGCGGGCGACGGCAGGCGCTCGATCGACCGCAACGCCTTCCTCCCCTTCGACGTGGCCGGGCGCGCCGTCCTCATCCACACCGGCTGGGACGCCAACTGGGGCACGGAGGCCTACTTCGCGGGCCACCCGCACCTCACCGCCGACGCGGCCGAGTGGCTGGTCGAGCAGGGCGCCGCGCTCGTCGGCATCGACAGCCTCAACATCGACGGCACCCACACCCCCGACCGCCCCGTGCACACCGCGCTGCTCGCTGCGGACATCCCGGTCGTGGAACACCTGCGCGGCCTGGACCAGCTACCGCCCTCCGGCTTCCGCTTCCACGCCGTCCCCGCCCCGGTCATCGACTTCGGCACCTTCCCCGTCCGCGCGTACGCGATCCTCTAGGGCTCACGTCGGTCGGCCGGCACGTGGGGCGACCACCTACGAGCTGGTCGCCCTGCCCTCCTTGCGCTTTTGTTTCTGCGCTGGTAGCTGTCACCTTTTGCTGTTGGACCACTCTCGATTATCTTGATAGTGAATAGTCGATATTTAGATTTGGCTGTCGAGAGGGGAGCGGCAACCTGGGACGGGGCTGGTCAGGCGTCCGGGGAGCGCCGGGGTGCTGGTCCGCGGTGCGCTGCCGAGGCGCGTCGTGCGGCAGGATGTGCTCGTGGAGCTGGAGTCGCACCGGAACGAACTGGTGGCCTACTGCTACCGGATGGTCGGCTCGTGCCACGAGGCCGAGGACCTGGTGCAGGAGACGATGCTGCGGGCCTGGAAGGCGCGGGACCGCTACGACGCCACCCGGGCCTCGGTGCGGACCTGGCTGTACCGGATCGCCACCAACGTCTGCCTCACCGCGCTGGCAGGGCGGGCGCGGCGGCCGTTGCCGTCGGGGATGAGCGCGGTGAGCGACGACCCCGGGGCGCCGCTCACGCCCGCGATCGACGTGCCGTGGCTCCAGCCCTTCCCCGACGCCCGCTATGACGTCGGGCACCGCGCAGACCTGCGGTTGGCGCTGGTGGCGGCGATGCAGGCCCTGCCCGCGCGGCAGCGGGCCGTGCTGGTGCTCCGGGAGGTCCTGGAGTTCAGTGCGAGCGAGGTGGCCGCGCAGCTGGACACCACGGTCGCCGCGGTCAACAGCGCCCTACAGCGGGCCCGCGCCGTGCTGGTGGACGTCGAGGCGGTCACCGAGCCGGATGACCCCGAGGTCCGCGCGGTGATCGACCGGTACGCGCGGGCGTTCGAGACCGCGGACGTGCCCGCCCTGGTGGAGCTGCTGGCCAGAGACGCCGTGCTGGAGATGCCGCCGGTTCCGCTCTGGTACCGGGGTACCGACGACTACGGCCGCTTCCTGCGTCGCGTCTTCGACCTGCGCGGGACGGACTGGCGGGTCCGCGGCCTGACCGCCAACGGTCAACCGGCGCTGGCCGCGTACGCACCCGCCGCCGAAGGTCGGTACCGGTTGCACACGGTGCAGGTGTTCACGGTGGTCAGCGGCCAGGTCGCGCGCAACGTCGTGTTCGCCGACCCGGCGGTGCTCGACGGCTTCGACCTACCGCGCGAAATCTTCTCCGACTCGGCGCGATGAGTTCGGGCGGTGCCGCCGGTACGTACCGGTGAACACCTACCGGAGGGATCCACCGTGAGCGTCATCGTCATCGAGTTCACCACCCTGGACGGCATCGTCACCGACCCCGACGGCCGCGGCGGCACACCGGCGGGCGGCTGGGCGTTCCGGCACGGCCCGGACACCGCGGGCGGCGACAAGTTCCGCCTGGGCAGCACCCTCGACGACGGGGTCCTGCTGCTGGGCCGCAAGACCTGGGAGCTGTTCTCCGGCGTCTGGCCGACCCGCGACGACGAGTTCTCCCAGCGGATGAACGCCGTGCCGAAGCTCATCGCCACCCACTCCCCCACCGACACATCGGCGTGGGCGAACTCCGAGGTCATCACCGGCGACCTGGTCGACACCGTCAAGCAGGAGCGGCGCGACGTGGTCGTCGCGGGGAGCCTGAGCGTCGTCCGCGCGCTGATGGCGGCGGACCTGGTCGACGAGTACCGCCTGCTGGTCTTCCCCACCGCGCTCGGCGCGGGTGAGCGCCTGTTCCCCGCCACCCACTCCCCCACGTACCTGAACTGCGTCTCCGCCGAGCAGATCGGCGCCGCCATCCTCACCCGGTACCAGCGCCCGCCGCGGTGACCGCCCCGGGCGGTGCTTCTCCCGAACCTCGGCTCGGGAGAAGCACCTCAACACCTCTACACGCGCCTCAGCGGCTGGTGGGCGCTTCCCACACGGTGAGCCAGACGTCGTTGTCGACGCCGCCAGCCGAGCAGGTGTACTGGATGAGGGCGTTGCCCTGCCCGACTCCGTACTGCACGTTGAGGCACTTGCCGCTGTTGACCGACCGGAACCGGCGGTTGTTCCCACCGGTCAGCGACCAAGGGAGCACCGGCGCGGCGTTCTCCTGCGAGGACTGGGCGACATCGGCGACCAGCCGGACCGTCGCCTGCCCGGTGTCAGCGACGTCGACCTGCCCCGGGGCCGCCTGCGCCTGGGCCTGCCGCGCCCGATCGACGCGGCAAGGCCACTCGAGCCCTCCCCCTCCTAGCGCTTTTTGACCTCACCTCTTGCCGGGCCAATCCCCCTACCTCGCCAATCACCAAATATCTTGATAGTTAATAGTCAATAATAATTGATAGGAAAGTGCGGGCTGGGCCAGTTGCGCGCGGCGCGACGTGACCCGCGCGACCGGTTGCATCGCGACCAAGGGCACCTGGCGCTGATAAACGGCTTCAGCCGCCACGATCGGTTGATCATTGGTGTTACTACGTCATACGACATATCGCATGGCGAAGCAGAGACGGGACGAGGCCGGGTTGGCCCGATTCGGAGAGCCAGGAGTGCTGGTGCTGCTGGCGTTGAGCGACGGACCCAAGCACGGCTACGCGATCACCGCGGACGTGGCGGAGCGCACCGGGATCCAGCTCGGACCGGGCACCCTCTACGGCTCGCTGGCCAAGCTGGAGCAGCTCGGGCTCATCGCCCCGCTGCCCAGCGAGGACCGCCGCAGGCCCTACGAGATCACCGCGCCCGGGGTGGCGGCGCTCACCGACCAGCTGCGCCGGTGGTCCCGGATCGTCGAGACGGGAAGGACCCGGCTGTCATGGGCCTGATCCGCGCGCTGGTCGCGCTGCACCCCAAGGCCTGGCGGGACCGCTACGGCGAGGAGTTCGCCGCCCTGCTCGAGGACACCGGGCTCACCCCACGCGCCGTGGTCGACGTCGTCGCCCATGCCGGCGGGCTGCGCGTCCGCGCGCACCTGACCGGTGTGCTCGTGATCGCCGCGTTCCTGGTGTCCGGAGCCTGCCGGAAGGTCGGCCTGGCCAGCGGTCTGACGCACAACGTCCTGTGGGCGCCGACCGATCTCCCCAAGGCGCTGCTCCTGCTCGGCACGGTCGGCCCGTGGCTCGCGCTGATCGTCCGGCAGCGCGTGCGGAAGGCGCGGGCGACGCGATGACCGGCTTCTTGGCGGACCTGTCCCGCCCGCAGGTCACCCTTGCCGTGGTTGCCGCATGCGTCCTGGGTCTCGTGGTCCTGGTCGTGGCGATGATCGTGTCGCCCCGGTGGCGGGGACGCGCGCCGCGGGTCGCCGCCGGGCTCATCGGCGGTGTGGTCGCCCTGTACCTCGTCGGTCGCGCGGTCGCGGAGTTCTGGATCGTCGACTACGCGAACCCCGACAGCTACCGGGACGACTGGGGAGGCCCCAGCCTGCTCGGGGTGTTCGCCGTGCACAGCGGTCCCGGCTTGGCCGTCGGCGGCGGCGGGGCGGGGTGGTTGGTCCGCCGCCGGCGCGGGGCTAGTCGAGTTCGACGAGGCGGCGGCGCATGATTTTGCCGGTGGCGTTGCGGGGGACCTTGCGGACGAAGAAGACGTCGCGGGGTACCGAGAAGCGCTCCAGGTGTTCGTGGACGTAGTCCCGTACCGCGGTCGCGCCCAGGCGGGCGCCCGGTCGCAACGCCACGTACGCGGCGAAGCGCTGGCCGTATTCGGCGTCCGGGACGCCGACGACTGCGGCGTCGGCCACCTCGTCCAGGGTCAGGAGCAGGTCTTCCACCGGCTGCGGGAACACGTTCTCCCCGCCGGAGACGATCATGTCGTCGTCGCGGCCGGAGACGAACAGGCGGCTGTCCGCGTCCAGGTAGCCGCGGTCGCCGGTGACCATGAGGTCGTGGTGCATCTCGTTGCTGGTGCCGTTGGTGTAGCCCTCGAACAGCATCTCGTTGGCCACGCAGATGCGGCCGACCACCCCCGGCGCCACCGGCTCCCCCGCCGCGTCGAGTATGCCGACGCGGGTGCCGACCGGGCAGCGGCCCGCGGTGGTCGGCGCGGCGCGCAGGTCGGCGGGGTCGGCGATGCTGGCCCAGGACACCTCGGTCGAGCCGTACAGGTTGTAGAGGATGTCGCCGTAGGCGTCCATGAACGCGGTGACCAGCGGACCGGGCAGGGCCGCACCGCTCGAGGCGACGACCCGCAGGCTCGACGTGTCGTAGCGGGCGCGGACCCGCTCCGGCAGGGCCATGATCCGCTGGAGCATCACCGGGACCACGATCAGCGCCGTGCAGCGCAGCTCGGCGATCGCGGCGAGCGTGGCCTCCGCGTCGAAGCGCCGCTGGAGCACGAGCGTGGCGTGCAGCGGCATGCCGAGCTGGACCGCGGCCAGGCCCCAGGTGTGGAACAGCGGGGCGGCCACCATGATCCGCTCCCCCGCCCGCAGCGGGATCCGGGAGAGCACCGACGCGGCGGACCCCAGGCTCGGCGGGTTGCGGCGGCGGGCGCCCTTGGGGGTGCCGGTGGTGCCCGAGGTCAGCACGATGATCTTGCCCGCGGTGCCCGGCGGGCGGACCGGGGTGGCCCGCGAGCGCGAGATGATGCCGTCCACGGCGAGTTCGACCGGTTCGGTGGTCCAGGTGGAGATCCACGGCAGGGCGGCGGGCAGGTGGTGGAACAGCGGCGCGAACTCGTCGTCGGCGAGCAGGGCGATGGGCCGGTGCGCCTCGACGAGGTCGGCGACCTGGTCGGCGGAGAGCCCGGTGTTGAGCAGCAGGACGTCCGCGCCGAGCTTGCCGCAGGCGATGGTGGCCTCGACCAGGCCGCCGTGGTTGCGGCACATGATCGCGACCCGGCGGCCCGCGCGGACGCCGTGCTCGGCGAGCCCGTTGGCCAGCCGGGTGGTGCGCAGGTCGATCTCGCTGAAGGTCAGCTTGCCGCGCTCGTCGATCAGCGCGACGCCGTCCGGGACGCGCGCGGCGGCGGCGCGGTAGCCGCCGACCAGGGTGGCGCCCCACTTGGCCAGGGCGCTGAGCTGCCGGGCGATCCGGTCGGGTCGGCCCGGGGACAGGACACCCGCGCGGGCCAGTATCCGCGCGACGGTCAGCGTGGACTGGCCGCGCGCGGTCTGCTCCAGCCGTGTCGGTGAGACGGTGGTGACGCGTTCGGACAGGTGGTCGTCCACCCGGCCGAGGGCTTTGCGGATCCGCTTGCGCAGCCAGGTCGAGGACATCGCGGTGCCCGCGGTCAGCGTCTCGGGCAGGGACAGCACGACGTGCACGTGGGTGCCCGCGCCATCGGGGTCGAGCCGGATCGACAGGTGGCCGCCCTGCCAGGCCGGGCCGACCAGCACCAGGTGCTCCCCCGGCCGGTTGACCAGCACCTCGACGTGGTCGGCGACCGGGTCGCCCTGGCCGAGGCAGAAGCGGACGCGGTAGCGGGCGGCGCGGTCCGAGGGGGCGGCGACGGTCTCGGCGGAGGCGACCTCGCGGACGAACCGCGGGTAGAGCCCGGGATCGCCGAGGACGTCCCAGACGCGGTCCGGTGCGTGGTCGAGGTGCCGCTGCACCTCGACGAGCTCGGTCGGCATGGTCCTCCGTCATGCGGGTGGGCGGGTCCCGCACCGCGGACCGGGCGGTGGTGGGGCCCGCGCGGCGGCGGGAGTCGGCACTCTCCCAACGCACGTGGACACGCTTGGATATCGGTTGGTATCAGCGACCACCCATCCGGCGCAAGCTCTGCTACATCCGTTCGCCGCAACGCGCCTCAAGATCACTCACCCGGCGCATACTTCAGGCGTCTTACACCTTTTGGGGGACCACGACCGTGCCTTTGGCCCGCGTCACCACAAGGGGCGGGTCGAGCACGCCCGCGGCCGACGGTCCGCGCTCCGGGGCGGCCCGACAGACGACGCGGGCCTCGAACTCCACGCCGCGCGACCGGGTGCCGACGCGGACCAGGGTGGCGGTGGCTTCGATGACGTCGCCCGCGCGCACCGGGGCGAGGAACGAGACGGTGTCGTACCCGGCGAAGAGGCCCTCGTCGCCGTCGGTCCGCACGCACAGCTCGGTGGCGACGTCGCCGAACAGGCCCAGCGAGTAGGCGCCGTCGACCAGCGCGCCGCCGTAGTGCGCGTGGGCGTGGGGGACGTACCGGCGGTGGGTCACGGTGGTGCCGACCAGTTCACTCATACGGCCTCCTTGCGCTGGGAGATGGCGTGGGTGAGGTAGCTGGCGACCTCACCGGGGGTCGTGCCGCGGCTGAAGACCCGGTCGACGCCGAGTTCGGCGGCCATCCGGGGGTCGAACCGGGGTCCGCCCGCGACCAGCAGCGGCCGCCGCTGCCCCATGGCCTCGCGGAACGCGGCCGACATCTCCTGGGTGTTGAGGATGTGCGCGTCGCGCTGGGTGACGACCTGGGAGACCAGCACCGCGTCCGCCTTCTCCGCGCGGGCGCGCTTGACCAGGTCGGGCACCGTGACCTGGGCGCCGAGGTTGACCACGCGCAGCTCGCGGTAGTACTCGAGGCCCTTCTCCCCCGCGAAGCCCTTGATGTTGAGGATCGCGTCGATGCCGACGGTGTGCGCGTCGGTGCCGATGCAGGCGCCGACGACCACGAGCTTGCGGCGCAGCAGCTTCTTGACCGCGGAGTTGACCTCGCCGGGCGGCAGCAGCGGGTACTCGCGTTCGATGACCTCGACCTCGTCGAGGTCGACGACGTGCCGGACGGAGCCGTAGACGACGAAGAAGGTGAAGTCGGGTCCGATGGCGTGGGAGTGCACGACCATGGCCGGGTCGATGCCCATCTTCCCGGCGAGCAGCAGGGCGGCCCCCTCGGCGCGGGGGCCGTGCGGGACGGGCAGGGTGAAGGAGGTCTGCACCATGCCGTCGCCCTTGGTGTCGCCGTAAGGGCGCACGTGTCTGGCCGTCGTGGTGTCGCCGGTCATCGGGTCGCTCCTTCTTCGAGCAGGTCGACGGCCGGGTTGGTGTAGTCGTCGGCCTTGGCGATCACGCCGTCGGCGCCCTTGCCCTGGTCGGCGGGACGTTTCATCAGACCGAAGGTGCCCTCGGCGATGGCGTTGAGCAGGCCGTCGGCCTTGACGCGTTCGAGCAGGTCGACGGCTTCGCCCAGGACCTGGTGGGCGCGTTTGACGATGAGCCCGTCGGGGGCGGGCCGGAAGTCCTCGGCGAGGCCGCCCGCCGCGTCGAGGACGTAGCGGACGTTGGCCAAGGCGAGGTCGCGGTCGGACAGGAACGGGGTGGCGACGGCCTCGGTCATCATGCCGACGAGCAGGATCGACTGGCCGGTGAGCACCCCGGCGAGGTTGAAGAAGCCGTCGAGCAGGTAGCCGTTGAACACGTCGCCGGTCATGTGCTTGGTCGGCGGCATCCACTTCAGCGGCGCGTCGGGGAACAGCTCGCGGGCCAGCAGGGCGTGGGCGAGTTCGAGGCGGAACGAGTCGGGCAGCTTCGGGTTGATCTCGAAGGCGTGGCCGAGGCCGAGGAGGTGGTCGGGCAGCCCCGCCTCGTGCGCGAAGTGCTCGTTGAGCAGCTGGGAGACGGTGACGGTGTGCGCGGCGTCCACGGCGTCGTCGGTGGTGAGGTAGTTGTCCTCGCCGGTGTTGATGATGATGCCCGCGCGGGCGTGGACCTGGCGGGAGAACCGCTGGTCGACGAAGGTGCGGATGGGGTTGATGTCGCGGAAGAGGATGCCGTACATGGAGTCGTTGAGCATCATGTCGAGCCGTTGCAGGCCCGCCAGCACGGCGATCTCGGGCATGCACAGCCCGGAGGCGTAGTTGGTGAGGCGGATGTAGCGGCCGACCTCCTTGGACACGTCGTCCATGGCGGCGCGCATGATCCGGAAGTTCTCCTGCGTGGCGTACGTGCCCGCGAAACCGTGGTGGGTGGCGCCCTCGGGGACGTAGTCGAGCAGGGACTGCCCGGTGGAGCGGATGACCGCGATGATGTCGGCGCCCGCGCGGGCGGCGTTGGCGGCCTGGACGACGTCCTCGTCGATGTCGCCGGTGGCCACGATGAGGTAGATCCACGGCCTGCGGGCCGGGTCGCCGTGGCGTTCGACGAGTTTGTCGCGTTGGGCGCGGTTGCGGTCGACCGTGCGCAGGCCCTTGGCGATCGCGGTGCGGGCGGCCTTGGCGGCCCGGGTGGCGTCGCGGCCGGTGGGCAGCGCGTAGGTGACCTGCCCGGCGGCGGTGGCCTCGGCAAGCTCGGTCAGGCTGGTCAGGTCGTGGCGGCGCAGCGCGTCGAACACCGGCAGGCAGACGCCGTGTTCGAGGCCGCAGTGCGCCGCGACGGTGTCCACGACCCGGTTGACCCACGGCACGTCACTGGCGCGGTGGGTGCTGTCCGCGCCGGTGATGCCCGCCAACCGCAGGGTCGCCCGCTCCACGGACACGGTGGTGTGCGAGCGGGCGATCCCGATCACCGGCGCGGCGGCCTCGGCGGCCAGCCGCCGGGCCGTGGCCACCACGGCGGGGTCGAGGTCCAGCAGCGCCATCTCCGGGGCTCCTCACATGACGTCGTGGATGGTCCGGCCGCGCAGGACGGTGCGCAGGCAGGTGGGGGCGGGTGCGCCGGGGTGCAGCGGGGGCAGGCCGGGGACGCGGGAGCGCGGGTCGGTGGACCAGCGGCGGACCCGGCTGTCGGGTGCGGCGACGACCAGCTCGGGGGCGTCCCAGACGGCGTAGGTGGCGGGGGCGCCGGGCACGAGGGTGCCGGTGAGGCCGTCGTCGACGCCCGCGGCTCGCCAGCCGCCGCGGGTGTGGGCGGTGAACGCGGCACGCGGGCTGAGGCCGGAGCCGGGGGTGCGGTGGTTGACCGCGGCGGCGACCGACGCCCACGGGTCGAGGCGGGTGACGGGGGCGTCGGAGCCGAGCGCGAGCACGACACCCGCGGCGGCGAGGCGGGCGAACGGGTTGAGGGTGATGCCGCGCTCGGGGCCGAGTCGGTCGACGTACATGCCGTCCGGTCCGCCCCAGAACGCGTCGAACTGCGGCTGCACGGAGGCGACCACACCCCACTGGCCGAGCCGTTCGGCCTGCTCCTCGGTGACCATCTCCAGGTGTTCGAGGCGGTGGCGGGCACCGGCGAGCGCGGGCAGGCCGACGCGCTTCTCGGCGAAGGCGAACCCGGCGACGACCTCGGCCACGGCGGCGTCGCCGATGACGTGGAACCCGGCCTGCAAACCGGACTCGGTGCAGGCCACCAGGTGGTCGCCGATGGTCTCGGCGTCGAGGTAGAGGGCGCCGGAGGTGTCCGCGTCGGTGTAGGGGTCGCACAGGGCGGCGGTGCGGGAGCCGAGCGCGCCGTCGACGAACAGGTCGCCCGCGAGGCCGCGGACGCGGTGGCGCACGGCGAGGTCGGCGCCACCGAGCTGGCCCCAGTAGCCGACGACCTCGGGCCGGTCGCCGCCCGCGCGGGCGAGCAGGTCGGCGAGGTCCTCGGCGCCGGAGATGTCGGGGCCCGCGCACTCGTGCACGGACACGATGCCCATGGCGGCGGCGTGCCGGAGGAACTCGTCCTGGGCCTGGGCGCGCTGGTCGGGGGTGATGGCGTCGCGGGCCGCGCGGCGGGCGCGGTGGTGGGCGTCGCGGGTGAGGGGGGCGTCGGGGTGGTAGCCGTCGGCGTCGCGGACCCCGGGGGCGAGGTCGAGCAGGGCGGTGGACACGGCGGCGGAGTGCACGTCGACGCGGGAGAGGTAGACGGCGGTCCCGCCCGCGGCGGCGTCGAGCTCGGCGCGGGTCGGGGGGCGGTGCTCGGGCCAGGCGGTCTCGTCCCAGCCGTGACCCCAGACGACGGCGGGGTTGTTCTCGCGCACGTACGCGGTGACGGCGGCGAGGCAGTCGGCGAGGGACGCGGCGGCGGTGAGGTCGAGACCGGTGCGCAGCAGGCCGGTGGCGGTGGCGTGCACGTGGGCGTCGACGAACGCGGGGGCGACGAAGGCGCCACCGAGGTCGACGGTGTCGGCGTCGGGGTGCAGCGCGCGGCCGACGGAGTCCTGGCCGAGCCAGACCACCACCCCGTCCTGCACGGCGATGGCGGTGGCGTCGGGGTCGGCCGGGGAGTGGATCCGGCCGCCGGTCAGAAGGGTGGTGCTCACGACCGGTCAGTCTCTCGGGCGGTGAACAGGTCCCGCACGCCGGGCTCGGCTCGCAGCAGCTCGAGCGCGAAGGCGGCGTGGCCGGGGACGTAGCCGTTGCCGACGAGCATCCGCACGTCGGCGGCCAGTCCCTCGGCGCCGAGCGCGGCGGCGGCGAACGAGGTGGCCATGGAGAAGAACACGACCGTGCCGCCGTCGGCGGTGGCCATGATCGCGCCGTGCTCGCAGCCGGGCACGTCCACGCAGACGACGGTGACGTCGACGGGCGCGCCGACGGCGGTGGCCACGGCGACGGGGTCGCGGGCGTCGGCGATGACGACCTCGTCGGCCAGGCCCGCCGCGCGCACCGCGGTGGCCTCGGTCTCGGTGGGGACGAGCGCGACGACGCGCCCGGCCCCGGCGCGGCGGGCGGCGGCCAGCGACAGGGAGCCGGATTTGCCGCCGCCACCGAGGACGCAGACCGCGGGCGCTCCCCCGGCCTCGCGCACGACGCGGTCGGTGAGCGCGGGGGCGCCGCAGACGTCGAGGACGGACAGGGCGAGCGCGTCGGGCAGGTCGTCCGGGAGCACGGCGGCGATGGAGCGGCCGAACAGCACCGCGGTGCCGCGGCACGGGACCTGCTCGGCGCGGCCGTCCCAGTCGGCGAGGCCGTCGGTGATCCGCAGCGGGGTGAGGGTGAGGGAGACGAGGGTGGCGATCCGGTCGCCCGGTGCGAGGCCGAGCGGGGAGTCCGGGCCGGCGGCGCGGACGGTGCCGAGCAGCATGCCGCCGGAGCCGGTGACCGGGTTCTGCATCTTGCCGCGCTCGGCGACGATCGCCAGGACCGCCGCGCGCACGGCGTCGCCGGTGCCGTGCTGCTCGCGCAGTTGCCGGTAGGAGGCGGCGTCGAGGTTGAGCCGTTCGACGTCGACCACGACCTCGTCGGCGTACGGGCTCGGGTCGGGGTCGAGGCGGCGGGCCTGCTGGGGCAGGACGCCGACCGGGTCGAGGACCCGGTGCAGGCCGTAGGGCGACCCGATGGGGTGAGCCGTCTCCACCCGTCCTCCTCGCTGCGCCACACTGGCACTACCCGTAAGATTTACGGCACTCTATCGTTCTGGCAGCATATCTTCACGCCCCACTAGCGGCTAGGAGCGAATATGACTGCGACCCGCGATCTTCGGGTGGTGCACGAGGCCCGCCAGGCCGTCGTCACCGGCCACCAGCCGTACGAGTACGTCCGCCGCGAGCTGGTGGAACCCGACTGGCGGCGGTTCCCCGGCTGGGCCGGGGTGACCGAGGCGCAGTGGCGCGACGCCCAGTGGCAGCGGGCGCACTGCGTGAAGAGCGAACGGCAGCTGCGCGCGGTCGTCGGCGGTTTGCTGGCCGAGTCGTTCTACGCCGACCTGGCCGCCGACCAGGCCGAGATGGCGACGATGTCGATGCTGCTGCCGCCGCAGATGCTCAACACGATGGCACCGGACGCGGCCCCCGGCGAGTTCACCGACGCGTTCCTCGCCGACCCGGTGCGCCGGTACATGCTCCCCGTGCGCACCGACCGCGACCCGCGCTGGCCGAGCCACCCGCACTCGACGCGCGACTCGCTGCACGAGGCGGAGATGTGGGTCGTCGAGGGGCTGACGCACCGGTACCCGACGAAGGTGCTGGCCGAGCTGCTGTCCACCTGCCCCCAGTACTGCGGCCACTGCACGCGGATGGACCTGGTCGGCAACTCGACGGCTCAGGTCGACAAGCACCGGCTCGCGCTCAAGCCGGTGGACCGGCAGGACCGGATGATCGAGTACCTGTCCCGCACCCCGGGCGTGCGCGACGTCGTGGTGTCCGGCGGCGACGTGGCGAACGTGCCGTGGAAGCAGCTCGAGTCGTTCCTCATGCGGCTGCTGGACATCGAGACCGTCCGCGACATCCGCCTCGCGACCAAGGCGCTGGCCGGGCTGCCGCAGCACTGGCTCCAGCCCGCGGTGGTCGAGGGCATGGAGCGGGTGGCCCGCACGGCCGCGCGGCGCGGGGTGAACCTGGCGATCCACACGCACGTGAACCACGCCCAGTCGGTGACCCCGCTGGTCGCGGAGGCGGCGCGGACGGCGCTGGAGGTCGGGGTGCGCGACGTGCGCAACCAGGGGGTGCTGATGCGGGGGGTGAACGCGACCCCGGAGGCGCTGCTGGACCTGTGCTTCGCGTTGCAGGGGGAGGCGAACATCCTCCCGTACTACTTCTACATGTGCGACATGATCCCCAACGCCGAGCACTGGCGGGTGGCGGTGTGGGAGGCGCAGGAGCTGCAGCACGCGATCATGGGCTACCTGCCCGGCTACGCCACCCCGCGCATCATCTGCGACGTGCCGTACGTGGGGAAGCGCTGGGTGCACCAGGTCGCCGAGTACGACCGGGAACTGGGTGTGTCGTACTGGACGAAGAACTACCGGGCCGGAACCGAGCGCGACGAGGCCGACGACACGTTCCTGGACCGCCGCCACCCGTACTACGACCCGATCACGACCCTGTCGGAGTCAGGACAGGCGTTTTGGCGCACCCACCCGGATTACCAGGCGTAGGCCGACCGAACGGCGAACCACCACCACCGCCAGTGCGTGTCCTCCACGCCGTCTCTCCGGCCGGACCGCATCCCCTGCGCTGTTGATCGCATGTCGTGAGCCCCCCATGAACAACGAACACGCTCCGCCGAAGTACCTCATACCCACCACCATCGACCATCAAACGCGGTTTCCGGTAAATCGCCGCCAATGGCGGCATCCCGTCACCGCCGCGGGCCAGCCCGGTTCGCCGACGCACCCGATCGGCCGACCCCGTTCCCGGCGGGCGGGCACGGCGGGCTACCGAACGGCGCCCGACAGGTGTCGTGGGGCAGTTGTCAGCGGGTTTCCGACATCGGGGCGGGTGCGCAAGACTCCACCACCCGGCCGCCGCGGCGGCGGCCAGTGATCGAGGAGTTACGGCGTGCTCATCCGCAGCAGACGGGCGTTGGTGGCGGGCTTGGCGGCCGCCGCGGCCGTGGGCCTCACCGCCGGGGCCATCCCGGCGCAGGCCGCACCCGAACCGCAGGTGGCGACCAGTGGCCACAGCACCGATATCGCCGACCGGCTCCGGGCCATCCCCGGGCTGACCATCGTCTCGGAGTCGGCGACCCCGCCCGAGGGCTACCGCTTCTTCCTGCTCACCTTCAAGCAGCCGGTGGACCACCACCGGCCCAAGGGGGCGACCTTCGAGCAGCGGTTCCAGCTGCTGCACAAGGACACCTCCCGCCCGGTGGTGCTGCACACCACCGGCTACAACATGCCCACCACCGCGTTCCGCTCCGAGCCGACGCGGCTCATCGACGGCAACCAGATCTCGGTGGAGCAGCGGTTCTTCAGCCCGTCGCGGCCCGACCCGGCCGACTGGGACGACCTCGACATCTGGCAGGCGGCCACCGACCACCACCGGATCGTCTCCGCGCTCAAGCGGGTCTACCCGGCCAAGTGGATCTCCACCGGGGCCAGCAAGGGCGGCATGACCTCGGTCTACCACCGCCGCTTCTACCCCGACGACGTCAACGGCGTGGTCGCCTACGTGGCCCCCAGCGACGTCAACAACCCCAGTGACCGCGCCTACGACAAGTTCTTCCAGACCGTCGGCACCGACCCCGCGTGCCGCACCCGCCTGGAGGACGTGCAGAAGGAAGCGCTCAAGCGGCGCACCTCGATGGTCGCCAAGTACCAGGCCGCCGCGGACAAGGCGGGCTGGACGTTCACCGGTGTGCTCGGCTCCATCGACCGCGCCTACGAGATGACCATCCTCGACACCGGGTGGGCGTTCTGGCAGTACTCGCTGCAGGCGGACTGCGTGACCGTGCCCGCCAAGACCGCCACCGATGACGAGCTGTACGCGTTCATCGACGCCACCGCCGGGTTCGCCTTCTACGCCGACCAGGGCATCACCCCGTACGCGCCGTACTTCTACCAGGCCGCGACCCAGCTGGGCTGGCCGCAGCCGAAGTTCGAGCACCTGCGCGGCCTGCTCCGCTACCCGGGTCTGTACCAGGCGAACTCCAGCCTGCCGCCGGAGCTGCGCTCGCGGCACGACGCGCGGCCGATGGTCGACGTCGACCACTGGGTGCGCACCCGCTCCGAGCGGATGCTGTTCGTGTACGGCGCCAACGACCCGTGGGGCGCCGAGCAGTTCGTGCCCAGCCGCCGCGACTCGCAGGTCTACACCGCGCCCGGCGCCAACCACGGCGCGAACATCGGCGCGCTGGTGGCCGCCGAGCGCGACAAGGCCACCGCCGACCTGCGCCGCTGGGCCGGGGTCAGCGGGACGCCCGCGACCGCTCGCGCCGCCACCGACGGCGTGACCGACCTCCCGATCACGGACCTCGACCGCGCCGAGCCGCGCAACGAGCGCCGTCCGCTGTAACCGAGCACCACCGGATCACCGGTCCGGGGTGTCCCGTCGCGGGCACCCCGGACCGCCCGTTCGGGCGGCTTTCCCCGCACGCCCCACCGACCCGGCGCCACCGCCGGTCACCCCGGCCGGTCAGTAGACCTTGTTTCCTCACCACCGTGGAGGAAGAGGTCACGCCATGCAGTTCTCGCAGACCGGCAACTTCGACGGCGCCCAGCAGGCCGACGCCGCCCAGTGGCGGGGCGTGCTCGAGTCGGCGGGCGTCACGGCGGCGTCCTTCGCCGCCAGTCCCCTGTTCACCTTCACCTGGGTCGACCCGAGCAACGGGCAGACCTGGTACGTCCGCGTCAGCCAGCCCGAGTGGAACCAGCTCTACGCGCAGACCACGACGACCACCACCACGGGCGTCGAGGCCATGGACACCTCGGACGACGGCGTGGAACCGATGGACTGGGACCCCGCGCGGGTCACCAACACCTACGCCCTCGACGACAACTGCTACTACGTCACCGCCGCCGCGCTGCTCGACACCGACGTCGACTCCGTCATCACCACCACCGAGATGATGCAGATCGCGGGCGGCGCACCGCTCGCGGAGATCGAGGCGCTCTACCGCGCCGCCGGGCTCAACGCGCAGTCGCACACCCTGCTCTCCTTCGCCGACGTCGGCGCGACCATGGCCGCCTACGGCGACGACCAGGACAAGCAGTTCGCCATCGCGTTCACCCGGGCCGACGGGACCGGCCACGCCATCGTCGGCCGCTACTCCGGGTCCACCGGACAGCTCCAGTTCCTGGACTACCAGCAGGGCGAGGGCATCGACGCCACCGCCGACGTCTCGACCGGGACGCTGTTCTACCTGTTCCCCCAGTGATCACCTCCGCACCCGTTGTGACCAGCGGGGATCCGGCGGTATCGGTTCGGTTGCCGTGCGCACGCCCGCGCACGGCGGCCGGTAGCGTCCGGCCCCATGCAGTTGCCGTGGAGAGCCGCCCCGCGCGCCGCGGTGTCCGGTCCGCTGACCGTGCTGGTGGCCTTCGTCGCGGCGCTGCTGCTCAGCTTCGTCGGGGCGGCGGCCGTGCTGCACGCGGACTCGGCGGGCAGCGCCGCGGTCGGCTACCAGGCCGGGCGCCTGTGCCCGCAGACCGTGCCGCCGGTGATCGACGGCAACAAGGTCACCGTGGCCGACGCCAACCGGATCCTCGCCCTGGCCCGGGACAGCGGTCGGGCGAACGGGTTCCCCACCCTGGTCGGCGCGGTCTACTCGCCGGTGCGTCAGTGGGACTTCAACGGTCCGCACCCGTGGTCGCAGTTCGCCTACCGCGACGGCGCCCGGGACAACCTCAAGGTCCTCTCCGGCGGCGGCCAGGACGGCCTCTGGGTGCCCAAGAGCATCGCCGACGACGCGGGGATCAAGCTCGGTGACCGGGGCCTGAACGGCACGCTGCCGCCGGTCACCGCGATCTACGCGGACATCGCCGAGCCCGTCCCCGACTACTGGTGCTCCGAGCAGCAGCGCGTGGTGCCCAACCCGCTCGCCACCGAGGGCGCGACCGCCGCGCCCATCTGGTTCCCGTCGCTGCGGGAGTTCACCGAGCACATGGACTCGCTCAGCGACAACGCCGCCGCGGTGAGCGCGCGCTTCCCCGTCGAGCGGCTGCCCGCGACCACCGAGGAGGCCGCCGCGCTGGTCGACCGGGGCAAGCGGATGCTCGACGGCGTCGTCGGGACCCTGCGGGCGGAGGAGAAGGCGCGGTTCGTGATCGCCGCGAACTACTTCGCCAAGCCGGTCGAGGTGGCGCGCGCGGCGAGCGACACGGTCTGGTCGGCGGTGCTGCCGTTGACCGTGATCAGCCTGCTGGTCGGGCTCGCGGGTGTCGGCGCGGTGACCGTGCAGTGGTTCCAGCGGCGCCACGCCGAGCTGCGGCTGCTGTGGGCGCGCGGTGCCGGGCCGGTCGCGCTCGGGTGGCGCGCGGTGCTGGAACTGGCGCTGCCGCTGCTGGTCGGCGCGGGCGCGGGTTTGGCGGCGGCTCGACTCGCGTTGCCCTGGTACGCGCCGTCCTCCGACCTCACCGACGGCACCGGTGCGCTCGCCTCCGCCGTGGCGGGCGGGGTGTTCGTCGCCGCGCTCGTGGTCGTCGGCGCCGTGGCGGCGACGCGCGCGCACCGCGCCTTCCAGACCGGCGCGGCCCGTCGGTCGGCGCGGGCGTGGCGGCTGGTGCCGTGGGAGCTGATCACCGCCGTCCTGGCGTACCTGGCCTGGGCGCGGCGGGAGTCGACGCCCACGAAGTTGGCGTTCGGGCAGCCGCTGCCGGAGACCGCGGACGCGGTCGGGTTGGCGTTCCCGCTGCTGGTCGTGCTGACCGTCGCGCTGGTGACCGTGCGGCTGGCCCGCTGGGGGCTGCGCGCGGCGCACCGGGTGCGGCTGTGGCGGGTGCCCGCCGCGCAGCTGGCGTTGCGCAGGTTGGCCGCCGCGGCGGGTTCGGTGGTCGGGATCCTGCTGGTGGGCACGCTCGCGGTCGGCACGCTGACCGTGGGCGTCGGGGTGGCCGACGCGCAGCGCGCGGCGCTGGACACCAAGTCCGGGCTGTTCGTCGGCGCCGAGTCGGCCGCGCTGATCCCGACGCGCGTCGGGGTCTCGGGGCAGTTGCCGCCCGCGCTGGCCGCGCACTCCACGCTGGTCGGCGTGCTCAAGACCGGGCAGAACATCAACCTCGTGATCGACCCGGCCACCTTCACCCGCTCGGCGTGGCTGGGCGACCGCGACCCCGCCGACACCCAGGCGCAGCTCGACGTCCTCGGCGGTACCGGGGGCCCGGTCCCGGCGCTGCGCGTCGGCCGCACCCCCGAGGCGACCACGACGCTGCCCCGGCTCGGGCAGGTCAAGCCCGTCGAACAGGTCGGATCGTTCCCGCTGATCGGCACCGGGCAGGGCTACGTCGTCTCCCGCGCGGCCGTGCGCGACCTCAAGCAGGTCGACGTGTGGCAGATCTGGTCCAACCAGCCGCTGGACACCCTGATCAGGGACCTGGACGCGGCGGGGATCCACCACCTCCAGTCGCGGTCCCGGGACAAGGCGCTCGACGGGCTGCCGTTCCTGACCGTGACCTGGACGTTCGACTTCGTCACCGCGCTCGGCGTGGTGCTCGCGGTGGTCGCCGCCGCGGCGCTGGTGCTGGCCGTGGAGGTGCGGCGGCGGCAGAACGCGCTGGCCGGGGCGCTCGCGACGCGGATGGGGCTGCGGCAGCGCACGCTCGTCGCCAGCCACCTCACTGAACTGGGCGGACTTGCCGGGGTCTCGGTCGCGGCGGGCAGCGCGGCCGGAGTGGTGTGCGCGGCGGTGTCGGCGCCGCTGCTGGACCCGTCCCCGTGGCTGCGGCCGGTCGCGGGCGCGCCGGACCTGCTGCCGCTGGTGTCGACCACGACCGGTGTCGCGGCCGTGGTCGTGGCGCTGGTGTGCTGGACCGCGGTGCGCTCGGTGACCACCGCCCGAGTCGGGGAGCTGATCCGTGGCTGAGCCCTTGTACGAGCTGCGCGGCGTGCACGTGGACTACCGCACGCCGACCGGTGTCGTCCCGGCCGTCTCCGACGTGTCCTTCGACGTCCCCGCCGACGGGATCACCGTGCTCGCGGGCCCGTCGGGCTCCGGCAAGTCGACGCTGTTGCGGGTGCTGGGCCTGGTCGACCGGCACACCGCCGGGACGGTCCGCCTCCAGGGCCGCGACGTCGGCGGCCTGGGGCACCGGGCCCGCCGCCAGACCCGCCGCGACCGGATCGCGGTGGTGTTCCAGGCGCCGCCGGACAACCTGATCGGGCACCTGACCGTGGCGCAGAACCTGCGCGCGTCCGCCCAGTCCGCCGGACGCGCGGACGCGGACCCGGACATCCTGGACTGGCTGGGCATCCCCGGCACCGGCTCGTGGCGGGTCGCGGCGCTGTCCGGCGGGCAGCAGCAGCGGCTGGCGTTCGGCTGCGCGCTGGCCCGCGAGCCGGACGTCGTGCTGGCCGACGAACCCACCTCCCAGCTCGACGCGGCCTCGGCCGCGCTGGTCCTGGACGTGCTCGGCAGGCTCGCGGACTCCGGGGTCGCGGTCGTCGCCGCGTCCCACGACCCCGACCTGGTCGCCATCGGCACCCGCGTCGTCCGGCTCCGCGAGGGCCGCGTTCAGGGGGAGGCCGCGTGACCGCGCTGGCCGCGCGGGGCCTGACCCGCGTCTTCGACCACGCCGACGGCCCGCTGGAGGTGCTGCGCGGCGTCGACCTCGACCTCGAACCCGGCGAGGTCGTGACCGTGTCGGGGCGGTCCGGTTCGGGCAAGAGCGCGTTGTTCGCGCTGCTGTGCGGGTTCGACAAACCCGACTCCGGCACCGTCGAACTCCTCGGCCGCCCGCTGCCCGAGACCCCCGCGTGGCAGGACTGCGCGGTACTCCCCCAGGCTCTGGGCTTGGCCCACGAGCTGACGTTGGCGGAGAACGTGGCGCTGCCGCTGCGGCTGTCCGACCGGCGCGCTGCCGTGGCCGATCGGGTCGACGAGCTGCTGACCGAGCTGGGTATCGCCGCGCTGGCCGACCGCTACCCCGGCGAGGTGTCGTACGGGCAGCAGCAGCGCGCCGCGCTCGCCCGCGCCGCCGCGCCCCGGCCCCGGGTTCTGCTGGCCGACGAGCCGACCGCGCACCTCGACCACGACAGCGTCGCCGCCGCCTTGGCCGTGCTGCGGCGCGTCGCGGGCGAGGGCACCGCGGTGCTGGTGGCGACCCACCACGACCAGGTGCACCGGGTCGCCGACCGGCGCCTCGCGCTGACCGACGGGCGGATCGTGCCCGCCTGACCGGTACGGTGATCGCCAAGGGACCACCAGGCGGGGGGCTGCTGTGCTGGGGATGACCGAGGTGATCGGCAAGGACGGCACCTGGGAGTTCGACTACGAATCCGTGCGGATCACCCCGGGGCGCGGGGCGCACCCGCTGCGGCAGACCCTGGGTGAGCTGACCGTGCCGCTGGCCGCGATCGACACGGTGGCGTTCGAGGCCGACCGGCGCGACGGCACGCTTCGCCTGCGGCCCCGGCACGGCGCGGACCCGCTGTGGCAGGCCACCGGCGGTCAGCTGCCCCCGGCCGCCGACCCGTACCGGCTCACCGTGGACACCCGGTTCTCCGCCACCGCGTCGGCGTTCGCCTCGGCCGTGCGCGACGCCCGGCTCGTGGCGCAGGTCCCCGACGGCCCGGCGGAGGAGTACCTGCTGCCCGGGCCGCACGTGCCGCTGTCGATGTCGGTCGAGGACGGCACCGCCACCTTCGACGGCGAGCGGATCCACATCGAGTGGGGGTGGGCGGCCGACACGGTCAAGCAGGCGATGCGCGCGCACACCATCCACGTGGTGGACCTGGCCGGTGTCGAGTGGACGCCCAAACTGGTGCGGTTCCGGCCGGTGGCGGGGTCGGTGGGCCTGCCCGCCAAGCACGACCCGAACTGCCTGAAGCTGTGGGGGTTCAAAAAGGACGTCGCCTCGTCGGCGCTGCTGGCCGCCGCGGTGACCGCCCGGCTGGCGCACCCGCGCGCGCCCGTGGCGGAGGTCGTCGAGGAGTTGCCGGAGGAGCCCGTGACCGGCGAGGACCAGGACACCGTCCTGCGCAGACTCCGCGAGCTCGGCGCGCTGCACCGCGACGGGGTGCTCACCGACGAGGAGTTCGCCGCGGCCAAGCAGGCGCTGCTGCGCCGCTTGTAGCCCGATACGGCGCCGGGTGGGCCGCGGGCCTAAACTCGACGGCGATGATGCGTTCGACCGCGATGGTGCGGCGGTACCGATGGCACGCCGCCGTCCTGCTCCTCGTGCTCGCCATGGTGGGCTCGTTCTTCTTCCTGTTCCCCACGGCCCAACCCCCGCCCGGCCCGCCGACCGGCGTGCCCAGGGTCCTGGTCGCCCTGGGCGACAGCACCGTTTCGGGTGAGGCCGCGGGCGACTACACCCCCGACACCGACGGCAAAGACGGCGACTGGTGCCACCGGTCGGTGAACGCGTCCATCCACCACACCGGACTGCGCGGCATCGAGGAGACCATCAACCTCGCCTGCTCTGGGGCGCCGTCCGCGCAGGTGGCGCTGGGTGACGTCAAGCAGTACACCGAGCCGTCGCAGGCGGAGCGGCTCGGCGACCTGGCCAAGCGCAAGCGGGTCGTGGCGATCCTCGTCGCGGTCGGCGCCAACGACGACCCGGCGTTCTCGCACGTGCTGTCCGATTGCGTGCAGGCGTGGCTGGACGCGGGCAAGAAGAGCTGTTCGGCCGGTGTGGGCGAGCAGTGGCAGTCCCGCGTCGACGCGATGGTGCCGAAGGTGAACCGGGCGCTGGCCGACATCCGGACGGTCATGACCCGCGCGGGCTACGGCAACGACGACTACCAGTTGGTGCTGCAGTCGTACGCCCCGCCGGTCAGCCCCGACCTGCGCCCGGAGCTGCGCAACCTCAACGGCTGCCCGTTCCGCGTGGAAGACCTGCGGTGGGTGCGGGAATCGGCGGTACCGCAGATCACCGCGGGCGTCCGCCAGGCGGCCCGCGACTCGGGCGCCCGCCTGCTCGACATCTCCCGGGCGGGCCTGGGGCGGGAGGCGTGCGCGCGGGAGAACCCGGCGGAGGAGTGGTTCAGCAGGCTGTCGGTGCGGTGGACCGATCTGAGCGACGAGAACCGGGAGGGGCACGCGCTGCAGGAGTCCTTCCACCCCAACAAGGCCGGGCACGAGCAGTTCGGCCGGTGCCTCGGGGAGTTCCTCGGCACCGACTCCCGGGCCGCGGCCTGCCTGCCGGGCGCGGACGGGAACCTGCACCCCGCCAACAGCATCGGCCCCTGATCGTCCATATCGGACAGTCGGAGCCTCGCGTACTTCCGCCTGTACCCGAGGGGCCCGGCTTCGAGGGCGACCGGGTTTGGCGCGGATCGCGGCCATGGCACGCCTCCGGCCCAATGCCACTAACTTAGGCTAGGTGCGAGGATTCTGATGGTGGCCGGACCCTGATGTCGAACGCCTTGATGTTTGCCCTTTTTGGTGGGGTAGCGTTTATGGCGTCCACGTTTGGCCACACGGGGGTACGTTCGGTGCCTTCGGGCCGCGAGGTGTCTCTCGTTGATTTCCGCGCGGGTCTCCGATAACGCTCTCGCTTGGCGTTCAGGGGGAAAAATCCGCCTCGGCGGGGACCTGGCGTCGGATGACTCGAAGAGACCGCATGAAGGACAGTCGATCAGGGTCGACGTCGGCCTCGTCGGCCGCCGAGCACATCAAACGCCGAATGCCATAGTGTGCGAGCAGGAACGCCCACAGTTCCTGACGCACCATGTCGGGCGATCTCGACCGCAGCGTCTTACCCGATCCTTGTTGATGGGTCTTCATCTCATCGATCAAACCCTCGCATTCCCAGCGTTCATGGTAGGCGAGAGCCAATTCCATGGCAGTCGCCTCGGCCGGGTCGAGAATCGACGTCACCACGCACACGACCTCGGCTGCCCCGTCACCCGCCCGGTCGGGAACCTGATATTCGACCACCCGAACCGGTTGCGCATCCTCGGAACGACAATCCTCGCCGCGGCGGGCCTTCTCGATCAGCCGATCCCGGCGCCCTCGGCGCACGGCCGAACTGACCAGGATCGAGCGATACGAACCGTCGGGCAACCACTCCAACACCGGCAACGTGACAGCCGAACTCACTCTCCACAGCAGGTCAGCGCCAGTACGACGGAACTCGTTCCACAGATCGAAACCGTAGAAGCCCCGATCGGCGATCACCAGCATGTCCGGCTCGACAGACCCGATGATGTCTCTCGCGAGAGTTTTCTCGCTGGTCAGACACCCGGCGATCGCGGCCCCCACGATCGCGCGGGAACCACACTCGCCCAACACGATCATCAACGCCCGCGGAAACGCGGACTCGACCGACTGATTACGCTGTCGACCGAACTCCGCCGCGTTCTCGGGCGTATCCGGAACATCCACGGAGAACCCATCCATCGCCATCAACCGACGCGACGCCAACCACGCCCCTGTGGCGCCCCGCCCCGCCACCGGAACAGCGACCCGCTCAAACAACAGACTCAACGGCTCGACCCCCAACCGCTTCCGAGCCTTGGAAATAGCCGCCGTCGAGGGAACATTCCACTCACCACGCCACGAACCCACAGACCGCAACGACCCAACAAGCTTCCGCATCACCTCCTCGTAATCATCATCGAAAAACAGGCACATCCCCAAACAAAACCGCACCACCACATGCGCGGGAAGCAACCGAGACCGCAACTCGCGACGGCCCGTCTCGTTCAACACATCCTCGATCACATCTCGAGGAAAAACCTCCGCCAACACACCCAACGAGATCCGATCGGTCAACCGAACAGCCGACGAATCAACGACACCACCACGAACCTGCACCACGCGAGCCACCCGAAAATAATAGCAGCTCCTTGCTTAAGTTAGTGGCATTGCGCCTCCGGCCCCCGAGATCCATGCCAGCGGCGGGCACCGACAAAACCGGAAGATCGACAGCGGACCTGTGGACAACTCGGGGACGGAGGTCAGGCCGGGGCAGGTTGTGTCGATGAGTCAAGGGGAGGTCGGTGCGGGCGGCGGGATCGAAGGGGAAGGATGCCTGCTGGCGCACCAGCACCCACTCCCCCGCCCGCCTGCGGAACACGCGAGTACCGCGAGACCGGTTTCCGTCGTGGTGTCGTCCTCGTGGTACGCGACCATCTGGTTCAGGCCCGGCGGCGGTGCCCCCCGGTCCGAGACCGTCCACTCGACACGGGTCGGGGCCGCGTCTAGGTGGCGAACGAGTGGTGTTCGTGCGCGACCACCCACCGGCCGTTGTCCTTGCGCAGGCCCAGGGTGAGGCGGAGGCGGGTGTTCGGGGCGGCGGCCAGGTCCTCGGGGGTGCCGCACCTGAGCAGCGCGTACGCGTACGCGACCTCCGCACCCTCGGTGACGTGCAGGTCCACGATCTCGAAGACCGCGCCGCTCGCCTGCCAGGCGAAGAAGTCCGGCCACACCGCTCGGTAGGCGTCCAGGCCGCGGACGCCGTCGTGCGGTGGGGGCACGTCGAACATCACGATGTCCGGGGCGTGGTCGGCGGTCACGGCCGCCAGGTCGCCCCGGTGCACGGCCGCCGCCCACCGCACGACCAAATCCCTGATCTCGTCGCTCATCGCCCTCATCTACAGCGCGGGGGTGCGCCCCTCGTACGGCGTCGACAGCACGACGGTCGTACGGGTGGACACCTTCGCGGACTCGCGGATCTTGCGGAGCAGTTCCTCCAGGTCGGTCGGCGAGGCGACCCGCACCAGCAGGACGTACGAGTAGTCGCCCGCGACCGAGTAGCAGGACTCGATCTCCTCGATGTGCTCGAGCCGCTGGGGGTAGTCGTCGGGGGCGGCCGGGTCGATCGGGGACAGGGAGATGAACGCGGTCAGCGGCAGGCCGATGGCCTCGGCGTCGAGGCGCGCGGTGTAGCCGCGGATGACCGCCCGCTGCTCCAGCCTGCGGACCCGCTGGTGCACGGCGGAGACGCTGAGCCCGACGCGCTCGGCGAGGTCGGTGAAGCTGCGCCTGCCGTCGGCCGCCAGTTCCCGGACGATCGCCTGGTCGATGGGCTCCAGCTCGCCGCTCATGCGGGCAGCACCACCAGCTCGTGCGGGCGGTGGTTGACCGACTCCACCCCCGTCTCGGTGACGACGACGATGTCCTCGATGCGCGCGCCCCACCGGCCCGCCTGGTAGATCCCCGGCTCGACGCTGAAGGCCATGCCCGGCTCCAGCACGGTCTCGTTGCCCGCGACGATGTACGGGTGCTCGTGCACGTCCAGCCCGATGCCGTGGCCGGTGCGGTGGATGAAGAACTCGCCCAGGCCCGCGTCCGCGATGAGCTGGCGGGCGGCGGCGTCCACCGACTCGGCGGTCACCCCGGGGCGCACGGACTCCACGGCGGCGCGCTGGGCGGCGGCGAGCACGGCGTAGGTCGCGGCCACGTCGGCGTCGCGCGGCTCGCCGACGGCGTAGGTGCGGGTGCTGTCGGAGTTGTAGCCCGCGTCGGTGCTGCCGCCGATGTCGACGACCACCACGTCCCCTGCGGTGATCACCCGGTCGGACACGTCGTGGTGCGGGCTGGCGCCGTTGGGGCCGGAGCCGACGATGACGAACTCGACCTTGGCGTGGCCCTCGGCCACGATCGCGGCGGCGATGTCCGCGCCCACCTCGGCCTCGGTGCGGCCGGGCCGCAGCCACTCGCCGATCCGGGCGTGCACGCGGTCGATCGCGGCACCGGCCTGGCGCAGCGCCTCGACCTCGGCGGCGTCCTTGCGCATCCGCAGCGCGCTGAGCACCGGTCCGGCCAGGACCTGCTCGGCGCCGGGCAGCGCGTCGCGCAGCGGCAGCACGTGCAGCGCGGGCAGCACGTCGCCGACGGCGACGCGCGTGGCCGCGGGGAGCAGACCGGCGACGAGCCCGTACGGGTCCTCGCCGTCGACCCAGGTGGCCACCCGCACGCCCAGCTCCGCCAGCGGCACGCCGTCGTAGCCGGGTGCCTCCAGCTTCGGCACGACCAGCACCGCGTCCCCCGCCGCGGGCAGCACCAGCGCGGTCAGCCGCTCGAACGAGGACCCGCTGCCGCCGATCAGGTAGCGCAGGTCGGAGCCGGGGGCGATGAGCAGGGCGTCGGCCCCGTGGGCCGCGGCGGCGGACCGGGCCCGGTCCAGGCGGGCGCGCAGCAGGTCCGGGTCCACGGCGGTGGCGATGGTCGACATATCCCGCACCCTAGTGCCTGGCACCGACCGGTTCCTCGTCCATCTCACGCCAGCCCTTGGCCAACGCGGGCCACAGCGTGATCGCGAGGTACACCCCCGAGGCGGTGAGCAGCGTGGGGACCAGCCCGAACCCGTCGACGGCAAAGCCCGCCAGCACGGCGCCCACGGGCATCGGCCACTGCGAGCCCGCCTGCAGCACACCGCCCACCACGGGCCGCACGTCGTCGGGCACCCGGTCGAACTGGACCACGCCGAGCACCGGGTTGATCGTGCCGACCGCGCAGCCGAACACCGCCAGCGCGGCCAGCGCCATCGGCAGCGGCGGAGCGGCGGCCAGCAGCGCGAACCGGGGCGCGCCGCTGACCAGGAACGCGGTGGCCAGGGTCCAGCGGCGCGACAGCCGGGCGCCGAGCCAGGCGTAGGCCAGCGACCCGGCGAGCCCGCCGCCCGCCCACACGCCCGCGATCGCGCCGAGCGCGACGCTGCTGCCGAGGACGCGTTCGGCGTAGACGGGCAGCAGGACGGCGAAGAACGCGGCGTCGAGCAGGTTGGTGCCGGAGACGAGCAGGACCACCCACCGCAGCGCCCGGTCCCGGCGCAGGTAGGCGAGTCCGCCGCGGAGGCGGTGCCCGTAGCCGCCGGGGGCCTTTCCGCCGACGGCGGGGACGAACAGGCGCACCAGGAGCGCGGAGCCGAGGAAGGTCGCGGCGTCGACGAGCAGCACGCCGGGTGGGCCGAGCAGGGCGATGAGCACCCCGGCGAGCGGTCCGCCGAGCATGCGGGCACCGCGCCAGACGCCTTCGTAGGCCCCGGAGGCGCGTTCGGTCGACACCTCCGCCCGCGCGGTGAGCGCGGGCACCATGGCGCGCCGCGCGGTCGCGCCCGGTGCCGCGACCAGGCCCAGTGCCCAGGCGAGCGGCACCAGGAGGGCGAACGGGAGGCCGGAGGTGCCGTGCAGCAGGGGAATCGCGGCCACGACGGCGGCGGCGAGCAGGTCCGAGGCGACACTGGCCGCGCGTCTGCCGACCCGGTCGACGACCGGCCCGGCGGCGAGCGCCCCGACGACCGCGCCGAACACCTCGACCCCCGCGACCAGCCCGGTGCGCGCCGCGCTCCCGGTGGTCTGCAACACGAACCACGGCACGGCCAGCACCGTCATCGCCGTCCCGCACGCCGAGAGCGCGTTGGCCCCCAGCAGCGCGGCCAGCGGCCCACGCGCCCCCATGATCACGACCATAGGGTGGCAGCGGGACGGGTGTGTGGTACTCCACGATCATGACGCGTCTCGGTGGACGGGGTTTCGGGCTCAGTGGCATCAGCGTTCTGCACGCGGTGGTGGTGGACTGCCGCGATCCGTTCGCGCTGGCCAGGTTCTGGGCCGCGCTGCTGGAGGGTGAGATCGAGGAGGCCGAGCCGCGCGGCGGGCCGTGCGCCTCGGTGGTCGCGCCGTTCGGACTGCGGCTGGACTTCCACCTGGTGCCCGAGGGCGGGGCGGCGCGGAACCGGCTGCACCTGGACCTGCGGACCACCGCGTTCCACCACGCCGTGGCGCGGGCGGTGGCCCTGGGCGCGACGACCGCGGACGACGTCCATCCGCCGGACGGGTGGCAGGTGCTGCGGGACCCGGAGGGGAACGAGTTCTGCTTGCTCCGGCCACGGATTGATGACACGTCATCGGAATAGGCCCGATCACCGGATAGACATCTCGCCGGGCGTTCTTTCCCGGCCGCGGCGAAGGCCGTCCGCCGACAAAGGCGAGCGGCCCCCGCACTATTCCGCACACCGTACGGATAATGCGCCCGACCACGCGGCGCGTTCGTCCCTTTGCGACCGGCGGAGTCCCGTGCAATTGCGCCACGACAGCGCCGCGCACGGGGTGGCCCCGCGCTGACCACACAAGGCGTCCGGATGGCGCATGGCGCATAGTCGCCATACGGACGAAATCCGCGAAGAACCGCTCGGCAACCGACCCCGGACATAACCATCGCCATTAGCGTCAAGCGGGACACGCGACACCGCCGCGAACATGACCGCGCGGATCGCTTGCGCCATTCCTGGGGGAGGAACGATGACCACCACCGAACCGCCCGCCACCGCTCGACCGGCGGGCAATTCGGAACCGCCCGGTAACCGATTGCCGTACGGCGCGCGGCACCGCAGCGCCGCCGCCCAGCGGGCGTCGTCGATGCCCGCGCACAAGTACCGGCAGTACCGGCCGCTCGGCCTGCCCGACCGGCAGTGGCCCGATCGGGTCGCCACCCGGGCGCCGCTGTGGTGCAGCGTGGACCTGCGCGACGGCAACCAGGCGCTGCTGGACCCCATGACGATGGCGAGCAGGCAGGAGCTGTTCCGGCTGCTGGTCCGCCTGGGTTTCAAGGAGATCGAGGTCGGCATGCCGGTGTCCTGCCGCGCCGACCACGACTTCGTGCGCTGGCTGGCCCGCTCCGGCGAGGTGCCCGACGACGTGACCCCGCAGGTCCTGGTGCCGATGCGGCCGGACCTGATCGCCGAGACCGTGCGCGCCCTGCGCGGCCTGCCGCGCGCGATCATGCAGGTGTTCCACCCGACCTCGACCGTGCAGCGCCGGGTGGTGTTCCGCGCGACCCGCGCGGAGGTGAAGCGGCTGGCGCTCAACGGGGCCGAGCTGTCGATGCGGCTGCGGGACGGGCTGCCGGGGACCCGGCTGTCGCTGCAGTACGGGCCGGAGTCGTTCACCCAGACCGAGCCCGAGTTCGCGCTGGAGGTCTGCAACGCGGTGCTCGACCTGTGGCGGCCGACCGCGGACGACGACGTGCGGATCAACCTGCCCGCCACCGTCGAGGCGTTCCCCGCGCACGAGTTCGCCGACCGCATCGAGTGGATGCACCGCAACCTGGTATTCCGCGACCGGATCCTGCTGGGCCTGCACCCGCACAACGACCGGGGCTGCGGGGTCGCCGCCGCGGAGGCCGCGCTGCTGGCCGGGGCGGACCGGGTCGAGGGCACGCTGTTCGGCAACGGGGAGCGCAGCGGCAACGTCTGCCTGGTCACCCTGGCGATGAACCTGTTCTCCCAGGGCATCGACCCGCGGCTGGAGCTCGGCGGCCTCGACGACATCCGCCGGGTGGCCGAGCGCTGCACCCGGATCCCGGTGGCCTGCAGGCACCCGTGGGCGGGCGAGCTGGTGTACACCTCGCTGGCGGGCTCGCACCAGGACGCCATCGCGAAGGGCCTGCGCGACCGCGACGAGAGCGGGTCGCCGCTGTGGGAGGTGCCGTACCTGCCGATCGACCCGCACGACATCGGGCGCGACTACCAGGCGCTGGTGCGGATCAGCAACCAGTCGGGCAAGGGCGGGCTGGCGTACCTGATGCGCACCGAGCACGGGCTGGAGCTGCCCAGGGGCGTGCAGGTGGAACTGGCCGAGGCGGTCGGGCGGGAGATGGACGACCGCGGCGGCGAACTGGACCCGGCCGCCCTGTGGCGGATGTTCGCCCGGCACTTCCTGCCCCCGGTCGACCAGCGCTGGATGGGGCTGGACCCCGAGGAGGTGCTGACACGGCTCGCGGAGCGGACGGGGGTTCGCGTGCAGGTGCTCGACGTCATCGAGCAACCGTCGGCGACGCCCGCGTCGGCGTGCGCGACGTTCTGCCAGGTGCGGGCGGGTCGGCGGACGAAGTGGGGGGTGGGGATCGCCGGGGACCGGGCGGTGTCGCGGCTATCGGCGGTCTACAGTGGACTGCACCGGTTGGGTGCTCTGGTCGGCTAGGGGCAATGCCGGTCGGTTAGGTCATGGCGGGGCTGTAGCCTGCTGTGGTGGATCTTGGGTTGGGTGTGCGCGAGGGCGGCGGTCTGGCCGACCGGGCTGCGGTTGGTGTGCTGACTCGGATGTTTCCGGTGGAGTTGGTCGATCGGGTCATTGACCAGTATTGGCGTCGGGAACAGCGGACCCGCGCATTGCCTGCTCGGTTGGTCTTCTATTTCACGCTTGCTTTGTGTCTTTTCCCGAATGAGTCGTACCGGTCGACGATGAAGATTCTCATGTCGGCGTTCGGTCGTGGAGGGCAGGGCTATCGGGTACCGACGACCGGTTCGATCGGTGATGCTCGTCGTCGTCTGGGTTCGGAGCCGATGGAGACCGCGGTGCGGGCGGTGATACGACCGAGAGCGTGCCGGGAGACGATAGGCGCGTGGTATGGGGATTGGTTGTTGACAGCGGTTGACGGGACGACGTTCACGGTGCCGGATACCGAGGAGAACGATCGCGAGTTCGGGCGACCCGGTTCAGGGCGCGGCGAGGGAAAGACGGCGTATCCTCAGATTCAAGCGGCGTGTGTGGTCGAGTTGGGAACCCACGCGGTATTCGATGCCCGGATGGATGGCTATGCCGCCGCGGAAACGATGTTGATCGAGGAGATGTTCTCTTCATTGCGGCCGGGCATGCTGGTGTTGGCCGACCGGCACATCTACTCGTCCCGTCGCTGGGCCAAGGCCGTGGATACCGGCGCCGACCTGCTGTGGAGAGTGACCGCGAACCTCGCCCCACGGCCGGTGGAGAGACTATCGGACGGTTCCTGTATCGCCGAGATCACCCCGCCGAGGAGTTCGGGCCAACCATCTTTCCGGCTACGGCTGATCGAGTACCGATTGCCGTGGACGGAGGAGGTGTATCGGTTGGTGACCACGATCCTGGACCCGCTTCTGGCGCCCGCGAAGGAACTGGCCGCGCTCTATCACGAACGGTGGGACATCGAGGGCTTCCTCAAACAGATCAAGAGTGTCCAACTCAATACCGAGAAGATCTTCCGGTCGAAATCGCCCGACGGGGTACGGCAGGAGTTCTGGGCGCATCTGGCGGTGCACTACGCCACGATGTGTGTGCAGGTCGACGCCGCCGATCACGCGAAGCTCGATCCTGATCGGATCTCACACAAAAACACGGTACGCGTCATCCGGTCCCGTATCTGGGCGCCGGGATCTTTCCCCCCTCACGCACAGCGATGACCACTATCGGATGTTGCTGATCGAGGTCGGCAGCGAGATCAACCCGGAACGCCGCCACCGGAGCTACCCGCGGGTGATCAAACGGAAAATGAGCAACTTCCCGGTCAAACGCGCACGACACCGACAACAACTCCGAAACAGCCGACCACCTCACTCGAACATCACCCTCACCCCGCCCAGCAAGACCCGACACCGCCGCCGACCAGCCGAAACCACCTAACCGACCGGCATTGCGGCTAGGGGGCGTTGGGTGTGAGGCAGAGGACGTGGGAGTGGGTCGGGGAAGGGGTGTAGGCGACGAAGGCGGGGGGTTGGCCGGGGTGGTCGAGGCAGACCCTCGGTTCCCGGGTCCTGGCGAACTCGGCGACGGCCCGGTAGGAGCCCGGTCGGCAGGCGGGGTTGAGGCGGGCAGCAAGGCGCCGTCTTCCGTCCCCGCCTGCACGGACACCTTCACCGTCGGACTCCGCCCGTGGACAACCGCGGCCACCGGCACGACCACAACCCCCGCCCCACGCGGGACGGCGACGTCCCCCACCACCCGCGGCACTCCCCTATCCCCCATGCCCCTTCAGACGCGCCCGCCTCGGCGCTCGTTACCGGAGCCACCCGATCGGCCGAAACCGCGCGCATCGGGCGAGGGCAGAATCCGGGAATGCCGGAGCAGACACGCGCCTTCTGGGACCAGCACGCCGCGACCTTCGACGACGAGGCCGACCACGGGCTCCGGGATCCCGTCGTGCGGGCGGCGTGGGCGGAGTTGCTGCTGCCGCTGATCCCCACGGGTTCGGCCGTCGCGGACCTCGGGTGTGGGACCGGGTCGTTGTCCGTCCTCCTCGCCGAGGCGGGTCACCGGGTCGTGTGATCGTCCCTTGCGTACCGCTCAGTCCTCTACGCCCTTGATCAGTCGGGCGGCGGTGGCCTTGCGGACGGCGTCCATTCTGGACACCGCGCCCAGTTTGGCGTAGATGTTGGTCAGGTGGCGCTTCACCGTGCCCGGGGTGATGAACAGCTCGGACGCGATCTGGGCGTTGCTCTTGGCCTTCGCCAGGAGTTTGAGGACTTCGAGTTCTCGTTCGGAGACGACCTTGCCCGCCGGTTGTTGGCGGTCCAGGCGTTCGATGGTGGTGCGGGAGACCGAGACCACGACGTTGCCGTCACCCCTCGTGACCGAGCGGACGGCGGCGATCAGCTCGTCCTTCGCGACCGTCTTCACCATGTACGCCGACGCCCCCGACTCCAGCAGGTCGTGCACCAGCACCGGGTCGTCGTGCATGGTCAGGATGACGATCCTGGTGAACGGCGCCGCGAACCGGAGCCTGCTGATCGTGACCCGCGCGCCCGGGCCGGGCATCTCGACGTCCAGCAACACCACGTCCGGCTGCAACCGCTCGGCCAAGGCGACCGCGTCGGTGCCCGACGCGCCCTCGCCGACCACGCGGAAGTGGGGGTCGGTCAGCAGCATCTCGCGCAGGCCCTCGCGGAACAGGGTGTGGTCGTCGACGACCACGATCGCGACCTCGTCCTGGGAACCCGGCCCGCTCACCGGACCACCTCCGGCAGTTGCACGCGGATGTCGACGGTCGTGCCGCGACCCGCCGCGCTGGTGATCGTCAGTGTGCCGCCCAGCAGGGCGACCCGCTCGCGCATCGAGGTCAGGCCCACGCCCCGGTCCTCCTGCCGCACCCGCGCCACGTCGAACCCGTCGCCGTCGTCGCGCACCACGCCGTGCAGGCCGCGGGCCTCGACGTCGACGCACACGTCGAGCCTGCCCGGGTCGCCGTGCAGCAACGCGTTGCGCACCGCTTCGCGCAGCACCAGGTAGACCTCCTCGCGGTAGGTGTCGGGCACGGTCTGGTCGTCGCCGCTGCACGTGAAGCGGACGTCGATGTCCGGCGGCACGCTCACCTTCAGGTACCTGCCCAGCGCCGCGACCAGCCCGTCCGCGCCCACCGCGCTGCCCAGCTCGGCCGACAGCGCCCGGACCGTCTTGAGCGCCTCGCGCAGCGCGCCCTTGGCGACCTCCAGCTTGGCGGCCGACCGCTCCGGTTGGTCGTTGATGTAGATGTCGTGCAGCTCCAGGTTCTGCAGCCCCACGCCGACCGCGTGCGCGGCCCGGTCGTGCAGTTCGCGGGCCATGCGGTGGCGCTCCTCCAGGTGCGAGTTGTGCACCTTCTTCAACAGGAACCCGGCGTAGGAGATGGTCGCCACCCCCACCCGCCGCATGATCGCGGCGTGCAGCGCCTCGCTCAGCGCGATCACCGCGCGCGGGTCCGCGGTCCCGGCGGGCACGATCTCGTCGATGACGGTGGAGAACAGCACCGTGGCCGCGTGCAGCGACTCCGTGGGGTGGATGCCCGCGACCGCGCGCTCGCCGCCGATCTCCGCGCTGAGCGGGTCCAGCGCCAGGTGCGAGCGGTCGTAGCCGCGCACGCCACCGAGGTCGGCGCGGGCCAGGTCGGTGAGCACCGCCTCCGCCTGGTGCATGGCCTGCCCCAGCCACTCCGGGTTGCCTGCGATCGGGTTACCCAGGTCCGCCAACCGGTCGAGATAGGTGTCGAGAATCCGGGCTCGCACGGCGGAGGTGAGACCGTTCCCGGTTTCGCCCCCACCCTCGGCCGAGTTCCGCGTCATGGCCCTCCACCCTACCGCCCCATGCCGTTTACGGATCACCGCGCCGATCGGTGAATATCACACCAGCAATGCCAGGTTGGCGACGTACTGAGTGACCATATAAACGCGGTAGACATCCTTACCGCAATCCGGCCGCGGCGACTTCCGCGTCCGCTGGAGCACCCACGGCGCGGCGGCGAGCATAATGCCGCCCGCGAGCACGCAGAGCGCCGGGAGGGCAACCCCAGGGGCGAACGCCGTGGACACCAGGAGGAACGCCGCGCCGTAGCCGACGGCGAGCACCCGGGCCAGGGTCGTGGCGCGCTCGGGGCCGAGCAGGATGGGCAGCGTGCGGCGCACCGCGAGCCGGTCCCCCCGGACGTCCTTGAGGTCCTTGGTCGCGGTGCCCACCACACCCATCCACAGCGACAGTCCGAGCGCGAACACCACCATGTCCACCCCGGGCACCGGCCCGCGCACCGCCACCGCGCCCGCCAGGTAGGTCAGCGCGCCCAGCGCAGTGCCGCTGAACACCAGCCCCGGCACGCTGTTCTTCAGCGGCCGGGGGCCGAACGAGTAGGCCCAGCCGAGCATGAGCATCAGCACGGTCAGCAGCACCAGCGCCGCCGACACCAGCGCCGCGGCGGCCACCCCGACGACGGACAGGCAGGCGACCGCCCGCCACGCGGCGGGAACGGGCAGCGCGCCGGTCGCGATCGGTCTGCGCGAGCCGTTGCGCCGGTCGCCGTCCACATCGGATATCCCGTTCAGCGCGTAGATGGCCACGCACACCGCGAACCAGGCCAGCATTCCGACGGAGGTGTGCCACAAGAGCAGACCCGACGGGTCCGCTAAGCGCGCGCCGATGGCGAATCGGAGCAGGTACATAAGCTGAACGGTCCATCGCGCCTCGCGCAGGGCCAGTCGTATCGCCCGGGTGGTGGAAATCCCCCGGGCGGCTATGCCGGTCGCGGCGTCGGTGTTCGCCTTGGGAGAGTCGAATCCGAACAGGTTCGTCACGCCAGGGTAAATGACCATGGCCAATAGTGGCCGATGTTTCGCGACCGCCGGAAGCGACCGCACGGCACATCCTGCGCTACGACCAAGGTAACAGTGCCGCTACCCCCTTGGACCACACTTGCTCCACCCCCGGTCGTAACCGCCTTGGAACCGCCCTGACCTGGGGATAGCTTCGCACTGTACGCACCTGCCGACCGCATCGGCAGCGCCTGTTGGGGGAGGAACACCAATGACCGCCAGCACCGCCGTCCGGGTTTCCGTGACACTCCTCGGCTCCTTCTCGCTGCGCCTGGACGGCCGACCGGTCCGGAAATGGCGCGCGGGCAAGGCGCGCAGCCTCTTCCAGTACCTGCTCGTGCACCGCGACCGGGTGGTGCTGCGGGACAAGCTGCACGAGGTGCTGTGGCCGCACAGCGACTGGTCGCCGAACTCCAGCTCGCTCAAGGTCGCCATGCACGCGCTGCGGCAGATCCTGCAGACCAGCCCCGACGGCACCAACACCAGCGGTGTGCGGATCGTGCACCAGGACTTCGGCTACGCCCTCTACGCCGACGGCATCTCCGTCGACGTCGACGAGTTCGAGGCCATGGTCGAGGCGGGTCGCGCGGCGGACAAGGTCGGCGACACCCCGCGCGCGGTCGCGGCGTACCGGGCCGCGATGGAGGTGTACCAGGGCGACTTCCTGCCCGGCGACAGCGCGGACTGGATCGTGGAGCAGCGCGAGTGGTGCAAGTCGCTGGCGCTGCGGGCGCTGGACCGGCTCAGCACCGAGGCGGCCCGCGTCGGCGACTTCGACCAGCTGGTCCGCTGGTGCAGGCGCACCATCGAGCTGGACCCGTACCGGGAGTCGGCTTACCAGATGGTGATGAGCGCGCACGGCCGCTTCGGCGAGCTGGCCGCGGTGCGCCGCTGGCACGACATGTGCACCCGCAGGCTCGCCGAGGAGTTGGGCGTGCGGCCGAACCAGGAGACCGAGCGCGCGTACTTCGCGGCCATGCGCGGCGAGGGCCGCGCCGCCGCCCCGCTGCGCGCCGTCCCCGGTCCCCGCGTGGTCCGCCCGCACCGCGCCCTGGCCATCCGGGACGCGAGCTGACCCGGCGGCGGGGTCGCACGGTCGGGTAGTGTCGCGGTCGTTATGTCAGATATGTCCAGGATGTGGGCGTGGCGTGCGTGACCATGTCCCTGGGATGTCCTCGGCGACCGGGAGGCCACATGGACTGGATGCTCAGCCCTGAGCTGTGGGTGGCCTTCGGCACGCTGCTGGTGCTGGAGATCGTGCTCGGCATCGACAACATCGTGTTCATCTCGATCCTGGCGGGTCGGCTGCCGGTCGAGCAGCAGCAGCGGGCCCGGATCATCGGCCTGTCGCTGGCGCTGATCACCCGGCTGCTCCTGCTGGCGTCGCTGTCCTGGGTGATCGGGCTGACGGCGCCGCTGTTCTCCCTGTTCGGCCAGGAGATCTCCGGCCGCGACCTGATCCTGGTGCTGGGCGGTCTGTTCCTGCTGGGGAAGGCCACCTACGAGATCCACGAGCAACTGGAAGGCGCCGAGCACACCACGAACCGCAAGGCGGTGTCGTTCGCGGGCGTCATCGTCCAGATCCTCATCCTGGACGTGGTGTTCTCGCTGGACTCGGTCATCACCGCGGTGGGCATGGTCGACGAGCTGGGCATCATGATCGCGGCGGTGGTCGTGGCCATGGTGATCATGCTGGTGTCGGCCCGCGCGATCAGCAAGTTCGTCAACCGGCACCCCACGGTCAAGATGCTGGCGCTGGCGTTCCTGCTGCTGATCGGCGGCAGCCTCATCGCGGAGGGCTTCGACCAGCACATCCCCAAGGGCTACGTGTACGGCCCGATCGCGTTCTCCATCTTCGTGGAGTTCCTGAACCTGCGCGCCCGCGCGAAGCGGGCCAAGGCGCCGGTGCACCTGCACCCCACGTACGTGAAGGAAGACCGCGAGGAACCGTCCGCTCCGGGATGACCCGGGGGCCGTACGGCCGTTCAGGTGGTGTCGGTAACCGAACCCGCAACCCTCGCGTCGCAGTGATCATGGTTGACGAAGCAGGGGTGCCGCCGCGGGTGACGGGAGAGATCGAGGTCCCGCGCGGCGCGGGGGTGGTGGTCGTTCCGGTGACCACGGTGGTACACGGGGAGAACCGGACGGTGAAGGTGCACGCGCCCGCGGGTGTGCACGACGGCGCGCTGTTGCCGATCGGGACCGAGCCGGACGGTCCCTACGTCCGGGTGCGCCTGGTGCGGGCCAAGGTCGATCCGAAGCAGGTCACGAAGTTCGCCGCGATGGTGGTGGCCTGCGCCACCGCCTACGTCCTCGTGCACGACTTCCTGGCGTACGTGGACCGCGAGTCGGAGCCGCGCCCGGTGGCCGTGGGCGGCGGGCGCAAGGCCCTCGAGGGCACGCCGACCCGGCACCAGCTCCCCATCGTCTTCGCGGTGGTGGGCGAGGACATCGGTGACGTAGAACCCGGTGCCTGTCTGCGAACCCCGGAGGGCCGCGCTTCCCTGCTGTTCGATCCCGGGTGTCGGTCGGGCTCCTACCGGGTCGTCGACATCCTGGCCAAGACCATCTCGTCCACCGACTGCCTCGATCGACCCGAGAGCACCCACGTCGCCATGACCGTCGACGACAAGGCCGACACCCACGTCCTCTGCCTCTCCCGAATCTAGTGCCGCGGCCCGCCCACGAACTCGGCCGGGTGGCGGGACCGCGAGATCGGTTCCGCCACCCGGCCGGGGTGGGTTCGGTCAGCTGGCGCGTTCGGCGCGGAAGCGGGTCGGGTTGGCGGTGGGGGTCGTCGGGGCCGGGTCGGTGACCAGGACCGTGGGGTGGTTGCCCGCCAGGGGTTCCAGGCGGCGGCCCGCCGCGGCGGCGGCGAAGCGGAGTCGGTGCATCAGTTCCGGCAGGTCCGAGGTCGGGAGGGCCTGCTTGCCGTCGCACAGGGCGGCGGCGGGGTCGCAGTGGGACTCCACGATGATGCCGTCCGCGCCGCCCGCGGCGGCGGCGAGGGCCAGCGGGATGACGCGGCCCCGTTCACCGGCGGCGTGGCTCGGGTCGACGATCACGGGCAGGTGGGTCCGTTCCCGGAACACGGCCACGGCGGCCATGTCGAGGGTGAAGCGGTAGCTGGTCTCGAAGGTGCGGATGCCGCGCTCGCACAGCACCACCTGCTCGTTGCCGCCGTCGAGCAGGTACTCCGCGGCCAGCAGGGTCTCGTCGACGGTGGCCGCCAGGCCGCGCTTGAGGAGGACCGGGACGCGGGTGGCGCCGACCTCCCGCAGGAGGGCGTAGTTCTGCATGTTGCGGGCGCCGATCTGGAGCATGTCGACCGACTCCGCCAGCAGCTCCACGTCCCGCACGTCGACCACCTCGGTGACGAACGGCAGACCGGTCTCCTCCTTCGCCGCCCGGGCCAGGTCCAGACCGGCCTGGCCCAAGCCCTGGAAGGAGTACGGCGACGTGCGGGGCTTGAAGATCCCGCCCCGCAACGCGTGCGCGCCCGAGTCCCGGACGGCGCGGGCGGTGTCGGTCATCTGGGTCGGGTTCTCCACCGAGCACGGGCCCGCGATCACCGCGAAGCCCGTCCCGCCGATCACCGTCTGCCCCAGGCGGACCACGGAGCCGGTGGCCCGGGACCGCTTGGCCGCCTTGGGGTAGTCGGCGCCGATGCGGTCGACCTCGGCGACCTGGGTCAGGTCCGCCACGGCCGCCGAGACGTCGGCGACCGGGGCGGAGGTGGAGACCAGCGTGGTCGAGTGGATCCGCGGCAGCACACCGGTCCGCCCGACGCGGTCGACGACTTCGGCTCTGTCCTGGTCGGTCGCGTGCTGGTGGAGCCGGATCACAACCGTCATGGGGTCCTCCCGGGGGTGGCGGGGCGCGACTTGTTGTAGGCGTCGACGCCCTCCCACCAGGGGGCGTCGTCGGTGGCCAGGTGGGTGAGGCGGTCGCGGTACGCGGTGGCCAGCGCGGCCACCCGGGTCGGGTCCGCGGTCTCGGGGGCGGTCCAGTGCGCGCGCAGCGCGTCGTCGTCGAGCACGACGCGGACGTCGACAACGGCGAACGCGCCGCACGCCACCACCGCGGTGACCGGGTCCGCCTGCGCGCGCCCCGGCGGTGGGCCGTCGACGGCGACCCCGATCTGCACCGCGCAGCGGGCCGGTACCCGGTCCGCAAGCCGGTCGGGCACCGCCCTGGCGCGTTCGGCGAAGGTCGGACCGCCGTCGGCCAGCTCCACCGGGCGGGACCCGGCGAAGCCGCCGACCAGCGCCGCCACCTGCGGGTGACCGGCCACGCGCAGGCCCGCCAGCACGGCGAGCGGGGTGAGTTCCTGGTCGCCGGTGAGCCAGCCCAGGTCGGTCTCGGCCAGCACGTCGTGCAGGGCGGCGACGATCGCGTCCGCCGGGGTGGCCGCGGCGGTCTCGGCGCGGCCGCGCAGGCCGTCGAACACCGACACCGGCAGTTCGACGAGGTGCGCGCGCACCCCGCCCGACGGGCACGGTCCGCTCCGCTCCGCACCGCCGTCGGCGTCCGCCTCGGCCCACTTGGCGAGGGAGCTCTGGGCGTAGTCGCGGAAGGTGATGGCGGGTGCCTCGACCGTGCCCGGTTCCTCGTACGCGGTGGCCAGTTCCGGCAGCAGCACCCGGTGCGCGCTGTCGAGGTCGACGGTCAGCGGCGACACCGCGAGCTGCACCACCACCGAGCCGTCCGGCAGCAGGTTCAGCCGCAGCACGTGCGGTTCGGCCGTGTCCCGCAGGTCCGCGCGGGCCTCGGCGACCCGGGCCAGCGCCTCCGGCTCGGACAGCACACCCAGGTCGACGACCTCCGGCGGCGGGCCCTCGCGCAGGGCCACCTGCTCGCCGCTGGCGCGCACCACCGTGCGCAGGCTGTCGTGCCGGGCCACGACCTCGGTCCACGCGGCGGTGAACCGGTCGACGTCGAGCCAGTCGCGCCGCCACTCGTAGACCTCGGCGGGTCCGGGCCGGTTGCCGCGCACCCGCCACAGCTGCCGCTGGGCGCCGGTGAGCGGGAACGGCTGGTACCGGTTGGCGGCGTCGTGCACCAGGGCGTGGCTCTCCGCGCCGTGCCGAGCGGCCTCGATCACCTGGGCGATGCCGTGGACCGTGGGCGCCCGGAACAGGTCCGCCATGGTCAGCGACACGTCGAGCTCCTGCTGGAGCCCCGAAAGCAGCCGCATCGCGCGCAGCGAGTCGCCGCCGAGGTCGAAGAACTCGTCCAGGACGCCGATCTCGTCGATGCCGAGCACCTCGGAGAGCAGTTCGCCGACCCGGTGCTCCAGCGCGGTGGTCGGCTCCTGGTACGGGGTCTCCAGGTCGGGGCGGGTGCGCGGCGGCGGGGCCAGGACCGCGCGGTCGATCTTGCCGTTGGCCGTGGTCGGCAGCTGGTCGACGACGTAGGCGGCGGGCAGCATGTACGGCGGCAACCGCCGGGCCAGTTCGCCGCGCAGCACGCGGACCTGGGGCGGGGCCACCGGGTCCGGCTCGATGTAGGCGACCAGGCGCCGGTAGCCGGGGGTGTCCTCGCGGGCCAGCACCGCGCACTGCCGGACGCCGGGTTGGGCGGCCAGCACGCTCTCCACCTCGCCGAGGTGCACGCGGTAGCCGCGCACCTTGGTCTCGTCGTCGATCCGGCCGACGATCTCGATGACGCCGTCGGGCCAGTACCTGGCGACGTCGCCGCTGCGGTAGAGCACCGGGTACGGGTCGTCGGCCAGCGGGTTGTCCAGGAACTTCTCGGTGTTGGCGTCGGGCCGGTTGAGGTAGCCGCGCGACAGGCTCTCGCCGGAGATGTACAGCTCCCCCAGCACCCCCGGCGGCACCGGCTCGCGGCGCTCGTCCAGGACGTAGGTGCGCACGTTCGCCACGGGGCGGCCGATCGGGGGCATGCGCGCGGCGCGCTCGTCACCGGTCAGCGCGGCGGCGGTCGTGGTGAGGTCGCACGTGGTCACCACGTTGGCCTCGGCGGAGCCGTAGACGTTGAGCACCGTGTACGGCAGTTCCGGTGGCGGCCAGGCGCGGACCCGCTCCCCCGCGATCCGCATCGAGCGCAGCGCGCACTCGGCGGGCCACGGCAGCGTCCACAGCCGCTCGGCCATGGCGGTGAGCTGCAGGGTGTGCGTGATCCCGGTGTCCACCAACCAGTCCCGCTGCTGCTCCGGCGACGCGGCGACGGTCGGGTCCGGGATGTGCACGACCGCGCCCGCGGCCAGCACCGGGAAGCAGTCGACCTCGACCAGGCCGAATCCCGGCGAGCACAGCCAGGTGCCACGCGACCCGGCGGTGATCTCGCACTCGCGGATCAGCACGTGCACGGTGTTGCGCAGCGGGCCGTGGCGCAGCAGTACGGCTTTGGGCACGCCGGTGGAGCCGGAGGTGTAGGCGACGTGGCTGATGCTCTCGTCGTCGATCGGTCCGGCGGGGTCGGTGTCCGGCGCGGACTGCCAGGTGGTGGCGTGCCGGTCGACCAGCACGACCGGCCGGGCGCCGCCCTCGTCGAGCGGCAGGACGGCGGCCAGGTGCTGCTTGCTGACCACCGCGACGGCCGCGGAGTCCTGGAGCATGAACGCCAGCCGCTCGGTCGGGTACTCGGGGTCGAGCAGCACCGCGGTGGCGCCCGCCTTCCAGATGGCGAGCTGGGTCAGCAGGCTCTCCGGGCAGCGCTCCATGAACACCCCGACGTTGCTGCCGGGGGTGGTGCCCAGCGACACCAGGTGGTTGGCCATCCGGTTCGCGCCGGACTCGAGTTCGGCGAAGGTGGTGGTGGCGCCCTCGTGCACGACCGCGGGCGCGTCCGGGGTGGACCGCGCGAACCCGGCGATCAGCTCGTGCACCGGGCGCGGGTCGACCTCCTCCTCGGTGTCGTTCCAGCCGAGCAGGATCTGCCCGCGCTCGGCGGAGTCCAGCAGCGGCAGCACCGACACGGTGCGGTCGTCGGCCACGCCGACCATCGCCTCCAGCATGCCGCCGAGGTGCTTGGCGAGCCGGTTGACGGTGCCGCGCTCGTAGAGCGCGGCGTTGCCGACCAGCGCGGCCCGCGGCCTGCCGCGCACCAGTTGCAGCACGACGACGATGTCGGCGTAGTGCAGTTCGCTCTCGGTGTGCCGATCGGCGTGGTGGCCGGGTTTGTCGCCGGGGCGGATGGCGATCAGGCCGTGGCAGGGGGCCTGGGTGGCGGCGCCGTCGGTCTCGCACAGGCGCAGCAGTTCCGCGCCGTCGACCGCGCCGACCACGGCGGCGTCCTTGATGGCGCGGACGGCGGTGGCGCGCAGGTCCCCGATCCGGGTGTCCCCGTGCACGGGTAACCGCGGAACGGTCAACTCCTCGTCGACTTGGCCGATGATCAGGTCGGTCTCACCGGTGTAGCGCAGCAGCAACGCGGCCAGCGCGGCCATCGGCAGGTCGGCGGCGAGCGTCCCGTCGGCGCCGATCAGCTCCCGCTGCGCGGCCTCGCTCAGCGGCACCGCGCAGACCAGCGGTTCGACCAGCCGCGGCGCGCGCGGCAACCGGTCGGTCGGGATCGGCTTGACCAGCGGGGCGCCAGCCAGGTGCTGCTGCCACGCCGTGGTGTCCTGGCTGTCGTGCACGGCATTCTCCTCGTTCGCAACTCGTCAGGCCGACAGGGCCTGGGACAGGCCGGGGTGGCCGAGGTCGGGCAGGGTGCGGGCGGCGCGGAGGGGCTCGGGCCGGTACAGCTCGGCCTGGTGCGCCACCCGCCTGCGGTGCCAGGCGGGGTGGCGGCCGTGGGTGCGGACGAAGTTGTGGATCAGCCGCATGCCGTCCTCGGTGCGGATGCTCTCCGGGTGGAACTGCACCGACTCGATGGGCAGCCAGCGGTGCCGCAGGCCCATCACGTACCGGTCGTCGCAGGACCAGGCGCTGACCTGCAGGCAGTCCGGGACGCTGTTCTCCACCACGACCAGCGAGTGGTAGCGGGTGGCGGCGAAGTCCTCGGGCATCTCGGTGAACACGCCGGTGCCGTCGTGCCGGACCCGGCTGGTCTTGCCGTGCATGAGGTGGTGCGCGGGCACCACCTGGCCACCGAAGGCGAGCCCGATGGCCTGGTGGCCGAGGCAGATGCCGAAGATCGGCACCTGGTCGCCGAAGGTGCGCACGATGTCGACGTGGCTGGACTCGGACGGGTGGCCCGGGCCGGGGCCCAGCAGCACCGCGTCCGGTTTGATCAGCCGGATCTCGTCGAGGGTCAGCTCGTTGGAGCGGACCACCAGCGGCTCGGCGCCCGCGGAGAGCAGGTACTGGCGGATGATGTAGACGAAGCTGTCGAACGCGTCGACCACGAGGACCCTCACAGCAGCTCCCTCCCCGTGACCGCCCAGTAGGCGGCGCTCGACTTGGCCAGGGTCTCGGTCCACTCGCGACCGGCGTCGGAGTCGGCGACCACCCCGGCCGAGGCCCGGGTGCGGTACACGCCGCCGGAGTGGATGAGCGTGCGGATGCACAGCGCGAGGTTCAGGTAGCCGCCCGCGCCGATCAGGCCGATGGCGCCCGCGTAGAGCCCGCGGCGGCGCGCCTCGGTGGCCTCGATGATCTCCATGGCGCGGATCTTCGGCGCGCCGGTCATGGTGCCCGAGGGGAACAGCGCGGCGATCACGTCGTAGCTGTCGGTGCCCGGCGCCGCCCGACCAACCACAGTGGACACCAGGTGCAGCACGTGCGAGTAGCGCTCGACGACCATCTGCTCGCGCACCTCGAGGGTGTCCTTGCCGCAGATCCGGCCGATGTCGTTGCGGCACAGGTCGACCAGCATCACGTGCTCGGCGATCTCCTTGGGGCTGCTCGCCAGTGCGGCGGCCGCGACCTCGTCGTCGACCGGTTCCCCGTCGACGACCCCGCGCGGGTGGGTGCCCGCGATGGGCCGCATGACGACCTCGCCGTCGCGGACCCGGACGAACAGCTCCGGGCTGGCGCCGACGACGGTGTGCTCGCCCAGCGGCGTCAGGTACATGTACGGGGAGGCGTTGCGCTCCCGCAGCCGCCGGTACACCCGCACGGGGTCGGAGTCGCTGCGGATCGACAGCTCGTGGCCGAGCTGCACCTGGTAGATGTCGCCGATGGCGATGTGCCCGAGCGCCTTGTCCACGTGCCGCAGGTAGGTCTCGCGCGCCGTGTCGTCCTCGATCACCTCGTCCGCCGACGGGGCGTCCGCGCCCGGGTCGGCGGGCCGGTCCGCGGCGGCGGCGAGCAGGTCGGAGAGCTCGCCGAGGTCGAGGTCCGGCCAGGCGGGGCTGGTGTGCACCAGCAGCTCGGCGTCGCCGGTGACCAGGTCGGTGCGCAGCAAGCCCTGGTAGAGCACCAGGTGCACGTCGGGCACGCCGGGGTCGCTCTCGATCAGGTGCGGCAGGTCCTCGATGTAGCGGGCCACGTCGTAGCCGAAGTAGGCCAGGAAGCCGAACTCGAAGCCGGTGGCCGAGCCGGTCACCTCGAACACCGACTCGGCGGCGCGGATCAGCGCCCACAGGCCGCGGTTGTCCCGCAGCCGGGTGCCGTCCGCGGTCAGCAGCGGCTCGACCCTGGCCAGCACCGCCGCGCGCACCGCGTCGGCGCCGCGCACCTGCACCTCCCCCGCGGTGACCGAGATGCTCAGCCGCTCGGCGAACCCGACCACGTGCTGCCCGCAGTCGCCGGGCGGGCCGCCCGCGGACTCCAGCAGGTAGACCTGGTCGCGGCCGAACCGCGCGCCGAGCGCCAGGTACGCCGTGAGCGGGTCGACGAGGGGCCGCGCCACCCGCGCGGTGGTCACCCGCACGCTGTGGGGTGGGGAGTCCATAACGTCTCCTGTGGTTGTCTGCCTGCCGACGGTGGGGCGCCCGGCGGCACGGGGTCGCCGGGGCGGGGCCGTCCGGGTCCGGACCGCCGGGGTGGGGCCGTCAGGTCGTGATGGCGTAGCGGTGCGCGACCTCGCGGGCGACGCGCACGGCGTCGTCGGCCTCGGTGCGGTGGTCGAGGATGCGCGCGGCCTTCCAGCTGACGAAGGCGCCGGTGCTGGTCACCGGGTCCAGCTCGGACTCCACCGCGATGCCCGCCGCCACGCCGGCGCGCTCGCGCAGCCGGGCCGCGATGCCCGCGCGGACCTCGTCCGGGTCGCCGCTCAGCTCGGGGAGCAGGTCCAGCCGGACGGTGACCTCGTCGGCGCCGTCGGCGTCGCGGTCGATGACGACCTGGTAGCCCAGGCAGCCGCGCACCCCGTCGAGCACCGCGGACTCCAGCTCGGCGGGCTGCAGCCGGGCGGTGCCCAGCGCGATCCGGTCGGCGACCCGGCCGATCACCTCGACGACCGGTCCGGGCAGCGGGGCTCCCGGGCCGGGATCGGTGATCCGCACCAGGTCGGCGGTGCGGTAGCGGATGAGCGGCTTGATGCCCTCGACGAGCATGGTGAGCACCAGTTCGCCCTCACCGGTGCGGCCGAGGTGCTCGCCGGTGTCCGGGTCGACCAGCTCGGCGATGTAGTTGAGCTCGGACAGGTGCAGGTTCCCGGTCTCGGCGCCGGTGGCGATGCAGAGGGTCTCCTGCGAGCCGTAGAGGGTCGGGTAGACCGTGGCGCCGGGCCAGATGCTGGACACGTTGGCGCGGAACTCGGGGGTGCAGATCTCGCCGAGCACCAGGAACATCGAGATCGGCAGGTCGGCGAGGTCGTAGTCGTAGTGCCGGGCGGCCTTGGCCAGGCTCAGGCACAGCGCGGGTGCGCCCACGACGACCTCGACACCCAGGTCCTTGATCAGCCGCAGGGCCTTGCGGAACCCAACGCGCGGGGACTCGGGCCAGATCTTCGCGTGGCAGCCGCCGAGCCGGTCGAGGACATCGGTGAACACGTCGCCGAACGCGTACAGCTCGGTCGGTCCCATCAGGCCGACCACCGGCATCCGGTCGCCGAAGCGGGCGGCGAAGAGCCGCCGCCAGGACTCCTCGACGGCGGAGTTGCTGGCGACGATGTCCTTGGCGCCGCGCGGGCACGGGGTGGAGGGGCCGGTGGTGCCGGTGGTCTCGTAGTAGATCCGCGCGTCGGCCGGGCTGCCGGAGAGCACGTCGTACATCTCGCGGCGCAGGTCGGCCTTGGTGGTGAAGGGCAGCCGCGACAGCGTCTCGGGGGTGACGGCCTCGATGTCGACGCCCTTGAGGTGCTCGCGGTAGAACGGCGACTTCGCGGTGACGTGCCGCAGCACCCTGGTCAGCTGGCTCGCGTGCCAGCCGGCGAGTTCGGCGCCGGTGAGGGTGCCGTCGAAGTAGCGGCCCGCCAGCAGGCCGTAGGTGGCGCGGAAGGCCCGCTCGTCCGCCAGTTTCGCGGCGATCCCGGGGAGGTCGGTCATCACAGGTGCTCCTGCAGCTCGTTGAGCGGCAGGCCCACCCGCTCGTTGCGGTCGGCCACGCTGAGGATCTCGCGGCCGGTGAGGCGGCGGTGCTCGGCCAGCAGTGTGCTCATGTCGATCATCCGCTCGACCATCCGGCCGACGTTGGTCAGGCCCTCGTCGTCCTTGAGCGCGTCGCCGCGGTGCAGCGCGTGCACCTGGGACGGGAAGCCGCTGCCGACCAGGATCATCCGGTTGAGCAGGGCGTTGACGCTCAACTGCGCCCACACCTCGCCCGCGCTGTAGCGGCGGGCCACGGAGATCACGCCCGCGACCTTGTTCGACAGCGGGCGGTCGAAGCGCAGGTAGCCGACGCCCGCGCGCTCGATGAAGGTCTGCATCAGGCTGGCGGACCCGAAGCCGTGCACCGGGGCGGCGAAGATGATGCCGTCGGCGGCCACCATCTTGTCGATCACGCCGGGGATGTCGTCGGTCTGCGCGCACCGGACGAGCCGGTCGTTGCAGTCGCCGCACGGGCCGCAGCGCAGCATGTTCAGGTCGCGCAGGTCGACGGCCTCCAGTTCGGCGCCGCGCTGCTCCGCGATCGCCGCGGCGTAGCGCAGCACATCAGCGGTGTTGCCGTCCCGTTCCGATCCGTTGATGGCGACGATCCTGACTGGTGTGGACACGGCTACTGCCTCCCTCGGGTTCGTTCTGCGGGAAAGGTAGGAACAGCCGGTTGCCGCTCGGTTACGCGAAGATCCACCCGGTGCGGGCGTGGACGTCGACGCGCGGAGACGGACGAACCGGGCACATCGCGTCACGCGGCCCGCCGGGCGCGGCCGACGCCGTCGAGCAGCTCGGTCAGCTCGGCCAGGACCCGTTCGCGGGCCTCGTCGATGAAGAAGTGACCGCCGGGGAACGCCAGCTGCGCGGTCGGTCCCGCGGTCAGCTCCGCCCAGGCCGCGCACCCCGCCGGGGTGACGTCGTGGTCGGCCACACCGCGCAGCACCGCGAAGGGGCACCGCAGCGGCGGTCCGGGTCGGTACGCGTAGGTCTCCACGACCGCGAAGTCGGCGCGGATCGTGGGGAGGAACAGCTCCAGCAGTTCCGGTTGCGCGAGCAGGGTGTCCGGTGTGGCGCCGTAGTCGCGCAGGGCGGCCACGAGCGCCGGGTCCGGCATGGCGTGCAGCTGCCGGGGGTGCGCGGCCACGTGCGGCGCGTCGTGCCCGGAGGCCACCAGCAGCCCGGGTTCGGGCAGCCCGGCGGCGCGCAGGCGGCGGACCAGCTCGTAGCCGACGAGCGCGCCCATGCTGTGCCCGAACACCGCGTACGGCGTGCCCACCAGGCCCGCGACCTCGGGGACGAGGGCGTCGACCAAGGCGCCGAGGTCGCGGTACGGCTCCTCGACGAGCCTGCTCTCCCGGCCCGGCAGGCGGACCGCCCACACCTCGACGTCCGGCGGCAGCCCGTCGGGCCAGTCGTGGAAGGCGCCCGCGCCGCCACCGGCGAACGGCAGGCACAGCAGGCTCACCCGACCTCGGCGGCGGGGAGTGAGGTTGACCAGCCAGTCGGACGCGTCCCGCATGCCGTCCCTCCCAGTCCATATCAGACACTCGACACGTAAGAGTCGGTCCGGGTGGCGGAAGCCGCCACCCGGACCGGTTTAAAGCAGCGCCGAACTCAGGCGGCGGCGGTCTCCGCCACCTCGTCGGACGCCGCGGGCTGGGCCGCGCCCGCCCGCTTGGCGGACGGCAGCAGCACCACGGCCAGCGCGGCGCCGACCACGAGAACGATGCCCGAGACCAGGAACGCCAACCGGTAGCCGCCGGTGGTGGCCTCCGCCGCGGCGGTGCCGCCCGCGACCAGACTCGCGGTGTGCGTTAGCGCCACCGCGACGATCGCGGTGAGGCCCAGCGCCTGGCCCAGTTGCTGGATCGTGGTGAGCACACCGGAGCCCAGGCCGGCGTCCTCCTGGGACACGTCGGCCAGCGCGGCGGTCTGCACCGCCGGGTTGGCCAGGCCGCCGCCGAACCCGATGAGCACGAAGGCGGGCAGCAGGTTCAGCCAGTAGCTGCCGTCCACCGGCGCCCAGGTCAGGGTGAGCACCCCGGCCGCGGCGACCAGCAGACCGGCGGCCAGCGTCCCGCGTGGACCCACGCGCGGCAGCAGCTTCGTCGCCATGGTCAGGCCGGGCACGAACACCACGCAGAACGGCAACCACGCCAACCCCGCCTGCAGCGGTGAGTAGTGCAGCACCTCCTGCATGTAGAGCACCACGAGGAAGAACATCGCCGCGGTGGACCCGGCGAGGAACACGACGGAGACGTTGCCGGTGACCCGGGTGCGGTTGGCGAAGAACCTCAGCGGCACCAGCGGGTTCTCGGACTTGGCCTGGATGACCAGGAACAGCAGCAGCGCCGCGACGCCGCCGACCAGCGGCCACAGCACCGGGCCGCTGCCGAACGGGTGCGTCGCCGCGGACAGGACGCCCTGGATGATCGCGACCAGACCGCCGGTGGCCAGGATCGCGCTGATCCAGCTCGGCTTGCGCGCACCGGCCATCCTCGACTCCGACAGCAGCTTCGGCGCGATCAGCAGCGGGATGACCGCCAGCGGCACGTTGACGTAGAACACCCAGCGCCAGCTGGCGAACTCGGTGAGCACGCCGGAGAGCAGCACGCCCGCCGCCGACCCGAGACCGGCCAGACCGCCCCAGATCGCGAACGCCTTGCCGCGCTCGCCCGGGTCGGTGAACAGCAGCGCCACCAGCGACATCGCCGCGGGCGCGGCGATCGCCTCCGCGATGCCCTGGGCGAAGCGGCCCGCGATGAGCATCTCCTGGTTCTGCGCGGTGGCCGCCAGCAGCGAGGACGCCGCGAACAGCGCCGCGCCCGCGCAGAACATCCGCCTGCGGCCCACGATGTCGGCGAGCCTGCCGCCCAGCAGCAGCAGACCGCCTGCGGCCAACAGGTAGCCGTTGACCACCCAGGTCAGCCCGTCCGCGGTGAACCCGAGATCCGCCTGGATCGACGGCAGCGCCACGTTGACGATGGTGACGTCCAGGAAGATGATGAACTGCACGAGTGCGAGCACCGCGAGCGCGCGCCATCGCCGCGGATCAGCCGGAGGCGCCGCGCTCGTGCTCTCGAGGTGTGCCATGACCCAAGTACTCCCATCGACGTGGACACCGATCGCTTTCCCTCGCCGGTGCCGGACTTGACGTGTCGGCCGAACGTACGAACCCCCGGTTACGCGCCGGTTGTGGCAAACCGGCCTCTGGTACCGGGATCACCCGCGTCGGGGGAGACAATCCGGCACACCCCGCGCCGCCACCCGTTCGTGAGAACACGGTGTCGTTCGGCCCATTCCGGGCACCCACTGAATAACCGGGGCGTCACCAACGCTGCCTAACTTGCCCGTTCGGACCCGTACCGACGGTCTCGACCAGGTGGCAGTAGGAGGATGTCCATGACGGGGAGTCCTCAGCGCGACGAATCGCTGGACTCGGCGGGTGCGCTGGCCGTGCTGCGCGGGCGCACCAGTGCCAAGTGGCGCCAGCACCCCGCTGACGTGTTGCCCTCGTTCATCGCCGAGATGGACCTGCCGGTGGCGGACGAGGTGCTGGCCGCGCTGCGGGCGCACCTCGACCGCGGCGGCGACCTCGGCTACGCCTTCTCGTTCACCGACGACAGCCCGGCGCAGCGCGCCGTCGCCGACTGGCTCGGCGCGCGGTTCGACTGGGCCGTGGCGCCGTCCCGCGTGCTGTACTTCGCCGACGTCACCCGGGTGACCGAGGCCGTGATCGACACCTGCTCCGCACCCGGCGACGCGGTGCTCACCGACATCCCCGCCTACCCCGGGTTCGCCGAGTCCGTGCGCGACCGCGGCCGGGAGCTGGTGGCCAACCCGATGGTGCCGCGCGGCGGGCGCTGGCGGATCGACCTCGACGGGGTCGAGCGCGGCTTCCGCGACGGGGCGCGGATCTACCTGCTGTGCAGCCCGCACAACCCGACCGGCCGGGTGCACACGCCCGCCGAACTGACCCGGATCGCCGAGCTGGCCCGCCGCTACCGGGTGACCGTGTTCAGCGACGAGGTGCACAGCCCGCTGGTGTACCCGGGGTCGACGCACGTGCCGTTCGCGGCGCTGCCCGCGGCGGCGGGGGTGCGCACGGTCACCGGGATCTCGGCGAGCAAGGCGTGGAACCTGGCGGGCCTCAAGTGCGCCTTCGGCGTGCCGGGGGACGCCGCGACCGCCGAGGCGCTGCTGGCGGCGCCGTCGCGGCTGCGCGACGGCGTGGGCATCCTCGGCGCGACCGCCAGCACCGCCGCCTTCGCCGAGGGCGGCCGGTGGCTGGCCGAGACGATGACCAGGCTGGACGCCAACCGGCGGCTGCTGGGCAGGCTGGTGGCCCGCGACCTGCCGGAGATCGGCTACCAGCTGCCGCAGGCGACCTTCCTCGGCTGGCTGGACTGCCGCCGGGTCGCCGACCGGCTCGGCGAGGCCGACCTGGTGGGTCGGGCGCTGCGGGCCGGGCGGCTCGCGGTCACCGACGGCGCCGACTTCGGCAGCCCGGGTTTCCTGCGGGTCGTGTTCGCCACCTCCCGGGTGCTGGTCGCCGAGCAGGTGCGGCGGCTGGCCCACGGCCTCGCCGACGGCGCCCCGGCCGCCCCCGCCGACACCGCCGCCGACGTCGCGACCCTGCCCGCGGCGGCCTGACCCCCGGCGAACCGCAGATCAAGGAGCCACCGATGACCACCACCGAACCGGGCGTGCGCCGCCTGCCCGGCCCGCGCGCCACCGACCCCGGCCCCGCGCTGCTGGCCGAGCGGGCCGTGGCCGACCTGTCCGAGCAGGACCCCGAGCTGTACCGGCTGCTGGCCGCGGACCTGCGCGCGCAGGAGCGGACGCTGGCCATGGTGGCGTCGGCGAGCGCCGCGCCGCCGTCGGTGCTGGCCTGCGCGGGCGGCGCGCTGTCCAACGTCACCGCGGAGGGCTACCCGGGGGCCCGCTTCCACGCGGGCTGCGGGGTGCTCGACGACGTCGAACGGCTGGCGGTGGCGCGTGCCAAGGCCGCGTTCGGCGCCCGCTACGCCAACGTGCAGCCGCACTCGGGCAGCGCGGCCAACCTGTGCGTCTACTTCGGACTGCTGGCCCCCGGCGACACGATCATGGGGATGGACCTCGACTGCGGCGGCCACCTCTCGCACGGCTCCCCCGCGTCGGTCACCGGCAAGTACTACAACTCCGTGAGCTACGGCCTCGACGGCACCGGCCGCATCGACTACACGCGGGTGCGGGTGCTGGCGGAGCGGTTCCGCCCCAAGGTGATCGTCTGCGGGGCGAGCGCCTACCCGCGCACCCCGGACTTCGCCCGGTTCCGGGAGATCGCCGACGAGGTCGGCGCGATCCTGCTCGCCGACATCTCGCACGTGGCCGGGCTGGTCGTCGCGGGCGAGCACCCGAGCCCGATCGACCACGCGCACATCACCACCACCAGCACGTACAAGCAGCTGTGCGGGCCGCGCGGCGGCCTGATCCTGATGGGCCGCGACGCCGACGCCCCGGTGGCCGGGACGCACACCACGCTGCGGAAGCTGTTGCAGCGCTCGGTGTTCCCGCTCGCCCAGGGCACCCCGAACCCGGGCTCGATCGCCGCGAAGGCGCGGGCGCTGCAGTACGTGACGACGCCGGGGTTCCGGTCGCTGGCCCAGCGGATCACCGCCGACGCGCGCACCATGGCCGGGCAGCTGATGGACCTGGGCTACGAGGTGCTGACCGACGGCACCGACAACCACATGGTGCTGGTGAACGTGATGTCGGCGGGGATGACCGGCGTCATCGCCGAAGGCGCGCTGGAGTCCTGCGGGATCCTGGTGAACAAGAACCGGATCCCGTGGGACGTCAAGTCGCCCCGGGTGGGCAGCGGCATCCGGATCGGCACCAACGGCCTGGCGCTGCGCGGTCTCGCGCCGCAGGACATGGGCTACTGCGTGGAGCTGCTCGACACCGTGCTCGGCGCGGTGACCGCCCGGTCGGACACCGAGTACACCCTGCCCGACGAGGTGCGGGACCGGGTGTCCGCGCAGGTGCGCGAGCTGTGCCGGGCGCACCCGATCCCGGCCTACCCGGTAACCGATGGGACCCGCGCCGGGCACCCGGCCGTGGCCGAAGCGTCCTGAGGGGAACACCACCATGACCGAGATCTTCGACCCGGCGCTCATCGCCGACCCGGGGGTGGCGGCGCGCGTCGAGGCGCTGAGCCCCGCGCAGCGGGCGCTGCTGGCCGCGCTGCTGCGCCGCCAGGACGGCACCGCCGCCGAGGACAACCGGGTGGCGCCGCGCCCGCCGGGTCTGACCGAGATCCCGCTGTCCTACGCCCAGCAGCGGCTGTGGTTCATCGACCAGCTGCACCCGGGCAACCCGGCCTACAACTGCCCGATCGCGGTGCGGCTGCGCGGCGAGCTGGACCTGGCGGCGCTCAACGCGAGCCTGCGCGACATCGTCACCCGGCACGAGGCGATGCGGACCCGGTTCGGCTCGCGCGACGCCGTGCCGTTCCAGGTGGTCGACCCGCCCGGCCCGCTGGGGCTGGACCTGGTGGACCTGGTCGGGCTGCCGGAGGGCGAGCGCGAGGCCGAGTTGGTGCGGTACGTGCTGGCCGACGGCGGCGCGCCGTTCGACCTGGCCGCCGGGCCGGTCATGCGGACCAGCCTGATCCGGCTCACCGAGCGGGAGCACGTGCTGCTGCTCAACATCCACCACATCGTCACCGACGGCTGGTCGATGCGGGTGTTCTACGAGGAGCTGGCCGCGCTGTACTCGGCGCACCACGACGGCCGCGTGCCGGACCTGCCGCCGCTGGCGGTGCAGTACCCGGACTTCGCGCTGTGGGAGCAGAACACGCTCGTCGGCGACCGGCTGGCACGGGAGCTGGCGTACTGGCGGCGGCAGCTGGCCGACCTGCCCGCGCTGGACCTGCCGACCGACCGGCCGCACCCGCCCGTGGCCGGTCCCGACGGCGCGGTCACGTACTTCCGGCTCGACGCCGACCGGGTGGCCGCGCTGTCCGCGCTCGGCCGCGAGCAGCGGGCGACGCTGTACATGACGATGCTGTCGGCGTTCTTCGTGCTGCTGTCGCGCTACAGCGCCCAGCGGGACCTGGCGGTGTCCACCTCGGTGTCCGGGCGGCCGTCGCCGGAGCTGGAGTCGCTGGTCGGGTTCTTCGTCAACACGGTGGTCATCCGGGGCAGGCTGGACGGCGAGCCGACGTTCCGCGAGCTGCTGGACCGGGTGCGGGAGACCACGATCGGCGCGTTCGCCAACCAGAGCGTGCCCTTCGAGCGGCTGGTCGAGGAGTTGCAGCCGGTGCGCGACCCGGGCCGCATCCCGCTGGCCCCGGTGATCTTCCTGATGGACAGCACCCCGGACGAAGGGCCCCGGCTGGCCGGGCTGGACGTGGAACCGGTCGAGCACGACGCGGGCACCGCCAAGTTCGACCTGCTGCTGTCCATCCGGGAGTCCGAGGGCAGGCTGCGGGCCCGCGTGCAGTACCGCACCGACCTGTTCGACGCCGACACCATCGACCGGATGATCGGCCACTACCTGGTGCTGCTGGACGAGGCCATCGCCGACCCCGACCGGCCGGTCAGCGCGTTGCCGCTGCTCACCGCCGCCGAGCGGGACCAGCTGCTGGTCGCGGTCAACGACACCGCCACCGAGTTCCCGGCGCACGCCACCCTGCACGGTCTAGTCGAGGACCGCGCCGAGTCCGACCCGGACGCGGTCGCCGCGCAGCACCCCGGCGGGGAGCTGACCTACGGTGAGCTGGACGCGGCGGCGAACCGGCTGGCCAACCACCTCGTCGCGCACGGCGTCGGCCGGGGTAGCCGGGTCGGGCTGGCGCTGCGGCGGACACCGTCGCTGCTGGTCGGGATCCTGGGCGTGCTCAAGGCGGGCGCGGCTTACGTGCCGCTGGACCCCGCGTACCCCGCCGAGCGGCTGACGTTCATGCTCGACGACGCCGAGATCGCGTACCTGGTCACCGAGGCCGAGGTCCGCGACGGCTTACCCGGGACGTCACTCGGCGTCCTCGACCTCACCGCCGACACCGACGTCCTCGCCGCGGCCTCCCCCGAGCGCCCGGCCGTGACCGCCGATCCCGGCGACATCGCGTACGTCATCTACACCTCCGGCTCCACGGGAGCGCCGAAGGGCATCGAGCTGGCCCACCGCGGCGTGGTCAACAACCTCACCGACCTCAACCGCCGCCACGGCGTCGGCCCCGGCGACTCGGTGCTGTCGCTGTCCTCCCCCAGCTTCGACATGTGCGTCTACGAGACGCTGGGCATGCTCACTTCCGGCGGCACCACGGTGTTCACCGACCCCGAGCACGCCAAGGACCCCGCGCACTGGGCCGGGCTGCTGGTCGAGCACGGGGTGACGGTGTGGAACTCGGCGCCGTCGCTGCTCGACCTGCTGACCGGGTACCTGGAAGCGGCCCCCGAGCGGGTGTCGCTGCCCGCGCTGCGGGTGGCGTGGCTCGGCGGCGACTGGGTGCCGGTGTCGCTGCCGGACCGGGTGCGCGCGCTGGCGCCCAACCTGGCGTTCGTGAGCCTGGGCGGAGCGACCGAGTCGTCCATCCACTCGATCATCTACCCGGTCGGCGACGTCGATCCCGGGTGGACGTCCATCCCGTACGGGACGCCGATGGCCAACCAGAGGGCGTACATCCTCGACGACGCGGGCCAACCGGTCCCGGTGGGTGTCCCCGGTGAACTGCACCTGGCAGGCGTCGGCTTGGCGCGCGGCTACCTGAACCGGCCGAAGCTGACGGCGGAGAAGTTCGTCGACCGGGACGGCGAGCGCCTCTACAAGACCGGCGACCTGGCCCGCTGGCGCCGCGACGGCGTGATCGAGCTGCTGGGCCGCAAGGACTTCCTGGTCAAGGTCAACGGGCTGCGCATCGAGCTGGGCGAGATCGAGGCCGCGCTGCGCGACCACGACGACGTCGGCGACGCGGTGGTCGCCGCGCGCACCGACGACGCGGGCGACCGGCAGCTCGTCGGCTACCTGGTGGCCGAGCCCGGCGCGGCGCTGGACGTCCCGGCGGTGCGGCGGTTCCTGGAGAACCGGCTGCCCGGCTACATGGTGCCGCCGGTGCTGATGGTCATCGACGAGATCCCGGTCAGCCCCAACGGCAAGGTCGACCGCGAGGCGCTGCCGGACCCGCGCCGCGAGGGCGGCACCGGCCGCACCACCGGCGGACCGCCGCGCAACGAGCTGGAGGAGCACATCGTCGAGGTGTGGCGGTCGCTGCTCGGCGTGCACACGATCGGCATCGACGAGGACTTCTTCGACCTCGGCGGCGACTCGTTCAAGGCGATCCGGGTCGCGCAGCTGGTCCGGCCGGGCCTGCCGGTGGTGGAGCTGTTCAAGAACCCCACGCCCCGGCGGCTGGCGGAGTTCATCGGGTCCGGCCGGGCGGCGGAGAGCGCGAGCCGCCTGCTGCACCCGCTGACGCCCGAGTCCGGCACCCCGGACCTGACGCTGGTCTGCGTGCCCTACGGCGGCGGCAACGTCGTGTCGTACCAACCGCTGGCCGAGCGGCTGCCGAAGCGGCTGGCGCTGTGGGCGGCGGCGCTGCCCGGCCACGACCTGTCCGTCGCCGACGACGACCTGGTGCCCATCGCCGAGTCCGCGCGCCGCTGCGCCGACGAGCTGCTGGACCGGATCACCGGCCCGATCGCCCTCTACGGCCAGTGCGCGGGCAGCGCGCTCGCGGTGAAGCTGGCCCAGGAGCTGGAGGACCGGGGCGTCGAGCTGACCGCCGTCTACATCGGCGCGGTGCTGCCCGACCCCGACCCGGCGGCCAGCGTCGCGCGGGTGCACCGCGAAGGCGGCCCGGGTGAGGCGTTCTACCAGCACATGCGCGGACTCGGCGGGTTCGACGGCGTGCTGTCGGACGAGGACCGCGACGGCATCCTGCGGGTCATCTGGCACGACATGGCCCAGGCCGCCGGGTTCTTCCTCGACAGCGAGCAGGCCCCGCGCCCGCCGCTGCGCGCGCCGATCCGGCTGGTCATCGGCGACGACGACCACGCCACGGTCGGCTTCGAGACCCGGTACGTCGAGTGGGGCCGCTTCGGGTCCTCGGTGCAGCTGTCGGTCATCCCTGGCGGCGGCCACTACTTCGTCAAGCACCACGCGCGGGAGCTGGCCGAGCTGTTGTCGGCCTTCCACCCGCTGACCTGAGTCGGACGGCGGCAAGCGGCGGCCGGGTTCACCCGGTCGCCGCGTCGCCGCGCCCGCGTCCGGACCACCCGCGCCGACGTTCGGCCCAGCGCGGGCGCCCGCCAGGGGCGTAACCCCTGGCTAACCCGGTGTGGATTCCCTGGAGCAAACCAGGAAGCAGCAGGAGGTAGACCGGTGAGCGACGCCCTCTCCAGACTGGCCAGGCTGAGCCCGGAGCAGCGGGCCAGGGTCATGGCCACGCTGCGCTCGACCGCCGCCCCGTCGGTGCCCGCCGAGCGGCCGCTGGTCGCGCTGCCCCGCGACGGCGCGCCGCTGCCCGCGGCGCCCGTGCAGGAGCAGTTCTGGTTCCTGCACCAGATCGCGCCCACCCAGCCCACCTACACGATCCCGTTCTCCTTCACCCTCACCGGCGAACTCGACGTCGACGTGCTGGTGGCCGTGCTCGCCGAGGTCGAGCGCAGGCACGAGGTGCTGCGCGCGAGCCTGGTCGAGCACGAGGGCCGGATCGTGCACCGGATCGCGGAACCGGCCGAGATGCCGCAACTGGCGCTGGTCGACCTGTCCGGGTTGCCGACCGCCGAGCGGGAGCGCCGCGCCGAGGAGCTGATCCGGCAGACCGTGCGCACGGTGTTCGACCCGGCGCGGGGTCCGCTGCTGCGGTCGGTGCTGATCCGCTTCTCCGCCACCGAGCACCTGTTGCTGTGGGTCGCGCACCACGCCATCGCCGACGGGATCTCCCTGGGCGTGCTGGCCAACGAGATCGTCGGCCTCTACCGGCAGCTGACCGACCCGCGCGCCCCCGAGCTGCCCGAGCCCGCCGTCCAGTACGCCGACTACGCGACCTGGCAGCGGGAGTGGCTGTCCGGGCGGCGCCGGGAGAAGCTGGTCGGCTACTGGACCGAGCTGCTCTCCGGGGTGCCCGCGCTCGACCTGGCCACCGACTTCCCGCGCCCGCCGCGGCAGACCTTCGACGGCGCCACCAAGTGGTTCCGCGTCCCCGCCCGGCTCACCGGGCAGCTGCGGGCGCTGGCCGAGCGCGAGGGGTGCACGCTGTTCATGCTGCTGCTGGCCACCTACCAGGTGCTGCTGGCCCGGCACGCGGGCCAGGACGACTTCGCCGTCGGCGTGCCGGTCGCGGGCCGGGGCAAGCCGGAGGTGGACGCGCTGATCGGCCCGTTCCTCAACACCGTCGCGCTGCGCGCCGACCTGGCCGACGACCCGGCGTTCACCGACCTGCTGGCCCGGGTGCGCGACGCCGTGCTCGACGGGTTCGGCCACCAGGAACTGCCCTTCGGCGCGGTCGTGGAGGCGCTCAAGCAGCGCCGCGACAGCAGCCGCAACCCGGTCTACCAGGTGATGTTCGGCTTCGGGAACACCCCGATCAGCGAGGAGCGGATCCCGCTGGGCCCCGGCGTGAGCATGATCCCGCGCGGCATCACCAACGGCACCGCGCGGGTCGAGCTGGAACTGGTCATGGAGGAGGACGGCGACGAGCTGACCGGTCGCCTGGAGTACAACACCGCGCTGTTCGGCCCGACCACCGCCGACCGGCTCGCCGAGCGGTTCGTGGCGCTGCTGCGCGGGATCGCCGCCGCGCCCGCCACCCGGGTCGGCGCGCTGCCGCTGGTGCCCAAGGCCGAGCTGGACCTCATCGCGACCTGGAACGACACCGAGATCGGCTACCCGACGCACCGCACGGTCGTCGACCTGGTCGCCGAGCAGGCCCGGCGCGCGCCGGACAAGGTCGCGGTGCGCTCCGAGGGCGCGAGCCTGACCTACGCGGAGCTGGAGCGCCGCTCGAACCGGCTGGCGAACGCGCTGCTGGAACTCGGCGTCGAGCACGGCAGCGGCGTCGCGGTGTGCCTGGAGCGCGGCGCGGACACCCTGGTCGCGTTGCTCGGCGTGCTCAAGACCGGCGCGCACTACGTGCCGCTGGACCCGACCTACCCGGTGCACCGGCTCGCCTACATGCTGGAGGACTCCAAGGTCGGGATCGTGGTGGCGGGCGCCGGGCTGACCATGCCGTTCGACACCCGGTCGCTGCTGCTGGTCGACCCCGACGGGCCCCGGGTGCGCGCCGCGCGACCCACCGCGCCCGCGCGCAGGCCCGCCGCGGACGACGTGGCGTACGTGATTTACACGTCCGGTTCTACCGGGCGCCCCAAGGGCGTGGTGGTCGAGCACCGGGGCCTGGTGAACCTGCTGTGCTCGATGCGCGACCGGCTGGGGCTGGTGGCCTCGGACGTGTGCGGGTCGCTGGCCTCGCTGTCGTTCGACATGGCGGTGCCGGAGCTGTACCTGCCGCTGCTGATCGGCGCGACCGTGGTCGTCGGCGGCAAGGAGGCCGCCGCGGACGGGGCGCGGCTGCGGCGGCTGATCGCCGAGTTCGGGCTGACCGCGCTGCAGGCCACCCCGACCACCTGGCAGCTGCTGCTCGACGCCGGGCTGGAGCCGGGCGCGCTGCGGCTGGCCACGTGCACCGCCGAGGCGATGCCGGAGGTCGTCGCGGCCGGGCTGTACCGGCGGGTCGCGGACGTGTGGAACCTCTACGGCCCCACCGAGACCACGGTGTTCTCCACCATGCACCGGATCACCGAGCACGACCTCGGCGCGCCGCCGCCGATCGGCACCCCCATCGGGAACACCACGCTGCACGTGGTCGACCGCCAGGGCCAGACCGCGCCCATCGGGGCCGTCGGCGAGCTGTACATCGGCGGTGTCGGCCTGGCCCGGCACTACCGGGGCAGGCCGGACCTGACCGGCGACCGGTTCCGCGCGGACCTGCCCGCCTGCCCCGGTACCCGCGTCTACCGCACCGGCGACCTGGTCCGCTACCGGCCCGACGGCGTGCTGGAGTACCTGGGCCGCGCCGACCACCAGGTGAAGCTGCGCGGTTTCCGGATCGAGCCGGGCGAGATCGAGACCGTGCTCACCGCGCACCCCGCCGTGGGCCGCGCGTACGTGGCGCTGCGCGCCTTCGGCCCCGACGACGCCCGGCTGGTCGGGTACGTCGTCACCGCCGACGAGTCGCTCAGCGGCGCGGACCTGCGCACGCACGCGGCGGCCAGCCTGCCGCAGTACATGGTGCCCGCGCACTTCCACACGCTGCCCGAGTTCCCGTTGACCCCCAACGGGAAGCTGGACCGCGCGAAGCTGCTGGAGCTGCCGGTCGACGGCGCGGGCACGGGCCACGCGCCGCCGCGCGACGAGACCGAGCGGGAGGTCGCGGCGATCTTCGCCGAGGTGCTCGGCGTGGCGTCGGTCGGCCGCGACGACGACTTCTTCCTGATCGGCGGCCACTCGCTGCTGGCCACCCAGGTCGTGACCCGGGTCCGGGACCGGCTGGGGGTGCCGCTGTCGATCGACGTGGCGTTCGACCGCTCGACCGTGGCGCTGCTGGCCGCCGAGGTCACCGCGCGCCGCGGTGAGCGCACCGAGGCGTTCCTGCGGGTGCTGCGCCGGGTCGAGGGCATGTCCGAGGCGGCGGTGGCCGCGCTGCTCAGCGAGCTGGAGATCAGCGAGGCGCTGGGCTCGGCCATCGGCGAGGTGAGCTGACGTGCTGCCCGGGGACCGGTCCCTGTCGTGGGACGACGGCGCGGTGGTGGCCGTGGACCAGTGCGCGCTGCCCGGCGCGTACCGGCTGCTGCGGCTGTCCACGGTGGACGAGGTGATCGCCGCGATCCGGCGGCTGGCGATCCGCGGCGCCCCCGCGATCGGCGTCGCGGGCGCCCTCGCGGTCGCGCTGTCCGCGGCGGCGCACCGCGTGGGCGGGTCGGGTGTGGACGGACGCTGCGACGAGGTGGCGGTGCGCGCCGACGCCCGCCGGATCGCCGCGGCCCGGCCGACGGCGGTGAACCTGGGCTGGGCCGTGGAACGCGCGGTGTCGAAGCTGGCGTTCGGTCCGGACGCCGTGCTGCGCGAGGCGTTGGCGATGGTCGTGGAGGACGAGCACGTCAACCGCGCGGTAGCGAGCCGGGCGGCGGACCTGGTGCGCCGGGTGACCAAGCGGCGCCCGCTGCGGCTGCTGACCCACTGCAACACCGGCAGGCTCGCCACCGTCGCCTGGGGCACGGCGCTGGGCACGATCCGGACGCTGGCCGAGGCGGGTCAGGTCGAGGAGGTGCTCTTCGGCGAGACGCGACCGCTGTTGCAGGGCGCGCGGCTGACGGCGTGGGAGCTGGCCGAGGCCGGTATCCCGCACCGGATGTGCGTGGACTCCGCCGGACCCACGGCCATCGCCACCGGTCTGGTGGACTGCGTGCTGGTCGGCGCGGACCGGGTGTGCCTCAACGGGGACGTGGCGAACAAGATCGGCACGTACCCGCTGGCGCTGGCCGCGAACCGGGCCGGGGTGCCGTTCGTCGTGGTGTCCCCCGAGTCCACTGTGGACCGGGCACTCGCGTCCGGCGCGGGGATCGAGATCGAGCACCGCGACCCCGCCGAGGTGACCGCGCTGGCCGGTGCGCCGATCACGCCGCCGGGTACCGGCGCGTACAACCCGGCGTTCGACGTCGTGCCCGCCGACCTGGTCACCGCGGTGGTCACGGAGAACGGCGTGCACCGCAACGAGATCCGGCGGGAGGCGGCGTCATGACGGTGTTCGCCGACCTCGGGCTCGACCTGGCCGCGGCGGCGGCCCGGCTCTACGCGAAGGGCTGGATGGAGGGCACGGCCGGGAACCTGTCCGTGCGGCTGCCCGGCGGCGACACGGCGTTGATCACCGCCAGAGGGCGCGGCAAGGGTGAGCTGACCACCGACGACGTGGTCGAGGTGCGGATCGCCGACAGCGCGCCGGTCGACCCCGACGGGCCGCGGCCATCCGCCGAGACCTCGATCCACACCGCGCTCTACCGGTTGTTCCCCGACTGCGGCGCGGTCGTGCACGCCCACCCCCCGTACGCCACCGTGCTGTCGCTGCGCGGCGGCGACCGCGCGCGGTTCTCCGGCCTGGAGATCATCAAGGGCCTGGGCGCCACCGACCAGGTGAGCATCCCCGTGCTGCCCAACTGGCCGGACGTGCCGCGCATCGCCGCCGACGCCACCCGCCTGCTCGGGCCGCACGCGCCGCCCGCCCTGCTCATCGCCGGGCACGGCGCCACCACCTGGGCGCCGACCCTGGCCGCGGCCCGGCACCGGATGGAGTGCGTGGAGAGCCTGGCCCGGCTGACCCACCTGCTGACCACTTCCCCCTGGAGCGCGCCGTGACCCTGCTGCGGATCATGTCGGACACCGACCGGTCGTCGGTGTCGCTGTCCACCACCGACGTCGCGGTCATCGCCGCCGAGCTGGCCCCGTTCGGGGTGCGGCTGGACCGGTGGCCGACCACCGACCTCGCCGACACCGACGGCCCCGCCGAGGTGCTGGCCGCCTACGCCGCCGACGTCGACGCGCTGCGCGGCGAGTTCCCGATCGTCGACGTCATCCGGATGGTGCCGCGCGACGACGACCCGGAGTGGACCCGCCAGGCGGTGGCCGCCCGGTGCCGCTTCCTCGACGAGCACACCCACGACGAGGACGAGGTCCGGTTCTTCGTCGACGGGGTCGGCTGCTTCTACCTGCACCTCGACGACAAGGTCTACGCGGTGGTGTGCGAGCGCGGCGACCTGGTGTCGGTGCCCGCCGGGACCGCCCACTGGTTCGACATGGGCGAGCGGCCCGACTTCTGCGCGATCCGGTTCTTCCAGGAGGAGGACGGCTGGGTGGCCGGGTTCACCGGGTCCACCGTGGCGTCCCGCATGCCCACCCTGGACGAACTGCGGGCACCCGCCGGGAGCCCGCGGTGAACGTGCCCCGAGCGGTCGTCGTCGACATCGAGGGCACGGTCAGCCCGCTGTCGGCCGTGCGCGACCACCTGCTGCCCTACGCCCGGCCCCGGCTGCGGCCGTGGCTGCTCGGCGGCGTGCCGGGCACGGCGGCGGTCGTGGCCGCGATCCGGGAGAGCCTGGGCGAACCCCGCGCGCCGCTGTCCCGGGTCGTCGACACGGTGCTGGACTGGCACGACCGGGACCGCAAGGACCCGCCGCTGAAGGTCCTGCACGGCCTGATCTGGCACCACGGGTTCGCCGAGGGGCACCTGCGGGCCGAGGTCTACCCGGACGTCCCGCCCGCGCTGCGAGCGTGGGCCGCGGCGGGCGTCGGCGTGTGGGTGTACTCGTCCGGCTCGGTCCTGGCGCAGCGGCAGTGGTTCGCGCACACCGACGCCGGGGACCTGCTCGACCTGTTCGCGGGCCACTTCGACCCGTCGGCGGTCGGGCCGAAGACCGATCCCGGCTCGTACCGGCGGATCGGCGCGCTGATCGACGCCGACGACGTCCTGTTCCTCTCCGACAGCCGCCCCGAACTCGACGCCGCGCGGGCCGCGGGCTGGCGGACGACCGGGGTGTCGCGGCCGCGCGACGGCCGCCCCGACGTCGGCGCGCACGACCGGGTCGAGACCTTCGCCGCGGTGGCGCCGCTGCCGGGTCGGGAGGTGGCCCGTGCGTGAGCCACTCGCCGCGCTGGGCACCAGCGTGTTCGCCGAGATGACCGCGCTGGCCCAGCGGACCGGCGCGATCAACCTGGGCCAGGGCTTCCCGGACACCGACGGGCCGGAGGTGCTGCTGCGCGTGGCGGCCGAGGCCATGCGGTCCGGGCACAACCAGTACCCGCCGCTCAACGGCGTCGCGCCGCTGCGGGAGGCGATCGCCGAGCAGCGGCTGGCCGACTACGGCACCGGCTACGACCCCGACGCCGAGGTCGTCGTGACCGCCGGGGCGACCGAGGGCGTCACCGCCGCGATCTGCGCGCTGGCCGGGCCCGGTGACGAGGTGCTGTACTTCGACCCCGGCTACGACTCGTACCCGCCCGCCATCGCGCTGGCCGGGGCCACGCCCCGCACCGTGCCGCTGCGCCCGGTCGACGGCCGGTTCACCTTCGACCCGGCCGACCTGGCGGCGGCCATCGGCCCCCGGACGCGGGTCATCGTCGTCAACACCCCGCACAACCCCACCGGCACCGTGTTCACCCGCGCCGAACTGGACCACATCGCGTGGGCCTGCCTGCGCCACGGGCTCGTCGCCATCACCGACGAGGTCTACGAGCACCTCACCTACGACGGCGTCGCACACGTGCCGCTGGCGTCGCGGCCCGGCATGTCGGAGCGGACGCTGGTGGTGTCGTCGGCGGGCAAGGCGTTCAACGCCACGGGCTGGAAGGTCGGCTGGGTGTGCGGGCCGGAGCACCTGGTGCGGGCCGTGCGCACGGTCAAGCAGTACCTCACCTTCGCCTCCGGGACGCCGTTCCAGCACGCGGTCGCCGCCGCGCTGCGCGAACGCGACGACTGGCTCGCCACGCTGACGGCCCGGCTGACCACGGCCCGTGACCTGATGGTCGACGCGCTGACCGGGTCGGGGTGGCGCTGCTACGCCTGCGAGGGCACGTACTTCCTGCAGGCCGACGCGGTGGAGCTGGGCTACCCGGACGGCACCGAGCTGTGCCTGGACCTGGCCTACCGCGGCGGTGTCGTCGCGATCCCGTCCGCCGCGCTGCACGCCGACCCGCGCGACGGCGCGGAACTGGTGCGGATCGCGTTCTGCAAGGCACCGGAGGTAGTGGAAACCGCCGCCCAGCGGCTCGTCTCGTTCACCACCGTTCCGCGGTTGCGCGGGAAGGGAGCACGGCCATGCCCGGAACCGAGGACGCACCTGCCCCGCTCGGCGTGATCGGCGGCAGCGGGCTGTACTCGCTGCTCGACGCCGACGTCGAGGAGATCCTCGTCGAGACCCCCTACGGCGACCCCTCCGACGTGCTGGTGCGGGGCCGGGTCGACGGCGCCCCCGTCGTCTTCCTGCCCCGCCACGGCCGGGGACACCGGCACCCACCGCACCGGATCAACTACCGCGCGAACCTGTGGGCGCTGCGCTACCTGGGCGTCCGGCAGGTCATCGCCCCCTGCGCCGTCGGTTCGCTGCGCCCCGAGTCGGGGCCCGGCGCGTTCGTCCTGCCGCACCAGGTCGTCGACCGCACGTCGGGGCGGGTCGGCACGTACTTCGACACCGGCGCGGTGCACGTCCCCTTCGCCGACCCGTACTGCCCGGGGCTGCGCGAGACCCTGCTGAAGTCCGCCGCCACCCTCGACCTGCCTGTGGTCGACGGCGGCACGACCGTCGTCATCGACGGCCCGCGCTTCGCCTCGCGGGCCGAGTCCCAGTGGTACGCGGCGCAGGGCTGGTCGCTCATCAACATGACGGCCCAGCCCGAAGCCACCCTGGCCCGCGAGCTGGCGCTCTGCTACCAACCCGTCGCTCTCGTCACCGACCACGACGCGGGCACCGCGCCGGGCGAGTCCGTCACCCAGACCGAGGTGTTCCGCATCTTCGCCGACAACCTCACCCACCTCCGCGCCCTCATCCTCACCGCGGCCCCCACCGCGACCACCAGAACCCGCGAGGACTGCCCCTGCCCGGACACCCACCACGGCATCACACTCCCCCTCACGTTGCCTTGACCTTTTCTTGCCCCTGCCTGGAGGCGCCTCAACGGGAACCATCCGGCCGGTCCGGGTATGGTGCGTGCCGAGCACGCTGGGGGTGCGCGGCTCGGCCACCGAGCGCACGGACAATTACGGGTTGGGAACTATGGTGCTGACCGCTGTCAAGGCAGAGCGAACGCGACTCATCGACCGCCGGACGCCCCGCGACTGGTGGAACCTGGCCGCGATCGCCTTGGTCGTGGTCGTCTTCGCCGCCGTCGCCTGGCACCGCAGGTGGATCTGCGACGACGGGTTGATCGTGCTGCGCACGGTTCGCAACATCCTCGAGGGCAACGGCCCCGTGTACAACGTGGGCGAGCGCGTCGAGTCCAACACGAGCGTGCTGTGGACCTACGTCCTCGTCGTGGCGGGCCTGATCCCCGGTGTCCGGCTGGAGTGGGCCTCGGTGGTCCTCGGTGGCCTGTTCGCCGCCGGCGGGGTGCTGCTGGGTCTACAGGGCGCCCGGCTGCTGCACCCGTCCCGGCTGATCGTGCCCGCGGGCGCGCTGGTCGTGCTCGGCATGTCCCCGTACTGGGACTACGCGACGTCGGGCCTGGAGTCCGGGCTGTGCGTGCTGTGGCTGGCGGGGACCTGGTGGCTGCTGGTCCGGCACGCCACCGGGGCGATGACCGCCGTGTGGCCCACCCTCGTGGTGATCGGCGTCGGCACCCTGGTCCGGCCCGAGTACGCGCTGGTCTCCGCCATCGCCTTCGCCGCGCTGGTCGCGATCCGGCGGCCGGGCTGGCGGGCCGGGCTGCTCTGGGTGGCCATCACGGGCGCGCTGCCCGTCGCGTACCAGATCTTCCGCATGGGCTACTACGGCCTGCTCACCCCGAACACCGCCTTGGCCAAGGAAGGCGGCAAGGCGCGGTGGGAGATGGGCGGGTACTACCTCGACGACTTCGTCTCGTCGTACCAGCTGTGGATTCCGCTGCTGCTGCTCGTCGTGGTCGCCGCGCTGGTGTTCCGGCGGATGCCCCGGCCCACCGTGATCGCGGTCGGCGCGATCGCCGTGTCCGGGCTCGCGCTCGCCCTGTACGTCACCCGCGTCGGTGGTGACTACATGCACGCCCGGATGCTGCTGCCCGCGCTGTTCTGCCTGCTGCTCCCGCTCATGGTGGTGCCGCTGACCAAGTGGCTCGCGGTGCCGGTGCTGGGGCTGGCGGTCTGGGCCGGTGTCGCCGCCGCCTCGCTGCGCTCGGACACGGTGTTCACCCACAAGATCGGCGCGCACAGCATCACCGACGCGCGCGTGTTCTGGCTCGACACGACGCACAAGGCCAACCCGGTCGTCGCGGAGGACGCCGAGGACGTGCCCGGCTACCTCCAGGACATCGCCGCCGCCCGGGCGGGCAAGACCGGCCCCGTCCTGGTGATCAAGATCGGCGCGAACTGGGTCGCGCTGCCCGCGAAGAGCACGGTCGTCACGTCACCGGGCGCTCTCGGGTTCCCCGGCCTGCTCCTGCCGTCGGATCTCAAGGTGACCGACGACCTCGGCCTGGCCAACCCGCTGGCCTCGCACACCGTGTCCATCCCCGGCTACCCGATGGGTCACGACAAGCTCCTCACGCCCCCCTGGTCGATCGCCGACGTGTGCGTGGGCACGCCGGAGGAGCTGTCCGCGCTCACCGGCGGCGCCATCCCGGCCCACGAGATCGCCGCGGCCCGCGTCGCCCTCCAGCGACCGGAGATCCGCCAGATGCTGGACTCGGTGCGCGAGCCGATGACCGCGGGCCGGTTCCTGTCGAACATCGCGAACTCCTTCGAGAACACCAGCCTGCGCTACGGGCGCGACCCGGTGGCCGTCTCCGAAGGACGCTGAGTCCCGAGGATCCTGGTGTGGCGGAGGCGGTCCTCGATGACCGCCGCCACCGCGTGCGGGTGGTCGAGGTGCGGCCGGGGACCGGCCCCGGGCAGGGTCGAGAGCGTGCAGCGGGACGGCCAGGGAACCGGGACGTCCACACCGGTCGTGATGCGGTGCGTCGGGCAGGGCAGGCTTTTCGGTACCACGACGGGCAATGGCGCGCCGAGGAACACCCCGACGGGGTTGGGGAGCTCGCGGGCCAGGTCGAGCGCCGCGGCGGTCGTGTGCCCGTAGAGCGCGGGCGCGCCGGGGACGATTCGAGCGATCTCGTCGGCGCAGCGCGGGTCGTCGGGGGTGACGACCCAGACGGTGTAGCCGATGCCGAGGGCGGCGGCGAGGGGGAGGTAGCGGTCGGGGGCCTCGTCGTGGGGGACGCAGACCAGGTGGGTGGTGGCCTGTTCCCGGGCAGGGGTGATCCGGTGGATCAGCGGCATGGCCCGATGGTCGGCGGCGGCGGTCAACAACCGGTTACGCCGCGACGGGCCGGGCGACGACCGCGCGGTTCGCGATCAACGCGACGTCGACCGGGTCCGTACCGCGAACTGGTACCGGCCCCTGATGCCGCGACTGTTCCTCATGGACCAGGAGCAGGACTTCTTCCGCGTCCGGATGTTCCGCGACGGCGACCTGCGCCGGCTCGTCCCGGCGACGCCGAACGAGGATTCGCCGGGCTACTGGGACCCACCGACTACCCGTCCGCGGTGATGTCGAGGCGGCCGACGCGGTTGGTGGTGAAGAGTCCGAACCAGACGGCGCCGGGTTGGTGGACGTTGAGGTCGCAGGGGTTCGAGGCCGACGACGGCGTGGGCCACGTGCGGACCTCGTGCGTCGCCGGGTCGAAGCGGGCGATCTGGTTGCCCAGGCCGAAGGCCGCCGGGAAGCTCACCGTGAAGTAGACGCGGCCGTCGCTCGCCTCGGCGATGGGGCCGGGCATGGGCAGCGGGTTGCCGACGCTGCCGATGCCCAGGCCGTCGAGGACGCTGGTGAGCAGGCCGTTGAGTCCGAGCAGCGGGTACTCGGTGATCTGGCCGGTCGACGGGGTGATGCGGGCGATCTTCATGCCCAGCGCCTCGGCGACCCAGATCGTGCCGTCGGCCGCCGTCCGCACGCCGACCGGGAAGGAGAGCGGGGTGGGCATCGTGTACTGGGTGAACCGGTGGGTGTCCACGTCGAGCGTGGCGACCTTGTTGAGCTGCGGCAGGTCGAACACCACCGTGCGCCCCGGGCCGGGCTTGATGATGCCGAACAGCGCCCCCACCGCGCCCAGGACCTCCCCCGGCACGCGGAACCTGGCCCACTCCCCCGTCGCCGGGTCGTAGCGGCCGATCGAGTCCAGGCCGCCGAGGGTGAACCACAGCGCGCCGTCCGGGCCGAGGGCCAGGTCGTTGGCCAGGCCGAGGCCGGTGTGCAGCGGGATGCCCAGCGCGCGCACGGCGAACGCGTTCGCCCACGGCAGCGGGTACTCGGTCATGGCGCCGGTGTCGGTGTCGACGCGGAGCAGGCTGTTGCCGGTGACCTGCGGCAGCCAGAGGTCGCCCGCCGCGTCGATGTCCATGCCGCCGGGGACCGACAGCGGCATCGGGGTCGAGTAGTTCGCGAACCAACCGGTCGCCGGGTCGAAGCGGGCCACCTGGCTGCTCACGTACTGCTCCACCCACAGCGCCCCCGAGTGGTCGAACTCCACCTCGCACACCCCGCCGACCGGCAGCGCCGACGGCACGGGGCCGTACTCGGTGATCGGCGCGGGTACCGCCGACGCGGGAGCCGCGGCGAACACCGCGGCCAGGACGAGCACCAGCACCACACGCCGGATTCGCGGCACGGTCGCCTCCCAAGATCACGGGCGATGGTAGTGCGGCCACCGGGCGGTCCGCGATCACTCACACAGGCGAAATATCAGCCGCACCGGACGGGCCGGGCCACGCACCCGTCAGTCCACAGTGGACCAATGGGCGCCGGACCTCGGACGACGGCGGCACGCCCGCCGGAATACCGCCGAATGGAAGACGGAGCCACAATTCGGCACGATTTCCCGAACATTATCCGATCGGGTCCGAAAAGCGCGACGATGTCGTGGGCCATTTCGGTGACACATGCGCACAACCATTGCCGCACTACGCTTTCCTCCGCCAAATTCGATGGCCGTAAGCAGCCACAACGGGAGTTGGAGGACACATGCGCAGATTTCCACCGGCGGCGGTTCTCGTGTTGGTCGCCCTCACCGCGATCCTCGGCGTCAGCGCCGCGACCGCCACACCGGCACCCCAGGTCGCGCCCGCGGCGCACAGCCAGGAGACCTTGCAGTCCCAAGTGGACAAGCACCTGCACGACTACGGCGCGGGCAAGCAGATCGGCGTCAACCAGATCGCCTTCGACGAGGGCCGCACGATCCTCACCCTCCCCCTCCCGGGTGAGCGCGGCGCCCGCGCGGCGAGCGAGCCCGTCTCGGCCCTCGGCACCGCGAACTGCGCGTACGCCTACGCCTGCATCTGGAGCGACACCAACTTCAACGGCACCCGCCTGTCCCGCACGGCCTGCGACCTGATCACCCTCGCGGCCCCGTTCAACACCAGCACCGGCTCGGTCCACAACAACCAGACCAACGGCACCCAGACCGTCCTCTACAACGCGAGCGGTCAGATCCTCAACGCCAACCAGGCCCTCTCCAAGATCAACGACACCGGTGTCGGCACCCGCGCCTACGCCCGCACCTGGCGCGTCTGCTGATCCGCCGCCGGTGAACGCGCCCGAGCGCACCGGGCGCGTTCACCGGTTCACGGCGAAACGAGGGCGGTGTCGCGCAACTGGCGGCGGGAGGTGATGCCGAGTTTCGCGAAGACCTTGTGGAGGTGCCATTCCACGGTGCGCGGGCTGATGAACAGCCGCGTGCCGATTTCCGGGTTGGACAGTCCCTCGCGGGCCAGCCGGGCGATCTGCGACTCCTGGGCGGTGAGTTCCTCGTCGACCGGCGCCGCGGCGCGCTTCCGGACGGTTTCCCCGGTGGCCAGCAGTTCGCGGCGCGCGCGGTCGGCGAAGCCCGCCAGGCCCATCGCCACCAGGTCGGCGTGCGCGGTCCGGAGCTGCTCGCGGGCCTCGACCCGCCGCCCCTCGCGGCGCAGCCACTCCCCGTGCAGGAGCCTGCCCCGGGCCAGGTCGACGCGCAGCGGGCCCCGGGCCAGGTGGGCGATCGACTCGCGGTGCAGCCGGTCGGCCTCCGCCCCGGTGGCGGCCAGGGCGCGCACGCGGGCATCGATGCCGAGCACCCAGTCAGTGGGGGTCAACCGGGCGCGCTCGGCCGCGAGGTCGACGGCCGCCGCGAGCAGGCGCTCGTCCCCGGTGCGCGAGGCCGCCTCCGCCACCTCGGCCGCGGCGGGCATCCGGTAGCCGACCCGGTCGCGCTCGACGACCCGCGCCGCCGCGTCCCGCGCGTCGTCGTGGCGGCCGAGTCCGTTGTGCAGCACGGCGAGCGCGTAGTCGGTGTACGCCACGAGCCTGCCCTGCCCGCGCGCCGCGGCTTCCCGCGCGGCGGCCGCGATCGCCGCCGCCGCGTCCTCCCCCTGGTGGGCGGCGAGCAGGAGCGCGGCGTACCCGACCGGCGGGTTCCGGGTGACGTCCGAGATCGACCGGTCCTCCTCGACCGCGGCCCGGGCCGCGACCAGGTCGCCCGCGCGGATCTCCGCGTCGGCGAGGAAGTTCAGCGCGAACTGGAGCTGGACGAGCGCGCCGGTCTCGCGGGCGCGCTCGACCTGGCGCGCGGCGAGGGTGTGGGCGGCGGCGAAGTCGCCCAGTTCGGCGGCGATGACACCGCCCGCGCGGTTGCCCAGCAACCACAGCTCGTCTACGGCGGCGTCGAGCACGAGCACGGCGGTCAGCGCCTCGGACAACGGCGCCGCGGCAGCCGGGAATCCCTTGGTGAGGCGGGTTTCCAGCGCGTCCAGCATCAGGTCGACCGCGCGCGGCGGGACGCGCGCCGGGAGCGGCGTCCCGACCTCGGCGGGCGTGTCGGTCCAGATGGTCGCGGAGACCGCCGCCAGCCGCGCCTCGCGCGCGCGGTCGGCGTCGAGCGGTGCCAGGCTCCGGGCCGCGGCCAGCAGGAGGCCGGCGGCGTCGGTGCCGCGGCGCCGGTCGAACGCGATCTGACCGCGCAGGTGCGCCACCTCGGCGGCGCGCAGCGAGTCGGGTGGTCCGGCGGCGACGGCGTCCAGCAGGTCGAGCGCGGCGTCGAGCAGCCCGGCGTCCCGCTTGGACCGGGCAGCGGCGAGTTCCCGCCGGGCCCGGTCGCCCGCGGCCGGGGTCAGCAGCGCCGCCTGCTCCAGGCAGGCCGCCGACGCGACCAGCCCACCCCGGGCCCGGGCGCGGTCGGCCGACCGCTCCAGTTCGGCGGCCACGTCCTCGTCGGGGGTGGCGGTGGCCAGCGCGCGGTGCCAGGCGCGCCGGTCAGGGTCGGTGGCCGGGTCGGTCACGTCGGCGAGCACCCGGTGCGCGGTGTGCCGGTCGCTGGTCGTGGCGGACCGGTAGACCGCCGAGCGGACCAGGGGGTGCCGGAACCGCACCCGCCGCCCGAACTCGATCAGCCCGGTCTCCTCGGCGGCGGTCGCCGGGTCGGCCCCGAGGCCGAGCAGGCTCGCCGCGGCCCAGAGGAGGGTGGCGTCGCCCAGGGGTTCGGCGGCGGCGACGAGCAGCAGGCGCCGGGTGTCCTCGGGCAGGGCCTCGACCTGGCGGGCGAACGCGCGCTCGAGCCTGCCCGCCAGCCCGGCGGGTCCGGTGAACCCGTCGACCAGTTCGGCGTCGGTCCAGGTGCGGGGCAGCTCGACGATGGCGAGCGGGTTGCCGTGCGCCTCGGCGACGACGCGGTCGCGCACCCTCGGGTCCACCGGCCCCTTGACGACGGTGTCGAGCAGCAGCCGGGCGTCGTCGGGCCGGAGGCCGCCGACGACGAGTTCGGGCAGGTCGGCCAGCTCGGGCGCGGGCTCGCGGGTGGCGAACACCAGGACGACCCGCTCGGCCAGCAGCCTGCGCGCGACGAACGCGAGCACCTGCGCCGACATCCGGTCCAGCCACTGCGCGTCGTCGACCAGGCACACCAGGGGTTCGTCCTCGGCGACCTCGGCGAGCAGCGTCAGCACGGCGAGGCCGATGAGGAACCGGTTGGGCCGGTCGCCCGCGCTGAGCCCGAAGGCGGTGCCGAGCGCGTCGCGCTGCGGGTCCGGCAGGCCCGGGACGCGGTCGAGGAAGGGGACGCAGAGCTGGTGCAGGCCGGAGTAGACGAGTTCGCGCTCGGACTCGACGCCCGAGGCCCGGACGACCCGGTGACCGGTGGCCCGGGCAGCCAGGTGGTCGAGGAGGGCGGTCTTGCCGATTCCGGCCTCTCCGCGCAGGACCAGCACCTGGCCGCGGCCGTGGAGCAGGCGGTCGAGCGCCGCGCACTCGTCCCGCCTGCCGAGCAGTTCCGCCACCCGTCCCCCTCCACCCTGGCTCCCCACGGTAGCGCGTGCCCGTGGCGGACCAGGGTGTTACCCGGGGGCGATGGGGGTCCCCGGGGGGCCATCGTTGGTGGCACGGCGGCCGACGGGGCCGCGGGGAACGGGAGCGGCGAGATGGACATGGGGTTGGAGGTCGTGGTCGTGCCGGTGTCGGACGTCGACCGGGCCAAGCACTTCTACCAGGCGCTGGGGTGGCGGCTCGACGCCGACTTCCCCGGTCCGGACGGTTTCCGCGTCGTGCAGCTGACCCCGCCCGGCTCGGCCGCGTCGATCATCTTCGGCGACGGGGTGAGCGACGGGGTGAGCGACGCGGCGCCGGGCGCGGTCCGGGGTCTGCACCTGGTGGTGGCCGACGTCGAGGCGGCCCGCGCGGAGCTGCTGGCGCGCGGCGCGGCGGTCAGCGAGGTCTTCCACGACGCGGGTGGGGTGTTCCACCGCGCGGGGACCACCGGCCGGGTCACCGGCCCGGACCCGGCGCGGCGCAGCTACGCCTCGTTCGCGTCCTTCGCGGACCCGGACGGCAACGAGTGGATCCTGCAGGAGATCACGACGCGGCTCCCCGGCCGCTGATTGGGGTGTTGGTCATGAGCGTGACGTTCAGGACGGCGGAAGAGCTGGCCCAGGCGCTGCGGCGGGCGGCCGAGGCGCACGGCGCGCACGAGGCGCGGACCGGTCGCGAGGACGCGGACTGGCCGACCTGGTACGCCGAGCACATGGTGCGCGAGCAGCGCTTCGCGCACCTGCCGGAGCGGGTGGAGACCAGCCGGACGACGACGGCGCAGGAGACGGTCCCGGCCCGGGGCGCGGACGGCGAGCACGACTTCTTCCTCCGCTACGGCACCGGCGGCGACGACCTGTCGGACGGGTGACCACCTCGCCACACCGGCCGCGCGGGCTACGCGTGTCCGGTGTGGCGGGCGGCCTGCCGCAGGTCGATCTCCTCGATCAGCTCGCGGGCCACGTCCTCGGTGACCCGCCGTTGCGCGACCGCGCGGCCCAGCGCCAGGCGCTGCGCCTCGAACGCCGCGTCGACATCGGTCACGGGTTGGGCGGCGGTCTCGGCGACGACCTGCCTGCCGATGTCGCGCAGCCGCCGCTGCTCGGCCCGTTCGGCGTCGAGGTCGAAGTCGAGCTTGCGGGCCAGCCACCCGATGGTGGTGCCCTGGATGAGCAGGGTGCCGAGGGTGACGATCAACGCGATCGCCTGGATCGCGGCGCGACCGGGGAACGGCTCGCCGGAGTCGGTGTACTCGGGGATGCCCGCCGCGGCGGCCAGGGTGAGGATGCCGCGCATGCCGACCCAGCCGACGAGCGCGGTCTCCTTGACCGTGGGCGGGGGCAGCGGTTCGCCGCGCCTGCGGTCCCCCCGCTTGCGCGGCGGGCGCGGTCGGCGTTGCAGGCGCCGCGCGATCCGCCGGTGGCGCAGGGTCCAGCGGCCGAACAGGCCGAAGACCGCGACGACGCGGAACACGATCGCCGCCACGAGCAGCACACCGGCCGCGACCAGCGTCGGGACGACACCGGGTTCCTGGGCGCCGAGGTCCTCGAGCACGAACCGCAGCCGCAGTCCGATGTAGGCGAAGACGAACGTCTCCAGCAGGAAGTCCATGACCCGCCAGACGCTCTCCTCCTGCAACCGGGTCCGGTAGCCGCCCGGGTACTGGTGCTTCGGGTCCAGCGCGAGGTTGATGCTGAGGAAGAACGCGGCGGCGACCACGGCGAGGATGCCGGAGGCGTGGGCCTGCTCGGCGGTGAGGAACGCGGTGAACGGCAGCAGCAGCACCAACGCGGTCTCCAGCGTCGGGTTGCCGAGCTTCTTGCGGATCAGCAGGGCCACGATGGCGAACCCGACGCCGATGCCGAGCCCGGTGAAGGCGGTGCGGAAGAACTCGCCGACCCCGCCGAGCCAGGTGGCGTGCGCCCCGTTGACCGCCGCCACCGCGATGCTGAACAACGTCAACGCGGTCGCGTCGTTGACCAGGCTCTCCCCGGTCAGGATCGACGTCGCGCGGCTGGGCAGGCCGATCTCGTCGCCGTGGGAGACCGTGGTGATGGTGTCCGGCGGGGCGAGCACGCTGCCGAGCACGAACGCGGCGGCCAGTCCGATCGACGGCAACAACAGCGACGAGAGCAGCCCCAGCACACCCGCCGTGAGCACGACGGTGACGACGCCGAGGTAGATGATCGCCCGCAGGTTCGCCCCGAACCGGGCCAGCGAGGCGCCGCGGGTCGCCGAGTAGAGCAGCGGCGGCACGACGAGCGCGAGGATCAACTCGCTCTCCAACTCCAACCGCGGCACGCCCGGGATGAACGACGCGCCCGCGGCGAGCACCACGATCAGCCAGCCCGGTTCGACGCGGTGCTTGCGGGCCACGGCGGTGACCGCGATCCCGATGCCGACGATGAGCAGGAGCTGAACGCCATTCACGCGGCAACCTTAAAGGCCGGTCCGCGGGTGCCGCGCGCGCAAGAGCCGTCGCCCGCCCCGTTGTCGGTGGGGCGTGGGAGGCTGCCGGGCGTGACGGGGAAACGCGAGGAATTGATCAACGAGCTGGTGCGGATCGTCGCCGAGCACGCCGAGGGAGGCCCGAAGCCGCACGTGTGGCAGGTGGTGAACGCCGGGGGTCCCCACCGGTTCGGCTGGTTCCCCCACTCGCCCCACGGGTACATCGCCGGTCTGGACACCGACGTCCTGCGGAACCTCGAACGCGAACTGCGCGCGCCCGGCGACTCGCGGCGCCTGACCATGCAGGTGACGCTCGACGCCGACGGCAACGGCACCTTCGACCACACCTTCGACCTGTGGACGATCTCCCCGCCCCAGGTCGTCCTCGACCCGGACTACACCTACCCCAACCGCCCCTTCCCCGGGATGCCGCGCCCCGAGGCCGCGACCCCGACCGACGCGCCCACCGATCCCGTGGCGCTCCGCGAGATCCAGGCGCTCGTCGACGAGTTCGCCGCGCAGTACGACCGGGTCAAGGGGCGGCCACCGGAGTTCGGCAGGGCCGTCACGGAGGAGGAGTTGCGGACCACCGAGGCGGCACTGGGGGCGCGGTTGCCCGAGGACGTCCGGGCGCTGTACCGGCTCGTCGGCGCGGACCACCGGGAACTCGGCCTGCTGGGCCGCTACAGCCTATTGGACCTCGACGACGTGGTCGACCAGTACGAGTACGACACCCGCGGCGTCGGCGACTACGACCGAGACGGGGTGTTCACCGAGAACCGAACCGCCTGCGAGACCGGACCGGCGGGCCACGTCCGGCGGCTCTTCCGCGACGACTGGTGGGTCGAGATCGGTCGCGACGGCGCCGGTCTGGCCTTGGTCGCCGACCTCGACCCGGGTCCGGAGGGACGCTCCGGTCAGCTCCTGGTGGCCGGGCGGGGCGTGGAGGGCACGGTGGAGTACGTGGCCGAGTCCGTCACCGCCCTGCTGCGGTCGGTGGTTGAGGCCGTCCGCGCGGACCGCGTGAACCGGGAGCACCCCTCCCCCGGCCACCTCGGTGCCGTCCTCGCCCCGGCGAACCAGTGGTACCAGCCGTCGCACCTCGTCGGCGACCGCGCGCTCACCGACGTGCTCGCGGAACTGCCCGCCGCGGACGTCCAACAGCTCTACCTGATCGAGGCCACCGACCTCGACCTCACCGCCCTGTCCGCCACACCCCGCCTGCGCGAGCTGTACGTCAACCGGGCGGGCCGGGTGACGGTGTGGCTGCCGCCGGGGCTGGAGTCCCTGTCGTTGCAGGCCACCGAGGCCGACCTGACCCTCCTGAAAGACCACCGCGCGCTGTGGGACCTCACGGTCCGGGGCGTGCGCGTGCGGGCCACCGACCTGCCCGCCTCCCTCGTCCGCCTGGACCTGTCCGAGGCGGAGGTCGACGACATCGACGCCCTGGCCGACCTGGACCTGCGGGTCCTCATCCTCAACTGGGCCCAGTGGGCCCAGCTGACCCGCGTCCCTAAGCGCCTAGCCGCCGCACAGTCCAACGGCGACAGCACCCTCGCCGAAGTGGCCACGTGGACGGCGAGACTGCGGGGAGCCGAGTAGGCCCGCGCGAGCAGTGGGCGCGGTGAACCATGTGCCGAGGAGGCTCGCCGCGCGCGTGAACCACTACTCGATCCTTACCGACGCCGCCGCGCGACCTGAGTGGTCACGCGGCACCCGACAGTCGGCCTGGGCGGTCGGCCGACAGGAAGCGGTCGACCGCGCAGCGGAGTTCGTCGGGTCGGTCGACCTCGACGTGGTGGCCCGCGCCCGTGATTCGGGTGATCTCGGCGTGCGGCAGGGACCGGTGGAACACGGCCAGGCGATCTCCCACGAGCAGGCCGCCCGGCACGGTCGGGTCCGGGGCGACCGCCAGCACCGGTGCGGTGACCGGTGCCAGCAGGGAAGGCCAGTCGACCGCTCCCTGTTCTCCCTCCACCATCGCCGCGAATACCCCGTCGGCGGTGTCGGACAGGGCCGCCGCGATCATCCGGAGCCAGGTGGGGTCGCGGCGGGAGCCGCGGCCCAGGTCCGCGACGATGTCCGCCAGCGGCGCGCGGGCCAGCTCCCAGCTCCGCCGCATGTCCGCCCGCACCGCGGCCCAGTCGTCGTCGAGGAGGATCGGGGGGTCCACCACCACGACGCGCCCCAGGGCTGGGTGGCCTTCGGCGGCGGCGTACAGGGCGACGTTGGCGCCCAGGGAGTGTCCTAAGAGGTCTGTCTCGCCGAACCGCGAGGACAGGCCGTCGACCAGGGCGAGGACGTCGGCGGCGTAATCGGTGAACCGGTAACCCCGATCGGGTCGGTCGGACAGGCCGTGGCCGCGCAGGTCGAGGCAGTACACCGCGCGGTGTCCGGCCAGTGCGCCCGCGAGCGGGGCGAAGGTGCGCCAGGACTCCCAGATCCCGTGCAGCACAAGCAAAGGGGGCAGCTCCTGGCCCGGCCCCCGCCACACGGCCGCGTGCAGCCACACCTGGTTCGCGGGCAGGAACACCGAATGCCTTCTGGTCGCGGACATGAGAGGCCATGGTCCGCGCGGGGGTTCGCGGTCGGTTATCCGGCCCGGTGGTCCGTAACCCCTGGCTAACCCCGTCTCCATAGCTTGCCGAGCGCGTCGCTTTCGCTTGACAAGTCCCCGGATGGGAGCCCGATATGCCGATCTCGCTACCCGCGGGAGACCGCCCAGCAGGACAACCCGAACCCGACCGGCGCGCCGTGGCCGCGTGGCGCACCCACCTCGCGGGCGCCCCCGCCGTGCTCGACCTGCCGACGGACCGCCCCGTGCTCGACGAGCCCTACCAGGCCGCCGAGGTGGCGGTGCCGGTGGCGCGGGAGGTGGTCGGGCTCGTGTCGGGCGCGGGCTCGGACCCCGTCGACGGGTGGCTGGTCGCGTTCGCGGTGCTGCTGCACCGGTTCTCCGGCCAGCACGAGGTGGTCATCGGGACCCCGGACGGTCAGACCGCGGTCGCGCACCGGTTGGCGTTGACCGGCCACGAGACGTTCACCGCCGCGGTGGCCGCCCGGTCCCGCCCCGACTTACCCGGCCTGTCCCTGGCCGACTTCACCACCCTGTTCCACCCGACCCGCCCGCACGCCACGCCGTTCAGCGCGGGCGTCGTGCTCGCCGACGACCCGCGCCCGTGGTCCGGCGCGCGCCTGTCGCTGCTGGTCGACACCGCGTCGACCAAGGTGCGCCTGGGCTACGACGCCGCCGTGCTCGACGAGGACCGCGCGGTGCGCATCGCCGAGCACCTGGCACAGCTGACCGCCGCCGTGCACGCCGACCCCGACCGGCCCATCGGGCTGCTGGAGATGCTGCCGCCCGCCGAGCGCGAGCGCGTCCTGGTGGGTTTCAACGCCACCACCCGCGATTACGCCGACCAGCGCACCTTCGAGCGCCGCGTAGCCGATCTGGCACTGTCGCACCCGGACTCCCCCGCCGTCGCCTACCGCACCACGACACTCACCTACGCCGAGCTGGACGCTGCGAGCAACCGCCTCGCCCACGACCTCGCCGCGCACGGCGCCGCCCCCGGCACGCACGTCGGCGTGTTCCTGGAGCGCTCGGCGGACGCCGTCGTCGCCACGCTCGCCGCGCTGCGCACCGGTGCCGCGGTCGTGCCGCTGGACCCGGCCGACGACGACGAGTGGACCGCCTACATGATCCGCGACGCCGCGCCGGTCGCCGTGGTCACCGACTCGGGTCTGGTCGGTCGGCTGCGTTCGGTGCGCACCGCCAAGGAAGGCGCCTACCGACCGGCCGTCGTGCACGTCGACTCCGACGCCGACCGCGTCGCCGCGCGACCGGCCACGCACCCCGGGGTGGTCACCGGGCTCGACGACCTCAGCCACATCGTTTACACCTCCGGTTCCACCGGCCTGCCCAAGGGCGCGCGCGGCACGCACCACTCGCTGGTGAACCTGATGAACTGGATGGTCGAGGCCTACGACATCACGGCGGAGTCGAGCGGCACATGGATGTCCTCCCCCGGGTTCGCCATCGGCCGCATGGAGTGGATGCCGTTCCTGGCCGCCGGTGCCCGGCTGCACGTCGCCGACGCGGTCACCACCAGCTCCCCGGCCCGGGTGCGCGACTGGCTGCTGGCCCGCAAGGTCACCCACACGCTGCTGGTCACCTCCTTCGCGCAGCGGGTGTGCGCGCTGCACTGGCCCGCGTCCGCCGCGCTGCGGTTCATGATCGTGCTGGGCGAGCCCGTGCGGTCCTGGCCCGCCGCGCCGCTGCCGTTCGAGGTCGCCATTTCCTACGGCGCCACCGAGGTCACCGTCGCCACCTCCGGCTACGACGCGGTGACCGGCGAGCGCGAGACGTCCGCGACCGCGGGCGAGCACACCGGCGTGCCGACGGTCGGACGACCGGTCGCCAACTCCCGCGTCTACCTGCTCGACGAGCACCTCGCGCCCGTGCCGGTCGCGGCGGTCGGCGAGATCTACGTCGGCGGCGCGGGCCTGTGCGACGGCTACCTGAACCAGCCCGCGCGCACCTCGGAGCGGTTCGTCACCAACCCGCTGCCCGAGGAGCCGGGCGAGGTGCTGTTCCGCACCGGCGACCTGGGCCGCTGGCGCCCGGACGGGCGGCTGGAGGTCATCGGCCGCCAGGACGCGCAGACCTGGGTGCGCGGCGTGCTGGTGGAGATCAGCCGCGTGGAGGCCGCGCTGGCGGCTCGCCGCGAGGTCCGCGAGGTCGCGGTGCTGGCCTGCGCGGGCGCGGGTGGTGGTCAGCTGGTGGGTTACGTGGTCCCCAGCGACCCCGCCGCGTGGGCGCCGGAGCCGGTGCTGGCGAACCTGCGGCAGCGGCTGCCCGAGCACCAGGTGCCGACGTTGCTGATCGCGCTGGACAAGCTGCCCCGGCTGGCCAACGGCAAGCTGGACCGGCAGGCGCTGCCCAAGCCGCCGTCGGCGTCCGCGCCGGTGGCCGACGAGGCGAACCGGTTCACGCCGTTCGCGCTGACCGACACGCAGCAGGCGTACTGGGTGGGCCGCAGCGACGCGGTCGAGCTCGGCAGCGTCGGCTGCCACGGCTACTGGGAGTGGGAGAGCCCGGACCTCGACGTCGACCGGTTCCTCACCGCGTGGCAGAAGGTGCTGGACCGGCACGACTCGCTGCGCACCGTCATCCGGCCGGACGGCACGCAGCAGGTCATCGAGAACCCGCCCGCGCACCGGATCCCGGTGCTGGACCTGCGGGAGCTGCCCGAGGCGCGGGCCCAGGCCCGCGCGGAGGAGCTGCGCGAGCAGCTGGCGCACCTCGTGCTGCCCGCCGACACGTACCCGCTGTGGGACGTGCGGGTCACCCGGCTGCCGGGTGGTCGTGGCCGCGTCCACCTCGGGCTGGACCTGCTGATCATCGACGCGTGGAGCTACTTCCAGGTGCTGGTCCCGGACCTGGTCGCCTACTACGAGGACCCGGACGTCCAGCTGCCGCCGATCGGGTTGCGGTTCCGCGACTACGTGGTCTCCGTCGAGGGCGAGCTGGAGTCCACTGAGGACTACCGGCGGGCCAAGGACTACTGGCTGTCGCGGGTCGACGACCTGCCGCCCGCGCCGGAGCTGCCCAAGGCGCTCACGCCGCCGCCCGCGCGGTCCAGGTTCACCCGCCGCGAGCACACCGTGTCCGCGCCGCGCTGGGCCGCGCTCAAGGAGCGGGCCACCGCCGAGTCGGTGACCCCGTCGGGCATCGTGGTCGCGATCCTGGCCGAGGTGCTGCGGGCGTGGAGCGCGGCCGACCGGTTCACCATCAACTTCCCGCTGTTCAACCGGCTCGCCGTGCACCCGGACATCGACCGGATGATCGGCGACTTCACCACCACCTCGCTGCTGGCCGTGGACAAGGTCGACGGCACCTTCGCCGACCGCGCGCGGTCCGTGCAGACGCAGCTGCTGGCCGACCTGGAGCATCGGCACTTCGGCGGTGTGCGGGTGATGCGCGAGATGGCCACCCGCGCGGGGGTCGCCTCGCACGCGGCGTTCCCGATCGTCGTCACGAGCCTGCTCGGCCAACCGCCGCGCGCCTTCCACACCGCGCTCGGCGAGGCCATCTACACCAGCACCCAGACCCCGCAGGTCACGCTGGACGTGCAGGTGTCGGAGGTGTCCGGCGCGCTGGCGTTCAGCTGGGACTCCGTCGACGAGGCGTTCCCCGACGGGCTGCTGGCCGACATGTTCGGCGCGTACGTCGACCTGGTCGAGCGGCTGGTGGACGAGGAGGACGCCTGGGACCTGGCCCGGTTCCCCGTGGTGCCCGCGCACCAGCTCGCGGCCCGCGCGGCGGCCAACGACACCGCCGTCGAGTGGCCGGAGCTGCTGCTGCACACCGCGGTCGCCGAGCACGCGGCGTCCCGGCCGGACGCCACGGCGGTCGTGTTCGGCGAGACCCGGCTCTCCTACGCGGAGCTGTCGCGGCGGGTCAACCAGGTCGGGCACGTACTGCGGGACGGCGGCGCCCGGCCGGACGAGCTCGTCGCGGTCGTGACGCGCAAGGGCTGGGAGCAGATCGTGGCCGCGCACGGCGTGCTGGCCTCGGGCGCGGCGTACCTGCCGATCGATGCTGGGGTGCCCGCCGAGCGGCTGCGCTACCTGCTCGACCACGGCCGGGTCACCACCGCGCTGACCCAGTCCACCGTGGACGTCGAGTGGCCGGAGGGGATCCGCGTGCTGCGGGTCGACACCGACTTCGCCGACGCGCCCACCACGCCCCTGCCGCCCGCGCAGACCCCGACCGACCTCGCGTACGTCATCTACACCTCGGGGTCGACCGGCAAGCCCAAGGGCGTCATGGTCGACCACCGGGGCGTGGCGAACACCATCCTCGACGCCAACGCCCGCCACGGCATCGGCCCGAACGACAAGTGCATGGCGGTGTCGGGGCTGCACTTCGACCTGTCCGTCTACGACGTGTTCGGCATGATCGCCGCCGGTGGCACCGTGGTCATCCCGGAGCCGTCGGAGAACCCCGACCCGGAGCGCTGGGCCGACCTGGTCCGCACCGAGGGCGTGACATTCTGGAACTCGGTGCCGACGCTGGTGGAGATCCTGGTCGGCTACGCCGAGGGCGAGAACCTGCCGAACCCGCTGGCGCCGCTGCGCACGGTCGTCCTGGCCGGTGACTGGATCCCGGTGTCCCTGCCGGACCGCCTGCGCGCCGTGGCGCCGGGGGTGCGGGTGATCGCCTCCGGCGGCCCGACCGAGTCCTGCGTCTGGTCGGTGGTCAACCCGCTCGGCGAGGTCGACCAGTCGCTGCCGAGCATCCCCTACGGCAAACCGATGGCCAACCAGCGCTACCACGTCCTCGACGCGCACCGGCAGCACCGGCCGACGTGGGTGCCCGGTGAGATCCACATCGCCAGCCAGGTCGGTCTGGCGCGCGGCTACTGGCGCGACCGCGACCGCACCGAGGCTCAGTTCTTCGCGCTGCCCGGCGAGGAGCCCCGGGTTTACGCCTCGGGCGACCTGGGCCGCTACCTGCCCGACGGGTCGATCGAGATCCTGGGCCGCGCGGACTTCCAGGTGAAGATCCAGGGGCACCGGATCGAGCTCGGCGAGGTCGAGGCCGTGCTGGCCGAGCACCCGGCGGTGGAGCGCGCGGTGGTGGTCGCGGCGGGCAAGACCCGGGCCACGACCCGGCTGGTGGCGTTCGCGACCGCGTCCGGCGACGAGCCGGACCCGGCCGAGCTGCGCGCCCACCTGGCGGCCCGGCTGCCCGACTACCTGGTGCCCGCCACCATCCGGGTGCTCGACGAGCTGCCGCTGACCGGCAACGGCAAGGTCGACCGGCTGGCGCTGACCGCGTCCGGCTCCGGTCTGGCCGTGGTCGAGGAGATCAGCGGCCCGCCCGAGGGCCCGGTCGAGGAGGCCGTGGCGGCCATCTGGTGCGAGCTGCTGGGGCTGGCCGCGGTCGGTCGCGGTGACCACTTCTTCCGGCTCGGCGGGAACTCGATCATCGCGACGAAGGTGGTGGCCCGGCTCCGGGAGCTGTTCGGCGTCGAGCTGTCGCTGCGGGTGGTGTTCACCCAGCCCACGGTGGCGCGGATCGCCGCGGCGCTGGTGGCCGACCCGGCCGACGCCGAGCAGGTGCTGGCCGTGTGCGCGCTGCTCGCCGACCTCACCGACGACCAGCTCGCCGAGCTGGCAGGCTAGGCCGGGGGCGGCGCCGATGCCCATCACCGGCCTGGACCACGCGATGCTCGCGGTGCGCGACCTCGACACCGCCGCCGCCGCGCTGACCGGCGCGCTCGGCCTGCACGTCCGCCGGGGTGGCCGCCACCCCGGCTGGGGTACCGCGAACGCGGTGCTGGACCTGCGCTCCGGCTACCTGGAGCTGATCACCGTCGCGGACCCGGCGGAGGCCGCGGCGGTCGACGCGGGTCGCCGCATCCTCGAGTTGCTCGACCGCGACGGCGGCGGCTGGCTGGCCTTCGTGCTCACCGCGAAGGACCTGCGCACCACCTGGCAGCAGGTCCGCCGCGCGGGCCTGTCCATCGCCCGGCCGGTCGGCGGCCGGGCGGTGCGCCCCGACGGCAGCTACCGCTCCTGGGCGGTGGCGGGGCACGGCGAGGAGTTCCGCACCGGGCGCCTGCCGTCCCTGATCGAGTACGGGGACGGCACCCCACCACCCAGGGAAGACCCGCCGTCGCACGGCCCGGCACCGGACGTGCTGGGAGTCGCGCGGCTCGACGTGGCCGTCGCGGACCTCGACGCGGCCACCCGCCGCTACGCGCGGCTGCTCGGCGGCCCACCGGTCGCCGAGCCCGGGCACTGCGCCTGCTGGACCCTGCCCGACGGGGTCGGCGTGCGGCTGCTGCCCATCGACCTGACCACCGCCACCCGCGAGGGCCTGTGGACCGTGGCCCTCGCGGTGCCCGACGCGCGGGCGGCCGCCGCCGTGCTCGACGCGCGCGGCACCGGCTACACCCCGGCCGGTCCGGGGGCCGTCCTCGTCGACCGGGGGGCCACTGCGCCCGCCCGGATCGTGCTCACCGAACTCCGGGAGGGTTGGGATGTCCGAGCAGCGGCAGTCTGAGCAGTACGGCGCCTGGGACTCACCGCTGGCCGCGGCCGACGTGGCCGCGGCGGGCGGCGAGCCGCGCTGGCTGATGGAGCAGTGGGTGGCCGCGGCGGGCGAGCAGATCTGGTGGGCGGAGTTCCGGCCCACCGAGGGCGGCCGGTCGACCATCGTCCGGTGGACTCCCGGCCGTGGCGCGGAGGACGTGCTCGGTCCGGGGTGGAACGTGCGCAACCGGGTGCACGAGTACGGTGCGCGACCGTTCGCCGTGCACTCCGACGGGGTCCGGTTCGTGTTCACCAACTGGGCCGACCAGCGGCTGTACCTGGGCATCCCGCGCGCCGAACCGGTTCCGCTGACGCCGGAGCCGGAGATCCCGGCCGGGGTCCGGTACGCGGACCCGGTGATCGTCGGCGCCGAGGTGTGGTGCCTGCGCGAGACGATCACCGGCCCCTCCCCCACCGACGTGCGCCGCGACCTGGTGGCCGTGCCGACCTCGGGGGCCGCCGCGGCGGACTGGGACGCCGTGCGCGTGCTCGCCGCCAGCCACCGGTTCCTCAGCGGCCCCAAGGTGTCGCCGGACAAGCGGCACGTGGCGTGGATCGGCTGGGACCACCCGGCGATGCCGTGGGACGGCACCGAACTGTGCGTGGCGCCGGTGCGCGGCACGACCGTCGGTGAGCACCGGGTGCTGGCGGGCGGCCCGACCGAGTCGGTCTGCCAGCTGTGGTGGACCGGCCGCGCGGAACTGACCGTGCTGACCGACCCGGACGGCTGGTGGAACGCGCACCGGATCGGGCTCGACGGCACCCGCACTCCACTGTGGACCGTCGAGCAGGAGATCGGCGGCGCGCTGTGGAAGCCGGGGCTGAGCTGGGGCGCGCCGTTGGCGGACGGGCGGATCGCGCTGCTGGCGGTCGGGTGGCACGAGCGCGACGGCGAGCGGACGCACGGTTCGCGGCTGGTCGTCCTGGACCCGCGCACCGGTCACGTCCGGCACGTGGAGACCCCGCACACCGTGTGGAGCGGCCTGGTCTCCAACGGCACCGTCCTCGCCGGGGTCGCGGCGGGGCCGAACAACCAGGCGACCGTGGTGCGGGTGGATCCGGACAGCGGCGGGCTCACCGAACTGTCCGCACCGCGCTGGACCCCGCCGGGGTCGGAGTGGCTGCCACAGCCGCGGCACCGCGAGTTCACCGCGCCCGACGGCACCGCCGTGCACGCCATCGTCTACCCGCCCCGCAACCCCACCGCGACCGCCCCGGACGACGAGTTGCCGCCGCTGCTGGTCACCGCGCACGGTGGCCCGACCGGTCGGAGCATCGACGCGCTCGACCCGGAGGTCACGTTCTTCACCTCGCGCGGCTTCGCGGTCGCGGCGGTGGACTACGCGGGCTCGACCGGCCTGGGCCGCGCGTACCGGGAGCGGCTCAACGGCCAGTGGGGCGTGCTCGACGTGCGCGACTGCGCGCTGGTCGCGACCGCGTTGGCCGACGAGGGGCTCGTCGACCGCGACCGGCTCGTGGTGCGCGGCGGGTCGGCGGGCGGGTGGACCACCTGCGCGTCGCTGACCTCGGTGTCGACCTACCGCTGCGGCACCGCGTACTACCCCGTGCTGGACCTGCTGGGCTGGGCCACGGGCGAGACCCACGACATGGAGTCGCGCTACCTCGACGGGCTCGTCGGGCCGCTGCCGGAGGCCAAGCAGACCTATGTGGAGCGTTCCCCCGTCAACCGGGCGGACCGGCTCGACGCGCCGCTGCTGCTGTTGCAGGGCGACGAGGACGAGGTGTGCCCGCCGATCCAGTGCGAGCGGCTGCTGGCGGCCATCGACGGGCGCGGCATCCCGCACGCGTACCTGGTGTTCCCCGGTGAGCAGCACGTGTTCCGCCGCGCCGAGTCGATCCGCCGCGCCCTGGAGGCGGAGCTGTCCTTCTACGCGCAGGTCCTGGGCTTCACCGCCGCGGGCGTCCCGCGCTTACCGCTGAACGACTGACCCGGGAGGCGTCACCACATGGGTTCCAGATCCGTCACCCACTTGCGCTCGCACCGGCGGACCGTGGCCACCACGGTCGCCGGGAACTTCGTCGAGTACTTCGACTGGCTCGCCTTCGGGCTCTACGCCCCGCTGTTCGCCGCGCAGTTCTTCCCCGCCGCCGACCCGGCCGGCTCGCTGCTCAGCACGTTCGCGGTGTTCGCCGCGGGCATGCTGTTCCGCCCCCTGGGCGGGGTGCTGCTGGGCAGGCTGGCCGACCGGCGGGGCCGCAAACCGGCGCTGGTGCTGTCGATCATCCTGATGGGCGGTGGCTCGACGCTGATCGGGCTCTCGCCCACCTACGCGCAGATCGGCCTCGCCGCGCCGCTGGTGCTCCTGCTCGGCCGCGCCGCGCAGGGCCTGTCCGCCGGGGGCGAGTGGCCCGCGGCGGTGACGTACCTGATGGAACTGTCCCCGCCGAACCGCCGCTGCTTCTACGGCAGCCTGTTCGCGATGAGCGCGGCGGCGGGGGCGTTCGTGGCGTCGCTGCTGGGCGGGGCGCTGTCGTCGGTGCTCGGCGCGTCGGCGATGTCCGGGTGGGGCTGGCGGGTGCCGTTCCTGCTCGGCGGGGTGTTCGGGGTCGTGCTGCTGCTGTTGCGCGGCAAGATCACCGAGACGGCGGTGTTCGAGGAGTCGGTGCGGTCGCGGGGGTCGCGCGGGTCGCTGCGCGCGCTGCTCGTCGAGCACCGCCGGTCCGTCGGGCTGGTCGCGGTGGTCGTGGCCGGGACGACGATGGTCAGCGGCACGTGGACGGCCGTGGTGCCCGCGATGGCGGCGCGGGTCAGCGACTCCGGGACGATGTTCTGGGCCGTGGTGCTGGTGACCGGGGTCGTAACGCCGCTGCAGGTGCCGTTGGGCGCGCTGGCCGACCGGGTCGGCGTGCGGCCGGTGCTGACGGCGTTCGTGCTGGCGTTCGCCGTGGTCGGGCCGATCGCGTACCTGGGGTTGTCGCCGAACTTCCTGGTGCTGGTCCTGGCCTACGGCAGCGGGATCCTGTTCATCGCCGGGCTCACCGCGGTGCTGCCGAAGGTCTTGGCCGCCATGTACCCGCCGGAGGTGCGGGCGGTCGGCATCGGTGTCCCGCACAGCGTCACCACGGCCGTCTTCGGCGGCCTGACCCCGATGCTGGCCACGTACATGGCGGCGCACGGCGCGTCCGGCTGGTACATCGCCATCGTCGTGGTCGCCGTCCTGCTCGCCTGGGCCGCCGCGATGGACGCGGCGCGGCGCTTCGTGCGCGCCCCGGCGACCGACCTGTCCACCCCGGACGACGGCAGGCCGCCGGTGGCCGCCGCCGCGTGACCCGAACCGCCGGAGGCGTGAGGAGCCATGTCCGCACCCGTCACCATCCAGACCCCGCTCGCGCTGCGCGACCCCGAGCGCGTCGACGCGGGCCGCACCGGGGCCAGCCACCTGGTCACCGTGACCGGCCCCGAGATCACCGCGGAGGTGTTGTCCGCGGTGCTGCACCGCCTGGTGTCGGTGTCGACGGTGGTGTGCGGGATGCGGACCATGGCCACCCACCCCTGCACGGCGCTGGAGCTGTCCGTGCGCCTGTCGACACCGCTGGGCAACGCCGAGGCCGCGCTGCGGGTGGGCCTGGGCAGGCTGGCGGGCCAGTGCGAGGTCGACATCTCACTGCTGCGCGCCGAGCGGCGGTACGGACTCGTCGTGTTCGACGTGGACAACACGCTGGTGGTCGGGGAGGTGGTCGACCGGCTGGCGGAGCGGGCGGGCCGGGCGGCGGAGGTCGGGGTGCTGACCGCGCGGACCATGCGCGGGGAACTGGACTTCGCCGAGTCCCTGCGGCAGCGGGTGGCGATGTTGGCGGGTCTGCCCGTCGGGGTCCTGGAACGGGTCACGTCGGAGATCCACCTCATGCCGGGCGCCTTGGTCGCGGTGCGCACCTTGCAGGCCCTCGGCGTCAAGGTGGGCGCGATCTCCGGCGGCTTCACCCCGGTCGTGGCGGCCCTGGCCCGCTCCCTGCGGCTGGATTTCCACGCCGCCAACGACTTGGAGGTGGCCGAGGGGCACCTGACCGGGAGGCTCACCGGTGAGCTGATCGACGCCCCGGCCAAGGTCCGCGCCCTGCGCCGGTTCGCCACCACCGAGCGGATCCCGCTCCCTTCCTGCGTGGCGGTCGGCGATGGGGCGAACGACACGGACATGCTGAAGGCGGCGGGGTTGGGCATCGCGTTCAACGCCACGGACCAGGTCCGGGCGGCGGCGGACGTCGCGGTCTCCTACCCCCGGTTGGACCTGGTGCTGCCCATGCTCGGCGTGCCGGTGCCGTGCGCGCTGGTGGGTGGCTGATGCCGCGCCCCAGCCACCTCCTGTGCCGGGTGGAGGATCTGCCGAGGGCCGTCGCCGACTACCGGGCCCTGGGTTTCACGGTCGAGTGGGGCAGCTCCCCCGGCACCGCCGGCAACGCCCTGATCCGGTTTCCCGCCGGACCGTTCTTGGAGCTGCTGACGGTCCCGATCCCGGCCGCGACCCCGCCGCCGGACGCGCCGGGTATCTACGGGCGCCTGGGCTCTTGGGCCTGCGGGCGCGGCTGGATCGACTTCGCCGTGGAGACCGACGACGACCACCTCGACGACACCCTGTCGCGGCTCCACGCGGCGGGTATCCCTTGCACGGCGCCCGCCGCCCACCACCGGGTGCGGGCGGACGGGGTGGCGCTGTCGTGGTGGATCGCGGCGCCGGTCGACCGGGCACTGCCGTTCGTGATGTCCGCGTACCGGCCGGCGCAACCCGCGCCCGTTGGAGGTGGGGCGCACGCGAACGGCGCGGTGGGGGTGGGGAAGGTGGTCATCGGTGCGCGCGACCCGGAGCGTGCCCGACCGCGCTGGGCGCGGGTGCTCGGCGACGAGCCGATGGTCGAGGTCGTGGCGGCGGATTCCGACGGGATCGTCCGTGTGGAGTTGACCGGTCGTTGGCGGCCCTTGGACCGGGCACTGCTGCACGGCGCGAACCTCACGATCGGCGGTCACCCGCCGCCTTGACGCACCTCGATCGTGAGTCCGTAGTGGTTCGCGATGTCACTGGCGAGCTCAGGGCCCGCGTACCGGGGGAGGTGGTTGTGCCACCAGTCGCCGTAGTCGCGGGACGGCTCCGGGAACAGGACCGCCCGGAACCTGGCGTCCAACGCGTCGAGTCGCGCGCGCAGTTCGGCGAAGCCGGGCAGGCCACGCGCCACCTCGTCGTCGAGGACGTCTTGGACCTTGCCCCGGACGAAGAGGTCGTTGTTGTATTCGTAGATGTTGTCGTAGTAGCCCTCCTCGACGAACTCGACCATTTGCTCCCACGCCTCGACCAGGCTGTCCGAAGTCCACGTCCACCCCGGGTTGGGGACCCCGCACAGCTCGGTGACGCGACGGGAGAGCGCCTTGGCGTCCTGGCTCATCGGATCGACCCCATCGGCGTCGGCGAGTAGCGCGGGCCGGGTGGCCGAACGCCCTCCACCAGCACACACTCCGCCGCCCGCACCCGCAACTCGCCCCTCACCCGACGTGGCGAGTGCCTAGGGTGGTTCGGTGGGTGGGCACCCGGAATCGCGCAACGAGGTGCGTGGTCGATCGGGCCTGGTGGTCCAGGCCCAGGTCATCCACGGCGGGGTGCACCTGCCGGGTGCCGCGACCGGGCCCGCGCTCGTCGCGCGGCCCGTCGACGAGTGGGATCCCTTCGACCTGGATGTCCACCGGGCGATCCACGTCGAGGGCGGCGACGCCCTGCCGCCGTTGCCCCGGTACCTGCCGCGTGAGCACGACGACCTCCTCGACGAGGTGCCGGCGCGGCCCGACACCAACCCGATGGTCGTGCCGACCGGGGACTCGTCCACCGGGAAGACCCGCGCGCTACGAGGCCGCGCCGGCACCCAGAACTGCGCGGGTGGCCGCTGGTCTACCCGCGCACGCCGGAGGACCTGATCGGGCTGTTTAGCGACGGGACGCCCGCCGGGGTGGTGGTGTGGTTGATCGAGACGCAGAACCCACGGCCGAGTCGTTCGGCGTGGCACCCCTGATCCCCCGCCGCTTCGCGCCGGGACCGGGCCCGGCCGACGCCCACGAACCGCACGACTACCCCGACCAGCACGCCCGCCACGCGGTCCGCCCACCGGACACGTCCTGGTCGGCGATCGCCGACCACCTGCCCACCCCGACGACTGCGCCCACCTCATCAGCGCCGCCTACCGGCGTCTCGACTCCGGCCACGCGGACACATCCTGGCCACCGCCATGTCGCGCCTCGAGGTCCCCGCCAACAGGGATCTGGTGCGATTGACGGCTTCCCCGGACTTGGTGGCACCGGCGAAGTCCATCTCGACAACCTGGTGAGCGTCGAAGCGCCGACCCCGGCGAGTGGTGGTGGGCGGCCGGTTCGGTGGCCGAGATGCAAGCCGGGTCCCGATCCGGACGACGTTCGGTCGAACAGCCCTGCTGCGCGGGCGGGTACTCGGTCGGGCTGTTCGCCCGTGGTCACCTGACGTCGGCTCATCGGTAGGTGTCCAGGTGGTGTGGGGCTGCTTTGCTGTGGGTGTCCCGGCAGTCCGACACCTTGAGGACGGATCCCTTGACTCGAACCACACTCCTCGGCGCCCTGGCGGCGTCCGCCGCATGTGTCGTCGCGCTCGCCGCGCCCGCTTCCGCGGCCCCGGCGGGGTCGTACTGGAGCTGCGAACTGCCCGGTGGCTACACCTACACCGACTCCGGGATCACGCAGGGCTGCGCGCACCTGTTCTACGTCACCGCCCCCAGCACCGGGTTGTGGGCCTGCTACGTCCCGACCGGCTACACCCACACGGCGGTGCAGAGGTCGAACAAGTGCTGGCTCAACGGGTCCAACAGCCAGTACCTGCTCGCCGCGGTCTGACCACCCCAGGGACATGGCCCGCACCGGGTCCGACGGCCAGGTCCAGGCCGCCCGGCGACCAGACCCGCGCAAGGTCGTCGGACAGGGGCCTGGGGACAGGCCCTAGCGGACGTCTCCCGGTAGCGCGACGCTCAGTTCGGCGGCGTGGTCCCGGTGCTGCCGCGCGGCCAGCGGGTGGCCGGCGGCCTCGGCGACCGACGCCAGGTCGCGCAGGGTCTCGACCTGGCGCTGGGGTTGGCCCGCCCGCCCGAACAGCGCGAAGGCGTCGTGCAGGCGGGACCGGGCCTCGTCGAGGTCGCCGCTGGTGTGGGCGAGTCTGCCCCAGGTCTGCGACACGCGGGCCTGGCCGACGGTCGACGCGCTGGCCCGGAACAGGGTCATGGCCTCCGCGCAGTTGGCCAGGGCCGGGGTGAGGTCGCCGAGGGCGGCGTGGTTCTGGGCGGCGCGCAAGAGGACGTAGGCGCGCAGCGCGTGGTCGATGGGGGTGCCGTCGACGGGAGGCGGGCGGAAGAACTCCAGGCACGCGGCGAACTCGGCCGCGGCGGCGCGGTGGTCGCCGTGCTGGTGGCGGTTCGCGCCGCGGTACATCCGGGCCAGGTGCAGGCCCAAGTGGTCGTCGGCCCGGTCGAACAGCTCGACGGCCTCGTCGAGCAGCCGCGGGTGGTCGGCGGTGGGGTCGCAGTTGGCCAGGTAGACCCGTGCCCACGCCTGTTCCCGCAGGTCCCCCACCGCCTCGGCGGCCGTGCGGGCGGACCTGGCCATGTCCGCCGCGTCCGCCGAGCGGGCGAACAGGGCGTGCAGCGTCCACGAGAGGAACCCGCGCAGCACGGCCTCGTCGTGCCTGCTGCCGGTGGCCAGCGCCGAGTCGAGGCCCAGGCCGAACACCTCCAGCCAGGTGGCGGCCGTGCCGCCGATCTCGGAGTACCAGTGCATCGCCTCGGCCAGCTCGATCACCGCCCGGTGCTCGCCGCGCGCGGCCGTGCCGCGCAGCGCGCCCAGCCAGTTCGACTCCTCCTCCCGCAGCCAACGCCCGGCTTCGACGTCGTCGGCGAAGGACGGGCCCACCGGGGCGGGGGTGCTCGACGGCCGGAAGTGACCGCCCGCGGCGGCCGTGGCGGTGCGCACCAGCCACTCGACGAGTCGGGCTTCCGCCTCGCGGGCGGCCTGGGGCGGTTCGTCGCGGGCCAGGCACTCGGCGGCGAACACCCGCAGCAGGTCGTGGAACTGGTACCGGTCCTCCACCTGGGACAGCAGCAGCAGGCTGGCGTCAGCCAGCTCCTCCAGGACGGCGCCCGCGTCCTCCTCGTCGAGGCCGGTGAGGGCGGCGACGGCCCCGGCACCGAAGTCCGCGCCCGGCACCAGCGCGAGCCTGCGGAACGCGGTGGCCGCCCGCGCGCTCAGCTGCCGGTAAGACAAGTCGAACACGTCCCGCACGCCCAGGTCCCCGGCGGTGAGCGTGGACAGCCGCCTGCCGCGGTCCCGCAACTGGCCGACCAGGCGGCCGATGGGCCACCGCGCGCGGCCTGCCAGGCGGTTGCCCGCGATGCGCAGCGCCAGCGGCAACCGGCCGCACAGCTCGACCAGCTCACCGGCCGCGTCGGGCTCGTCGGCCACCCTGGTGGGTCCCGCGATGGTCGACACCAGCGCCACCGCGGCGGCCCGGTCCAGCACGTCCAGCACGAACCGGCTGACGCCCGTGAGGCCGAGCAGCATCTGGCGGCTGGTCACCAGCGTCAGGCAGCGCGGGCCGCCGACCAGCAGCGGGCGCACCTGGGCCTCCTCGGCCGCGTCGTCGAGCACGAGCAGGGCGCGGCGGTCCTTGAGCAGGAACCGGCACAGGTTGGTGCGCTGCTCGAGCTCGGCCGGGACGCGGACGCCGTCGACACCCATCGACCGCAGGACCACGTGCAGCAGGTCGGTGGGCGTGCGCGGTTCGGACGACATGCCGCGCAGCTTGAGGAAGACCTGCCCGTCGGGGAACCTCGGGGCGAGGGCGTGGGCGGCGCTGGTGGCCAGGGTCGTCTTGCCGGTGCCGGGTGGACCGGTCAGCACCAGGACGGTTCCGGCGCGCTCGCCCGTGGCCACCTCCTCGGCCAGTTCCCGCAACGCCCCCAGTTCCCGCTCGCGACCGGACAGGTCGTCGATGTCCGGTGGCAGCGCCCCGACCAGCGCGCCGCTGAACACCCGCGCGTCCGCCGCGGTGGAGGCGGTGCGCAGCCGCGCGGCTTTGGCGGACGTCTGGAAGTGGTCCAGCTCGATCTCGGTCAGCCGCAGTGGACCGGCGAGCGCCGCGACGGTGCGCCGCTGCGGGCTCTTGGCCACGCCGCGCTCGATGTCGCTGATCGCCCGGACGCTGATCCCCGTGCGCTCGGACAGCTCCTCCTGCGTGAGGCGCGCGCGTTCCCGGTGCGCCCGCAGCAGGACGCTGAAGGCCGCGGGTGGGAGGTCGCCGGACGCGTGGGGCATGCCCCAAATGAATCACGCCCGCGAGAAGTGTTCCAACTCACCGGGAGCGCGCCGACCGCCGGGGACCGGGGTGGCGGAGGGTCCGATCGACCCGGCGCGCGCCACCGCCACAGCGGATGACCGGGCATTTCACCCGGACCCGCCGCTCCCGGAACCGCGGTCCGGGCCGTGCCGGGTGTGTTCGTTGACACCCGGTGCAACCCCGGGACCGGTGGTTCCGCACGCACGACCCGGTTCTGCCGGTGGTTCCTCGTGGCGCTCCCGGTCCGGCGCCGCTCTACTGGCGGCACACCCCATCGCCAGGAGCCACCGTGAACCAGGGACCCACCCGCCCCCGCCACGAACCCGACGAGCGCCGGGTGACCCTGGTCGTCTCGGTCGACGACCCGCGCGCCGCCGACGACCTCGGCGCCCGGATCGGCGCGGCCATCGAACGCTCGGCGGGCCGCACCGAGGAGCGGCGCGTGCCGCTCTGCGAGCCGGAACCGGAACACTCCATCCAGGACTTGCTCGCGGGCCGGGTCACCTGGGACGAGCTGACCACCTGCCGCAAGCGACCGGCCCACGACGAGCCGTAACCGGATCCGATGACGGCGGCGCCCGACCTGGTCAGGTCGGGCGCCGCCGTTGTCGTCGTGTTGTCCCGTTGTTGGCCCCCCGGTTTCCCGGCGGACAACAGTTCCGTGTATGCGGCGCGGCCGGATGTCCACACGGGAGTCGCCGAACCCCGAGCGGGGCCGACCACCGTCAGGCGGGTGCGGTCCACGTTCCCTGCGCGCGTGGACCGCACCCGGGTGGGCCGGGCGTGACCGACCTGGCCTGCGCCGCCGCGGCGCGTGTCCGTCCGAGACACGGCCGCGGCGGCCCGTTCAGTACACGGCATGCGGCGGCCCGACACCACGCAGAACGACCGGCAGAAACAGCGGTTCTCGGCTGTCCGGCCGGCTCGCCCTGCCCGCGATCCTCGCCCCGGACTTGACCACTAGGACGAAACAGACAAGCCGCGGGCGGTCCACACCGCCCGGAACCGTTGGGGCAGACGACCGTCGATTCCGGGCAATGCCGCGCCGCGAGCAGGGCCGGGCGGGGTCGACACGTGCCACGCCGCGACGGCGCAGTCACCGACGGGGAGCAGCCAGGTCCTTTGTGGATTACCCGGAGGGGTGGTCGGGTCGTCGGAGCCGACCCAGGTGGAGCCCTGGGGCGACGTGGCGGCGATCGAGCGCGGGCTGACCGTCGCGCACCGGTCGCCGCGGCAGGCGGCGCGCCCGCCGTCGTGGGACACCGCGCACTTGATCTCGTTCTACCGCAGGCTGATCTACTCGCCGAGTCGACGCTCCTGACCTCGGTGCGCAGCGCCCCGACCGACCGCCGATCGCGCGAACGCCCGTCGCGCGGTGGCGGGTCCGGCGGTGGTGCCCGGTGTCAGGTCGCCGGGCACCACCCGAGGCCTCGGGTCAGATCAGGCCCGCGCGCAGGGCGTGGGCGACCGCGTGCTGGCGGTTGCGCACGCCGAGCCTGCTCGCCACGCCGTGGATCAGGTTCTTCACGGTGCGCGCCGAGTAGCCGAGGCTGATGGCGATCTCTTCGGTGGTGCACCCGTCGGCGAGCAGGCGCAGCACCTCGCGCTCGCGGGGTTCGACCACCGGCGCCAAGGGGGCGGGCAGCGCGGCGACGAAGCCCTCGACCAACTCGGCGGCCGACACGTCGGCGGCGGGCTCGACCGCCAGCACGGTGTCGGCCAGCCGGTCCCCGGTCGTCGCGGCCAGCGGCAGGACGACCCGCACCCGGTGCGCCACCAGCCGCCGCGCGTCGCCCGCGCCGAGGCGGTCGGTCACCAGCACGACCGGCAGACCCGGGTCGACCACCGCCCGCGCCAGCATGGCCACCCCGTCGGGGGCGAGCCGGTCCACCGCGATCACCAGCAGGTCCGCCTGCCGGGCCCGGTGCGCGGGCGGCACCACCAGCCCCGGTCTCCTGGCCAGGCAGGCGGTGATACCCGCCAGCAGCAAGGGATCCACGGTGCGCACCACAACGGTTCTCCTTCGCACGAACGCCTCCCCACGCCGGTCCCACCGGCTGTCGTCACGTGTTCGGTGCAGTGGTCCGGGCCCGTGAGCTGCCCGGAAACGCCTTGCCTGCGGGGTTTCGCGGTCGGGGCGAACCCGCGGCGATCGGTGAGGCGCTACGGTGACCTGGTGTCGTCGTACGCCAGACCGCTGCTGGTGGATGTGCTCCTGGCCGTCGCGCTGACCGCGCTCACCGAGTTGACCATGGCCACCGGCGCCAACGGACCCCCCGGGTGGCAGGCCTACGTCCTCGCCGCGTTCGCCACCGCGCCGATCGCCCTGCGGCAGCGCGCGCCCGTGGCGACGATGGCGGTCATCCTCGCGGCCGTCGCCGGGTACAGCCTGCTCGGCTACCGCAACATCCCCGGTGGCGGGGTGGGCGTGCTCATCGGCCTGTTCACCGTCGCGACCCTGCGGTCGCGGGCCACCGCCGCCGCGGCCTGGGTGCTCACGACCGCGATCCTCACCCTCAACATCCGGTTCGCCGGCTCGGTCACCTGGACCGAGGGCGTGCAGGGCGCCCTGGTCGCGATGGGCGCCTGGGCGCTGGGCGAGGCCACGCGGCGGTGGGGGCAGCGGGTCGAGGCGCTGGGCGAGCGGGCCGGGCGGGCGGTGGCCGACGAACGCGGCCGCATCGCGCGCGAGCTGCACGACATCGTCGCGCACCACATGTCGGTGATCTCGTTGCAGGCCGGGCTGGCCCGCTACGTGCTGGACACGGACCTGCCCACGGCCAAGGCGGCGATGGCCACTGTCGGGGACACGAGCCGCGAGGCGCTCACCGAGCTGCGGCGCCTGCTCGACGTGCTGCGGGTCGACCACGGCGAGGACGACGGCGCCGCGCCGGACGACGCGCGTCCCGGGCTGGCGTCGCTGGAGGGGCTGGTCGAGCGCATGCGCGGGGCGGGGCTCCCGGTCGAGGTGGTGGTTCGCGGGCACGCGCGGGCGTTGCCGCCCGGGCCGGACACGTGCGCGTACCGGGTCGTGCAGGAGTCGTTGACCAACGTGCTCAAGCACGCGGGGCCCGCGACCGCGCGGGTCGACCTCGACTACGGCGACCGGCTGCTCGCGATCCGGGTGTCCGACGACGGTGCCACGCCCGAGCCGTTCCACCTCGGGCCGGATTCGCGCGGTCTCCGGGGGATGCGCGAGCGCGTCGAACTCCTCGGCGGCGTCTTCACGGCGGAACCGGTGGCGGGTGGGGGTTTCGCCGTCACGGCCGAGGTGCCGGTGGAACCCGCGGTCGAGTGGAACCCATGACCCTGGCACGGCGCCTAGACCACGCCCACGCGGATCGCGTAGGCGACCGCGTGCGCCCGGTTGCGCAGCCGCAGCCGGACCGACATCGCGTGGATGATGTTCTTCACGGTGCGCTCGGAGTAGCGCAGCCGCACGGCGATCCCCGGGGTGTCGTGGCCGTCGGCCAGCAGTCGCACGACGTCGAGTTCGCGGGCGTGGAGCCGGGACGCGCCCATCCCGCGCGGGGCCTCGCGCTGCGCGGCGCCCACCTGCCGCAGCAGCTCGCCGAGTTGGTGCGGGGGCAGCGCGCCGCGTCCGGCGGCGGCGTCGCGGATACCGCCGACCAGCCGGTCCGAGGTCGCCGCCGCCCTGGGCAGCACGACCACGACACGGCAGCCGACCACGGTCAGCAGGTCGCCCGGGGCCAGTCCCCCGGTGACCAGGACCTGTGGGCGCGGGTACGCGTCCGCTGTGGCGCGCACGAGGGACACGGCTTCGGCGGGCGCGCGTTCCGCCGCGACGACGAAGACCTCCGCGTCGGCGATCCGCGCTTCCGGCAGCACGAGCACCTCTCGGCGGCCCGCCAGGCTTTCCGCGACCCCGACGGCGGTGAGCGGGTCGGTCGCGCGCACCCCCACCCGAACCCGCGCCGGTTCGGACCGCACCACCGTGAGTCGGCGGGCGTGCGCGCTCTCCACGGGAGCCGCCACCGCGCGGAGGCAGGCCGTGTCGGTCGTGTTCACCGTGCCGAAGGTAGGGGTTCCCGGGCCGTCCGACGTCGCCCGACGATGGCAACTCCGCCTACCCTCCTGGTGGTACCCGCGGTTACCACGACAAGGGGGCGCCGGGTCGGCGGATGTCCGGATACCGTGCGAACCGTGCTCGCCAGCCGCAGGCCAGACCCGGTCGACGTGGTGCTGGCCCTGCTGGCGACCGGCCTCGCCGTGGCCGACCACACGGGTCCCTTGGCGGGGTACGCGGTGGCCGGGGTGACGGCGGCGCCGCTGGTCCTGCGCCTGCACGCGCCGGTGGGCACCGCGCTCGTCGTGGCGGGGGCGACGGCGGCATACGGTCTGCTGGGATACGGGGACTTGCCCTGCGGCGGGATCGGTTTGCTGGTGGGCGTGTTCACCGTCGCGTCCCTGCGGCCGCCGCGCACCGCGGCGACGCTGTTCCCGGTGGCCGTGGCGGGTCTGGTGGCCGGGTCGCCGCACGCGGTGGTGTGGCCGGACCTCGTGGATGGTGTGCTGGCGCTGTTCGGCGCGTGGGTGCTGGGCGCGGGCACTCGGTACCGGGGACCCGAGCGGGTTTCGCGGGCCCGCGCGGCGCGGGACCTGCGCGACGTGCTCGCCCACCACTTGTCGGTCATCTCCGTGCAGGCCGGTCTGGCGCAGTACACCGTCGACCGGGACCCGGCGACCGCCCGGTCGGCGGTCGAGGCGGTCGGCGACTGCGGCAGGCAGGCGCTCGCGGAACTGCGCGGCCTGCTCGATGTCCTGTGCGACACGGCAGGCGCCGAGCCGGATCGCGCGCCGCAGCCGGGTCTCGGCGAGTTGGCCGACCTGGTGGACCGGACCAGGGCGGCGGGGCTGAGCGTGGCGGTGGCGGTCACCGGCCAGGTCCGCCCGCTGCCGCCGGGGCTGGACCTGTGCGCGTACCGGATGGTGCAGGAAACCCTGGCGGGCGCGCTGGAAACCGCCCGAACCGGCGCCGCGCGGGTGGGCCTGCACTACGGTCGGCGCACGCTCACCGTCGTGGTGACCGACACCGGCACCGCCCGGCGCGCGTACCCCGCGCCGTCGACGCGGGAGCGGGCGCGCCTCTACGGCGGCGTCCTCACCGCCGGACCGGCGGAGGAGGGTGGCTGCACCGTGGTGCTGCGCCTGCCGATGGGCGGCCGATGACGATCCGCGTGCTCGTCGCCGACGACCAGCCCCTGATCCGCGCGGGGCTCGTCGCCCTGCTCACCGCCGCCCCGGGCATCGAGGTCGCGGGCGAGGCGGTCGACGGCGCCCAGGCCGTGGCGCTGGCGGGCAGCACGGCGCCGGACCTGGTGCTGATGGACATCAAGATGCCCGGTTTGGACGGCATCAGCGCCACCAGACAGGTCCTCGCCGCCGACCCCGCCCCACGCGTGCTCGTGCTGACCACCTTCGACCTACCCGAGTACGTCTACACGGCGCTGAGCGAGGGCGCGTCCGGCTTCCTCCTGAAGGACACCCCACCGGAGCGCATCATCGCGGCCATCCACACCGTGGCGGCGGGAGACATGCTCATCACCCCGAGCATCACCCGCAGGCTCGTGGAGACCTACGCCCACCACCACCGCGCCACCGCGGTGGACAACGACCGCCTGGCCGCGCTCACCAACCGCGAACTCGAAGTCCTCCGCCTGGTCGGCAACGGCCTCACCAACCCCCAGATAGCCCGGCGCCTGGTGCTGAGCGAGGAGACGGTCAAGACGCATGTCAAGCGCACCATGGGCAAGCTCCGGCTGAGCAGCCGCGCGCAGGCGGTGGTGATCGCCTACGAGGCTGGGCTGATCACCCCGGACCCGACCGCGAACCGGCCACCCCGACCGCCGCGGTAGACCACGGTGGACAGCCGCTCAGACCGGGAGCCTGACCCGGACCGCGTACACGCGGGTGACCCGCCGGTCCTTGGTGTTGTTGTCGCTCACCAGGTACAGCAGGCGCGTGCCCTGGTTCGGCCCGGCGGTCTCCTCGGGGAACGCGGCCATGCCCACGACGTTGTCCAGCAACGGGTTCGGCTGCCGCTGCTTCACGGTGACCTGGCCGGGGCTGCCCGCCGGGCAGTCGCCGAGGTCGAACAGGAGGGTGCGGCGGACGAACATGTCGGCGCTGTTGTCGGCCAGCGTGGGGTCGTCGGTGACGTCGACCGCGGCCTCGAGGTGCACGTCGAAGACCCGGATCGCGTTGCCGAGCCCGTCGACGTACTGGCGTTCCAGGACGAGCAGCCGGTCCTTCCCGACCACGACGAGCTCCGCGAGGTAGAGGCCCGCGTCGGTCACGTACCCGTACTGGCGGTCCGGCGTGTACTCGCCCCCCGGTGTGCCGCGGTAGCGCTGGATGCGCAGGCGGTTGCGCCCTTGCGCGTCGCCGTCGGCGCTGAGCGGCGCCTCCCAGCCCGCGTAGAGGTGGTCGCCGTCCGGTGTGGCGGCCAGCGCTTCGATGGTCCGGCCGAACTGGGCGTCGCCCGCGGGTGGCTCCCGCAACCGCTCCGGCACCACGATCGGCTCCCCCACCTCGCGACCGGTACCGATCTCGAAACGGCGGATCGACGGGCCTTTCTCGGAACCCACCAGGATGGTCCGACCGCCGCGCTCCACCACCAGCCCCTCGCCGTCGATCTTGTCGCCGTACCGCGCGCCCGCCGCGTCGCGCAGGGTCCGGCCGACCTCGGCGGAGACGTTCAGGTTCTCGGGGTCCCGCAGCGTGAGCGGGAAGACGCGACCGGGTTCGTTGTCGGCCAGGGCGTACGCCCTGGACTCCTCGGTCATCGCCAGCGCCGACAACCCGCTCACCGCCTCGCCGCTCACGTCGACCCCGTCGAGCTGGTCGGAGTGGCTGAGCAGCGTGGCGTTCGCCGAGCACGGCGCGCCCGCGCGCACCGGGCTCAGCGCCTTGGCCCAGTCGATGCCGGGGCGCACGGCCAGCCCGAGCGCGATCCCGACCACCGCGGCCGCGGCCAGTGCCAGCGCGCGCCTGAGCCGTCGACGGCGCCCCGGGGTCGGCGGGGCGGGGACGAGGTGGGGACCTTCGCGATGTTGCGGGTGAAGGACAGGTCGCCGACCTGGTTGCGGTCCTGCTCCTGCGGTTCCGGCCGGTTGTCGCGCTTGAGCCGCCGCCGCACCTCCCGGAAGACCACGCCGAGGCTGAGCACGGTGTCGGATTCCTCGGGGATGCCGTCGCGCAGGACGTCCACCAGTTCCCCGGTGAAGACGGTGCACTTGTCGGCGCTCGGCGCCAACGCCTTGCGGTTCGGTGCCGCGGAGCACATCAGGTACGAGCCAGTTCGGACATCTCCCGGATCGGCCGGATGAGGTCCGCGGCGGTCCGGGGGTGGTGGACCTTGCGGATGCGACCGGTTTCGACGCCCCAGACGTTCTCGTCGGTGAGCACGTCGTAGAGCTGCTCGACGTTGTTGTACACCGCCCGCAGCGACGGGAGTTCGCGGTCGACGTAGCGGTCCACGCCGATGAGCACGCACGCCGAGTTGGCCGGGTCGATCCGCCCGAACGGCTTCGGGTCCGCGACCACCGCCGCGCGCTCGCCCGACGGGTCGCGCAACGCGCCGAACACCGCCCTGGCCTCGTCGCGGTGCTCGTCCGGCACGACGAGCCGGACGCCCGTGGGCCGGTTCAGCTCATCGCGCCAGGCGCGGACGGCGACCGCCAGCTGGCCCACCCCCACGACCGCGGACACGGCGGCCAGGACGACCTCCGCCGCGCCCAACTCCCCCGGCCGCACCGGCTCGTGCTCGACGACCACCCGCCCGTGCGCCCGGAGCGCGTGGTCACCGGCCAGGTGCGGGGAGAGCGTGCGCAGGTCGTCCCGCGAACCGTCGTCCGCCCCCGCCTCGAACCTGAACTCGATGATGTCCAACGTCTCTCCAGACAAGAAGACAAGACCGGCGCGACGGGATGGGGTTCGGCCCCACTATGGCACGGGGCCACCACGCGACGGCCCGGCGAATCGGACTCCCGACACCGGACAATTCCCTGACGTTCATGTGCGCAACAGCTCCGCGACACCCACCCGGGCCGGAGCACCGACGACCGGTGGACCTCGACCCCGTTGCCCGCCTACCGGTTGGCGGAGGAAAGCTGGAACTCGACACGGAGCGGGTTGCTCCGGTTGGCCGCCGTCCACCGGAATCCGGGTTACGAAACGATCTTGCGAGGCTAAGGTGCGGTTCATGCGTACTGCGGTGGTGGCGGTGGCGGCCTGCCTGGTACTGGCCGGGTGCGGGTCCGGCAAGGCGGACATGTGGGCGGAGGTCGAGGTCCCCAAGAAGGTGACCGACACGGAAGACTGCTTCCCGGTCGGTGTGGTGGACGTACCCGCCGACTGGACGCCGATCAACCTCGGCCCCAGGGGCGAGTCGCTCCGGTTCGGGCTCAAGGCGGAGTGCGACATCACCAGCGACCACGCGGCGGGCGTGGTGAAGGTCTACCAGGGCAGTCGCCTCGAGTCCGACACCGGCGAGCGGCTGACCGACCGCGAGGTGCTTGAGGCGTACCTGGAGGTCCAGGACGCCTCCGATGTGGAGATCCGCGAGGCCAAGGTGGGTCGGGCCGGCGGCTTCGAGGCGGTCTGGCGCACCAACGGAAAGCCCAACCGCGCCTTCACCTACACCGTGTACGGCGGCAGCCACACCATGCTGGTGGCCGCGCTGGGCGCGCCGGACGACAAGTTCGAGGAGACCGTGCTGCCGGTGTACCTCCTGGCCCGCAAGAGCGCCCAGGACTCCGGCCCTTAGGAGGCGTGTTCGCGCACCGCCCGGTCGACCAGGGCACGCACGCGGTCAAGGGACACGTCGCCCTCGACCAGTTCGGTGGCGACGTGTTCGAACGCCACCAGCGAAGCCGCGAGGACCGCGCGCGGGAAGACGGCCGTGTCGGCCATAGCGCCCAGGTGGATCCGATCTGACGTGCCCCGGATGTCCAGGTATAGCGCCATCTTCTCCGACTCGGACACCGCGGGCCAGGCCAGTTCGGTGGTCGACGGGTCGGGGTCGGCGGCCGGTCGTCCTTTGCGGACGGTCGACCACATGTCGTTGAACTGCACGCCCGGCACCAGGTCCCGCCCGGACAGCCGCAGCGCCTCCCGGGCGGACCGGGTGTCGTAGCGGGAGTGGGCGCGGGCCACGGCCATCGTCTCGGTCGCCAGGTCGAGGAAGTCCGCGAGGGACTCGCCCCGCAGTTCGGTGACGGTGTGCACGACCTGGTTGAGTGTCGTGATGCTGGCGGCGACGTCCGGGGTCGCGCGGTTGCTCTGCATGACGTCGAGGCGTAGGGCGGGAGCGGGCCAGGAGCAGCGGGTCAGGGCCGCGGTGATCGCCAGCAGCACCACCGACGTGCTGGCCCGGCAGCGGCGGGCCGCGTGGCGGACGGCGGCGGCGAGCACCTCGGACGTCAGGTCCGCGCCGACGAAGCGCGGGGACTCCGGCTCGGCGGTCGGTGTGATCGGTTCTGGCATGCGGTTCATGACCGCGCGGAGGTACCGGATGGCGTCGATGTTGCGGCGTTGACCGTCCGGTGTGTGCTCGGCGAGCGCGATGTCCAGGGGTTGCGACGCGTGGCGCGCGGCGGGCATCGGTGTGCGCGCGGCCTTGGCGTCGAGCATCGCGGTCACTTCCCGCACCAGGGCCTCGGTCGCGGTGTAGTCCGCCGACAGGTGCGACAGGGTGAACGCGACGACCACCGGGATGCCGTCGTGCAAGGCCACCGACAGCCGCAGTGGTAGCTCGCGCGAGTGGTCCAACGGCCGCGCGGTGCCGCGCTCCCAGCAGGTGGCGACGATGTCGCCGAAGGCCACCGGGTCGTCGGCGGGTCGGTCGTACACGTCCACCGGCAACGTGCCGGAGGCCAGCACCCGCTGGACCGGCTCGGCGCCGGGCCGTTGCTCGACGTGGGTGCGCAGCGACTCGTGCCGCGACAGCAACTCCCCGACGGCGTCGAGCACATCGCCGAGTTCCAGCAGCAGCGGCACCGGCAGCCACCGGGTCAGGAAGAAGAACGGCTTCACCCGCGGGTGCCACTGGTTCAGGCTGTCCCAGGTGCCCAGCTGCCCCCAGCACAGCGGGCCGCTCCGCGCGGTGCCGCCGTGGAACTCCACCACGGCCCGGCTCTCGGTGATCACACGGCCTCCTCGTGGACCGGCACGGCGAACAGCACGCGGCGCAGGCACAGCACCGAGTAGGTCAGCCCGGCGACCCAGCCGACCACGACCGCCCACATCACCGCCTCGACGCCGAGCACGCCGTGGAACAGGTAGGCGAACGGGATCTGCACCAGCAGGAACGCGATCACCGTGCAGACCAGCGGCGCCGTCGTCCGGCGGGCGCCGTTGAGGTACCCGTGCAGCACCACCATCAGCGTGTACAGCACCAGGAACGGGTAGATGATCAGCAGGTAGCGCTCGGTCAGCGCCCGGGTCGCCGGGTCGTCGGTGAACAGCGCGGCGATCGGGGCGCGGGCCGCGAGCACCACCGCCGACACCACGAGCGTGAGCACCGCGGTCAGGCCGAGAGTCCGGGTGAGACCGAACCGCGCGCGCGGTTCGTCCCCGGCGCCCAGGTTCTGCGCGGCGAACGCGGTGACGGCGCCGGAGAAGTCCAGGAACAGCATCCCGGTGACCTGCTCCACCCTGGACACGATGCTGAACGCGGCCAGCACCACCGGGCCGAAGGCCTGGAGGATCCAGACCAGCACCATGATCCCGAGCGCCAGGATGATGTGCTGACTGGCCAGGGGGAACCCAAGCCGCACCGCGTCGGTCAGCTCGCGGCGCACAGCGGGTTTCCCACCGGCGCGTGGAACCGGGTACTTGCGCGCCGCCACCGCCACCCCGACGACGAGCGCCAGCGTCGAGGAGGTCGCGGTGGCCAGCGCGGCACCGGCGATCCCCAGGTCCCACCCGGCGACGAACAGCAGCACCAGCACCGCGTTGGTGACGCTGCCGAAGCCCGCCACCCACAGCGCCGTCCGCGAGTCGCCGAGGCCGCGCAGGTAGGCACTCACCGCGGCCGTGCCGAAGATGCCCGGGAAGCCGAGCGACAGGGTGCTGAGGAACACCGACGCGTCGTGCGCGAGTTGGCCGCGCAGGCCCATCACCGCCAGCGCCGGGTCGATCAGCACCGTCGCCAGCAGCACGCAGCCCGCCGACCAGACCGCGGTGAGCAGTGCCAACGACAGCACGACCCCGCGCCGGGCGTCGGCGTCGCCGCTGCCGCGCAGGTGCGCGAGGCGGATGGTGAACGCCGTGCCCAGTCCGATGAACATCGCGTTGAGCAGGTAGAACAGCGGGCCCGCCGCGCCGATGGCGGCGAGGCCGTCGACGCCGGTCCAGTGCCCCACGACGATGCCGTCGACCAGCACGTACCCCTGCTGGAGCAGGTTCGCCGCGGTCAGCGGGAGCGCGAACCCGACGACCTTGCGCAGTGGCGGGCCGGTGGTCATGTCGGCGGCGTCGGCGCCCATCAGCTCGCCTCGGGGTTCGGTTCCGCGAACGCCTGGAGTTCCTCGATGTGGTAGGCGATCTCGCTGGTGGTGCGGTCGGCGAGCAGGTCGGCGACGTCGTAGGTGACGCCGTGCACCGTGGCGATGGTGCCCGCCACCGTGGCCGCCATGATCGAGTCGCCGCCGAGGTCGAAGAAGTCGGCCTCGACGTCGAGTTCGGCGTAGCCGAAGGCGAGCGCGAGGCACCGCGCGACGGTCCGCTCCACGTCGGTGAACTCGTCGCGGCCGGTCAGCTCGACGGACACGGCGGCGACGGTGGCCCTGGTCTTGTCCGCCGCCGCGCTGAGCCGGTCCGCCAGCGCCCGCATCTCCCGCTCCACCTTGGACTCGATGTCGGCCGACAGCGCGACGTCGTAGGAGCGCAGCAGGTGGATCAGCTCGCCCCGGTAGTTCAGCTCGCCCGCGAACAGCCGCGACCGCCCGGACCGCAGACCGGCGTCGAGCACGTCGAGACCGGTGGTGGTGGGCAGCGCCTTGAACATGGTGTCGCCGTTGGTGCCGAAGTCGACCGCCATGCCGATCTCCTTCCACGCCACCCAGTCCAGGGCGATGACGTGGCAGGGGCCGCCCGCCTGGGCGCGCGCCAGGTTGTCGAGGTAGTAGTTCGCGGCGGCGTAGTCCGCCTGGCCGGGGGCCGGGAACACCGACGCGACCGAGGAGAAGTGCGCGATGAAGTCCGGTCGGTCGGCCTCGGTCAGCCGGTCGAGCACGAAGGCCGCGTGCAGCTTGGCCCGGACGACGGCGTCGAAGTCGGCGCGCTCGCGGAACATCACGGTGCTGCCGCCGGGCAGGCCCGCCGCGTGCACCACGCCGTCGACGCGGCCGTGGCGGTGCTGGAGGTCGGTGATGGCGGCGCCGAACGCGGCCGGGTCGCCCGCGTCCGCCGCGACGACGTGGACCCGCGCGCCGGTCTGCTCGATCTCGCGGACCGCGGCGACGCGCCGGGCCGCCGGGGACCCGCTCGGCACGACCGACAGGTCGTCCCACCGCTCGCGCGGGGGCAGCCCGGATCGGCTCAGCAGCACCAGGTCGATGTTCGGTTGGGTGGCGGCGAACCGCTTGGCGACGGCCAGGCCGAGCGCGCCCGTGCCGCCGGTGATCAGGTACGTGCCGCCCGCGCGCAGGTGTTCGGTGGGGCCGTCCTCGTCGATCTCGGGTACCTCGACGAACACCTCCCGCAGCCGCCGCTCGCCCCGCAGCACCGACAGCCCGCGCTCGTCGGTGAGCACCTCGGCGCGCAGGGCCGCCGGGGGCACCGCCGGATCGACGTCGACGTGGGCGACCTTGAGGTACGGGTACTCGCGCTCCACGACCTTGCCGAACCCGACGAGCGCCGCGTTCTCCGGCACCACCTGCTCCCCCGGCGCCGCGCAGACCGCCGTGCGGGTCAGCACCACCAGCCGGGTCTTCACACCCGCGGCCATGAGCGACTTGGTCAGGTGGAACAGGCCGCCCAGGTTCTTCGCCACCCGGCGGTCCACTCCGGACACGTCCGGCGCGGCCTTGTCCTCGAACGCGGTGGCGTACAGGACATGCGAGACGCCGTCGTCGACGAGTCGCGCGAGCTGGTCGCAGGCAGCCGGGTCGTCCGTCCGGAACGGCGCGCCGCCGGGTTCGACGGGCTCGCCGACCCGGACGTACCGCACGTCGCCGAGTCCGGCGGCGGCCAGCGCGTCCTCGGCGTCGGTGTCCGGGTCCACGACCGCGAGCACCGTGACCGCGCCGCTCGCCGCGACCGGCGCAGGGGCCTCGCGGAGTTCCACGTCGTGGGTGACCGGGTGCCGCTCGTCGTGCGTGGTCAGGTTCATCGTGTCGCGCCAGGTGTCCGGGAACTGGACCCACGCGAGGGTTTCGTCGAACACGTACCCGGGCAGGCGGACGATGCGCGGCGGCCGGTCACCGGTCGTGAGGTCCAGCGCGCCGTCGCGGAGGAACGCGGTGGCCTGTTCGCCCAGCGGGCCGTCCGGCAACGGGTCGCGCCGCTCGACCAGCAGGCCCGCCAGCTGGCGGCGCAGGTCGGCAGCGTCGGTGACGACGAGCGCGACGCGGTGCCGGTGCCCGGAGCGGGAGGCCCTGGTGGTGTGGCAGACGTCGGCGATGTCCACGTCGTCCAGCCCGCCCGCGTCGATGAACGCGAGGTGGCTCTCCACGATCCGGGTCAGGGACCGGATCGTCGCCGCGCTGAGCACGAACAGCTGCGGACCGGTGGACGCGGGCCGGTCGTCCACCGCGACGTGCTCTTCCAGCACGGCGTGGGCGTTGGTGCCGCCGAGGCCGAAGGCGCTCACGCCCGCGCGGCGCGGTCCCTCGGGGGTCCACGGCCGCGGCTCGGTGGGCAGGTACAGCGGTCCGGCGGTGAAGTCCAGTTTCGGGTTCGGTGTCCGGTAGTTCGCCTGCGGTGGGATCACCCCGTTGCGCAGCACGGCGATCGCCTTGATCAGGCCGATCACCCCGGAGCCCTCGAACAGGTGCCCGACGTTGGCCTTCACCGTCCCGACGGCGCAGAACTGCCGGTCCGCCGTGTGCCGCGCGAACGCGCGCTTGATGCCCTCGTGCTCGATCGGGTCGCCGACGCGGGTGGCGGTGCCGTGCGCCTCGAAGTAGCCGATGGTGCGCGGGTCGACGTCCGCGTTGCGCCACGCGCTCAGCAGCAGCTCGGCCTGCGAGTCGCTGTCCGGGTTGGTGATGCCCTCGGTGTTGCCGTCGTGGTTGACCGCGCTGCCCTTGAGGACGGCGTGGACCTGGTCGCCGTCGGCGAGCGCCCGGTCGAGCCGCTTGAGGACGACCGCGCCGGAGCCCTCGCCGAAGCCGGTGCCGTCGGCGGCCTCGTCGAAGGTGCGGGTGACGCCGTCGGAGGACTCGATGCCGATGTTCGAGTGCGGGTGCCGGACCGGCGCGAACACGATCCGCGCGCCGCCGACCACGGCCAGGTCGCAGTCGCCGACCAGCAGCGCGTTCTTGGCCTGGTGCACCGCGACCAGGGTCGCTGAGCACGCCGTGTCCACGACCATGCTGGGCCCGCGCAGGTCGAGGAAGTGCGACAGCCGGTTGGCCAGCATCGCGGGGATGTTGCCGGTGATCGCCTGCTGGCCGACCGACGGGTCGACGCGGCTGATGTAGTCGAGGTAGGTCGACCCGGGGTTGACCGCGAAGCCGACGAACACGCCGGTCCGGCTGCCGCGCAACCGGTCCAGCGAGTAGCCCGCGTCCTCGAAGGCGAGGTACATCGCGCGCAGCACCATGCGGTGGTGCGGGTCGGTCAGCGTCGCCTGGCGCGGGTTCATGCCGAACGCGGTGTGGTCGAAGTGGTCGACGGTGTCGAGGAAGTACCCGTTGTGGTACTCGACGTCCGGTTCGTCCAGCGGGTCGACGCTGGTCGCGCGCAGGTACGCGATGTACTCGGCGAGCTTGGCGCGGCGGTCGGTCGGGAACGGCCGCGCGGTGCCCGAACCGGTGCTGACCAGCCGCCACAGCTCGTCGAGCCCGGACGCGCCCGGTACGTCGACGGACAGGCCGACCACGGCGATGTCGTTGTTCGGCACGTTGCTGTTGTTCCCCATGGCTCCCGCTCAGTGGATCCGGGTGACCAACGCGGTCACCGTCCTGCCGTTGACCTCGTCGAACTCCGTGACGCCCAGCGCGCGCAGGGTGTGCACCACGCGCACCCACTCGACCGGCTCGGCGAGCTGGCGGGCCAGCAGGTCCGCGCCGTCGGCCGGGTCGAACAGGGCACCGGTGACGCTGGAGACCACCGGGGTCGTGGGTGGCGCGAAGACCTGCTCGGCGAGCACCGCGCGGAACCGCTCGGCCGCCGGTGCCATCAGCGGCGTGTGGAACGGGCCGCTGACGTTCAACGGCACCACCCGGGCGCCGGGCAGCGCGGCGATGGCCTTCGCGGCGACGGCGAGTTCCGCGCGGTCGCCCGCGATGGTGGTCTGCGTGTCGGCGTTGGAGTTCGCCACGTGCACGTTCGGCACGCCGGTCTCGGCGAGCGCGCGGCGGACGAACGCGGCGGGCACACCCTGCACCGCGGACATGCCGCCGCCGGTGACCCCGGCCATCAGCTCGGCGCGCCGCGCGACCAGCGCGAGCCCGTCGGCCAGGCTGAGCACGCCCGCCGCGACCAGCGCGTTGTACTCCCCCAGGCTGTGCCCGGCCAGGTAGTCGGCGCGCGGTGCCTCCCGCGCCATGAGCGCGTTGACGAAGAACACCGCGGGCTGCGCGAAGCGGGTGTCGCGCAGCCGCCGCCGCGGGTCGCGGACGCACAGCTCCTCGATGGAGTAGCCCAGCGCCTCGTCGGCCAGCGCGGTCGCCTCGGGGTGGCGGGCGAACAGGTCCGTCCCCATCCCGCGCTTCTGCACGCCTTGGCCGGGGAACAACAGACAACGCACGGTTCGCTCCTCTCTCAGCCCGCTGGTCGCAGCGGTTCGACGCGGACGGTGGTGCCGCGCAGGCACTCGCGGGTGAACCGGCGGGCACCCGGCCCGGGGCCCGCGTCCAGCACGCGGTCGGCGGACGCGTCGGCGACGGCGCGGGTGACCGCGCTCGCCCAGTCGTTGGGGCGCGCGAACACCTGGTCCAGGTACTCGGTGACGAGGTCGTCGGCGCCGCGCAGGTCACGTCCGCCGTCGGCGGCGTAGACCGGCAGCGCGAGGTCGCCGGGGCCCGGCAGGGGGCCGATCGCGGGCAGGTCGGCGCGGACGCGGGCGGGGAGACCGGCCAGCAGCGGGCTGTGGAAGGGGATCGTGGTGGGGAGGTCGGTCCACGTCGTGTCCTGCCTGGTGAACGGCGCGGTGCCGCGCAGCGCGCGCAGGTCGGCGGGTGGGCCGGTGAGCACGTGCGCGGTGGGGGTGTTGATCAGGCCGATCGAGACGGTCGGGTGGTCGGTGAGCACGGCGCGCAGGTCGGCGGTCGTCGGGCCCGTGACGGCGCACATCGGCGCGCCGGTGTCCGGTGCCAACTGTTGCGCGCGGACCAGTCCGGCCAGCACGAGCTTGACCGACCCCGTTGCCAGCGCGAAGAAGTCGTCCAACCGTCGGCTCCGCACTCCCGCGACGACCGCCGCCTGGAGTCCGATGCTGTGGCCGAGCGCGCCGACCACGTCACCGGGCGGTGTGCCCGGTTGCAGGCGGACGAGTTGGTGCACGTGGACCAGGACACCCGTCGCGGTCGAGTCCAACGCGCGCGGTTCCACCCCGCCCAACCACTTCTCCAGCGGCAACCCGTCCGGCAACACGACAGGCCCGAGATAATCGACCATTTCGTCGAGCGCGCGGTGCACCGAATGGAAGAACGCGGCATTCCCCGAGTGGCGGCGAGCCTGCCGCAATGCGGGAATCAGGGACTCGTTCCGCGCGCCGAGACCGTCGAACAGCACAAGCGAACGCATCGCACCTTTACCATTTTCCGACACGCGGCGGACCGGCCGGGAACGCGCGCGTAAACGCGGCGTTTCGGCTGATCAGGACACACTGACAGGCAACAGGGGATTAACCGGGAGAGAACGATGACACTCGCAGCACAGCAGCGAATGACATCGATCACCACTCGCCGAGAACCAGTGGCACAACGGTCATCCGGCCGGATTCCCCCCGCTCCGACCACTGATCATCAGGGACGAGTTGTACGCTAATACCGGCGCACCCTGGGAGACAATTACCAACGTCCACCCCCACCCGAACGGTGCAATTCCTCACCGAATGTCACCGCCGAGTCACACCACCGCTTCTTGTTGGAGATTTTCCATCAACTTCCGCGCGGCTCACTACACTGCCCGTCACCGAGACGATCACCCGGTAGTGAGCGGGTATCGCACCGGCGGACTGTTGTCCCCGCCCCGGCGCTCGGCCAGGTTTGCCGTGTGACGAGCGACCTGCAGCAGCGCAAGACCGCCCTCGTGTTCACCGCGATGGACGCGGACAACGACGGCTACCTGGAGCGCGCGGACTTCGAGGCGCTGACCGACCGGTGGACGACCATCCGGGGCCAGGCCGGGTCGGCCCGCCTGCGCGAGATCATGATGGGGTGGTGGGACGCGCTGCGCGCGATGTGCGACGCGGACGGCGACCAGCGGGTCACACTCGCGGAGGTGTGGTCCGTGGTCGACAACCTGGGCTCCATGCTGGACCGCGTGGCCGCCACCGCCGACTCCATGTTCGAGGCGGTCGACGAGGACGGCGACGGGCGGGTGACCGCGGCCGAGTACGCCCGCATGATCCGCGCGTGGACCGGCCGCGCCACCCCGACCGACGCCGCGTTCGCCCGGCTCGACACCGACGGCGACGGGTTCGTCTCGCGATCCGAGTTCACCGCGCACTGGGTGGAGTTCTGGGCCGGGGACGACGAGGACGCCCCCGGCACCCACCTGTTCGGCGAACTAGGGGTCGACGCGTGACCTCGCCCCGCTCCGACGGCGGGCGTGCGCGACGGCGGTGACCGCTCCCGTCGCCACCAGGGTCAGCGCGGCCAGCCCGGCGACGAACCACACCGCCACCCTGGCCGGTCGTTTGTCCACTGTAGAGCGATCGGGGATGGCGATGTGCTCGGAGGGCGGGGTTGTGCGACGCGGTTCGGGGGCGATCGTGGTCACGGCGGCGACCGGGTTCACGACGCCCGCGCCGATGGTCGGGTCCGGGGCGGCCGGGGCGTCGGCGGTGTCGGTCAGCCTGGTGATCGTCTCAGCCGCGGTCAGGGCCGGGTGCCGCGCGCGGACCAGGGCGGCGGCCCCGGCCGCGTAGCCGACGGCGAGTTCGGGGCCCGCCGCGAGTCGGTGTCCCGAACCGGAGGGGCCGATGCCGACCAACTGCTCGGCGGGCGCGGCCAGCGCGGGCCGCGCCCCGAGCAGGACGGACTTGGCGAGCCCGTCCGGGCCGACCGGGGACACCGCGAGCACCCCGTCCAACGACGCCGGGAACGCCCGCTGCCCCACGCGCCGGACTGCGGCGGACGCGACGACGAGGACGTCGCGTTCGCGCGCGGCGGTGACGGCGGCCCTCAGCGCGGGGGTGTCGCCGGTGCCGATCAGACCGACCGCGACGACGCGCGCGCCGGAGTCCACGGCCCGCCGGATCCCCGCGGCCAGCCGGTCCGGGTCCACCGCGCCGGGGTCTCCGGTGACCCGGATCGGCAGGATCGTCGCGGCGGGGGCGAGTCCGACGAACCCGGACCGCGGCACCGGTCGCGCGGCGATCAGGCCCGCGACGAACGTGCCGTGGCCTGAGCGGTCGGTGTCGGCCGGGCCACCGTCCACATCGAACCCGTGGTCGACGGCGCCCGCGCGGCGGCGCTGACACCGTTGTCCACCATGGTCGGCGGCCACCCGTCGGCGGGGTCGAGCCTCCGCACCGCCCAGGGCACCGCGGTCTCCTCCCCCGCGCACCCGCCAGACGGTCGTGCGCGCGCCGGGACCACCACGACTGCGGAGACCACCATGACGGCACCGGCGGCGACACCAAGATCGGCTGCCGCCCCGGACCACCGATCCGCCCGTGGCCGAACCACTTCGCGCGAGCGCCGGAGTGGTTCGGCCAGGGCTGTGGTACCCGCGAGACGGCCACCGCGGGCGGTCTTGAGGCACCGGCTCTCGGTGGGCGCCGTTCCGCGTCGGACTCCTGCCGCGCGACGCCTCGGCGCCAGAGCGGTCAGCCTGCCGGGGTCCGAGCGGGTCGCCGAGTCAGTCGGCGGGCACCCGTGTGACTCGGGTCCAGCCGCGCCAGCCGCGTTGTTCCAGGATGGCCAGTACCCGTGCGGCGCCCGGGGCGGACTCGATCATGGCCGTGTCCAGCAGGTCGACGAACCGGTCGTCGAAGCCGTCCGCGGTCTCGCCCGCCTGGGTGGCGCGGGCCATCAGGCGTTCCAGGACGTCGGCGATCTCGACGATCCGCGGATCGTCGGCGGGGGCGTCCAGGTCGCCTTGGAGGAAGCCGTAGAGCCGCACCACGTCCGGGTCGTCCAACCGCTCGTGCTTGTCCGCCATCACGGCGTCGATCAGGTGCGGCACCTGGGCGGCGACCAGGATCCAGGCGTCCCGCTCCATCGCGATGTACCGCTCCCCGACGCCGAGCCCGCGCAGCCGGTCGAGGTAGCGCACGACGCTGGGCGGCAGCGCCAGGTGTTCACCTGCGGCGAGCCCGGCGAGGCGCCGACGGGTGTCCTGGAGCCGCCGGACCTCGGCGCGCAGCCGGGTGTCGATCTGCGCGACCGCACGGGCGAACTCCGCCGGGTCGGCGTCGAGGAGTTCCCGCACCCTGGCCAGCGGCACGCCCGCGTCGGCCAGGGTGCGGATCCGGATGAGCCGCACGACCGCGGCCGCGTCGTAGGCGCGGTAGCCGGAGTGGTCGCGCGCGGGTTCGGGCAGCAGGCCGATCCGGTGGTAGTGCCGCACCGCCCGCACGGTCACCCCGGCGTGCGCGGCCAACCGGCCGATGGTGAGCATGGTTCCCAGCCTGCCTCAGCCGATCCGACGGCGGTAGGCGGCGACCGCGAAGGCGTACGCCACCGCGAGGGTGCCCGCGCACCACCCGAGGGCGGTCCAGATGGCGCCGCCGACCGGCCGCTCGGCGAGCAGGTCGCGGAGGGCGGTGACGATCGGCGTCACCGGCTGGTGCTCGGCGAACCAGCGCACCGGGCCGGGCATCGTCGCGGTGGGCACGAAGGCCGAACTGAGGAACGGCAGGAAGATCAGCGGGTAGGAGAACGCGCCCGCGCCCTCGACGGACGTCGCGGTGAGGCCGGGGATGACGGCGATCCAGGTCAGCGCCAGGGTGAACAGCAGCAGGATGCCCGCCACCGCCAGCCAGGCCCCCACCCCGGCGCCGGAGCGGAAACCCATCAGCAGCGCCACGCCCACGACGACCGCGAGCGAGATCGCGTTGGCGACCACCGACGTCAGCACGTGCGCCCACAGCACTCCCGACCGCGCGATCGGCATGGATCGGAACCGCTCGAAGATCCCGCTCTCGCGGTCCACGACGAGCCGGAGCGCGGTGTAGGCGACGCCGGATGCCACGGTGATGAGCAGGATGCCTGGCAGCAGGTAGTCGACGTACCGGGTCCGGCCGGTGTCGATGGCGCCGCCGAAGACGTAGACGAACATCAGCATCATGGCGACGGGTGTCACCGCGGTGGTGATGATGGTGTCCACGCTGCGGGTGACGTGGCGCAGGGTCCGCGCGGTGAGCACGGCGGTGTCGTGGAGGAGGTGCACGGTCATCCCCGTTCCTTCGCGCCGCCGACGATCGCCAGGAAGACGTCCTCCAGGGTGGGCTGCTTCTCGACGTACTCGGTGGTGGGCGGCGGGAAGAGCCGCCGCAGGTCGGTCAAGGTGCCGTGCGCGATGATCCGACCCTCGTGCAGGATCGCGATCAGGTCGGCCAGCCGTTCGGCCTCCTCCAGGTACTGGGTGGTCAGCAGCACCGTGGTGCCGTGCTCGGCGAGTTCCTCGACGGTCCGCCACACCTCGACGCGCCCCTCGGGGTCGAGCCCGGCCGTCGGTTCGTCGAGGAAGATCACCGGCGGGTCGCCGACCAGGCTCATCGCGATGTCCAGGCGCCTGCGCATACCGCCCGAATAGGTCGATACCCGGCGTTCGGCCGCGTCGGTCAGGGAGAAGCGCGCCAGCAGGTCGTCCGCGACCGCGCCCGGGTCGTCGAGGTGGCGGAGCCTGGCGACGAGGACGAGGTTCTCCTGGCCGCTGAGGATGTCGTCGACGGCGGCGAACTGCCCGGTGAGGCTGATGGACTCGCGGACGCCTGCGGCCCGCGTGGCGACGTCGAAGCCGTTGACGGTCGCCGTGCCCGCGTCGGCCCGCAGGAGCGTGGCGAGGATCCGCACGGTCGTGGTCTTGCCCGCCCCGTTGGCGCCGAGCAGCGCGAAGACGCTGCCCCGCGCCACGTCGAAGTCGACACCGCGCAGCACCTCCACCGGGCCGTAGGACTTCGCCAGGCCTCGTACCCGGATCGGCGGGTCGGTCGTCACTGTTCCTCCTCTGTGGAGCCGTTCGGTCGGCTACCAGGAGGATGGCGGGTTGACCCGGCGTCAGGGTCAAGTCGGCGGCCCCGAGAAAATCTTGAAAAGCGTCCGGGGACGATGTCGAAACGGGGCAGTCCCGTTCGACGCCCGGGTGGAGCGGGGTCGTGACCCGGGCGGACGGCCCGGGGCCCCGGACGAGCAGGAGGCAAGCGATGCGGGTCATGGTGCTGGGCAAGGCGACCGTCGAGTCCGAGGCCGGGCAGCTGCCGAGCATGGAGGCGCTGGAGGCGATGGGCCGGTACAACGAGGAGGTCGTCAAGGCGGGCGTGCTGGTCGCCGCGGACGGGCTGCACCCCAGTTCCCGGGGTGTCCGGGTGCACTTCGACGGTGACGACCGGACGGTGGTCGACGGGCCGTTCGCCGAGACCAAGGAGCTGATCGCCGGGTACTCGATCCTGGAGGTGGCCTCGCTCGAGGAGGCCGTCGAGTGGGTCAAGCGCTCACCCAACCTGATGCCCGGCGGGGTCGGCGAGGTCGAGATCCGGCCGATCTTCGAGGCCGCCGACTTCGGCGAGGTGTCCGAGGAGGTGCTGGCCCAGGCCGACGGCGTCGGCGAACTGGGTCGGGCCAACGTGGCCAAGTGGCGCGCCGAGCAGGGCGGGAACTGAGCCCGGGCCGGTGATCGGGTTCCCGCTCGGTCGCCGCGCGCGAACGTGATCACCGGCTGGTTGCGCCCGTCCGCCCGGTGCGGTTGGGTCCACGACGTGCCAGCCGCCGATCCGCCACCCGCCGACCCGCCCGCCAACCGGGCGGTGGAGGCGGTCTGGCGGATCGAGGCGGCGCGACTCATCGCGGGCCTGGCCCGGGTGGTCCGCGACGTCGGCCGGGCGGAGGACCTGGCGCAGGACGCGCTGGTCGCCGCGCTCGAACAGTGGCCCGCGTCCGGCATACCGGACAACCCCGGCGCCTGGCTCATGGCGGTGGCCAAGCGTCGGGCGGTGGACGGCCTGCGGCGCGAGGTACGGCTGGCGAGCAAAGTCGCGGAGCTGGGTCGCGACCTGGCGACCGTCGAGCTCGATCTCGACGTCGAGGACGACGTCCTGCGGTTGATGTTCACCGCCTGCCACCCCGTCCTCACCCCACCCGCCCGCGCGGCGCTGACGTTGAAGATGCTGGCCGGGCTGCGCACGGAGGAGATCGCCCGCGCGTTCCTGGTCCCCACCCCGACGATGGCCCAGCGGATCGTCCGGGCCAAGAAGACCCTCGCCGACGCGCGGGTGCCGTTCGAGGTCCCCACCGGCGCCGAACTCTCCCCCCGCCTGGCCTCGGTCCTCGGCGTGGTCTACCTCCTGTTCAACGAGGGCTACTCGGCCACCGCGGGCCCCGACCTGCTCCGCCCCGCCCTCTGCGACGAGGCGATGCGCCTGGGCCGGATCCTGGCGGCGCTGGCACCACACGAGCCGGAGGCGCACGGGCTGCTCGCGCTGATGGAACTGCAGGCCTCCCGGCTGCGGTCCCGCACCGACGCCACGGGCGAGATCGTCACCCTCCTCGACCAGGACCGCACCCGCTGGGACCGTCTGCTGATCGGACGTGGACTGTCCGCACTGGACCGAGCCGTCGAGCTGGGCGGGGAGACCGGGAAGTACGCGGTGCAAGCCGCCATCGCCGCCTGCCACGCCCGCGCCCACACCGCCGACGACACCGACTGGGGCCGGATCGCCGACCTGTACGGCGTGCTGGCACAGGTGGCGCCATCCCCGGTGATCGAACTGAACCGCGCCGTCGCGGTGTCCATGGCGGACGGACCTGCCGCCGCGCTGGCGCTGGTGGACGCCTTGGTCGAGACGAAGGCGCTGGCCCGGTACCACCTGCTGCCCGCGGTCCGCGCCGACCTGCTCGTCAAGCTCGCGCGGCCGGATGAGGCCCGCGCCGAGTTCGAACGGGCCGCGGCGCTGACCGACAACAACCGTGAACGCGACCTGTTGCTGACCCGCGCCAAGGCCTGCGACGCGACACCGACGGGGTGATGGCGGCGGCGGCCACGAGGAGCCCCGCCGCCCAGCGACCAGCAGCATCACGGCGTTGGCGACCGCGGGCAAGCCGGGGCGGCGGACGTCCGGTCGCAGCGCTTTCAGAGTGATCGAGATCGGACGTGCTGTCCGGGGTGCGGCTCGTCCCGAGGTGGTCACCCGGTGCCGGGTGCCGCCGACTTGTCGGGGTTGTCGCGGTGCTCGCCGGGACGGGGCAGCACACCGGCTTCGTCGAGTTCCGCGTGCCTGCTGCCCGCCATCCCGACCACGAGGTTCGCCGCGGCGTCGAGGGACTCGACCTCGGTGGTGTCCACCACCCGGGCGCGCTGCCGGTAGCTGAAGACGATCAGACCGACCAGCAACGCGAGCAGCACGATCGACGAGCTGTAGGTCCCGTAGCCGAGGCCGCCTTTCGCCACCGGCTTGCTGAACAGGTCGCCCGCGGTCGCGCCCAGCGGGCGGGTCAGCACGAACGCGACCCAGAACAGCAGGACGTTGGAGATCGGGGTGTACCGCATCGCGAGTGCCAGCACGCCGATCATGCTCGCGACCAGGACCGCGCTGCCGCCGTAGCCGAGGCCGGAGTCGTCGGAGAGGAAGTCGCCGAACGCCGTGCCCAGCGTGTTCGAGATCAGGATCGCGATCCAGTAGAGCAGTTCGCCACCGAAGGTGTTGATGTCGACCACGTTGAACGAGTGCCCGCTGAGCTTCCACACGGCGAAGACGATCAGCAACGCCGTCACCAGCACGCTCGCGCCCAGCGCGTAGCCCAGGTCCAGGGTGCGGTCCATGAAGTCGGACAGCGTGGTGCCCGCCATGCTGGTGGACAGGATCACCGTCCAGTACAGCACCGGCTGGAACGTCCGCACGCTCAACTGGCACACCAGGGTGATGACGAAGATCCCGATCAGGACCAGGAAACTGATCAGGTAACCCACGTTGAGCGTCTGCGCGATCAGGTCGCCGCCGGTCTCGCCCAGCGTGGTCGCGGCGATCTTCATGACCCAGAAGATCAGCGTGATCCGGGGAAGTTTCGACGACACAGCGGCCGTTCCTCGCATACCCGTCTCCTGGATGTTCCGTACGCGCCAAAACGCCATGTGTGCCCGATTTTCGGGGTAACCGGTCGAGCGCAGGACAATACTGGTGGCCACCTGGCCGCCGTACAAGTTCGCGAATTTCCCAGCCCCCGATGGGGATAGTCGGCGCGATCCGCGACCCGGAACGATAACCGGTTCGGCCGCGCGCGGCCGCGAATTCGCCCATAGGTGTCAATCGGGACAGCGCGCGAACTCGCTTCCACGGAAGCGATCCCCGCTGTCCTCTACGCTCCGATGTGGACTCACGGGTGCCAGGCCAGGGCGCACGTAGTAGCCGGTCACACCAACAGCGAGCACGACGGCGACCACGGCTACCATCTGCCAGAGCCCGCCGCGGCTCTCGGTTTCCCGCACGCGGGAGGTCGTGTAGGCCTTGGTGACCGCCAGCAGGACGACGACTCCCACGATGCCCGCGCCGAAGACCGCGCTGCGGCACGACCAGCAGCAGGACCCCGGTGGCGACCGAGGTGCCGCCAAGGCCGAACCCAAGGTTCACGTTCAGGAGTCCGCGGCCGACTCCCCCCGGTCGTGCACAGCACCTTGATGACCCAGAAGTAGACGGTGGCTTCCGGGACCTTGTTGAGCGGCAAGCGGCCTTGGTGGTCGGTGTTCACGGGCGTTCCCTCGGTGTGGACGGCACGGACGCCGGATGGGAGCGGGTGGTGATGAGCACGGGGGGCACCCTGTCGACCAGCAGGCGGTGGGCCCACAGGCCGGTCGCGCCGATCGCGGCGCCGACCAGGAATCCGATGAGGACGTCGTGCGGGTAGTGCGCGCCCAGGTAGACGCGGGAGACGCCGACCAGCAGGGTGAGGGCGGTGGCGGTCAGGCCCTGCGCGCGGTCGGTGAGCAGGATCCCCACCGCGGCCGCCGCGGCGACGGTGGCGTGGTTGCTGGGCAGGGCGTAGTCGGTGACGTAATCGCACGGCGCGACGGTGACCACGTGCAGCACCTGACACGGTCGGGGTTCGCGCACCAGCACCTTCACCAGATTGCTCACCCCGTACGCCAGCAGGACCGCCACCGGTGCCCACAGCGCCGTCGCGGCCACCACCGGCGACCGGCGCCGGGCCCGCCACCACGCCACCACCATCACGATGGCGAGCAGGAACAACGCGCCGTTCGTGTAGGCAGACACGATCGTGTGCAACCACGGGGTGCGTTCGGCAAACCCCAACAGCGCGCCGGTCACGCGCGGCTCCTCGACCGCACCAGCCGGGCGGCGACCGGCAGCAGGGACAGCACGACGATGGCAGCGGTGATCGGCAGCAGGTAAGTGTCAACGTTCGGGATCGTGCTGCCCAGCAGGTAGCCCGCGACCGTGACGCCGACCGTCCACAGCAGCCCGCCGAGGACCTGCCACAGCGCGAACACCCCGGCCGGTACCCCGGTGAGCCCGGCCAGCGGGTTCAGCACCGTCCGCACGACCGGGACGAACCGGGCCAGCACGATCGCCTTCCGGTGCCCGTAGGACTCCAGGAACCGCTTGCTCCGCCCGACGCCGTTGTGCAGGTGTCGGTTGCGCGACCGCGCCAGCAGGGCGGACCCACCCCGGCGGCCGATCAGGTACCCGATCTGCGCGCCGAGCAGGGCGTGTGCTGGTCGAAAATGCTGTCACCGGCCGTGAGCTGCGGATTCAGGCGGCTGGTTGGTAGTGGTTGAGCAGTCCGGCGAGTCGTTGTGTACGTGTGATCCGGTCGGTCTGGGCGGGCAAGGGGATCACTTTCAGGTCGTCGTCGGGGGCTCGTGGGTTCATGCCGTGGCCTTGGTGGCTACGGTGGGTGTTGCGGTGCTCGACGTATGCGTCCAGTACGTGCTGAGGTGGCGGCGGTCGATGATGAGTAGCCGGTCGGTGCATTCGCGTCGCAATGACCCGATCCAGCGTTCGGCAAAGCGTTCATCCGTGGTGCTTGCGGCGCGGTGAGGACCACATGGATGCCGATCGAGGCGAATACCGCGTCGAAGGCCGCGGTGAACTTGGCGTCCCGATCACGGACCAGATGGGTGAAGCGATGCCCAGCGTCATCGAGCTGCGCTGCGAAGTCGCGGGCCAGTTGGGTCGCCCAGGTCCCGTTCGGGTGGTCGGTGACGCCGAGTAGGTGGACGCGGCGGGTGTGGTGTTCGATGACGAATGCCGCGTAGAGGCGCTGAGTGTGATGGTGTCGACGTGGAAGAAGTCGATCGCGGGAAGACCATCGGCTTGGGCAAGCAGGAACGCGCGCCACGCGTCACCGCGGTCAGAGGGCGGCGGAACACGACGGGCGCGCAGGATCCGGCGGATGGTCGAAGCGGCGAGACGATGCCCGAGCCGACGCAGCTCGCCAGGATCCGGACCACCCCCAGGTCGAGTTCTCCCTCGCCAAACGGACGACCAGAGCGACGACCTCGTCGCTGATCGGCGGACGGTTCAGCGGTTTCGGTTGACGCCACTTCCTGGCCACGAGCACCTGAACCAGGAATCGGTACAACAGTCGAACAGCCACAGACCACCAATCAACGAACATCACACAACAGCAGCTCAGGCTGGCGACCGAGTTTTCGACCAGCACAGGTGTCTGAACGCGGATGAGAGCCTTCGCCGACCGGGCAAGCGCAGGCAAGTCAAGAGTCCGGTGAACAAGGCGCGAATCAGAGGAGAAGGGAAGGGTTGCGCGCCATCGGATTTCCCGCCGAGGAGTGAAGCGCTCAAGGCGGGTACCGCACTCGAGTCAGATGGGGTGGTGGTTTCCGGTTACGTACAAACGATTCTCGCGTTGTCCGCAGCTTGCGCGGGTGACGCGTACCTGACCGGTCGTTTTCCTGACCGGTCGATCGAAGTCAACCCATAACCCTTGGGGCCCGGTGCCGTTGCGGCACCGGGCCCCTCGTGATGCGGAGGTGCAGTGCGCGAGGACAGAGAGCAGCCGCGGGCAGCGGCAGACAACTTCGACGACGACCACTACCCGGCCTACACGATGGGCAGAGCCGCGGAGATGCTGGGAACCACACCGGGGTTCCTGCGCAGCCTGGACGAGGCGGGGCTGATCGAGCCGCAGCGCTCTGCCGGCGGACACCGCCGCTACTCCCGTCACCAACTGCGCATCGCGGGGCGCGCCCGCGAACTCGTCGACCAAGGCGCCGGCGTGGAAGCCGCGTGTCGCATCGTCAGCCTGGAGGACCAGCTCCAAGAAGCACGCGCTCTCAACGAGGCGCTCGCGCCGTCCGAACAGGACAAGCCACCACAGCACGATCTCTGACGTGGCCACGGTCACGACCGGCCCTGGCTGTTGGTGGCCGCTGGTGATGAGTGGCCGGTGGGTGAACTGGCGTCGCGGTCACGGATCAGGTGGGCAGCGATCTCCTCGCTGATCGGAGGACGACCTGGCGGTTTCGGTAGCCGCCACTTCCCGGCCAGGAGCCCGCACGACAGTCGACAGCCAAAGACCACCGATCAACGACCCGAGTTCTCGACCAGCGCAGGGATCCGAACGCCGGCGTGATGACCTCAGCGTGCCGCAAACGCCCGATCGAGGCCGCCATGCGGGACACGACGATCTTGGGGCAGGGCACCCTGCCCCGGTTTGGCACCGCACAGGGCCCCGAGTCGGTGACACGTGCCGGTATCGTCTCGTCGTCCCTGAGGAGCGGGCGCAGCGCGGGCAAGACCTCCCTCGATCACCGAACCACCGCCTGGAATCCGGCTCACCTCCCGTGGCAACACGTTCGACCAGGACAGGCGACCGGTGTCGCGCGTCACCGGCAGACGCAGTCCCGGGACAGCGCGGAAGCCTCGGTGGCGGTGCAGTAGCGAACGCCGATGGGGTCGTGGTCGCGCCACGGGTGGGGGCACACGGCACAGCTGTCGACAGCGGCCTCCAGCAGGGCGGTCCTCGGTTCAGAGGCGGGCATGGGGGTACTCCGATGATCGGTGTTGGAACGAGAGGACGCGGGGGTTCAGGATGGTTCCCCCGCGGATCTCGATGGCACGTCGGATGGTCTCGTTGGAGTCCCAGGCGCCGGTGAGCACCGGGCGCAGGTGCGGGAGGAGCGCTTCGCTGATCTCCCAGGTCGCGGAGTTCCACAGGTAGGACGGGCTGTGGTCCACACCGTAGTGGCGCACGTGGTCTCCCAGAAGGAAGTCCGGTTGTGCGAACGAGGTGGGGCGCGCCCACTCGAAGCCCATACCCGTGTCGCAGGAGACGTCGACGACCAGGGTGCCGGGGGCCAGGACGGGCAGGTCGTCGTTGGTGAGGAACATCAATGGCGTGTCGGTGTCCTGGAGCACGCAGTTGACGATGATGTCGTGTTCGGCGAGGAATGCCGCCAGCGGTACGCGGCCCGCTGCGGTGACGGCGTGGTGCCCGCGTCGGGAATCGGTGTCGCCGTGGTCGAAGTGGATGATCCGCGCGGAGTGGATCGGCGAGCTGACGGCCGCGACACCGCGGTTGGTGAGGATGTCGACGTCGTGCACCCCGAGCGCGTTGAGGGCCGTCACGGCGCCTCGTGCGGTGGCCCCGAACCCCAACACGACGGCGCGCAACCGCCGCCCGTAGTCACCGGTCGAGCCGAGCAGCCGCATGGCGTGCAACACCGAGCAGTAGCCCGCGAGCTCGTTGTTCTTGTGGAAGACGTGCAGGCCGAACGAGCCGTCGGAGTTCCAGTGGTTCATCGCCTCGAAGGCGATGAGCGTCAGCCGTCGTTCGACGGCGTGCTGGGTGAGCTCCTCGTCCTGGACGCAGTGCGGCCAGCCCCACAGCACCTGTCCTTCCCGCAGCTGCGCGACGTCGGCGGCGAGTGGCTTCGGCAGCAGGATGACATCGCATTCCGCGATGAGTTCCGCGCGTGAGCGCAACCCCGCGACGGACGCCGCGAGTTGATCGTCGAAGACGCCGAAGCGTTCCCCGTAGCCGCGCTCGAGGTAGACACGGTCCCGCAGGTCCGCATCGATCCTGTCCAGGTGTCGCGGGTGGAGGGGAAGTCGGAGTTCGTCCTCCTTCCGGGACCGGGCGATGACGCCGAGGCTGAGCTGATCCACGTGTGTCCTGTCCTCTGTGGGCGGTGCCGCCACGACGGGCCGCGGTTGCCTGATCCGGTGGCCTCGTCAGGCAGGGTCGGGCCCGATCGCCGCAACAGTCCTTCGCGGACAGATCGAGACGTGGCGGAGCCCCGCCGATCACCGGTTCGAATCCTGCCGACGGGAGAACGCGAGTCCCTCGCCGGGCACGGCAACGGGCTTCTCGTCGAAACGCGCCGTTCACCGGTCCTCGGGTCGAGGTGACACCGGGGTCCAGGGCACGTGCTCACGACACTACACCCCTCCGCCGAGAATCTTCGCCCCACTTCGCCGCGGGCAGGCGACCGGCGCTCGGGCAAGCGTTGCCGCGCCCGCGCTGGTGGATCACGTTCGCTTGAGCCGGAAGCCCGCGTTCGTCGGATGTTCGAATGGCGGTCAACGCACGGTAGGCGGCCAAGGACATGGCCTTGGAGACCGCCGTTGGCGGGCTGTCGTCATCACCCGCGGTGCGCGTCACGTGCGAGAACCGTCCCCGGCTCATGGCGTCACACGGGCCTGGAGGGCGTAGGCTCCGCTGTGTCGAGTTCACCTCGTGCGACCGCGGTCAAGCGGGCGCCGTCCTCGGCGTTCTGACTGCCGGTCGCGCGTCGACCGGGGACGGGAGCCTGCCCGATGTCGGGCTCACGCGTCGCCTCGTCGAGGTCATCGTTCGTCGGCAGAGTGGTGCGTGCCGGATCCGGCAACACCTCTCCCCCGGTCCTGACGGCCGTCCCGGGCAGGCTGCTCGGCGCCGTCCCGGTGCGTTCCCCGCTCCGGGACGGGGAACTCGACCGCTGGGCGGACGAGGGCGGTCGAGCCGCTGCTCGCGACACCTTCTGACCTTCTACGTCACCACCGCCCCAGGACCCCGGACGGTGCCACAAGCACACCAGTCCGAGGAGTCACCGCCATGCTGACCACCGCCCGCGAGCCGGTCGCCGATCCCACGAACCAGGACTTGGCGCTGGTCGACGCTTATTGGCGCGCGGCCAACTACCTCTCGGTCGGGCAGATCTACCTGCTGGCCAATCCACTGCTTCGGGAACCGCTGCTGGCCGAACACGTGAAACCTCGGTTGCTGGGGCACTGGGGGACCACCCCAGGGCTGAACCTGTTGTACGCGCACATGAACCGGCTCATCCGCGCTCGTGACCTCAACGTCCTGTACGTGACCGGCCCGGGGCACGGTGGCCCGGCGCTGGTGGCCAACGCGTACCTGGAGGGCACCTACAGCGAGGTGTACCCGGACATCGGCGAGGACGAGGATGGCTTGCGCGCGCTGTTCCGCCAGTTCTCCTTCCCCGGGGGCATCCCCAGCCACGTGGCGCCGGACACACCGGGCTCGATCCACGAAGGCGGGGAACTCGGCTACGCGCTGGTGCACGCGTTCGGCGCGGTGTTCGACAACCCGGATCTCATCGCGTTGTGCGTGGTGGGAGACGGGGAGGCGGAAACCGGCCCGCTCGCGGCGAGCTGGCACTCGAACAAGTTCCTCAACCCGGTGACCGACGGCGCGGTGCTACCGGTGCTGCACCTCAACGGCTACAAGATCGCCAATCCCGCGGTGCTGGCCCGCGTCCCCGCGGCCGAGCTCGCCGCGCTGATGCGCGGCTACGGCTACGAGCCGCACTTCGTCACCGGCGACGACCCGGCCGAGGTCCACCGCCTGCTGGCCGCGACGCTGGAGGAGGTGCTCGGCGACATCGCCGCCATCCAGCACGCCGCCCGCGGCGGGGCGGTCGCGGACCGGCCGGTGTGGCCGATGATCGTGTTGCGCACCCCGAAGGGCTGGACCGGCCCGAAGAAGGTCGACGGCGTCCAGGTGGAGGGCACGTTCCGGGCCCACCAGGTTCCGCTGTCGCGGACAAGGGCGAATCCGGCGCACCGCGCACTGCTGGAGGAGTGGCTGCGCGGCTACCGCCCCGAGGAGCTGTTCGACGACACTGGGCGGTTGCTGCCGCACCTGCGCGCCCTGGCGCCGACCGGCACCAGGCGGATGAGCGCCAACCCGCACGCCAACGGGGGCAGGCTGTTGCGCGAGCTGTCGATGCCGGACTTCCGCGACCACGCCGTGCCGGTCGGTCGTCCCGCGGTCGAATCCAGCGAGGCGACCCGCGTGCTGGGCGGGTTCCTGCGCGAGGTCGTCGCCGCCAACACCGACCGGTTCCGGATCATGGGTCCGGACGAGACGGCGTCCAACCGCCTCGACGCGGTGCTCGAGACGACCAACCGCGCGTGGAACGCGATCACGGTGGCCGGTGACGACCACCTCGCGCCGGACGGGCGGGTCATGGAGGTGCTCTCCGAGCACCTGTGCCAGGGCTGGCTGGAGGGCTACCTGCTCACCGGCAGGCACGGGTTGTTCAACTGCTACGAGGCGTTCATCCACATCGTCGACTCGATGCTCAACCAGCACGCCAAATGGCTCAAGACCAGCCGCGGCATCCCCTGGCGGGCGCCGATCGCCTCGTTGAACTACCTGTTGTCCTCGCACGTGTGGCGCCAAGACCACAACGGATTCTCCCACCAGGACCCGGGGTTCATCGACCACGTGGTGAACAAGAAGGCGGAGATCGTCCGCGTCTACCTGCCGCCGGACGCCAACACGCTGCTGTCGGTGACCGACCACTGCCTGCGCAGCAAGGACTACGTCAACGTCATCGTCGCGGGCAAGCAACCCGCGCTGACCTACCTGGACATCGACGCCGCCATCGCGCACTGCGCGCGAGGGCTGGGCATCTGGCCGTGGGCGGGCACCGGCCACGGCGAACCGGACGTCGTGCTCGCGTGCGCGGGGGACGTACCCACGCTGGAGGCCGTGGCGGCCGCGGACCTGCTGCGCACCCACCTGCCCGCCCTGCGGGTGCGGGTGGTCAACGTGGTCGACCTGATGCGACTGCAGTCGGAGACCGAGCACCCGCGCGGGCTGTCCGATGTGGACTTCGACGCGATCTTCACCACCGACAAGCCGGTGGTCTTCGCCTTCCACGGCTACCCGTCGCTGATCCACCTGCTCACCTACCGCCGCACCAACCACCGCAACCTGCACGTGCGCGGCTACCAGGAGGAGGGCGCCACGACCACCCCGTTCGACAACGTCATGCTCAACGACCTCGACCGGTTCCACCTGGTCATGGACGTCATCGATCGCGTCCCCGGATTGGGTGAGAGCGCCGCCGGGCTGCGCCAGGCGATGGTCGACAACCGGGTCGCGGCCCGCAGGCACACCCGGGAGCACGGCGAGGACGACCCGGCGATCGCCGGGTGGACCCTGCGGTCCGGGAACTGACGTGCGGGTCCTGGTCACCGATGCCGAGTCGGCGAGCCTGAAGCCGCGCCTGCTCGACGACGAACTGGTCGAATGGCCTCGCTTCCCAGGCGGCGCCCTCGGCCTGGAGCACAACCGGTCCGCGCGCGCCGACACCCGTGGCACTCCATCTGGATCGGTGATGCGAACCTTCGTGATCACCGCCGGGGAAGACCTCCTGAGCGCCCAGGAGACACGCGCTCCGCGTCCGGTCCCGGTGCCGAACGAGACACTCCGATGACCGCGGCGAAGACCGACGAGGTGGACCGGCGGAGCGGATCGGCGACCGAGGTGGTGACCGCGGCGGCCCGCTCCACGGCGGAGGTCCTGCGGGATCTCGGCGTCACCGCCGATCAGGGCCGCACCCGGGCCGACGTTGTCCAAGAGCAGGCCCGGTGGGGGCTCAACGCGGTGTCCTCGCACCGCGCCAGGCTGTTGCCGGTGCTCTGGCACCAACTCCGCTCCCCGCTGCTCGGGCTGTTGCTGGCGGCGGCCTTGGCGTCCGCCCTGTTCGGGCAGCGCGGTGACGCGGTCATCATCGCCGCGATCGTGGTCGTGTCGGTGGGGCTGGGCTTCGCCAACGAGTACCGCGCCGAGAAGGCCGCCGAGGCCCTGCACTCCCGAATCCGCCACGAGACCACCGTGATCCGCGAGGGCACCCGGTCGCGGGTGGACGTCACCGTGCTCGTGCCCGGCGATGTGCTGGAGCTGCGCCTCGGCGACATCGTCCCGGCGGACCTGCGGCTGCTGTCGGCCACCGGTCTGGAGTGCGACGAGTCCGTTCTGACCGGCGAAGCACTGGCCGTGGACAAGTCCACCGGCCCGGTGCCGCCAAACACCCCATTGGCGGAGCTGTCCAGCGCGGCGTTGATGGGCACGGTGGTCAGGGCGGGCTCGGGTGTCGGCGTCGTGGTCGCCACCGGCGCCCGCACCCGGTTCGGCTCGATCGCGGCGGGACTCGACACCCACCCGCTCGACACCGAGTTCCAGATCGGCCTGCGCGAGTTCTCCATGCTGCTGGTCTACGTCGCCGGGTCGCTCACCGCGGCGATCTTCGCGGCGAACCTCCTGCTGGACAAGCCGTTCCTGGACGCGCTGCTGTTCTCCCTGGCGATCGCGGTCGGCATCACCCCGCAACTGTTGCCTGCCGTGGTCTCCACCAGCCTCGCCGCCGGGTCGCGCCGGATGAGCCGCCGCCGGGTCCTGGTGAAGCGGCTGGTCTGCATCGAGGACCTGGGCAACGTCGACGTGCTGTTCACCGACAAGACCGGAACCCTCACCCAGGGCCGGGTCCAGTACATGCGCGCCGTCCCCGCGGCCGTCGACACCCCGGACGAGGTCCTGCGGTGGGGCCTGCGGTGCACCGAGGCGTCCGCGCGAGCCAGTGGCGGCAGCCCGTTGGACCAGGCCATGTGGTCCTCGCCCGCCGCGACGGGGCTGGGTGCGGTCTCGGCGGTGCGGGAGCCGACGGCGGTGTTGCCCTTCGACCACGACCGCCGCATGGTGTCCGTGCTCACCCGCGCTCCGTCGGGTTCGTCAACCCTGATCACCAAGGGCGCTCCCGAAGCCGTCCTGGACCGCTGCGTGGACGTGCCGTCCGGGGCGCGGACCGCGCTGGCCGCCGAGTTCGCCGCGGGCAACCGGGTTGTCGCCGTAGCCACACGGCCCGCCGATGACCTGTCGACAGTCACCGCCGCGGACGAACGGGACCTGCGCCTGAGCGGCTTCCTGGTCTTCCTCGACCCGCCCAAGCCCGACGCCGAGACCGCACTGCGCCGCCTGGCCGATCTCGGCGTCGCGGTGAAGGTCGTCACCGGCGACAACGCCGCGGTGGCCGTCAAGGTCTGCCGCGACCTCCGACTGGCCACGGGGGGCGCGCTCACCGGTACCGACATCGATGCCCTCGACGACGAAGCCCTCGCCGCCGCCATCCCCGACACCACGGTGTTCGCCCGCGTCGGCCCGGAGCACAAGGCCAGGATCGTGCGGGTCCAGCGCCACGGCGCGGGCGCTGTGGCGTTCCTCGGCGACGGGGTCAACGACGCGCTCGCCCTGCACGCCGCCGACGTGGGCATCTCGGTCGACTCGGCCACCGACGTCGCCAAGGACGCCGCCGACGTCATCCTGCTCGACAAGGACCTCGGCGTGCTCGCCGACGGCGTCGTGGAGGGCAGGCGCATCTTCGCCAACACCATCAAGTACGTCCTGATGGGCACCTCCAGCAACTTCGGCAACATGGCTTCCGCCGCCGGGGCATCGTTGTTCCTGCCGTTCCTGCCGATGCTCCCGTCGCAGATCCTGCTCAACAACCTGCTCTACGACACCAGCCAGCTCGCCATCCCCACCGACAACGTCGACGCCGAACAGCTGCGCAGACCGGCGCACTGGGACATCGCGTTCATCCGCCGGTTCATGCTGCGCTTCGGCCCGCTCAGCTCGGTGTTCGACTTCGCCACCTTCGGCCTGATGCTCTGGGTCCTGCACGCCGGGCCCGAGCAGTTCCACACCGGCTGGTTCGTCGAGTCGCTGGCCACGCAGGCGCTGGTGATCTTCGCGATCCGGACCAGGACCGTCCCGTTCTTCCGCAGCCACCCCAGCCTGCCGCTGACCCTGGCCGCGCTCGGCGTGGTCGTCATCGGTGCGCTGCTGCCCGCGACACCCCTGGCCGGTGCCCTGGGCTTCCGTCCGTTGCCCCTGGCCTTCTACGCCGCCCTGGCGGCCATGGTGGTGGGCTACCTCGTCCTGATCGAGATCGGCAAGCGGTCCTTCTACCGCGCAGCCGGGCCCGTCGCACCGCGGGTCGTCCCCCCGCGCGGTCGCGGGCTGCGGCGGCGCGCGCGGCCCTTCAGCACCGTTGGCCCCGTACCACGACGAACAGGAGTTCCCCGATGAACGACCTCATGTCCCGCCTGCCGGTGGTCGCCGGTGTCGACGGTTCGGTTTCTGCCGCCCACGCCGCGCAGGACCTCCGACGCGGTGCCCGCACTGGTGGAAGAGTCCGCCAAGGCGTGCCTGGTCGTGCTCGGCTCCCGGGGGTTGGGCGGGTTCAGCGGCATCTTGATCGGGTCGACCGCCGTCGCGCTCACCGCGCGCGGGAAGTGCCCGGTCGCGGTGATCCGCGGCCGGACCGAGGACGGGGCGCCTCCCTCGACCGGTCCCGTGGTGGTCGGGGTCGACGGCACGCCCACCAGCGAGCCCGCGCTGGCGGTGGCCTTCGAGCAGGCGGCCTCCCGCGGCGCGGACCTGGTCGCCGTGCACGCCTGGACCGACTTCGCCTCGATCACCGCCCACACCTACGCCCACCAGTCCGCTGTGGACTGGGACGCCATGGAGAACCGCGAAGGCGAGGTACTGGCCCAGCAACTGGCGGCGTGGCGGGAGAAGTACCCGGCGGTGACCGCGCGCCAGGTCGTCAGCCGCGACCGACCGGTGCGCAGTCTGCTGGACAACGCCGAGAACGCCCAACTGCTGGTGGTCGGCTGCCGCGACCACGGCGGGTTCACCGGCATGCTGCACGGCTCCACCAGCCAGGCCCTTATCCACCACGCGTCCTGCCCGCTGGTCGTGGTCCACGTCACCGCCGCGCGATGACCGGCCGACGCCGGTGACCGTCGCCCACGCCAGGTCAGTCGACGACAGCCGCAAGGCGACCGGCGCGGACCTCGACCGCGGGCTGTCGGTCCAGGAGGCGCGGGCCCGGCTCGACCACTCCGGCCCCAACGAGCTGCCGCCACCCCGCCGACGCGGTGCGCTGGTCCGGGTGGCGGGTCAGGTGCACCACCCCCTGATCTACGTCCTGCTCGGCTCCGCCCTGGCGACCGGCCTGCTCGGCGGCATCGTGGACGCGAGCGTGATCCTGGGCGTCGTGGTGGTCAACGCCCTGATCGGCTTCCTGCAGGAGGGCCGCGCCGAGCGGGCTCTCGACGCGCTGGCCGCGGCGACGCGGACCAAGGCCACCGCGATCCGCGACGGAGTCGCCACCGAGGTCGCCTCGACCAACCTGGTGATCGGTGACCTGGTGCTGCTCGACGAGGGCGACCGCGTGCCCGCCGACCTGCGGCTGGTGTACACCCGCGAGCTGCGGATCGACGAATCCGCCCTCACCGGCGAGTCCCGACCGGCGGCGAAGGACCCGCTCGACCTGCCCGCGGCGACCGAACCGGCCGACCGGACGAACATGGCCCACGCGGGCACCCTGGTGACCTCCGGCGGCGGACGCGGCGTGGTCGTCGCGACCGCCGCGGACACCGAGATCGGCCGGGTGCACCACCTGGTCGCCGTGACCGGCCGGTGGACACGCCGCTGACCCGGAAACTGGCCCGCTTCAGCGGCGCGCTCACCATCGTGGTCCTCGCCCTCGCCGGACTCGGCGCGCTGGTGGGCACGCTGCGCGGGCAACCGGCCGTCGAGGTGGTGACCGCCGCCGTCGTCGCGCTGCGCCGCGGGCCATGGGGTCTGCTGGTCACCGGGTCGATGCTGGCGATGTACGTGCTGGAATGCCTGAGCATCGCCGTCGACCAGTGGTTCGGCGCGCACGCCGATCCCGCCTCCCCGATCACGTCGGCCGCGCTGACACCGGTGTTCGCCGTCGCGGCGGCACTGATCGCGGCCCCGCTCGCCGCGTACCTGCGGCACGTGGACCGGGACCCGATCGGAGTCGCGGAAGTCTGAAGTCCCCGACCGGCTGAACGCGAGGCGGCGATGCGTGGGCAACGCCGCTCGCGCCGGCGACGGCGTGCCCGACGGGTACCGGCACGACCCGGCCTGACCGATGGCCCGCCTGCCCCCCGCGGTCTCCCTCGGCGTGCGAGTGCCGCGGAATCAGGATGGTGTGGGCAGCGCGGTTGCGGGCCAGTCGAGCAGCCGGGCGCCGAGGACGGCGACATGCAGGGTGATGCGGACACCGGTGTCGGCAGGCTCCAGTCCGGTGAACTCGCGGATGCGGGCCAGCCGGTAGGTGACCGCCCGCACCGACAGGTGCAGTCTGCGTGCGGTCTCGGCGGTGTTGCCGCCCGCGTCGAGGTAGGCGTCCAAGGTGCCGAGCAGTATCGCCGCGCCGCCCCGGGCATCCGCGAGCGGGCCGAGAGTGGTGAGGATGAGATCGGCGATGGCGGTCCGGTCACGGAGCAGGACCCGGTAGACGAGCAGGTCGACGGCCGCGACGACCGGGGTGTCCATCCGCAGGAGCCCGGCCAGGGTGAGCGCGTCGCGGGCTTCCTCGTAGGCGAGCAGCACCCCCACCGGGCCGGGGCGGACGCGACCGACGCCGATCTGCCACGCCCCGCCTTTCATCGTCGTGGCACGAGGACCGAGCACACCGCGCATGGCCGCGACGATCCGGCCGACGGCGTCCGCGGCGTTGACGGTCCCGACGACGACGAGCAGTCCGTCTTTGCTCGCCACGAGCGCCGGTGGCGAGCCGCGCCCGCTCAAGGCACTCTCGACCCGGTTGAGCTGGGCGCTGCCTTCGGTGAACGCCGTGCTCGCGCGGGCGAGGACGACCGTGTGCGGTCCGGTGAGGTCGAGCCCGAACCCGGCGGCGCGGGCGAGCAGCCCGGAGACGTCGGAGCTGCCGGTCAGCAGGTCGTCGATGAACTCCCGCCGGGCGGCCTCCTGCCTGCGGATCACCGCCTGCCTAGCCATCTGGTGGCCGTCGCTCACCGCGGTGACCGCCTCGCCCGCGGCGCGCATCACCGTTTCACCCACCGCCTGCACCAGGGCGAGGGTGGGCACCGCCGCGGTGACGGCGGGCAGGTACCGCCACAGCCGCCAGGTGACCGACAGGTAGAGGTCGATCAGGGCAGGCAGGGGCACCCCGGCGTCCGCCGCCTCGCCGCCGAGGCGGCGGTAGCCCTCCAGTTCCGTCCGGTTCAACGCCGTTCGGGTGGCGCTGACGCGGGTCAACGCCGAGACGTAGTCGCCGAGCAGGGCGGCGTCCAGGCCGCCTGACTGCGCCACGGCCGCGCCGGTCAGCCCCGCCACGTCGACCTCGGACACCGAACCGGGACCACGCGCACCACCTGCCCTCGGATCGATCGGCACTGCGATCATCTCCTTCGTCGAGCCCCAGGTGCGGCGGCGACGTTGCCCGGTTGCGGAAACCGATCAGCGGTCAACTCGGCCTGGTTGGGCCGTGACCGCGCACGTCACGAAGCCCACTATGGGGTCAAGTCAAACACCGGGGACAAACCACCGCCTGCCGGATCACCCGGACGGCCCCGGGCGCCGGATGTCCGCGCTCCCCCGCGGTTGCGCGCGAACACCTGCCGGTCAGCACCGCTCGACGACCGACGAAGGGAACCCGATGACCCACCCCCGCTCCCCGGACATCGTCCACAGCGGACACACCGTGCTCGGCGCACACGTCCCCGCCACCATCAGCGCGCGGCTCCGCCTCGGCAACGGGTTCACCGCCGCTGAACGCCCCGGCATCGTCAAGCGCCTGTCCTCGCTGGACCACGCCCTGGGCGCGTACGACGTCTCGACGGTCGAACTGGAGCTGTCGACCAAGGATCGAGACCTCCCGGGGCAGGCCACCACTCTGCAGTGCAGGCTCGCCGGACGGCCACGGCTGGTGGCCACCAGTTCGCAGCGGACACGCACAGCCGCGTTGATCGAGGTCCGCGACAACCTGCGCCGTCAGCTCGACGACCTGAAAGCGCGCACCGCGCCACAGCACGCGCGGCACCGCCACGGTGCCAGCCCCCTGTACTGGGGCTGACGAAAGGCGGGGTTCGAGCCATGGACGCCCCCGGGCGCTCCGCAACCCCGCCTCCTCCAGACCGTGGTCGACGTGTCCGCCGGGAAGAACAGCGCCCTGGTGCCGCCCTTCCCGGTCGACCTGCTCCGCTTCTCCGGAAAGGCCGCGGCGCCCGGTGTCGCGGCTCGCCGTCGCACCGCCCGCCGTCATCGAGCCCGCTTCCGCGACCGACGGCCCATCCATACCGGAGGACCCGCCGGCGCGGTTCGCCGACCCCGGCGATCGTCCACATCGGACTTCTCATCGGCTGGGCCCACCCAGGGTGCCCTCGCCTCCCCTCGACCACGACCGGCACCGGTGGTTGTGGTTTAGGGAAGGCGTGGCAGGGCATCCGAAGACCACAGCAGCCGCCCAGGACCCAGGCGACACCGGGTTCCGGGGAGTCGGCGCTTCGCGTCCGCCACGCGGATCCGCCCGTTCCCCTCGGGGGTCCGCTCCAAGCGCTTCCGCTGTCGCAGCGGCCGCTCCCGATTGCTTTTGCCTGGCGCCATCGCACACCTAGCGCACGATCGAGGAGACCACCGTGACGAATCCCGTCACCCCCGCGTCGAAGCCACAAACCCAGAACACCAACGCCGAGGTCGTCCCCCGCCAAGCGGACACGCGCGCACCGGACAGGGGAACAACCACCATCGCCGACACCGTGGTCCAGAAGATCGCGGGACTGGCCACGCGTGAGGTCGCCGGTGTGCACGCGCTCGGCGGCGGCGCGGCTCGAGCGCTGAGCGCGCTGCGGGAGCGCATCCCCGGCGCGACGGCCTCGGCGGGTCAGGGCGTCTCGGTCGAGGTCGGTGAGCGGCAGGCCGCTGTCGACCTGAACATCCTCGTCGAGTACGGGGTGTCCATCGCGGACCTGGCCAGGTCGGTCCGCCGCAACGTCATCGGCGCGGTGGAGCAGATGACCGGGTTGGAGGTCGTGGAGGTCAACGTCGCCGTCACCGACGTGCACATCCCGGACGACGACGAGGGTGCGGGCGCCACCGTCGTCCGGGTGCAGTGAGCCCGGAGATCGAGGCGACCGTCATCGCCGCCGCGGTGCGCGCCCTGCCGCAGGTGGCGGGCCCGCACCGCGGGCGGTACGGCGAGATCGCCACCTACCTCCCCGGGCATCGGATCGCCGGGGTCCGGGTGCGGACCGCCGAGATCACCGTGGGCGTGGTCGCGCGGTACCCGGCCACCGTCGCCGAGGTCGACTCGGCGGTCCGGGCGGCCGTCCGCGCAGCGGTCGGCCCGGCCCTCCCCGCGCTGCACGTGTGGATCGGTGACGTGGCGCTTCCCCGACCCCGTGCCACCTCTTGGCGGGCCGCGGCACTCGGGCCGCCGCGGCAACCCGAGCCCGGCACTCCGCAGCGGGATACGAGGGCCACCACAGCGAGGACGACAACGTGAACTCGACCACCACCGGCGTGCTCGCAGGCATCGCGCTCGGCTTCGCCGCCGCGTTCGGCGGATTCGGCGCCTTCATCCTCGTCCTGGTGCTCGGCGCGGCGGGGTTCGTCGTCGGCAGGGTGCTCGACGGCAAGCTCGACGTGTCCGCGCTGACCGGCCGTGGTCGGTCGTGAGCGCCGTGGGCACCGCTCCCCCGGTCCAACCGCGGGCACCAGGATCGTCGACCACCGCGAGCGAGCGGGGGAGCCTCACCATCGCCAACGGCGTCGTGGCGCGGATCGCCGCACGAGCGGCCACCGAGGCCCGCGGCGTCGGCGGGTCGGCCCACCGCCTGTTCGGTGTACCCGTCGGTGCGGAGCGCGCCGGGCGGGACGTCCAGGTCGAGGCGACTGTCAACGGCGCGACCGTCGCGCTCGACGTGCGGTTGTCGATGACCTATCCGATGCCGGTGCGCCGCGTCGCCGAGGATGTGCGCCACCACTTGAGCGGGCGGGTCCGCGCGCTCACCGGACTGATCGTGTCCAGGGTCGAGATCACCGTCACCGCCCTGCACCCCCAAGCAGCCACGACCGGGAGAGTCCGATGACGAGGTTCCCCCGGCGCGGCGCACCCGCGGTCCTCGTGGCCTTGGTCGTCCTCTCCGCTTGTGCGCTGGTCACGACAGTGGCGGTGCAGCGGGTCGTCGGGTGGACCCCGTTGGTCGACCCCGGCGCCGTGCTCGGCGCGTTGCGCGCCGCGCGGTGGACCGATCCCGCCGTCGTCGCCGCCGCCTCGGTGTGCGTGCTGGTGGGCGCGGGTCTCCTGCTCTGCGCGCTGCTGCCCGGCACCCCCACCGTCCTACCGCTGCGCGACGACGACCCGCGCATCGACCGCGCGGTGCGTTCCGGCGCGACGCGCAAGAGCGTGCGACGCGTCCTGCGCTCCGCCGCGTCGTCGGTGGACGGCGTGGCCTCCGTCCGGCTCCTGCTCACCGGCCGCGCGGTCACCGCGACCGCCACGACCCACCGCGCCATCACCGACGGGCTCGCCGACGCCGTGCGCGCGGCCATCGAGGACCGGCTCGACCGGATCGGGCAGGCAGGCCGCCCCGCGGTGGGCGTCCGGATCCGGAGGCGGGGGCGGTGAGCGGCCACGAGCGGCCGTCGAGGCTCAACCGCGCCCTGCTGGCGGCCACCGGCCTGCTGCTGCTCGCCGCGGGCGGGTTCGCCCTGGCCACCCGGTTCGCGGTGCTGGACGTGCTGCCGCCGGAGGGCCACCTCGTCCCCGGTTCCGCGACTGCGCCGACGTGGGTCTGGTACACCACCGCGGCCTGCGGAGTCGTCCTCGGTCTGCTCGCCATCCGCTGGCTCGTCGCCCAGGTGATCCGCAAGCCGAAGACCCACACCTGGCGGTTCGACACCGACACCGGTCGCACCGACCTGTCCGCGAGCACGGCCGTCGGACCGCTGCTCGCCGAGGCCGAGACCTATCCCGGGGTGCACACCGCACGCGGCACCCTCGCCGGGACCCGCGACAACCCGACCCTCGTGCTGGTGATCAGCACCGAGCAGGACGCCGAGCCCGCCGCGATCCGGCGCGCGCTGGCCACCCGGGGGGTGCCCCGCCTGTGCCGGGTTCTCGACCTCGGCGACCTGCCCACGACCGTCGAGTTCCGCTTCACCGACGAACCCGCTGCGCGATTCGCCGCATCCCCGGCCGACTCGGGCGACGACCTCCGCGCGCACGCCACCGGGGGGCCGGGAGTGCGGACCGACCAGGTCGCGCCGCTCACGGAGAACCATTCCACAGCGGACCCGGAAGCGGTACGACCGAGATGACACCGAACCGGACCAGCGCCAGGGACGACCCGACAACGCGAACCGGATGCCGGTGGACGGTGAAACCCGCTGACGGCGCGCGGGGCTCTGTCGACAGGGCCTGGGGTGGCCGCCCTCCAGCGACTCGGCGATCGAGTCCCCCTGGTCGCCGACATGGCCGCGTCCGGGATACCGGTGCGGCACGTCTCCGTCAACCCCGACACCTGGAACCGGACCGAGCACAGGCTCGTCGTATCACCATGATCGGGCGGGACCGGGTCGGGACACCCCGCCCACTGGTGCTCCCGCGGCGCAACGGCACGCACCGGGTCGGCGAGACCCGCAAGTACGTCGACCCGGAACTACAGGTGTACCGCCTGCGCCCGGCTGACCTCGACCGCACCGCCCACAAGGACGCACAACCCGCCCGCTCGAACCTGATCCACGCGACACCCGAACCCGCCCCGCGGGCATCGCGGGACGGATCGGTCGCGGCGTGGACAGTCCACACTGGACGCCCTCCGAGGTTGGAGGGTGACCTCGATGTGGCCATGGCGTCGCACTGCCCCGTGACAAGTGGCCCGTCGAGTTCGCCCTACGGCCGCTGTGTCCCAGGACTCGCCGCATGCGCCGGGGAATCACCGGGTTCGGGATGCGGTGCGCGGTACAGGTCGAATATGCGGTCCAAGCCTGTCAGCGCCAGTGGTCTGGTCACCGCGGCGCTGTCGGCGACCAACCGCAGGCTGGTCCCGCAGGCGGCGAAGGTGGCGTAAGCGCGGGCGATGACGTTCGCGCCTGCCCCGTCGAGGGATGACACGGTGCGCAGGTCGAGGACGAGCCCGGTCGCGCTCGGCACCGCACGCAGGTCGATCTGCGCGCGTGCGAGTGCTTCGGCCAGGGTCGGTGCGGCGGTGGTGTCCAACGCACCGGAGATCTGGATGTGCATTTCCGCGCCGCTCGCACCGGTTTGCCAGGTGATCGTGAGGCGGAGCAGGGCGCTGCCGCCGAACGCCCCTTCGCGGGGCGCTACCTGCGAGACGGTCTTCGACCGCTTCCGCCTGGGAAGCGTACCGCTGCCGCGACGGGCCTCGATCTCATCGGGGAGCAGAAAGGGGAGGAGATTCGATTCCACGATCAGCTCCTGACCTTCCGAACGCCGTGTGGGCGGCCGGAGGTGTGAAGAGATCGCCGTCAGTGCGGGATCTGGGCACATACCGACGAGAGGCCCCGAGGGTAGCCCCATGGCGGCGATCGCGCACGACGCTCCGGCCGCAGAGCACGGGCGTCCCCGGTTCACCGCCCTGCGCGGCGCCCGCGGCACGCGCGCCGCGTAAGGTTGGAGCGGGTCGAGCGGAGGGCTCATGGTGGAAGACCGGTTCCGGCGGTTGCGGACCTTGCTGACCGCGCGCCGAGCGGACCAGTCCGCGTCGGTGGTGAGCCTGGTCTGCGAGTTGTGCGTGGCGGAGCTGTCGATCTCGGGGGCGGGTGCGACCGTGGTGAGCCACCTACCGGGTGACGAGAGTGCCGGCATGGAACGCGGCTTGGTCTACGCGACGAACCCGGTCAGTGCCGGGTTGGAGGACCTCCAACTGACCGTCAACGAGGGGCCGTGCCTGGACGCGTTCGCCTCGGGTGGTCCGGTGCTGGTGGCGGACCTGGCGGCCGAGGGCGCGCGGTGGCCCGCGTTCACCCCGGCGGCGTGCGAGCTGGGCGCGGCGGCGGTGTTCTCCTTCCCGTTGCAGGTCGGCGTGGTCCGGTTGGGTTCCCTGGACCTCTACCGCGACGAGACGGGTCCGCTGGGCAGGGTGGAGATGGCCGACGCGCTGGTACTGGCCGACCTGGCGACCCAGGGGGTGGTGGCCGACCTGGACGGCCACGACGTGCACGACCTGAGCTGGTTGGCCGACCCGCACCTGGAGTTGCACCAGGCCGCGGGGATGGTCCAGGTGCAACTCGGGTCGACCACCGAAGTGGCGCTGTTGCGGTTGCGGGCGCACGCGTTCTCCAGCGGGGTGCCGCTGGCCGAGGTCGCGCGCCAGGTCGTGGCCCGCACGTTGCGGTTCACCGAGGGCGAGGACGGGCCATAATGCGTGGTGAGGAAAGGTCGACTGGATGAGCATCGCCCGAGATCAGCAGCTCGCGAGCACCTTCGTGACACTGGCCGACACCCTGGTCGCGGACTTCGACGTGCTGGACTTCCTCGGACTGCTCACCGAGCGCGCGGTGGACCTGCTCGCTGTGGACGCCGCCGGGGTTATCCTGTCCGACCAGCGCGGGGGGTGGCGTCCGGCCGCCGGCTCCTCCGAACACGCGCACCTGGTCGAGGTGTTCTCCGCCCAGACCAGGCAGGGACCGTGCCTGGACTGCGTGCGCGGCGGTGTCGTGGTGGCCAGCGCGGACCTCACCGACGACAGCGGACGCTGGCCGGAGTTCGCCCCGGCCGCGGTAGCCGCGGGATTCCGGGCCGCGTGCGCGGTACCCATGCGGCTGCGCGATGACGTCATCGGGGCGCTGACGCTGCTGAGCACCGCGCCGGGGGCCATCGACGAGCCCAGTGTCACGCTGGGTCAGGCACTGGCCGACGTCGCCACCATCGGCATCCTGCAGCAGCGGGCGATCCGCCACGAGGCGATCGTGTTCGAACAGCTCCAAGCGGCCCTGCACCACCGCACGGTCGTCGAACAGGCCAAAGGCGTACTCGCCCAGGTGGCCGGGCTCGGCATGCACGAGTCCTACACCGCACTGCGGGAGTACGCCCGCGCGAACCAGCGCAGGCTGTCCGCGGTCGCGAGCGAGGTCGCCACCGGCGTCCTGGCCCCCAGCGCCCTGCTCGACGCCCCGTCCACCGGGTCGGGGTCCACTGAAAGCACCCGCTAGGAGGCTGCTCATCACGGACAAGTCCCGCGCCCTGAGCGCGACTTCGCGAGAACGGCGGGTCTCCCGCACCTTCGTCACGCTCGCCGACTCCCTGGTAGGCGACTTCGAGATCGCCGAGTTCCTCGACCTGCTCACCACCAGGACCGCGGAACTTCTGTCGGTGGGGGCGTCGGGGGTCATCCTGCGCGCGCCAGACGGCAACCTCGAGGTGCTGTCCAGCACCTCGAGGCAAGCGGACCTGCTGGAGCAGTTCGCGGTGCAGGTCGACAGCGGCCCGTGCATCGACTGCGTCCGCACCGGCATGCCGGTGAGCTGTGCCGACCTGGCGACCGACGGACCGCGGTGGCCCCGGTTCACCGCCGCCGCGCGGGAGTGCGGGTTCAGCTCCGCGCACGCGATACCGATGCGGTTGCGCAAAGAAGTCATCGGCGTGTTGAGCCTGCTGGGCACCGAGCCGGGCGCGCTCGACGACGAGCGCCTCGCGTTGGGGCAGGCGCTGGCCGACGTGGCCACCATCGCCATCCTGCAGCACCGCGCCATCGAGCACGGGCAGCAACTGTCCACCCAACTGCAAACCGCGCTCGACAGCCGCGTCGTCATCGAGCAGGCCAAGGGGATCCTCGCCCAACACGGCTCCCTGACCATGGACGAGGCGTTCACCGCACTGCGCGACCACGCCCGCTCACACAGCCAACGCCTCGCCACCCTGGCCACCTCCGTCATCGCGGGCGAGACCGACCTCGACACCATCCGCATCCCCGGTCCACGCCGGGGCGAACGACGACCGTGACCCCCGCACGCCGGCGGACCGGCTTGTTTGCGCCACGCTCCCAGCGGAAACCATCACGGTGAACGACAAGTTGACCGAGTCCCCGGCGACGCCGGACTCGGGAGGGCTCACCATGTCCGCTCCACCCACCGCGAGTGGTGCTGTTGCCCACTACACTCCGCCGCACAGCGACTTCGCCGCCCTGATCGGCGTGGTGCGCCGCGCGGCCTGCTCGACCGCCGCCGCGGCTACTACGCGGTGACGATCAGCCTCACCCTGCTGCTCTTCGCGGTCGGGTGCACCGGGTTCGTGCTACTGGGCGACTCGTGGTGGCAGCTGGGTACAGCGATCTTCTTGTCTGTCGTGTTCACCCAGCTCGCCTTCCTCGGCCACGATGCCGGGCACGGGCAGATCCTGCGCTCCAGGAGCGCCGACGACCGGGTCGGCCGGTTCATGGCCGTTCTCGTCGGGATCAGCTACGGCTGGTGGATGGGCAAGCACACCCGCCACCACGCGAACCCCAACCACGAGGACCAGGACCCGGACCTCGATATCCCCATCCTGGCCTTCACCCGCGGCCAGTCCCTCGATCGCGGCGGGTTCGTGCGCTGGACGGCGGAGCACCAGGCCGTGCTGTTCTTCCCCCTGCTCCTGTTGGAGGGGTTGAGCCTGCACTGGTCAGGCATCCGGGCGGTCTGGCACGGCGGGATCAAGGCTCGGCGGTCGGAGGCGGTGATGCTGGTGGCGCACATCGTGGGCTACCTGGCAGCGGTGTTCCTCGTGCTGTCCCCACCTGTGGCGATCGCGTTCATCGCCGTGCACCAAGGGTCTGTTCGGTGTCTATATGGGATGCTCCTTCGCGCCCGGGCACAAGGGGATGCCCACCTACACCGACGCGACCGCGTTGGACTTCCTCCGCAAGCAAGTCCTCAGCAGCCGCAACGTTCGGGGCGGCCTGTGGGTCGACGTCGCACTCGGTGGGCTCAACCATCAGATCGAACACCACCTTCTCCCCAGCATGCCGCGCGTCAACCTCCGCCGCGCGCAACCCCTCGTACGCGAGTTCTGCGAACAACGCGGCATCGAATACGCCCAGTGCGGTCTCCTGGGTACCTACCGCCACGTCCTGCGCCACCTCCACGAGGTTGGGCGCGCCCTGCGCGCCCAGGACGCGGGCCACTAGTTCGCAGGCGCGGCGGCCACGCGGGCGAACGCCTCGTTCCAGTGGATCGGGTCGCAGTCCACGACCGGGAACCGCGCACGTGTTGGTCCGCGCGCTTCCCACCGGGGTGCTCACGGCGTCCGCCCTGGTCAGACGGGTCGCCGCCCTGCTGCGCGCGGCCAGGTTTCGCGGTCACCGGGCCCCTCGCCGCGGCGCCGGTGCTTGAACACCGGCAATAACGGGTACTCTCCACTTAAGTGCCAAGCGCGAGCTCGAACCCGCTTCCCGACTTCGTATCGGCACTCCGACCGTTCGACTTCCCAGGCGCGCAGCCGCGCTCGCCACGTCGTCCACTCGGACGCCCTTTTTTCGGACGCGATGACTCGCGCAAACGATTGGCCAAAACTCTGTGACTACCGCTCTCGCACCTCGACCGCCCGCTGAACGCCGCTCCCCCGAACCGATGCTGGCCGGGGAGAAGAGCGCCACGGAGAACTTTCTGGTCAAGCTGTTCGCCGTGGTCCCGTTGCTCGCGGTGGCCGCCGCCGTGCCGCTGGCGTGGGGCTGGGGGTTGTCCTGGGTCGACATCGGGCTGGCCGCCGGCTTCTACTTCCTCACCTGCCTCGGGGTGACCGTCGGGTTCCACCGCTACTTCACCCACGGCGCGTTCAAGGCCAACCGGGGTCTGCGCGTGGGTCTGGCCGTGGCGGGCAGCATGGCCATGCAGGGTCCGGTGGTGGGCTGGGTGGCCGACCACCGCCGCCACCACGCCTTCTCCGACCGCGAGGGCGACCCGCACTCGCCGTGGCGGTTCGGCACGTCGCCCGCCGCGCTGGCCAAGGGCTTCTGGCACGCCCACATGGGGTGGATGTTCGACCGCGACAAGACCAACCCTCGTCGCTTCGCCCCCGACCTGCTGGCAGACCGCGACATCGCCCTCGTCGACCGGCTCTTCCCCGTGCTGACCGTCGTCACCCTGCTCGGGCCCGCCCTGCTCGGTGGCCTGATCACGATGTCGTGGTGGGGCGCGGCCACCGCGTTCTTCTGGGCCGGTCTGGTCCGCGTCGCCCTGCTCCACCACGTGACCTGGTCGGTGAACTCGATCTGCCACCTGATCGGCGACCGGCCGTTCGCCGCCCGCGACAAGTCCGCCAACTTCTGGCCGCTGGCCATCCTGTCCTGCGGGGAGTCCTGGCACAACTCCCACCACGCCGACCCCACCGGTGCCCGCCACGGCGTCCGGCGCGGGCAGCTCGACATCTCCGCCCGGGTCATCTGGGTGTTCGAGAAGCTCGGCTGGGCCACGAACGTCCGGTGGCCCAATCCCGAGCGGCTCGCCCGGCTCGCCAACGCGGGCGTGGCCACCGGCAGCAGCACTCGATGATCATCGGGTACCTGCTCGCCGCGCTGGCCACCTTGTCCTCCGGCAGCGGATCGGTCCTGGAATCGGCGGCGGTCCGGCGCGCCAAGGCGTTCCTGGGCGGGGCCTCCGCCCTGACCGGGCTGCGCCGCCAACCGCTCTACCTGCTCGGTCTCGGCGTCGACCTGCTCGGTTTCGCACTGGCCGCGCTCGCTCTGCGGCACCTCCCGCTGTTCCTCGTCCAAGCCATGCTCGCGTTCAGCGTCGGCGTGACCGCGACGATCTCCGCCGTGCTGGGCGCCCGCCTCGCCGCGACCGGCTGGGCGCTGCTCGGGCTCGGGGCGGTCGGTCTGGGCATGCTCGGCATCGCCGCGGCACCGAGCACGGCCGCGGCACTGCCGACCGCGGGCGTCATCGGCTTGCTGGCCACACCGTTCCTGGTCGCGGTGGCGGGCAGCCACGCCAAGCGCCGCGCCGCGCCGTGGTCTCCTCACGTGCTCGCTTTCGGCGCCGGGGTCGCGTTCTGCGCGGTCGGCGTGTCGGCCCGGACCCTGGCGGTCCCGGACACGGCGTGGCTGCTCGTGCTGCAACCGTCGCTGTGGGCCCTCGTGCTCAACGGCGCCGTGGGCGCCGCCCTGTTCGCCCTCGCCCTCCAGCACAGCGCCGCGACGACCGTCACCGCCCTCATGTCCACCACCAACACCGCGCTCTCCGCGCTGATCGGCGTGCTCGTGCTCGACGACCACGTGCGCCCCGGCTTCACGGCCGTCGCCGTCATCGGCTTCGCCGCGGCGGTCGCCTCGGCGATCGGGATCGCGCGCCACACGGCGGCTGCTCCCGCGTCCGCCATGACGAGCGATCCGCGGCGCCCGCGGCTCGCTTCGCACCCGGGATGAGCCACTCGCGCCCACCGAGGACCGTGGCCACATCGGACACAGCCGCCCGCGTGGGAGAGCCGGTCACCGCGGACTCGCGACCGCGCAACCGCTCGTGCCCCGCACGCCCCACACCAGAACGGAAACCCACATGACCTCACCAGCGTCAGCCGGGAACTCACCTCCGCCGCTGCGGTTGCGGCTCAAACCCGCGGGCCCCGCCACCGGTTTCGTCGACGGCGCCTGGTGGCCGCGGTCGACGGACCTCACCGCCGAACTGGCCGCGTTGAACGGGGCCCTCGCCGAGCGGCTGGGGCACCTCAGCCGGGTGTCCTACGAGTTGTTCGCCTGGGACCCGGTGCCGCGCCGGTTCACCGCCGGAGAGATCCAGATCCGGCTGGAAGGCTTCCGTTCCCACCCCCGCAACACCATCACCGCCACCGGTCCGGGCAGGCTGCGCATCAGCCTGCTGGTGGTCCCGCCCGGCACCGCCGAGTCCGACGCCCGCCACGCCATGGCCACCGCGGCACAGCCCGGCAACACCGAGCGGCCCGACGAGATCATCGCCGGAGCGGCCCTCCCCCGCACCGCAGGGGCCTGACGGTGGACACCGCCGCTCGCCGCGGGGGCACCCGTGGCGAGCGGCGCGTCGCGGGTCCGCTGTCAGTGCCGGGTCCGGTACGCGGGGAGGTCGACGGCGTCGGATGGCGGGTTGGTGAACCGGGTGACGAAGCGGCTGAGCCGGGGGTCGGTGGCGAGGTGGGCGAGGGCGTGGAGGATCCGGATGCCGGTGCGGGTTTTCGGGGACGCCAGCCTGGGCGCGAACCAGGACACCTTCTGGGCCTGGGTGACGTAGGGCCGCATGGTGTTCTCGTAGGCGCGGAACGCGTCGCGGTGGCTGCTGTGGCGGTCGAGTTCGCCCGCGAGGACATAGGCGCCGACGAGGGCGAGGCTGGTGCCCATCCCGCTGAGCGGGGAAGCGCAGTAGCCCGCGTCCCCGACGACGGCGATCCGGCCGCGTGACCACTGTTCGAGGCGCATCTGCCCGACGGATTCGAAGTGGAAGTCCGCGGAGCCGTCCATGTGGTCCAGCACGCGGGTGGTTTCCCAGCCCGCGTCGGCGTAGTGGTGGCGCAGGAACCGCTTCTGGGCCGGGGACTCCAGCCGGTCGAGACCTGGTCGCGGGGTGAGGAACGACAGCGACGCGCGGGTGGTGCCCTGGTTGTCCGGGCGCAGGAGGACGACGCGGCGGCCGGGGGCGTTGTACCAGCGGGCCCAGCGACCGTCGGATTCGGCGCGGGGAATGGTGAAGTAGGCGGTGTAGAGGCCGAAGGACCGGGTGCGGGCGATGTCGGCGAACGCGAGACCGCGGGTGCGGGAGCGGAACCCGTCGGCCAGGACGACGAGGTCGAAACGGCGGTCGGGGCCGGTGCGGAAGGTGACGTCCACGCCGTCGCCGGTCTCGGTCAGGCCGGTGACCTCGTCGCCGAACAGGTACTCGGTGTCGTCCCGGGTTCGCTGGTGGAGCAGGTCGGCCAAGTCGCCGCGCAGCAGCTCCAGTTCGGTGACGAACCCGTCGCCGCCGAGGGCGTCGCTGCCGAACGAGGCCCGGACGCGGTTGCCGCCGTCGACGAAGCGCACGCCTTCTTCGCGGGTCACGCGCTCACGCGCGGCCTGCGCCAAGCCCATGCGTTCGATGACGGTGCGGCCCGCGCCGCGCAGGTCGACGGTCTGCCCGCCGAGGCGCGGCTCGGCGGCGCGTTCGACCACGGTCGGGGTCATGCCGTACCGGTGGAGCCAGAGAGCCAGCGCGGGTCCTGCGATGCCCGCTCCGGAGATCAAGACGCTGCGGGACATGGGACGTCCTCCTTTGCCCGAGGTGGTTGGCCGTGCGCGGGTCAGCGGAACTCGCCGACGGCGGTCGCGTCAGCGGCCGAGGTGGTGGTGTCGGTGAGGTCGGTGTCGGTGAGGTCGGTGTCGTCGGGGCGGGCTCGGCGGGGGAACAGCGGCGAGATGAGCAGGAACACCCCGATGATGACCGCCTGGACCACCAGGGCGTCGCGGAAGCTCGCGGTGGCCCGGCCCGCGAGGGCACCGGCGAAGAACACCGTGCTGAACACCGCGACGCCGACCGAGCCGCCGATGGACTGGACCGCGGACAGGACCCCGGAGGCGGAGCCGACCTCGTCGTCGGCGACGGCACCGAGGACGGTGTTGAACACCGCGGCGATCACGATGCCCGCGCCGATCCCGGTGACGACGCTGCCGGGCACGATCCGCCAGATCGTGAAGCCGGACGTGTCGGCCAGCGCGAGCCACAGCCACGCGATCCCGGCGAGCTGGACCACGGCACCGGTGCGCAGCACCGCGCGACCGAGTTTCGCGGCGAGCAGTCCGCCGCTGATGCCGCCGCCGACGGCCGTGCCCAGCGCGACGGGGAGGTTGCCCAGGCCGGCCTGCCCGGCGGTGAAGCCCTGCCCGATCTGCAGGAAGAACGTCAGCACCAACTGGGTGCCGATCAGGCCGCCGAAGAACAACGCGACCGCGACCAGCCCGACGGTGAACGCCGGCTTGCCGAACAGGCTCGGCGTGACCAGGGGGGCGCGGTCCCGGCGCACCACGCGGCGCTGCCACAGAGCGAACGCCACGTACCCGATCGCCGCCGCGGTGAGCGACAGCCAGGTCCACAGCGGCCACCCCGCGGTGTGCCCCTCGTTGAGCGGGAGGACCAGCAGCGCGGACGCGGCGGCGACGAGGACGGCGCCGACGACGTCCACCCGCGGCGTCCCGGTCCGCCCGCCGCGGGGCACCAACCGCCACGACAGCGCGAGCGCGGCGAGGCCGACCGGCACGTTGACCAGGAACACCAGCCGCCAGCCGAGCCCGAACAGGTCCCAGTCCACGAGCGCGCCACCCAGCACGGGGCCGAGCACCCCGCCGAGCCCGAGGACGGGACCGAACACGGTGAGGGCCTTGGTCAGGTCGCGCGGGGTGAGGTTGTCGCGCAGGACGCCCAACCCCTGGGGCAGCATCATCGCCCCGGCCACGCCCTGGACCAACCGGAAGGCGATCAGCAGGCCGAGGTTCGGCGCGATCGCGCACAGCAGCGACGCGGCCGTGAAGCCGACCAGGCCGAAGAGGAACATCGGACGGCGCCCGTAGCGGTCGCCCAGGCGCCCGCCCAGCACCAGGCCCGCGCCGAGGGCAGCGCGTAGCCACCGATCACCCACTGCAATCCCACCGGGCTCGCCCCGAGGGACCGCTCCAGCGCCGGACCGGCCACGTTGACGATCGTCGAGTCCAGCAGGTCCATCAGCTCGACGACCAGCACGGTGGCCAGCAGCCACCACATCGACCTCGACCTGGTCTTCTCAGGAACAGCCATGACTTCCACTCCGAACCGGGTTGATCAGCGCGGACGCGGACGGTCTGCCGTCCGCGTCCGCGACGCACGAGCGGGGTGCGCGGCGGGCATCGGAGCCGCCGCGGACGAACGTCGGGGAACTCGCGGTGTTCCGGGTGGCGCGGGGGCGAGCCGGGCCACCCGCCCGCTGAACCGGGGTCAGTCCTGGGGCAGGGAGTCGGCGGTGTCGGTGTAGATCCGCACGACCTCGGTCAGGAAGTTCTCCACCGCGTCCCGGTCGTCGGGGCTCAGTGCCTCGACCAGGCTCTCCACACCGCGCAGCAGCGGGTTGAGGTGGTCGAAGAGCCGGGTCATCGACCCCTGGACCGGCTCGACCAGCACCTTGCGGCGATCGGTGGCGTGCGGGCGGCGGACGACGTGCCCGGCCTGTTCCAGCCGGTCCACGATGTGGGTGCTCGCCGCCGTGGAGACCCGCAGCCGGTCGGCGAGGTCCTTCGCGGTCAGCGGGCCTTCGCCCGCGAGGTGCTCCATCGCCGACAAGCCCGTGGCGTTGACCCCCAGAGCACCGCTCAGCCGCTTCTCGATCACCCGAGTCAACGCGCCCACCTCTTGCAGGCGCTCCATGACCGGGTTCCCCACGCCCGGGGACTCGACCCGCCACCTGCCCGCGACCTGGTCCGGTCCACCGGTGGGCGCGTCGGGAGCAGAAGGTGTCATACGAGTTAGCTTACCAATTAAGTCACTAACTCGATTAGCTACATTGTGTGAGGACGGACACCTCTCGGCGCGTCCAGTGCGCGAACGCGCGTCGGCTGTCCCCCGCGCTGTGGCGGAGCGGGCCCAGGGCTGAGCGGTCAGGGGGAGGTGATCGTCAGGGTGACGAGTGAGTTGATGCCGGGGACGTCGCCCAGGCCGAGGGTGCACAGCAGGATGTCGGCGGCGGGTGCGGTGCTGGTCTGCACCGCGTGGTCGCCGTGGAACAGGCGGAGGTGACGGTGCCGGTCAGGGTGTAGACGAGGGTGCCCGCGGTGATGGTGGCGGTCGCGTTGCCGGTGATGGTGCTGGTCTGGCCGGTGTTCCAGGTGATGGTGAACGTGCTGGGGAAGGGGTGGAGCAGCGTCTGGCAGGACCAGCCGGGAGCCGGGGCCTGGAAGCCGCTGGTGCCGGAGGTCAGGGCGCGGGTGCCGGCCGAGACGCAGGGACCGTACCGGGTGGACACGGAGACCGTGGTGTTCCGCGGGGTGGCGGTCAGGGCCGGGCTGAAGGCGACCGCGGTGGCGCTGGGCGGGAGGCAGGTGACATCCAGCGCGCCCGCCGAGGCCGGGGTCGAGGGCAGGGCCGCGGTCGCGGCCAGGGTGAGCACGCCTGCCAGGGCGGCCGGGCGGAGGCGCTCGCGGGTGGGCATGGTGTGACCTCCGTTGATCACCCGGGCGTACCGGGAGGAGAGCGGGCGGGCGCGAAAGTGTCCTGTTCGGACATGCTGGGGTGGTTGGTGGTGCTTGCCGCTGCCCGCACGGTGCGCGCGCTCGCGGACCGGTGTGGGTGTGGCGAGCAGGTGGGTGAGCAGGCCGGTGGCCTCGTCGGGGTCGTGGCCGCGGCGGTCGGTGAGGCCGTCGGTGTAGAAGAGCAGGGGCGTTCCCGGGGCCAGGGTGCGGCGGTGATCGGCCCGGTCGGGGTCGGCCAGGCTGGGGTGGATCATCACGGCGCGGTCGCGCAGCGGTTCGACGGCGCCGTCGGGGTGGCGCAGCAGCGGGTCGGGGTGTCCGGCGTTGACCCAGGTGAGGTCCCAGCCACCGGCGGGTCGGGGACGCAGGTGGCAGTGCGCGAGGGTACCGCTGGCGCGCAGGTCGAGGATCCGGTTGGCGAACTCGACCGCGGTGACGGTGGTGGCCGGGCCGTGCCGGGGGTGGTCGAGGTCGGCCTGGCGGAGCATGCCGCGGACCTGGCCCATGAGGGTGGCGGCGCGGATGTCGTGGCCGGTGATGTCCCCGATGGTGACCGCGAGCCCGGCGGGGAGGTCGGCGGTGGCGGGGAGCGGGTAGGCGTCGTACCAGTCACCGCCGACGAGCTCGTCGGCGGCCGCCGGTCGGTAGTGGGCGGCGATCTCGATCCCGTCGACGGTGGGCAGCGCGGTGAGCATGGCCTGCTGGAGCTGGTGGGCGGTGCTGATCCGGTTGTCGAGGTAGCGGGCGCGCTCCACGGCGCGGGCGGTGCGGTCGGCCAGCGCGGTGACCACGGCGCGCTCGAGGACGCCGAGGCGGTGGTCGGTGTCCCAGCAGATGGCCGGCGCGCCCAGCGGTCCCCCGGCGCCGGGTAGCGGGACGCAGATCGCCGACCGCAGCCCCACCCCCTCGAACGCCGCCACCCCCTCGAACGCCGCCACCGCCTCGGCGCAGTAGCCGCCCGCGATGAGGTCGGCGGTGCCGTTGATGACGACGGTGGTGTTGTCCCGCGCCGCGCGGGCCGTGGGCCAGTCGTCGTCGAGCCCGTAGCTCTCGTAGCGGTGTTCGACCGGGATCACGTCCGTGTGGTCGACCAGCCGCCGCAACCGCCTGCCCTCGATCAGGACCAGACCGACGTAGCGGGGTTTGAGGTCGCTGGTCACGAGGTCGCGGACCCTGCCGCGGACCTCGGCCAGGCCCGTGGTGTCGGCCAGGTCCCGCAGCCGCGCATCGATCCACGAGCGGGGGGCGGTGTCGAGGGCGCAGAGCGCACCCAGGACGCGGCCGTCGGGATCGGTCAGCGGCATCGCCGCGCAGGCGGCGAGACCCAGGTCGACGATGGCCGGATCGGCACGCCAGTGCTCGTCGGCGCCGGTGTCGGGCAGCACCAGTGGCTCGTCGGAGAGCACAACCCGGCCGCACAGCGAACGCGACAGCGGGGCCGACCGCCACGCCGCCCACGGATCCGACGGCCCGATCGGGCCGGGGAACACCTGCAGATCGGGCTCGACCAGCGCGACGAAGGCGACGGGGGTCCCCACGACCCTGGTCACGAGCCGGGCGAACCGCTCCATCCCGGTGTCGGACGCCTCCGCCGACCCCGGGTCCCACGGCGACGCCACCCGACCCCCGTCAGCCGACCCCGTTCGCGCGGGTTGCTGCCTGCCAGCCGACATCCGCTGCTCCTCGCCCGAAACGTGGGACGTGCCTAACCCCGGCACCACCGGCCGGACCCGGCAGGCACGAACCGCCCGAACCGCGGTCGGCGGCGGCGGGGACCGGGCTCGGGCCACGGCCGCGACGTCGGGGCGGCGGGTGGCGAAGGCGCTGCGGACCACGGCGTGACGGCGTCCCGGTTCCCTTTCACACCAACCACATCCAGCGTCCGGTCACCCACCGACGGGGTGCCGGTGCTCCCCTCTGGGACGTGCGTGCCGCTGTCGGCCAAGAGCCTCGGCGAGCAGCAACACGTCCGCGTGCTCCGGTGGCTGGTTCGGGCCGGCGCTCGGCTCGTCAGGGGCGGTCGGCTTGTCCGGCGGTGTCGTGGAGGGTGAAGTAGTCGGCGAGGCCGGTGATGGCGAGCATCCTGGTGATGTGGGGCGGTACGGCGGTGAGGGCGAAGGTGGCGCCGAGGGCCGTGGCGTGGTGGTGGGCGGTGATGAAGGTGGAGATGCCGCTGGAGTCGCAGAAGTCGAGGCCCGCGAGGTCGAGGACGAGTTCGCGGGCCGCGCCGCGGGGCAGCGCCTCGCAGGCTTGCCGCAGCTTCGGTGCCGTGGTCATGTCCAGTGCGCCGCTGATGGTGATGATGTGCGCGCGGGCGGTGGTGCTGGTGGTGATCGTGAGGTCGGTCATCGGGTGTCCCCGTTGGTCGTAGGGACGGTGAGGACGAGCAGCGCGGTGTCGTCGGTGAGCCGGTCGCCGAGCTCGTGCAGGACGCGGGCGAGGGTGTCGATGATGGTGCGGGCGTCGTGGCCGCGGAAGTCCGCGGCGAGCGCGATGAGGTGTTCCTCGCCGAGGAAGGTGCCGTCGGGGTGGCGGGCCTCGGTGAGGCCGTCGGTGTAGAGCAGCAGGCTGTCCCCGGGCTCGAGGCGCGTGGTGGTGACCGCGATGCGCGCGTCGGGCAGGATCCCGATGAGCTGCCCGCCCGCCGTGCTCACCGCCTCGACCCGACCGTCGGCTCGGGTGAGCAGCGCGGGCAGGTGCCCGCCGCCCGCGAGGGTCAGGGTGAAGCCGTCGCCGTCGGGGCTGATGAGTCCGAACAAGACGGTGCAGTAGCGGGCGTCGCGGGCGTAGTCCTGTTGGAGCAGGACGTTGTTCAGGTTGGACAGGACCGCGGCGGGGTCCGGGTCGTAGACGGCCGCGGCGCGCAGGGTGTAGCGGGTGAGCGAGGTGATGGCGGCGGCGTCGGGTCCCTTGCCGCACACGTCGCCGAGGAAGAAGCCCCAGCGGTCGGGCCCGAGGGGGAACAGGTCGTAGAAGTCGCCGCCCACCTGTTCGTGGGTGGCGACGTGGTAGTGCGCGGCGGCGTCGATGCCGGGCACGACGGGCAGGATCGGCGGCAGCAGGGTGCGCTGCAGGGTCTCGCTCAGCTGCTGCAGGCGCGCCCGTTCCCGTTCGACCTGCTCGCGCTCGGCGTCGGCCTCGCGCCGGGCGCGCAGGAGTTCGCGTTCGTAGGCGCGGCGCTGGCGGGCGTCGAAGACCGAGGTCCTGATCAGCAGCGGCTGCCCGTCTGCGGCGGTCTTGACCGTCGAGGTCACCAGGACGGGCAACCGGTGGCCGTCCGCGGTCCGCAACTCGAGTGCTATCTCGTCGGCCTGGCCCCGCAATCGCAGCAGCGGCGCGAAGTGCGTCTCGTGGTAGAGCTTTCCGCCGACCGTGAGCAGGTCGGTGAAGCGCAGCCTGCCGACGAGGTCGTCGCGCTGGTACCCCAGCCAGGTGAGCAGGGTCTTGTTGACCTTCGCGATGTGCCCGTCCAGGAGGGTGGACAGGTAGCCGCAAGGGGCGTTGTCGTACAGGTCGGCGGCGTCGTCCTCCAGCAGCGCGGCGAACGTGGCGTCGCTGCCGCCCGGCACCGCCGCGCCGTCGTGGCCGCCGCCGGTCCGGTCGTCGTCGGTGCGGCCCATCATGCGCGGGACGCGAACGTCGCGGCGAGGAAATCGCGGATGGCGGCGGTGGTCGGCTCGGGTGCGCTCAGGTGCGGGCAGTGACCGGTGGCGTCCAGCACCACCAGCGCGCTGCCGGGCACGGCGCGGTGCACGTACTCCCCCACCGCCACAGGGGCGATCACGTCCTCCCGGCACTGCAGGACCAGGGTGGGCAGGCCGACCCGCGGCAGGTCGTCGCGGTTGTCCGCGGTGAAGGTGAGCCGGGCGAAGTGCCGGGCGATGCGGGGGTCGGTGCGGCAGAAGCTGTTGGTCAGCTCGGCACCCAGCTCCGGCCGGTCGGGGTTGCCCATGATCGCGGGCGCCGTCGCCGCGGACCACCCGAGGTAGTTGCTGTCGAGCGAGTCGAGCAGCTCATCGATGTCCTCGGCGCCGAACCCGCCCACGTACCCCTCGTCATCGATGTAGCGCGGCGAGGGACCGACCATGACCAGGGCGGCGAACCGCGACGGTTCCCGAGCGGCCGCGAGGACACCGATCATGGCGCTGACCGAGTGCCCGACGAACACCACGTCGCGCAGGCCCAGCTCGGCGCAGATCTCCAGCACGTCGGTGGCGTAGCCCTCCAGCGTCGCGTACCGGCCCGGGTCCCAGGCGGTGAGGTCGGAGCCGCCCGCGCCGACGTAGTCGAACAGCACCACGCGGTGGTCCTGGGCGAACGCGGGTGCGACCAGGCGCCACATGTTCTGGTCGCACCCGAACCCGTGGGCGAACAGCAACACCGGACGCCCATCACCGTCCCGACCGCCATCACCGACAGTCACGCGGTTTCTCCTGCGTACGTCCATGGACGGCGAGTATTGCACCACGCGTGGGTGAACGCGGTGCGCGTGTCCCGGCAGTACCGGCCGGGTGGCGGGTCGGTCAGGCACGACCGGTGGAGCGTGGCGCCGGTGGGGCGGGGCGTGTTCGGGAACAGGCGGTGTTCGATCCGGTGGTTCAGTCCGCCGAGGGCGAAGTCGGTGATCCTCCCACCCCGCCTGAAGATCCGCTTGTACCCGGCGTCGGGCCCGGCGAACGCCAACGGGGTGAACAGCACGGCGCGCGGGCGTCCGCAGGTGCCGGAGCCGCGCGGCGTGCTGTCGTTCACGGGTGCCGCACCGCGGAGTCGGTCGCCGCGGCGGTGAAGAACCGGATCTCGCGCGAGCGGCGTCGATCGATATCGGACGGCGTGCGGCGGGCTTCTTCGGCCGCGGGATGGCTGAACACGACCGGCGAGACCGGCGCGAACACGTCGCCCGCATACGGGTGTGACAAGGAAACTCCTCAAGGGTTGGCCCGCGGGCGGATGGCGCGGACCGGGAAGGCGCGACACCGGGCGGTGGCGCCGAGTGCGTGGTCGGTGGCACCGGGTGTCTTTTGGTGGCCCGGGATCCGCAGGGCCAGCGGCGAGCGGGGGCGTCCTCGAGGTCCTCGTCACCCGGTGGTTGGGGGCCTGGCGCGAACCCGCTTTCACCACGGTACGCGTTGTCACGGACAACCACCACCGCGCGGAGCTGAACGGCGGTCCGTTCCTTGACGGCCACCCGGGGGTGTGCTCCACTGGGGATTGGTTGAAGATTTTTGTGTTCGTTGATCCTTGACGCCCGCAGAGGTTTTTGGCGAGCGTCGCGTCGGCGCCCCCCGGGGTTTCCTTGATCCCTCACTCGCAGCCCGGCCACCTCAGCCGAGGTGGGGCGACAGGTTCGAAGCGGCAAGGAGATCGCATGGCCCAGGGCACCGTGAAGTGGTTCAACTCCGAGAAGGGGTTCGGGTTCATCTCCCCCGACGACGGTGGCGCCGACCTGTTCGTCCACTACTCGGAGATCAACGGCGGCGGGTTCCGCAGCCTCGCCGAGAACGCCAGGGTTCAGTTCGACGTCGGTCAGGGCAACCGCGGCCCGCAGGCCACGGCGGTCTCGGTTCTCTGACCACCAGCACGCCGCCCCGGTGCCCGAGGGCACCGGGCGGTACGCGGTCGGCCGCTCCCGCCCCTGTCGCATCCGGTTCTCCGACCTTCGACGAGGTGCAGACCATGACCGCGGTACCGCAGGCCGAAAGACCGGCGACTCACCTCGCCGCCCGCGCGGCGGGGCGGGCGGATGCCGACCCGCACGACACGGACTCGGCGCCCACGCCGACCACCAAGTCCACAATGGATAGAGACAGTCGGGCCTTGGAGACTGCCCTCGCGGTCTACGTCCGCCAAGTGGCCGGGCAGCTCGGAGTGCCCGCCGACGCGGTGACCTACGAGGTCACCGACACGGCCACCGCCTACATCGGACTCACCGACCGCGCCGCGGCGCTCCCGCGGCGCGACCTGATGCTCGTCTGGGACGAATCGCTCGGCTGGTACGTCGCGGTCGAACCGCGCGGCAACGACCGACCTCCGGTGATCTGCCACCTCGGTGGGGAGATCGCGCCCGCGCCCGCCCTCGTCGCCCGGTTCGTCAGCGATGTCGTCGACGGGCACAGCAGGGGCAGGCTCAACCCAGTGTCTCCCAAGATCGACCGGGGCACCCTCGCGGTCGACATGGCCAAGAGCCCGGCGTAGGCAGCCGGGCGGAACCGGTGGCACGGGGACGGCTCGGCGGCGGACCCGAGCCAGGTGGGTCCGGCGACAACGGTCATGGGCACCCCTGTGGTCCGGGTGCTCGGGGCCGCGGCGGCGATCAGTGGGTCCGGGCGGTCCAGACGAGCAGGTTCCGGCCGTCGTCCGTGTGGCTCTGGCGCACCGAACGGGTGTGGTCCGCGGTGGCGCGCAGCACCGCCACCAACCGCGATCGGGTGAGTGTGGCCGTGCCGTCGTCCGACACCGCGACGACGAACGCGTCGTCGCGGTAGTCGATGCGCAGTTCGACGACTCGGGCGTGGGCGACGCTGGTCAGGGCGTGTTGCACCAGCTCGATGATGTCGTCGGCCAAGCGGGGCGGGAGCGCCCGGTTGAGGCAGTCGGTGAACGACACGCGGATGGGCGTGCCGATCGCCAGTTCCGCCGCGTCGACCGTCGCGAGCAGTCGCAGGGACAGGAGCACCGGGTGCCTGCGACGGGGGAACTCCGCGACGAAGAACGCGCGGATCCGCGCGGTGGCGGAGGTGAGCGACTCGACGTAGTCCGTGAGGCGTTCCCGGTGCGCGGGCAGAGCGCCCGCGACGACCATCTGCTGCAGACCCAGCCCCACCGCGAACAGGTCTCCCACCACCTGGTCGGTCAGTTCGGTGGCCTGCGCGCTGACCTCGTCGCGCCGACGGACTTCCTTGTGCCCGGCGTCCGAACGGGCGTACTCGATGGCGCCCGCGGTCTGCGCGGCGAAAGCGACCAGGTGGCGCACGTCGACCGCGGTGAACGGCCGCCCGCCCGGCGCCCTGCCGACGGCCAGGGTGCCGATCAGGTTGTCCCCCCAGCCCAGCGGCACCATCACGACCGGCCCGGTCGCGTCCGCCTCCGGGTACTCCTCGGCCAGCGTCGGTCTGCCCGTCCGGACCACCCGCCCCGCGAGGCTGGTCGCCGGATCGGGGCAACTCCCGGCCGCCAGGCTCGTCGCCAGCGAGCCGGTGGCGGTGTGCACCCGCAACTGCCCGGCGCCGGCCAGCAGCGTCAGGGAACCGAAGTCGGCCTCGGCGGCCTCGGCGGCGTGGTGGGCGAGGTCGTCGAGTGGTCGCTGATCGCCCCCGTGGAACAACCGGGTGCTCGCGGTGGTCGTCGCCACAGCCCAGCGCTCGCGTCGCGTCGAGTCCACGAGGTGCGCCGCGGCGTCGCGGACCATACCCACCATCAGCGCGACCGCCTCGGCGAGCAGGTCCTCGGTCGCCGTGGCACTTCCCTGGCCGCCCGGCGACGCGGCCAGCACGCGGGCGCTCGCCTCCAGGATCTCGCGGACCAGCGTCTCGGTGCGGGGGTTGCCACCATCGGCCGCCCCGTCCCCGCCCTTCGCCCGCGTGGACCTCGGCGTGCCGCACCGCCGCGAAATCCTGGCGAGCAGCTCGTCCAGGTGGCGGCGGTCCAGGCCGTTGGCCGCTCCCCCGGTGGAGTGCGCATCAGAGGACGCGTCGAGCATGAGGACTCCCGTCGATCGCGTGAGGCGTGTCGGCGGGGTCAGGGCCAACGTCTTCGGCAGAGCGCGCGGCGATCGGACCCGCCGCACGTCCCGACCTTAGTCTCGTGGCGGATGGCGGAAACCGCCAAGCGAGTGGGTTGCCGACCAAGCGCGGTGACTCCACGCGTTGAACGCGGTAGTCGGCGATCCGCCAGGCGCGTTTGCGATCTCAACCACATATCGTGACATTTCCTCCGTCGGGCAGAGGAGTTCGGACGATCGCGGTGTCCACTCGGGACGGCCGCGAGGCAAGCCGATCACGATCCCCCCACCTCGGGCGCGGCGCGGCGATGCCCGGCAACGCGATCACGCTCCGCCGACGGAACCCTTGGCCACCGCGCGCACCGGACGAGGTCCACCGTCCGGACCGAACAACAACGGGCAACCCGCTCAGCCCCCCAGTCGCCCGGGCCGGGGCCGGGTTCGCCCCCGCACCCGGCCGTACCGGAATCCGCGCGTTGCCGTAGAGTCGTCGTGATTTCGGCCAACTCTGTGCGTGGGCCAAGACCCCGCCGCGTCCAGGGCTTCGCTCTGACGCAGGCGGGGAGGTGCGGTGCGGGCTCGTCGGTGGTCGGCGGCCTGTGGTTGACGCGGGCGACGACGCGGTCAGGCGCATCCGCGAGACCGTGTTGGATCGCCTGCGCGACGGCGGGACCGGGCTTGAGGCGTTGGGGCGGGTGTGCCATGCGTGTGTGGAGCTGCTGCCGATCGACGGCGCCTCGGTCTCGGTGATGACCGGTTTCACGGGCCGGGAGAGCCTCTACGCCACCGACGAGGTCGCCGCGCGGATCGAGGCCGTGCAGTTCAGCCTCGGGGAGGGGCCGTGCTTCCAGGCGTTCGACACCAGGCGGCCGGTGCTCGCCCCGGACCTGCGGACCGTGGCCTGGCCGGTGTTCGCGGCCGAGATCGCGGCGGAGCCGGTCGGGGCGCTGTTCGGCTTCCCGCTGGTGGCGGGGGCGATCAGCATCGGCGCGATGGACATGTACCGGCGCGCGCCGGGGTGGATGTCGGCCGAGGAGGTGGGGTTGGCACTGCGGCTGGTCGACGTGGTGACGCTGGTCCTGCTGGGGTTGCGCCACGGTGGTGTCGACGGCGCGTGGAGCGATCTGCCCCTGAGCCACGTCCACGTGCACCAGGCGACCGGGGTGCTCATCGCGGCGTTCGACCTCCCGCCCGAGCAAGCCCTGGCTCGCCTGCGCGGATACGCGTTCGCCACGGGCCGCCTCGTCGACGACGTCGCCGACGACCTGGTGTCGCAACGGATCCGGCCCGAGGACCTCGGACTGCCCTGACCTGCGGTCCGCGCGGCCCGGCCGGGCCACGAGTCCCACCCCGAACCGGCAGAGAGAGGAACGAGGTCCTGTGGTGCAGACACCGGAACCAGCCCGCGAGCCGCGGCTGCTGGGCGCGTTCGTGCGGATGGCGGACACGCTGGTCGACGACTACGACATCGCCGAGTTGCTGCACGAACTCGTCGGCTACTGCGTCAGCCTGCTCAACGCCGCCGAGGCGGGCCTCGTGCTCACCGACCAGCGCGGCGGGTTCCACGTACTGGCCTCGTCGAACGAGGAGAGCAGGCTGCTGGAGTTGTTCCAGGTCCAGGTCAACGAGGGCCCCTGCTTGGACTGCGTCACCACCGGGGAATCGGTTTTCGTCTCCGACGTGCGCACCGGGATCGAGCGCTGGCCCCGATTCGCACCCCAGGCGCTGGCCCAGGGCTTCTTCGCGGTGCACGCCGTCCCGATGCGGTTGCGCCAGGACACCATCGGCGCCCTCAACCTCTTCGGCCGCCACCCGGGTGCCATGCGCGAGCCGGACACCGACGTCGCACGCGCGTTGGCCGACATCGCCACGATCGGCATCCTCCAGGAACGCGCGATCCGGCGCGGCGAGGTGCTCACCGAGCAACTGCAGACCGCACTGAACAGCCGGGTCACCATCGAACAGGCGAAGGGTGTGCTGTCCCAAGCCGGGCAGATCGACATGGACAGCGCGTTCCAGGCACTGCGCGCCTACGGCCGCAGCCACAACACGCTGCTCTCCGAGGTCGCCCACCGGATCGTCACCAGGGGCATCGATCCGGTCACGGTCCTGTCCTTTTCCAGGCGACCACCCGCCGGGTGAGCCACCAGCGCGTCCCGGCTCGCCGGGACGCGCTGAACGACTCCCGGACTACCGCCGGGACGCCTTGCGCCGAACGGCTCCGATGGCGGCGGTCCCGATGAACAGGACCACGCCGATGATCCCCAGCCACACCAGCCCCTTGAGGGCGAACCCGATGACCGACACGATCAGCCAGGCCACCAGCAACACGATTACGAGGACAACCATTCCGCCTCCACTGTGCGAAAAACGATGTGATACCGCGCGTCGCGCGAGACCGGACCCGGTCGCCCTGGCCGCCTCGGTCGCGGCGGTTCCGACCTCAGCCGAAGCCCGGAGGCTGTGCCGGAGGTGCCCCGTGGCCGGTGGTTCGAAACCTGCGCGGGCGACCGGTCGAGGTCAGCGGTGTCGACGACCCGCTCCGGTACCCGCGGCGGGCGAACCGGACATCGGTGTCTCGGCGCGGGTAGGCATCGCGCGCGACCGGCGGGCCGGTGTTCGCGCCAGCAGTCGTGAGGCGGCGCACCGCCGTGGAGTTCTCCGTACGTGGAAAGGTCGTCCTGCCCGGCGCGGCACATCCGCCGCGGCGCGTGGTCGCCGACTCGGTGCGGCCCGCGGCAGAACCGAGCGGGCCTTGCCACGGGAACGCAACACCCGAACGGCCGCTCCACCGCGCCGACGCCGGGGGGCCGGACCTGCGCGCCCGCCACACGTGATGCGCTCGGCGCTCCCGGACCGGGTACAGGCGCACGCCGAATCGATGTCCAAACCACTGTGGACAGCGCAGGAAGTCGGCCGCCCGCACCGCGGGGTGGTCCGCCCGGTCCGGGCGGTCCGCGCCGCGAGGGCGCGAACGAGCCGCCTGTGCGGCTCAGGGCGATCAGCCCGGCGTACCGGTCATGTCTCGACGGTACTCGTCTACCACCGCGCGACGGTGGATGTGGGGTATGGTGACCGGGTCGAGAGTTCCTCGCACACCGGTTCCCATATTGGTGGCGTCCTCGGCACAAGGCCCGGCCGGAGTCGTTCGGTCGGGGACTGGAGCGTCGACGTTGTGTCGGATTGCCCGCTTGGATGTTCCCCACCGTGCCCCTTCGGGCACCGAGCCGTCACGGCTGACCGTCATCGCGACGACGAAGCCGCAGGCGCCCACTCGGGGAACGCCGAGCGACCTGGCCCCACGCGGCTGACGTTCCGTCCCGGGCTGGTGGCAGTGGACAGCACGCCACCAGCCCGGCGCCCCTGGGGACGGTGGTGGCTCGCGTGAACCGGCGCAGGCCGCCGGAACCGGTCACCCGCACGCGGCACCGCACCGCGGACGCCGCTCACCCACGCGGTCCGCTGTCCCCCACGGCACCGGGGCGCGGCGTTGACCACAACGGCGGTGGGCCGCGTCCCGAACCCGCCCCGCCCGCTCGCGGTGGGGTAGCGGTCACCGAAGACGAGACACCGCGCCGCCCGCGTCCAAGCGGCGCGGATTCCTGTCCGATCACACCGATCGGCCTTGCCGCACGGGAACGGGAGCACGGTTGCCCTACAGTCCTTTCGCCACAACCCCCCAGGACATCCTCGGCCACAAGCCGCCGACGGGGCCGACCGACCTCACCGGACGGCTCAGCCCGCCGTTGCCCGCCCCCACCGCGAGTGCGGCGCGAACGATCCGGCACGGCCCGGATCACGGGCCGGGGACCGGTGTCCGGTTCGCCGAGATGAAAGCCGTGGCCGCGAGGGCGGAAACCGACCAGCAGGTCCGGGCCACCCGGTTGGTGGCGGGCAACTCGCTCGACGCGGACGACTGCCGGGAACTGCTCTCCATGCTCGGGCTGACCGGAGTGGAGACCACGCCGACACGGCGTGCGCGCTGATCCGTGGTCGACGGTGACGGGCCTTCGGGCGCGCACCGGGACACCGAAGCCTTACACCCGACCAACCAAAGGAGCACGCGCATGACCCAGGGAACCATCAAGTGGTTCAACGGAGCCAAGGGCTTCGGCTTCATCACCCCCTCCGCGGGCGGGCACGACCTGTTCCTGCACCACACCGACATCCTGGGCTACGACCACAACGGGCTCGCGGACAACCAGACGGTGGAGTTCGTGGTCGCCGACGGCCGGAAGGGTCCACAGGCGACCTCGGTCCGCCTGGTGTGAACCGCCGGGGCCGCGGCCTCGACTTCGGTCACCGGTGAGGTCGTCGCGGTGCGGTCCCGCACCGCGTCCGCCGCGGTCACAATGTCCACTCTGGACGATCACGGCCGGTGCGCGTGCCCGATGCGTCGACCGGCCCGCTCGGGTGTCACGAGCAGAACGCTCGGATACCCGGTTGAGGGCTCCGCCGCCGCAGCGAGGAGCCGAACCCGTCGAGGAAGGGCCGCCCATGACCACCCCAGTCCCCGTCGAACCCGCCGTGCCGGGAGTCCCTGGCGAAGCCGCGGGCACACCCGCCCGCGGCTTGGCGCGCGGTGTCGAGCAGTTCGGGAAAGCCGTCCGGCAACGCCCTGGGGCCACCCTGGCCGTCGCGATCGCGACGTTCCTGGTGGTGCGGCGCCTGACTCGCCGCGCCCGGTAGCTCTCGCACGGCCGCGGCGCCGCCGCGATCGCAGACACGGCCACGACCACTGACGACAGGACGCGCACATGACCTCCGGACCGCGGCTCAGCGATGATCCGCTCAGCGCCACCGGGCACCCGCACCGCCGGTTCCCGGCGGCCGACCAACGGCACCGGGTGGCCCGCTGGGGCAGCACCCCCACCCCCTGCGGCGACTTGCCCGTGCGCAGCGAGGTGCGGCTGCGGTTGAAGCCGCGGCAGCTCGCGCGGGGAGTGGACGGGGCCTGGTGGCCCCGTTCTCCCCAGCCCCTGCTGGAGGTCCCGGAACTCGTCCTGGCCATGAGCTCGTGGGTCGGCCCGGTGAGCCGGGTGACTTACCACGTCGACGACTGGGACGCGACCGAGGGCGGGGCGGTGGTCGACGGGTGGCCGGTCGAGCTCGTCGGCTCCGACGCCGTCGAACCGCACACCGTGTCGGTCACCGGCACGCACCAACGCGGGCGTTGCCTGTTGGTCGTGCCACCGTGGACGCCGGAGACCACCGCGCGAACGATACTGAGGTCCGCGGCCAGGCCGGGAGCCGTGACCGATGTCGAGCAGGTGCTCACCGAACACGGCGTCCTACCTCGCCTGCCGTGAGCGCACGGCCGCGATCACGACCCAGCGGTTGCGCCACAACGCCGTCGGCCACGTGCTCGGGGCCACCTGTTGGGTCCAAGACGCGGCCCGGTGGCTCTGACCTGCGCTCAGGTCGCCGCGGGCATGTGCCACGCACGGCGAGCCACCAGAAGCCGGCTCCCCGGCGCACCGTGGTCAACACTGTGCCCGTCGCCCAGTCGACAGGTGCGCTCTCGTCCGCGGTGGGGAGCACCGCAGGGAGCAAATCGGGAGCAGCAAATGCGCCTCGGACGGTCCCGAACCCCATTCGACACCTCTGAACATGCTCGTGTTGACCTGCGGACACCGGATTTCGCAGGTCAACGCGGTATGCCGGACATGGTTCACACCGAAGAGGTCAGGCCGTTTTCGTTGCTACAGCGGCATTTTCGAGCCCGTCCCGCCTCACGACCTGCTCCCCGGCCATGATCATGCGCCTGAACAGCGTGTTCTCGATTTGCGGCCGACGGTTGGATGTGGTCCACGTCGCCCCTGGTAGTCGAGCCAGGCCAGTCGCAGCGGGCCAGCGGTCTTCGTAACAGCCGGGCGCGATGGTCCGTGACACAGGTCACCAAGATTGGCGCCGTGCTGTCGGAGTGGTCTGGACCAGGCCGCGCTTGCGGTGACGTCCATGTACGCCCGGTGCGGGTCAACTCACTACGCAGTCCTCGTTGTGCCCCGACAAAACCAGGTCAATCAGCGGTTGGACCGGATCCCACCTGGGAAGACCGGGAAAGTGACCACTTCCGCCGATCGCGCCGTCATGCGCACGCCAGTGGTCATGTGCGATTCGCGTTGGGGTGGCGGCGACGACGCGGCAGTGGGTGCACCGGAGCGGGCTGCCGCGTCCGCTCCCTTGGTGTCGTTTGTCCTGGTGGGGGCGTACATTGACGTGGTGAGCCAATCTTCGGCGCCGCCCGCGACCGCACCCCGTCAGGGGCGTGGTCACCTGTGCTGGGCCTTCACCGAGCCGGGCGAGTTCTTCACCCGCGCCCGGGAGTTCCTCAGCGAGGGGTTGGCAGCGGGCAAGCAGGTCTGCCTCATCGCTCCCGGGTCCGATCGGTCCCTGCTCGACGAGCTCCGCCCCATCGCGGGGATCGATGCCCTGCTCGAGCGTGGCGCGGTGCGGGTGCGGTCGTTGGACACCGTGTACGGCGATGGCGACGTGGTCGAGCCCGAGGAGCAGGTCGGTTTCTACACCGCGGAAACCGAGCGGGCCGTGGCGGACGGGTTCACCGGGCTCCGGGTGGCCGCCGAGGCGACCGAGTTGGTGCGCACGCCCGCCCAACTGGGTGCGTTCGCCCGCTACGAGCACGCCGTGGACCGCTACATGGCGGCTTCCACCTTCGACGCGATGTGCGCCTACAGCCTGCCGGACCTCGGGGCGGACGCCGTCGACCGGCTCGCGGCCATGCACCCGCGGACCAATGTCGACACGGTGCCGTTCCACCTGCACGGCTGGGGCGGTAGCGGCGCGGTGGCACTCGACGGCGAACTCGACTCCAGGTCTCGTGAGCTGTTCCCGTGGGCGCTCGACCACGCCGCGGGAGGCTGGGGTCGTGGCGAGGTCGTGGTCGACGCCCGCGGCCTGACCTTCACCGACCACCACGGGCTGCTGCGGCTGGCCGAGCAAGCCGAACGGCACGGTTTCACCGCCGTGCTGCGCACCCGAGCATCGAGCCCGGCGCGCTTGGTGGACATGCTGGGGATCCGGCGAGTGCGCGTGGAACAGGTGGCATGAGCTCACACACCCACCCCGCCGAGCGGGGCTACGACCACATCGCCCTCTATTACGCGAACGACGACGAACTTCTGGATGCCTCGGTCCCCTTCCTCACCGAGGGAGTCGACCGCGACGAGGCGACGATGATCGCCTTGGACGGGCACCGCGCCGACCTCGTGCTCGCCGAACTGCCGCACCCGGAGCGCGTCACGATCCTGCGCACCGACGCGCAGTACATCCGACCCGCGGTCGCCATCAAGTCCTATTGCGACATGTTCGCGAACTTGGTCGAGGGTGGTGCGAGCGCCATCCGCGTCGTCGGTGAGATCCCCTACTCCGCCCTGACGCGCGACTGGGACGTGTGGTCGAGGTACGAGGCCGCGGTCAACTACGCCTACGACCACTTCCCCGTGCGGAGCATGTGCGCCTACGACACCCGCACCACCCCCACCGCGGTCCTGCGCGACGTCGCCCAGACCCACTCGCTCGTGGCTGCGGGCGGCGTCCAGAAGCCCAACCCCGACTACGTCGAGCCGCCCTCCTTCCTGGGCCGTCCCGCGCCGTTGGTACCGCACCCGCTCCAGCGCCGACCCCCGACCGTCGAACTCACCGACCCCACGCCTGGCGAAGCCCGCCACGTCGTCAGCGCCGCGTGCGCCGGGGCACTCCCGTCTGGTGATCTCGGGGATCTCGTGGTGTCCGTCAGCGAGATCATCACCAACGCCATCAGGCACGGATCCCCGCCCGCCACCCTGTGCCTGTGGGCAGGTGCTCGGCAGGTGGTCGTCGCCATCCACGACAGGGGCCCCGGCCCTGCCGACCCGTTCGCCGGCCTCGTCGCCACCCCGGGCCCGGAGGGCGGCGGCTACGGGCTGTGGATCGCCCACCAACTCTGCCACCACGTCACCATGACCCGCACCGACACCGGCTTCACCGTCCGCCTGACCATGGGGCACCACAGCTGAACCCGCCGAACACCATCGCCACACCACGCCCGCGTCAAAGGCGCTGCTGGTCACCCGGGTCCGCTGGTAGCGCGAGGCGGGAACCCCGCGGCGGCGTCATCCGATCGGGGCGCCGCGCTGCGCGGGAGTGCCCGCCGGTCTACAACGGTGAGCAGGATTGGGTCGCGGCGCGACCAAGTCACCGGCGACGTCGACCGCGGCCGGACCACTGACCGTGCACTCACGTGCGGGAGCAGCGGGAATCGGCGGGGCGGGAGGGACGTGGTGGTGCGGGTACTGCTGGTCGACGACGACACTGATCTGCGCGAGCTTGTGGCGGGATGGCTGCGAGTCGACGGCCACCACGTGGTGGACACCGGTAGCGGCGCGCTCGCATTGGACTCGGTGGCGCCGGGGTGGCCGCAGGTCGCGGTGGTGGACGTCCTGATGCCCGACATGGACGGCCTCGAACTCCTCACCCGGCTGCGCGAGCGGGACCGCGAGCTGCCCGCGGTCGCGTTCACCGTGTTGTGGTCGGCCCCGGACGTGGCGCGGATCCGGGCCGCGAGCGCGGTTTACGTACCCAAGCCCTCCAGCAGCACCGAACTGTGCGCCGCGGTGCGACGACTGGTGGCCGGGGTCGGATCGGCCGAACCCGGCGTGCCGTGATGGGCCGGGGTACCGCACTCGTCCGCTGCGCGGTCTTCGCCGCGCTGTTCGCCGCGGCCACCGCGGCCGGGCGGTTGACGGTGCTCGACGCGACGAACCTGAGTCTGGTCTGGCCCGCCGCGGGGGTCGCGGCGGTGTGGTTGTGCGCGCAGCGCCGCTCACCGCTGCTCTGGCTGGATGTGGCCGCACTGGGACTGATCACCGCGGTGGTGAACCTGGCCACGGGCTCGACCCCGGCCCAGTCCGCGGTGTTCGTGCTGGCCAACCTCATCCAGGCTGGGCTGTTCATGACCCTGATCGTGCGCAGGCGCCCGTTGATGTGGTCCCTGGCCGACAGCGGTGGTCTGCGCGGGTTGCGGGACCTCTGGGCGCTGCTGCTCGCCGCCTTGACCGCCACCGCCGCGGCCGCGGCCGTCGGACCGGTCGGGATCTGGCTGGTCACCGGCCGCCACTCGTGGCTGGCCACCGGGGTGTGGCTGGCGCGCAACCTCGCGGGCATCCTCGTCGTGGGCACCGCGAGCCTGTGCCTCGCCCGCGCCGCCGTCGGCCTGCGCAACCGCCTCACCGCCCCGAACCCGCCACCGGTCGACCGCGGGCGGCTCGTCGAGCACGCGGCCGTCTCGGTGTTCTCGGCGATCTGCTACGGCGTCGGCTTCGCGGACGCCGAAGGGCTGCCGATCACCTCGACCCTCATCGCGCTCACCGTGTGGTCCGCGGTGCGGCTGTCGACGGCGTACGTCACCGCCCACACCGCCGTGGTCGCCGCCATCGCCGTGTTGTTCACCCTGCACGATCGCGGGCCATTCGCCGTCATGTCCTCCCACGCGGGCCGCGCCCTGGTCGTCCAGTTGTTCGTCATCGTCGTCGCCGTGGTCGGCCTCACCCTGGCGCTGGGCCGCGACGAACGCGCGGACCTCGTGCGTGAACTCGCCGTCGGTCGGGAGGACACCGCGCGCCGGGCCGCGCTCAAGCGCGCCATCATCGACTCCATGAGCGACGGTGTCTCCGTTGTCGACTCCACCGGGAACATCACCCTGCGCAACGTCGCCGCCGGGCACATCCTCGGCGGCAGACTCAGCCCGGAGGACCAAGCCGCGAGCAGTGCCCACTACGGCATGCACCACCTCGACGGCACGCCCATGACCGACGCCGAGATGCCACACGTGCGCATCGCCGCGGGCGAGGTCGTCGAGGACATGGACGTGCTGATCCGAAACGAGGGCGTCCCCGACGGCCGGATCGTGCACCTGCGCGCCAGTGCCCTGCCCGAACCCGGCGGCGGCCGCAGCACCGTCATGGTCTACAACGACGTCACCGCCGAACGCCGCCACCACGACGAGCTCACCGCCTTCGCGGGCGTCGTCGCCCACGACCTGCTCAACCCCCTCGCGGCCGCCGAGGGCTGGACCGACGCCGCCACCGAGGCGCTTCGCGACAACGACGCGGCGCGCGCGGAGATGGCCATGGTCCGCGTCGCCCGGGCGGCGGGGCGGATGCGGGGGTTGATCAACGACCTGCTCGCCTACACCACCGCCCGGGACGCGGGCATCGCACCCGCACGGGTCGACCTCACCGCGCTCGTCGCCGACATCACCGCCGCCCGCATCGACACCGCCACCGTCGCGAGCGCGCCGGTCCCCCGGTTCACCCACGGCGAACTCGACCCCGTCGAGGCCGACCACGTCCTGCTGCGCCAACTCCTCGACAACCTCGTCGGCAACGCCGTCAAGTACACCGCCCCGGGCGTGACCCCGGAGATCACCATCACCACCACCCGCCGCGGCGGCACCGTGACCCTGACCATCGCCGACAACGGCATCGGCATCCCGGCCGGGCAGCACGAGAAGATCTTCGACACCTTCTACCGCGCCCACACCGGGGGCCCGTACACCGGCACCGGCCTCGGCCTGGCCATCTGCAAACGCATCGCGGAGCGCCACGGCGGCACCATCACCGCCACCGACAACCCCGGCGGCGGCACCCGCTTCACCTTCACCCTCCCCGCCGCCACACCGAACACCGACACCCGGTTCGCGCCACCCAGTCCGCGGGCTCAAAGCAGTACCCCGCTACGAGATCGCACCGCGACCCAGCAGTACCAGCGACCACCCGCGACACCGTGATCACGCGACAGCGCCGCGGACTCATGCCCTGGACCCGGAAGGCAGCCTCTACGAAGCCCCTACCCACTCACCCTGGCACGTACCCGCTGTTCTCGGCTGCCTGACGGCGCCAACGGAACGGACCCCACCGACTCGATCAGCGGTGGGGTCCAGCGCACTGGTTCAGCTCGGAGCGATGGACGCCTCGACCACCGAACCCCGCCTGCGCTCACGAACCGGGAGTTGTCTCCAGGGCGGCTTGCACCGCGTCCGCGGCGGCGGTGTGCCCGGCGCTGTTGGCGCGGACCACGGCCCAGCGGCCCACACGGTCGACAACGCCCTCGACCCAGTTGAGGCCGTCGGGTCGGCACGCGTCGTGGCCCTCGCTCGCGGTGTAGAGGTCCACGTACCGGGCGCCGTGCCGGGCCGCCCGCTCGGCGATGACCCGGTTCAACGGCTCCACCACCTCGGTGCGCAACCAGAGCAGGTCCGGGTAGGTGACCGTGGCGAAGTTGCGCATGCCCCGCGGGGTGAACCCGCGGTCGCAGGTGGCCGGGTCGGCCGGGAAGATCGTGGGGTAGCCGACGGCGAGCACGGTCGCGCCGGGCGCGGCCAGCCGGATCATGGTGAGCAGGCCGTCGTACTCGTCGGCGACCAGCGCCAGGCGTTCGGCGATGGTCGGGACGCCGTCCCAACCGAAGCTGAAGTAGTCGGCGCACGGGTGGTCGGTGACCGGGTCGGACCACTCCCCCAGTTGCAAGCAGGCCAGCACCAGTTCGGAGAACCCGAGGGTGTTGCCGCCCACGCCCACCGTCACCAGGTCGGTGTCGGCGGTGACCGCGTCCAACTGCGGGGGCACCAGCGGGAACGGGAAGTCCGGGTCGTACACCTCGAAGAACGGGATGTGGTAGCCCGGGGGCCGCTGCGGCTCCCCGGCCACGTTGACGACCGAGGCACCAGCGCAGCTGACGTTGACCAACCCGTACCGACCGGACCACCGCGCGCGCAACACCTCCGGGTACGACCCCCTCGTCCGGCCGCACCCGTCCCGCACCCCGCCGACGAGGATCTGTTCACCGGCGGCGTCGATGCCACCCGCGGTGTAGGCGTCACCCAACGCGACCCACCGCAACGGTTCGGCATGGGCCACCGGTGTCAAGGTCGCCATCGCCACGGCGGCTACCGCGACTCGGGTACCCACGCGGATCGCAAGACGTCTCATCACCACTCCATTGTTCGTAGTGTCCGGTCGGCGACGTGCTACCCGGCGGTGCGGAGAACAAGCGATCAGCCGCGCAATCCACACCATCAAGCGACACACGCAGATCGATCCGCAACTTCTGTGAAACCACTTCCTTCGCAAGGAAAACGTCCGCCGACAGCACGCGGCGCCCGGGATTTCCGCACCTGCGGAACCCGCCCATATCCGTGGATCAGTCACCAGCGCGTCAACCGCGCCACGCAGACGGAAGCGACACGACGCGCCAACGACCACCGCGCCAACTCGGACTTGGCAACAGGGCGCTGCGGTCAGGAGGTTCCGCGGCGCGATCGCCCCTCGCGCCGCGGCACCCCTCCGCCCCGGAGTCAGACCCGACCGCCAACCCCGAGAACAACCAGGAACCCGGCCGCGAGGCCCAGCAACCCGGCCCCACCGCTCCCCGCCGAGTGTCCTGCGCGTTCGGAACTCCAACTCCAGTTCTAGACCACACCGGGCGAGGTGGCGCGACAGACAACACCAACCGGTGACATCCGACCGCGTCAACACGGGAAAGGCGTTGCATTTCGGTTGCAGAGCGTTCAGCACACCGACACCGCCGCTCACCTGCGGGCGGTGGGCCGATACAGGACGTGCCGAGCCCCACGACAAGTCGGCGGTTGGGTGTGGCGACCACGGTCAACAGGCCCGAAACACCATCACCGGCTACCAGGGGCCGCGGGTGGCGGCGGACCGCCCCGGGAACACCGGTTCGGACACGGACCGCTTCTGCCGAGCGCCGCGATAGGCGCAGGGCGATGGCGTCGCCGGTGATCGCGTCACGGGCTGGAGGGCGGGATCAGTGCTCGCTCAGCAGCGATACCGCGTCGACCAGTGATGTGGGCTGTTCCCAGGGGATCGGGTGGCGCCAACCGGGACCGGCGACGAGGAGGCGGGGTGGCAGGTCGGCTAGTGCTGAGGCGGCGGCGTGGTGAGCGGGGTCGGGGTGGTGCGACCACAGCAGCACGGCGCGCGGCGTGGTCGTGGTGACCGCTCGCACCAGGGCTGGGGTGGGGGTGGCCGCGCCCAGGACGCGGGCGGGGACGCCGTGTTCGGCCAACGCCGCGGCCAGCGCCTCGACGGGCAGGCTGTGTTGTTCCCCGGGGCCGCAAGCCAGCAGGATCGACGCCTCGCCCGCGGGCCGGTGGACGCGGTGCAGCGCCGCGGTCACCGACCAGGACAGGGCGTGCTCGTGGTCGACGCAGTCCGGGTCGGCGCGCTGGGCCTGTTCCACCGATCGCAACGCGGGCCTGCACACCCGGTTCCAGGTGCGGGTGACGCCCCACGAGCGGATCACCTGGGTGAGCAGATCGGCGCAGGCCCCGGTGTCGAGCTGTTTGCCCGCGGCGACCACGGCTTGGTGCGCGTCCCGGAGCGGGAGCGCCCGCTGCAACAGCGCGGCGGCGGCCGAGGGGCGCATCCCACTCTCGACCAGCTCGCGCATCCGCGACATCCGGACGACGTCCTCGGTGCCGTAGCGCCGTTGTCCGCCCTCCCGCGCGGAACAGGGCTCCATCCCGTAGCGGTGGTGCCAGGAGCGCAATGTCGACTCCGTGACACCCAGTCGTCGCGCCACCTCGCCCGCGGTCCAGGTGAAGTCCCTCAGTCCATCGAAGGAGAAGTCAGGTTCGTTGTTCTCGGCGGTCACCGTGTGCACATCTCAATGGGTCAGGGGACAGGGGCAGGGCGGGAGAGATCGACAGCGGTTCTCGACCACGACGCGACCACCGCTCGAGGCGAAGCAGATCGCGGGGACGGGGTGCACCGAGCCGGAGGCCCCGCGGCGCGTCCCGCTCGCACCGGAGGGGCCTCCGACTCCGCGTGGGTCAGGAACCGACGACCACACCCACGATCTGTTGAATGAGATCGACCACGACGTCGAGCAATCCAGGCATCACTCAGTCCTCTCCTTCACGTCTGGCCTTTCCGTGACTCCCGTTCTAGTCGCGGGCGGGTTTTCTCGCGCGGCGGTCTACGCTTTCGGGTGACACCCAAGCGGGTAGACTCAGGTAAACCGTTGCAAATCGACTGCGCAGCGTCGCGTGCGATAGCGATCTCACCAGGCCAGAATGTTCATGGTCAGCCCTCCGTCTCAGAGCGGAGCAGCCCACGGTTGAGACCGTGGGCGAACGCGAGTGGGACGGCGGTTGGGGGCGAGGATGCTCGACGGGGTCGGAAATGTCGTGGCGCACTGGCGGATCTCCTCGCCGTACGGCTCGATGAACGCCCTCGGCGACCTGGTGGCAAGGGCCAGCTTGATGGCCGCCCCGGCGGGGGAAGGGGCGTGTCCTCCAGGCGTGTCGGCAGTCGACGCGGCCTCGTCGGCTGTGGAACGGGTGCTGCGCGACGGGCTCTGCGACCGGCCCCACCGAGGGCGTCAGCCTCTCCGGGATCAGCATCCGCACCGGCGGGCGCCCGTCGCCGACCTAGGCGCGCATGTTCAGCAGAGCGCCCTGCCCGGCGACCTCGACTTTCCGCTGGAACCGCTCTCCCGGGCGTTCCTCCGCGCACTGGTCAAGTACCGGCCCGCTTCGTGACGTCCGCGTGGCCTCGCAGCCTTCGGCGCCACGACGCACGGACGCGCGTTACGCGCGCACCGGGCGACCCGCGGTGGTCGTCATCGGTGCGACGGGTGCGTTCTCACCTGTGCGATCAGGAGTGCGACGTCGTCTTGGGGTGTGGGTTCGATGAGGGCGTCCATGACTTGGGTGCAGACGAGGGCGGGGTCGTCGGGGGTGACCGCGGTGGTGAGGCGGTCGAGGTAGCGGTCGAGTGGTTGGTCGCGGCGTTCGATGAGGCCGTCGGTGTAGAAGGCGAGGACGGCGCCGTCGGGGAGGTCGATGGTGGTGTCGCGGCGGGGGCGTCGTTCGGGCACGTGCAGGCCCACGGGTGGGTCCGGTGGGACCGGGATGAGCGCGCCTGGGTGCCCGGGTGCGACCAGGACCGATGGGAGGTGCCCGGCGGAGGACAGGACGATCTTCTCCCGGGGTACGTCGATGATGCCGTAGAGCACGGTGGCCATGCTGCGGGCCTCGAAGTGGGAGACCTTGCCGTGCAGTTTGGACAGTACGACCGAGGGTGAGTCGTTCTCGATGGCGTAGGCGCGCAGGGCGCTGCGGAGGCGCCCCATGACGATGGACGCGGCGAGGCCGTGCCCGGCGACGTCGCCGATGACGATGCCGATTCGGCCGTCGCGCAGGGTGAAGACGTCGTACCAGTCGCCGCCGAAGCCGGTGGTGGCGCCGGGGACGTAGCGGGCGGCGAAGCGCAGGCCGTCGACGGCGGGGAAGCGGGTGGGCAGCAGGCTGCGCTGCAGGGCGGTGGTGGCGGCGCGTTCGGCGGTGGTGAGTTCGGCTTGGATGGCGAGCGCGACGCGGTCGGCGACCAGCAGCAGGAGCTGGGTGTGCTCGTCGGTGAAGCGCCGGGGTGTGCGGGAGCCGATGTGCAGGACGCCGATGAGGGTGCCGCGGGCGAGGATGGGTACGCCCAGCAGCTCGCGCAGGCCCTTGCGCCAGAGGATGGAGCTGACGACGGTGGTGTGGTCGACCTGGTCGAGGATCACCGCTTCCCGGGTGGCGGCGACACGGCCGGCGAACCCGGCGCCGAGGTCGACGGTGATGCCGAGGATGTCCTCGTCCGCGATGCCCGCCGCGGCGTGCACGGTCAGGCGTTCGGTGTGGGAGTCGTAGAGCAGGATGGTGGCGGTATCGACCTCGAAGACGTCCCGGACCCGCTCCAGCAGGACCCGTAGGGACTCCTCCAGGTCGAGGTGGCGCAGATCGACGTTGGTGATCGCCTCCAACACGCGCGTGCGGTCGGTGGCGCCGGGGGTCTCGGGCACGACGGGCAGCCTAATCACTCCTGCGGTGTCCGGGACGACAGCTCGCGTGGCGGACAGGGCGGATGCTGGTACTAGGCACCGGCGGGCCAGGGAGCGGGAACGGTGCCCGGACTCCGGGTGAGCACGTCCTGCTGTTCGGCCATCGGTACCCGTTGATGGCTGATTCCGAGCCGGGGCCGGTGATCGCACCGCCGAGGCAGTCGATATGGGCCCAGGGAGTCGAGGCGTTCAAGTCCGGGTGGGGCATCGCGGTCGGCGGCGCACGCCAAATCCGGCGGGCGCCGGATCGCATCCCGCTGCGGCCGGGGCTGGGCATCCTGAGAGCACTGGCTGTTCGTTTCGACCTCGATCCAGGTACGGAGAGTGCTCCCAGCATCACGATCATCGTCGACTTCCACTCCTCCGGGTGACCCGGCAGCGAACCGCGCCCGCGGCAGCACGGTGACGCACAGTTCTCGAGTCACCGGGCAGGCGGCTGGCCATGGTGGTTGAGTGGGTGTGTGCAGTCGGTGGAGACAGCGGTCGAGCGCGAGCACCAGGGCGGCGTCATGGTGCTGCGGATGCGCGGTGAGTTCGACTTGGGCACTGCCGGGGTGCTGGAGACGGGTTTGTTCGGCGGACTCGCCCAGGCCGCCGACGACGGTGTGCTGCTGGTCATCGCCGACTTGGACGGGATCGGGTTCCTGGGTTCGGTCGCGTTGACGGCGTTCACCCGCGCACACGAACAGGCGCGCAACCAGGGGATCGACCTGGTGTTCGTCGTGGGCTCCTCGAACGTCGCCGGGCGCGCGTTGCAGGTGAGCCGCTTGGATCGGATTCTCGCGATCGCCGAGTCGGTCGAGCACGCCATGGTCACCGGACCGCGCAACCCGGAGTGACGCCGCGGTTCCTATTCGGCGGTAGCCCCGGGGCCGGTCATTGCGCGGGGAGACCGCGCGCTGGGAGGGTCGGTACCCCGAGCGGTGGCCACTGCGATCGGTCGTGAAACTGGTGGCGCCGCGGTCTGGCGTGGTTCAGCCGCTCGTTCGTCTGACTTGTCGAGCACGTGGTCCTCCCCGTTGGCGACATCAACGCCCCCGCCCCCGCCGGACCTGATGATCACCACCGGCATCCCGCCCCACAGATGGGGCGGGTTCCGGGTCAGGTGGGCAGGGTGACGGTGGTGCCGAAGAACTCGTCGATCTTGCCGACGATGGTCATGAAGTCGTCGAGGTCGGTGGGTTTGGTGATGTAGGCGTTGGCGTAGAGGGTGTAGCTGCGCGCGATGTCCTCCGGGGCGCCGGAGGTGGTGAGCACGACGATGGGGATCGCGGTGAGCGCCGGGTCGGTCTCGACCTCGGCGAGGACTTCGCGGCCGTCCATGCGGGGCATGTTGAGGTCGAGCAGGATCAGGTCCGGTCTGGGCGCGTCGGTGTAGCCGTCGGCGCGTCTGAGGAACGCGACGGCCTCGATGCCGTCGTTGACCACGTGCAGGCGGGCGCCCGGTTGGCGTTGCTCGAACGCCTCGCGGATCATGATCACGTCACCCTCGTCGTCCTCGACCAGCAGCACGTCGATCTCCGCGGCGGGGCCGGTCGATCCGCGCGAGGTCATCGGTTCGGACACGGGTGTTCCTCCGAGCGCCGCTGCCGACGCCCGGCGGGACGTCATCGGGTGATCGTGTCACCTCCACCCAGTCAGGCGAACCAGACCGCTTGCAGGGTGGTCCTACCTCCTGGCGTGCTCGCTGCCCGGACAAGCGGAGCGGACCGGACAAACTGTCGATTTCCGCAGCATAGAAGGGGGTCGGCGGAGTTTGGCGTCTTCGCCGACCGGGTAGTGCGCGGGCATGGGAAAGCGCGGGGTCGTGGCCTCGCTGGTGGTGGCGGTGGCGCTGGCCGGGTTCGTGGTGCCGGGGGTGCTGCCCGCCACCGAGGACGATGTGCGGTCCGCGGTCGCCTCCGGCGGTCGGGACGCCGGGTCGGCGGTGCGGACGGCCCGGTTGACCGCGACCGCGCTGCTGGACGGGCGGGTGCTCGCGCCGTACCGGTCGGCGGTGTTCGACGACGCCCGGGAGCGGGCCGCCGACGCGGTGGACGAACTGTTCGCGGTGGAGGTCCCGACCGACGGCGCCGCCCGGCTCAGGGATCGGGCGATGCCGTTGCTGACCGAGGCGGTGGTCGCGATCACCGACACCGCCCGCGCCGCCGAGGACGACGACAGGGCTGCGCTGACCGCGAACGCGAGCAGGCTCGATCGGCTCGCCGCCGGGCTGCGGGAGCTCGTTGGGGCCGTCGCGTGAAGCGGGCGTTGGCGGTCACGCTGGGCATCCTGACCGCGATCGGCGGGTTCGTCGACATCGGCGACCTGGTGGCCAACTCCGAGACCGGCGCCCGGTTCGGGATGCGCCTGGCCTGGGTGGTCGTGGTCGGGGTCATCGGCATCTGCGTGTACGCCGAGATGTCCGGCAGGGTCGCGGCGGTCAGCGGGCGTCCGGTGTTCGACCTGGTGCGCGAACGCCTCGGACCGAAGGTGGCGTTGGCGAACCTGGCCGGGTCCTACCTGGTGACGCTGTTGACCCTGGCGGCGGAGATCGGCGGTGTGGCGTTGGCGATCGAGTTGGCGACCAGCGTGCACTACCTGCTGTGGGTGCCGATCGCGGCGTTCGTGATCTGGGTCGTGCTGTGGCGGATGCGGTTCGAGACCATGGAACGCGTCTTCGGCCTCGCCGGACTCGCGCTCGTGGTGTTCGTCGTCGCCCTCATCGCCCTCGACCCGCCCTGGCGCGAACTGGGGTCCCAGGCGCTGGGGCAGGCATCCGCGTCCGGGGAAGGCTGGGCCAGCTACGGGTTCTTCGCGGTGTCGTTGTTCGCCGCGGCCATGACCCCGTACGAGGTGTTCTTCTTCTCCTCCGGTGGCGTCGAGGAGGAGTGGACCCGCAAGGACCTGATCACCGAGCGCACCAACGTGTTCATCGGCTTCCCGCTCGGCGGCATCCTGTCGCTGGCGATCATGGCCTGCGCCGCCACCGTCTTCGCCCCGCTCGGCGTGCAGGTCGACTCGATCGGGCAGACCACCCTGCCGGTGGCCCTCGCGCTCGGGAAACTCGGCCTGGCCGTGGTCATCCTCGGCGTGTTCGCCGCGACCTTCGGCGCCGCGCTGGAAACCGGCCTGTCCGCCGGGTACACCATCGCCCAGTACTTCGGCTGGCGCTGGGGCAAAAGCGTCGCACCGCGCAGCGCCGCCCGCTTCCACACCGTCGTCCTGGTCAGCCTCCTGCTCGGGGTCGCGCTCCTGCTGACCACGGTGGACCCGGTCACCGTCACCGAGGTCTCCCTGGTGTTCAGCGCGGTCGCGCTGCCGTTGACCTACCTGCCGATCCTGGTGGTCGCCAACGACCGCGACTACCTCGGCGACCAGGTCAACGGTCGCCTCGCCAACATCTTCGGCGTCGGCTACCTCGCCGTCATCCTCCTCGCCGCCGTCGCCGCGATCCCACTCATGGTCATCACCGGAATGGGCACCTCATGACCCCCGACCCGCTGCGCGTCGACTTCCACCTCCTCGACCGCCAAGTCGTCGACCGCCACGGCCGCCCCGTCGGCAAGGTCGACGACATCGAACTCCACATCGACCTCGACGGCACCGCGACCGTCACCGCCCTGCTCGTCGGGCAGATCGCCCTCGGCCTGCGCATCGACGGCCGGTTCGGCACCTGGCTGGCCTCCGTCGGCCGACGCCTGCACACCGACCGCGACCCCGTGCCGCTGCGTGTCCCGTTCCACCACGTCACCGACGTCGGCAGCGCCATCACCCTGGGCATCGACCTCGAACTCCTCGACGAACCACCCCTCGAACGCTGGCTGCGCGACCACGTGATCGCCCGCATCCCCGGAGCCCGCGATGCGCGCCAGTGACCTCCTCGGCCGCACCGTCCACGACCACGACGGCCGTCCCCTCGGCCGGGCTGTCGACCTGCTCACCACCCCCGGCCCCGACGGCACCCCGGTCATCACCGCAGTCTTGGTCGCACCCCGCCACCGCAGCCGCTTCCTCGGCTACGAACGACCCGGCATCCAACGACCCTGGACCGTCAACCGGCTCGCCCGCGTGATCCACCGCGGTGTCCGCGAGATCCCGTGGACCGAAGTCCGCTGGGGACCTGACGACATCGAACCCGCGGCGTCGTGAGCGGCGGCGGTACGCGCGGCTCAGTGGGTCAGACCGGGTTGTGCTGTCGACGATGCGGAACGGTGTCGACGACGTCGAGGACGTCGAGCAGGCCGGTGATCTGGAGCGCGCGGTAGGCGGCGTTGTCGGGCGGCAGGACGACGACGAGCCTGTTCTCGTTGGCGCGGCAGTGTTCGTCGGTTCTGGCGAGCGTGGCCAGGCCGCACGAGCCGGGGAACCGGACATCGCTGAGATCGATGACGAGCGTCGCGGGCGCCGCGGTGAGCGCGTGGTCCACGGCGGTGTTCAGGTCGCCGACCGTGGCGAGGTCGATGTCGCCCGCGCACCGGACGGTGATCGAGGTCGCCGTCCCGTCGACGGTGACGGTGGGTAGCTGCGGGTTCATGGTCTGGTGGTCTCGGCTCTGAACTCGATGGTGGTCGTGGTGCCGGGCGCGGTGGGGGTGCCGCGGTCGATGTTCAGGCGGTCGGCGATCGTGTAGATGATCTTGAGGCCCCGGCCGCTCAGGGGAACCCGGGTCCCGGACGGTTCCGAGGTCGGGGTGCGCCACTGGCCGCGGTCGGCGATGGACACCCGCACGCTCGTGGCGTCGGGGAGCACCAGCGCGGTGAGCGTGACGGGGCCGGGGGCGATGTCGCGGTAGGCGTGTTCGATGCTGTTGGTGATCGCTTCGTCGATGGCCAGGAGGATGTCCTCGCGACGCGCCTCAACGATGTCGCGGGCGGTGAGCCAGGCCCGCAGGGCGGCCCGGATGACGGTGATGTCGTCGATGTGCGCGGTGATCTCGACGCGTAACGCGGAGGTCCGCGGTGTGGTGGTGCCGGGTGTCATCGGTTTCGCATCCACCGCATCCGCTCGCGATTCGGTCGCCCGGCCATTCGTGGGTGGGGCGAGCAGCAAGCTCTCCCTCGTCACCCTAGCTCCGGGCGCCCCGCCCCACCGGACGACGAGACCCACGTTCTCGCCTTCGGTGTCACGTCGCTCGCATCCACTGTCGCGGCCCTGGTCGGCGGGCTACGCTTCCGCGCTGGTTTCGTGTCCGGTGGGAGTGACGATGTCGACGAGGCGGGAGGTACCCGCGCGAGGCGGGTTGGCCGACCCGGCCAGGCTGGCGGCGCTGCGCGACACCGGGCTGTCCGAGATGTCGGATCTCGGGATGGAGCGGTTCGCGCGCTTGGTGGCGAGCGTGGTCGGCACCCCCGTGGCGTTGGTGTCGCTGGTCGAGGCGGACCGCCAGATGTTCCCCGGCATGGTGGGGCTGGACGACCCGTGGGCGACGGCCCGGTCGACGCCGTTGTCGCACTCGCTGTGCAGCCAGGTCGTGCTCTCCGGCGAGCCCCTGGTCCTGCCCGACACCCGCGCCGACGACCACTGGTGCGCCAACCCCGCGATCGACGACCTCGGTGTCGCCGCCTACGCGGGGATGCCGCTGGTCGATGTCGACGGTCACGTGCTGGGGTCACTGTGCGCGATCGACACCTCACCCCGCAGCTGGACCGAGGCCCAACTGCGGGACTTGGCGGACCTGGCCGCCGCGTGCGCCGCCGAGCTGCGGCTGCGGATCGTGTCCCACCGGGCCGAGCAGGCCCACCGCCGCGCCGACGAGTACGCCGCTCAGGTCAGAGCCGCCCTGACCCGCTCGGAACTGCTGCTGCGAGCCGCCGACGACCTCGCCGACACCACCGGCCTGGTCAAGGTGCGCGACCGCGTCCGCGACCTCGTCACCAGCGACCTCAAGCCCAGCTACGTCGGCCTGGTGCTCGTGGAGGGCAGGAGGCTGCGCCGGGTGGTCGACCACACCGGCACGGTTCCGGTCGAAGCGGTCTACGAGAGCTACGACCTCGATGACAACTGGCCGACCGCGCGCGCCATCCGCGACAACGCCACCGTCGTCATCCAGGACACCGCCGGCCTCGTCGACGGGGGCTACCCCGCCGAGGTGGTCGCCGCGTTCGAGGAGATGAACCTCCGCACCGCGATCTGCGTCCCCCTGCCCGGCACCCGCGGCCCACTGGGCGCCCTGGCCGTGTGCTGGGACACCCCACACGAACTCGACCTGCTCGAACGCTCCGTCGTCACCGCGCTGGCCGGGTACACCGCCCGCGCCGTCGAGCGCGCCCGCTTCCTCGACGACCGGGTCAGCACCGCCCACCAGCTCCAACAGGCCATGCTCACCGACCTCCCCACCACCGAGGGCATCGAGACCGCCGCCCTCTACCGCCCCGCCACCACCGACGAACTCGTCGGCGGCGACTGGTACGACGCCTACCCCCTGCCCGCCACCACCACACTCCCGGCCGGGCTGGCCGTGACCATCGGTGACATCACCGGCCACGACATCCACGCCGCCACCCTCATGGGCCAGCTCCGCAGCATGATCCGCCAAGCCGACCTCGACCACCCCGGCGCGGGCCCCGCCACCACCGTCACCGCGGTCGAGAACGCCAACCAGGCACTCGACCTGCGCGCCAGCGGCAGCCTCGTGCACTGCCACCTGCGCCCACGCCCAGACCGCGGCTGGGACCTCACCTGGACCAACGTCGGACACCCCAGCCCTCTCCTCCGGTGCCCGTCCGGCCGCGTCACCCAGCTCCAACACTCCGGCAGGATCATCCACCCCGACCTGCCCACGCCCGCCCGAACCGACCACCACACAGTCCTGCCGCCCGGGTCGACCCTGCTGCTCTACACCGACGGTCTCACCGACCGCCGCGGCCACGACATCGACGACGCCACCACCCACACCCTCCACCTGCTCGCCGGCCACACCGGCACCATGCCCACCCTGCTCGACACCCTCGTCGCCCGCCTCGGCGGCACCGCACCCGAGGACGACATCGCCCTCATCGCCGTCCACATCCCGCCACCGACCACCTGATCAGGCTGCGGACGACCTGAACACCCGTGGCGACCCGTACCGCGACGCGTATTCGACAACGGGCCGATGCGGACGGTGTCGTCCTCGATCTCGGCGCGCCGTTGGGCGCCTGATCCGAGGTCGTGGAGCGTGCCGTGCACCTGCCCGGCACCGCGGCGGCGGGACCGGTCGCACTCGGCGGATGGTGTCAGGGAGTGAAGACGACCTTGATGGCGCCGTTTTCCTTGCGCTGGAACATGGAGTACGCCTCGGGGGCGTCGGTGAGCGGGAGGGTGTGGGTGGCGAAGGTGTCGACGCCGAGGGGGTCGTCGTCGGTGAGCAGGGGCAGGATGTCGGGGACCCAGCGGTGGACGTTGGCCTGGCCCATGCGGAGCTGGATCTGCTTGTCGAAGAGGGTGAGCATGGGCAGCGGGTCGCTCATGCCGCCGTAGACGCCGACGAGGGAGATGGTGCCGCCGCGGCGGACGATGTCGATGGCCAGGCGCAGGGCGGAGAGCCGGTCGATGCCCGCGGTGCGCATGATCTTCTCGGCGGCGGCGTCGGGCAGGAGTCCGACGGCGCGTTGGGCGAGGGAGGCGACGGGCGCGCCGTGGGCTTCGAGGCCGACGGCGTCGATGACGGAGTCGGCGCCCCGGCCGTCGGTGAGTTCGCGGACCGCGTCGGCGAGGTCGGCACCGTGTTCACGCAGGTCCAGTGTGGTCACCCCGCGCTCGGCGGCGCGGGCGAGGCGTTCGTCGACCAGGTCGATGCCGATCACCTTCTCGACCCCGCGGTGCTGCGCGACGCGGGCGCACATCTCCCCGATGGGGCCAAGCCCGATCACGGCCAGGGTGCCGCCGGGCTGGACGTCGGCGTACTCGACGCCCTGCCACGCGGTCGGCAGCACGTCGGACAGGAACAGGAACCGGGTATCCGCGGGCCCTTCCGGGACCTTGACGGGTAGGCGGTCGGCGAAGGGCACGCGCAGGAACTCGGCCTGCCCGCCGGGAACGCCGCCGTAGAGCTTGGTGTAGCCGAACAGCGACGCGCCCATGCCCTGCTCGCGGACCTGCGTCGTTTCGCACTGCGAGTGCAGCCCTTGCCCGCACATGTAGCAGTCGCCGCAGGAGATGTTGAACGGGACCACGACGCGGTCGCCGACCTTGAGCGAGGTCACCTCCGCCCCGACTTCCTCCACCACGCCCATGGGTTCGTGGCCGAGGATGTCTCCCTCGGTGAGGAACGGCCCGAAGACCTCGTAGAGGTGCAGATCGGATCCGCAGAGCCCGGTGGAGGTGACGCGGATGATGGTGTCGGTCGGGTCCTGGATGACCGGGTCGGGGTGGGTGTCGACGCGGACGTCGCGTTTTCCGTGCCAGGTCAGGGCTTTCACCGGGAATGCCTTTCGGGTCAGGGGTGCAGAACCGGGCTGGATTCGATGCCCGCGCGCGAGGCGAGTCCGTCGAGCAGCGCGCGCAGCGTGTCGTGGCTGTCGGTCGTCGGTGCCCAGTCGAGTTCGGACTTGGCGCGGTCGGTGCGCAGGAGGGGCACGGACAGGGCGAGGTCGAGCCACCCGGGCGAAGTGGGCACCACCCGGGCCCGCCACGCCGCGGCGACCGCGGCGCGCACGACCCGCGCGGGGAGTTCGACCACGCGTCCGCCCAGGACCGCGGCGAGGTCCCGCGCGTCGAGCACGGGGTCGGCCGCGAGGTTCACCGCGCCCCGGTAGCCCCGTTCCGCCGCCGCGAGGACCGCAGCGGCCACGTCGGGCGAGTGCACGAACTGAAGCACCAGGCCACGCGGGAGGGGCAGCACCGGCAACCTGCCGTCGCGTGCGACCTTCCACAGTGGACGTGGGATCAGGGCACCGATGAAGTAGCGGCGGATCTCGCTGGCCGCGTCGCGTTGCAGGATGAGCCCGGGCCGCAACCTCGCCACGGACACGTCCGGGTGGTCTGCCTCGAACGCGTCGAGGATCGACTCCACCTCGGCCTTGTGGTTGCTGTAGGAGGAACTCGGCACCCCCGTCACGGGGTGGCTCTCGTCCACTCGGCTCATCGACCGGCGGGCCGCGTACGCCCCGACCGAAGACAGGTACACCAGCCGTGTGACACCCGAGTCGGTGACAGCGTCGAACACCGCGCGGCTACCGGTCACGTTCACCGACCGCAGGTAGTCCTGGTCGTGGCTCGGCTGGACCGCCCACGCGGCGTGGACCACCGCATCGGCCCCGTCGAACACCTCAAACAGCCTCGTGGACGCGTCCGCGCCGCTGATGTCGATGGAGTGCCAGTCAACGCCGTCGTAAGGCGCACCAGCCCGTGGGGGCCGCCGTGACACCCCGACCGCGGTGTGCCCGGCAGCTCGGGCCGCCCGGAGAACCGCGGTCCCCACGTTGCCGCTTCCACCCACGACCACTATGCGCATGTCCTCGCATACCCGTGCGCGGCGCGCGCTAACCGCTCGGGTTTCCCGCTCCCGCTCCTGGGCACTTCTGTCCCGTACACATGGACCAGCGACTCGGGAGCCGCGATGCCGGACCAGACGACCCGCCAGGACCCGCGCCGCCAGTACCCCGGCCCGGTCGAGTCAGCCGACGACGTCGAGCACCCGGGCCCCACACGGCAGATGGACTCCGAGCCCGACCACGGGGAGCACACCTACCGGGGCTCCGGGCGGCTGACCGACGCCGCGACCGTGATCACCGGCGGCGACTCCGGGATCGGGCGCGCGGTGGCCTTGGCCTTCGCCAGGGAGGGCGCGGACGTGCTCATCACCTGCCTGCCCAAGGAACGCGAGGACGCCGAGACCACCATCGGACTCGTGCGGGAGGCGGGCAGGCGCGGCGAGATCGAGGTCGCCGACCTGACCGACGAGGCCGCCTGCGCGCGGGTGATCGACGCCGCTGTGGCCGCGTTCGGGCGGATCGACGTGCTGGTCAGCAACGCCGCCTACCAGATGTCGCAAGACGGCGGCCTCGCCGAGATCGACAGCGCGCAGTTCGACCGCGTGCTCAAGACCAACGTCTACGCCATGTTCTGGCTGTGCAAGGCCGCCCTACCACACCTGAGCCCGGGCGCGTCGATCATCACCAGTTCCTCGATCCAGGCGTACCAGCCCTCACCGCACCTGCTGGACTACGCCGCCTCGAAGGCCGCGATCGTCAACTTCACCAAGGGCCTCGCGCTGAACCTGATCGACCGCGGCGTACGGGTCAACTCCGTCGCCCCCGGTCCAGTGTGGACACCGCTGATCCCCGCCACGATGCCACCGGACAAGGTGGAGTCCTTCGGCGCGCAAGCACCGCTGGGCAGGCCCGCTCAACCCGCCGAACTCGCGCCCGCCTACGTCTTCCTCGCCTCCCAGGAATCGAGCTACACCACCGGCGAGGTCGTCGGCGTCACCGGCGGCTCACCGATCTCCTGAAAGGGGCATGTCCGTGAACCACGACGAGGCACCCGTCCTCGACGCCCTGGCCGGCTACCACGCCCGCGGCCACACGCCCTTCACGCCACCGGGGCACAAGCACGGCCGGGGCGCCGACCCGCGGGTGCGAGCGGTGCTGGGTGAGGACGTGTTCCGCAACGACCTGCTGGCCACCGGCGGACTCGACGACCGCTCCTCCTCCGGCAAGGTGATCGAACGCGCACAACGGCTGATGGCCGACGCAGTGGGCGCCGAACACGCCTTCTTCTCCACCTGCGGCAGCTCGCTGTCGGTCAAGAGCGCGGTGCTCGCGGTCGCCGGGCGGCACGGCCGCATCCTGGTCAGCCGCGACGTGCACAAATCGGTCGTCTCCGGCCTGGTGCTCTCCGGGCTGCGACCGACCTGGGTGCACCCGCGCTACGACCCCGACCTGCACCTGGCCCACCCACCCTCGCCCGACGCGGTGGCCGAGGCGTTGGACCGCGACGGTGACGTCGCGGGGGTGTTGATCACCAGCCCCACCCCGTACGGCACGTGCGCGGACATCACCGCGATAGCCGAACTGTGCCACCAGCGCGGGCTGCCGCTGGTGGTGGACGAGGCGTGGGGAGCGCACCTGCCCTTCCACGAACAGCTCCCCACCTGGGCGATGGACGCGGGCGCGGACCTGTGCGTGGTCAGCGTCCACAAGATGGGCGCCGGACTGGAGCAGGGCTCGGTGTTCCACCTGCAGGGCGACCTCGTCGACCCCGCACACCTGCGGGCCTGCGCGGACATGCTCGCCACCACCAGCCCCAACACCCTCGTCTACGCCGCCATGGACGGCTGGCGCCGCCAGATGGTCCAGCACGGGCACCGGCTGCTCACCGGCGCCCTCGACCTCGCCGACACCGTGCGCGCCGCCATCGAGGACATCCCCGGCCCGCACGTGCTCCGCGACGAACTGATCGGTGTCGAGGCCTCCCACGAACTCGACCCGCTCAAGATCCTCATCGACGTCTCCGACCTCGGCATCTCCGGCTACCAGGCCGCCGACTGGCTGCGCGCCCACCACGCCATCGACGTCGGGCTCTCCGACCACCGCCGCGTCGAAGCCCAACTCAGCATCGCCGACACCACCCACACCACCACCATCCTCATCGACGGCCTGACCGCCCTCGCCAAGACCGCGAAGGCCCTGCCCACACCACCTCAGGTGGCGCTGCCGGACCTGGGAGACCTCGAACTCGACACGGTCATGCTCCCCCGCGACGCCTTCTTCGCCGACACCCGGGACGTGCCCGCCCGCGAAGCCGTCGGCCGGATCTGCGCCGAACAGGTCACCCCCTACCCACCCGGCATCCCCGTCCTGCTCCCCGGCGAACGCATCGAGCAACACGCCCTCGACTACCTGCTCACCGGAGTCACGGCGGGGATGGTCATCCCGGACTCGGTGGACCCCGAACTCAAGACCATCCGCGTCGTGGCCTAGCCCCCGGCCATCACGAGCGGCGACGGCGGGACGCCAGCACGACCGCGGTCAGGGTGGCCACGGCCCCGCCCGCCACGAGAGTGGCGACTGTCCTATTAGGCGACCGCCGCTGAACCGGCTTCTGAACTTCCCCGGGCTCCCCGTCGGTGGCGACCGCCTCGACGGCGGGTTCGATGTCGGCACGTTGATCCTCGTCGAGGGCGCGGGTGTCGCGCGGGGGCAGGAACGGTTCCTGCTCCGCCGGCAGCCCCTGGGTGATCTGCTTGGCGCGGGCGAGTTCCGCGTCGAGTTCGGCCCCGAGGAGCACGGCGATGTTGGAGATCCACAGCCAGACGAGGAAGCCGATGACCCCGCCGAGTGAGCCGTAGGTCTTGTTGTAGGAGCCGAAGTTGGCGACGTAGAGCCCGAACGCGCCGGAGGCGAGCACCCAGAGCAGGACCGCGAGCAGCCCGCCGGGACTCAGCCATCGGAAGCGGGGCTGGTGCACGTTCGGCGCGGCCCAGTACAAGATCGCCAAAGCCAGCCCGACCAGCAGCGCGATCACGGGCCATTTCGCGATGTCCCAGATCCGCACACCGGTGTCGCCGATACCCAGCAGCGTTCCCACCCGCTCGGCAACGGTGCCGGTGGTGACCACGCCGAACGCGCACACCGCCAACAACACGACCACCGCGGCGGTCAACCCGACCCGCAACGGGATGGTCTTCCACACCGGCCTGCCCTCGGGCATCTCGTAGATCGCGTTCGACGCCCGCATGAACGCCCCGATGTACCCGCTGGCCGACCACAACGCCCCCGCGACGCCCACCACCGCCAACACCCCGGCCGCCCCACCGGTCCGCTGGAGCCCGGTGATCGCGTCCACGATGATCCCGGCCGACTCGCCGGGCGCCAGCAGCCGCACGTTCTCGATCACCGTGGCGGTCGCCGAAGGACCCAGCATCGCCAGCACCGAGGTGAGCACGATGATCGCCGGGAACAGCGACAGCACCGCGTAGTAGGTCAGCGCGGCTGCCCAGTCCAGCAGGTTGTCCCGCTGGAACTCCTTGACCGTGCCCCGCAGCACGACCTTCCACGACCGCTTCGGCAGATCCGTCGGACCCTCTGGCACCGGCATCGTCGTTCCCTCCGCGCGAACTCACAGCGGTGTTCCCGCCACCGCGACAGGTGAAACGCTGCTGGTCAGACCGGCGGTCCGGCAGTGCTCTCGAGCGAGTCGAGCAGGTCGGCGAGGCCGCCGCGGGCGCGTCCGCGGGTCCGGGCGCTGGTGGTGACGGTGATGTGGTCGGCGTAGGCGCGGGGGTGTCCGCCCTGACCGAGTCGACGCCACAGGTCGTGGTCCTCGCCGGTGGAGAGGGAGCCGAAGCCGCCGACGGCGTCGTAGGCGTCGGCGCGGATGCCGAGATTGGCGCCGTAGACGTTGCCGTGGCCCTCCGGTAGCCGGGCCTTGTCGAGAACATGGGCGTAGCGCAGCAGCGCGACATGGCCCAGGGTGGTGCGGTGGTCGAGGTGGGCCATCACACCGACCACGCGATGGCGGCGGGTAGGCCACGGGCGGCCGTGGCGATGGCGCGCAGGCAGGCGTGGATGTGCTCCGCTTCGTCGCGGGCCGGGACGGCGATCGCGACGGCGGTGATCGGTGTGATCACCGGCGGCGCAGCACGTGGACGGCGAACTCGTGGTCCAGGTGTTCGACGAGCGGGTCGAGGTCGGGGTGGGCCAGCAGGCGGCGGTGGGCGTCCATGCCGTCCCGGGGTGCCTCGGCCGCCCATGGCAGCCAGTGCGCGGCGAGCAGGTGCCCACCGGGGCGCAGCGCCGCGACCGCCTTGTCCACTGTGGAGTCCAGGTCGGTGTCGCCGAGGTAGTAGAGGATCTCGCTGAACACCACCAGGTCCGCGGGCTCGTCCGGCAGGTCGCGCGGTAGTGCGCCGACCTCGATCCGCACGTGGGGCAGGTGCGCGGTGCGCGTCCTGGCCCGGTCGACGGCGACGGGCACGGGGTCGAAGGCGGTCAACCGCTCGCACCTGGCGGCGAGGTCGACGGTGAGCTGACCGATCCCGCACGCGGGCTCCACGACCGTGCCGTACCGCTGTTCCGGCAGGCACGCGAGGGTGACCGCGCGTTTGCGCCGCTCGTACCAACTGTCGGTCACCGACCAGGGGTCGGTGTGCGCGGCGTAGAGGTCGGCGAACCGGTCGACGGGAGCGCTCGCACGCGGTGGCTCCCGGAACACGACCTCCACGTCCCGGTCGAAGTGGCTCAACATCGCCGTGTCCAGGATCGGAACACCCTCCGGCCCCGGCTCCACCTGCGAGACGAACCGGGCGATCCCGGCCGCCTTGCGCTCGCGCCGACCCCGGTCGAGCGCGATCGTGAACGCCCGTTCGCGCCGGACAAGGCGATCATCGGGCTTGAGCCAGTGCCACATCCAGATCGGGTAGGACCAGCGGTGCGCGGTCACCGGCGCCACCTGGAGCGCCACCTCGCCCGCGCACTGGTGGTCGGGATGCGGGTCTCCCGGCCACGGCACCAGGCACAGGTCCGCGTCGGCCAGTTCACCGACCAAGGCCCCGGCGAGTTCGACGCGACGGCCCGTGAGCCCCGAGTCGGGCAGCCCGAGCCAGCGCACCTCCACCTCGCCGAGCCCCTGGGCGCGCAGCGACGCTGTCAGCTCCTGCCTGCGGGCGCGGCCCAGATCGGCGCGTTCGGCGGGCGACAGGGTGGGGAAGGCGGCCTCCCCGTCGGTCGCGACCACCAGGCGGACCTCGGTGCCGCGCTCGTGCAGCGCCTGGATCAGCCCGCTCGCGCCCAGCGTCTCGTCGTCCGGGTGCGCGGCGACCACGACGGCCAGGTCGTAGCGCTCGTCGGGGAACCGGCGCAGGCCGGTCAACCAAGACGCCCACTCGTCTTCGTCGGTGGTCTGCCTCATCCCGCGCCCCGCCCGGCACGGTCCAGCACGGTTCGACCCAACGCGGCGAGATCCCGTTCAGCGTGGTGCTGGCGCACGTAGACCTGCAGATCGGCCAACCGCTGCGCGAACACCCGGTCCCGGCACAGCGGCGTCGGCCCCACAACCCGCGGCGCGCGATCAAGGACCTCCCACGCCGCTCGCTCCACCACCGCCCGGCAGGTAGCCAGGTGATGACCGGTCGCCACACCGGCATCGACCATCCGGGCCACGTGCTCCAGGTGCGCGCCCGCCCCGGCGACAGCCGCGTGCAGGGCACCCAGGTGCGCCAGCTGGTGCTCGTCGGCCCGCCCGCCCAGCACGTCGACCACGTCGTCGAGCACGCCGACCGCACCGCCCAGCCACACCGCCGCGACACCGCCACCACCCACCGCGAACCCCGGGCGCGCCGCGTACCAGTCCGGCGGCCCGACGACCGCGGTGGGCTCCACGTGGTCGAATCGCACGTCGGCGCTGGCGGAAGCGTCCATCCCGATCGCCTGCCAACTCGACGGGTCCACCGTGACCCCGGGGTGCGCCGGATCGATCTCGACCAGCCGCGCCGCCCCCGCCTCGTCCACCGCGACCACGAGCACCCGGTCCAACCCGGCGCCACCGGAGCAGAACCTCGTCGTACCGCACACCCGTCCGCCGACCAGTCGCGCACACACCCCGCCGGACCGCGACGCCCACACCCCGTACACCGCGCCCGCCACCGCGTCCCGCCCCGACTCGGCCAAGATCGCGACCGCGTCCACATGCCCCTCCGCGAGCCGCGCCACCACCAAGTCGGTTCGCCCCAACCGCGCCAGAGCAGCCCACCGAGCCACCGTGTCCTCCCCCGGCATCGGCAGCTCAAGCCCACCGTCGGCCAAGTGCGCACGCACCTCGTCGATCGCACTCGCGGCCGACCTCGACACCGCCGATCTGGGCGGCCGTCCACAATCGAGCCACTCCAGGCCGGTGGCGGTGAGCACAGCAGCGGACACCACGCCTCCTCAACGACGTCTTCAGGCCAAGCCGGACATACCCCTCCGCCTGCCCAGCCATGCCTGCACCCGCGCCTTGGCGCAGCACCGTGCGATGCGACGTACCGCCGTGCGCGGCGTCCGGATGCCAAGAAACAGACAAATTGCCCAAACGCGAAGGGTGGCGGATTCGCCACCGCCCCGGACCGCGGGCCCAGGGCGGTTCGTCCACGATGCGTTCCGGTTCGAGCACAGTGGTTATGGGCCGCTGTGGATGAGGGCTGCCCAGCGGTCCGGGCGTTGGGGGTCGGAGTCTCGGAGTTCGCGGGTGACGTGGCGCAGGGTGGTTGCCGCGTCGGGGGCGGTTGGGCTGTCGGGGAGTCGGTCGTAGAAGGCGTGGGCGGCCGTGGCGCCGGTTGTGTCGTGCAAGGGCCAGAGGGTGGCGATGACGTGGCGGAAGCCCGCCAGGTGGAAAGCCGACGCGAGGTGGAGCACCTCGTCGGCGTGGCGGGTGCCGTGGTTGGCCGTCGAGCAGGCGGACAGGTAGGCGAGTTCGGCGTCCGGAAGGTGCAGTCCGCCGATCTCGGGTAGGAGCACGTCCCGGTCGTGCAGGACCAGTCCGCCCGCTGCGGGCGAGACCGGGTCGGTGATGGCGTGGCAGGCGAAATGCGCCCAAGTCGCCTTGCCCATGGCCGCCAAGACCGCGTCCCCGGTGGCGGCGGTGTCCACCAGCGTGGTCCCCCGCAGCGACTTGACTTCCTCGGCCGCGGTGGCCAGGTCTTGCGGCATGGCGACCGCGAGCACACGGCGTTCCGCGGCCGGTGGTCGGGACCGCGCGGCGCGCAGTACGCGCAGTGACGGGGTGTACGACGAGACGACCAGGTCCAATGCCCCCTGCTCCCCCGGGTGTCCCGCCGCGTGCAAGGGGAGCAGTCCCAGGACGCCAGTGGGCACCCACCAGACGCGGGTGGATGGCAGTGCGCTGATGACCGGCCCGACCACGGCGTCCCACAGCCAGGCGAGTGTGTCGAGCAGGACAGGGCGTCGCCGCATCTGCATGGCCAACGAGTTGCCCTGGACGACGTTGAGCATCGCCGCGACACGGGCCTCCACGTCCACCAGGTCCGGCAGGTCCACCACCACCGGCTCGGCGTCGGAGCGCACCAATACGGCATGCCCACCACGGCGGTGCGCGCTGACCAGCACGGCCGTGCCCGCCTCGGGGCGCAGCGACCGCTCAGCTGGCTCGGCGAGGAAGTCGCCGAAGCCGGGCAGGTCGCGGATCTCGGCGAGCAGCTCGTCGTAGTCCCGCCACCAGCGCTTGCGCTCCGAGGTCGGGAAGTCCGGGGTGTTGAGCCGCTCGCACACCCACTCGAACCGGTCGGCCAGCTGACTCCGCGCGGACCGGAGCTGGGACAGGTCGACCCGGATGCCCGCCTCGGCCGCGAGCAGCACGCCGCGCCCGAGTTCGGCGACGGTGACCGCCCCGGCCGGGTCCGCCACCGCGCAGCGCGCCGCGACCGCGGCCTGCACCAAGCCCGACTGGGTGCCCAACCGGTCCGCCCAGTCCGCCTCGCGCGGCGGTAGCGACGGCAACAACCTGATCGCCGCGTCCAACACCGGCACGGCGAGGTCCGGTTCACCGATCGCCAACAGCAGCTCACCCACCGCGTGCTGGGCGGCGACCTGGTCGTGCGGAGACGCCGACGGGGCGAGGAACACCTCGTCGGCGAGGGCGCGCACGGTGTCCGCCGGAACGGGAGCGTCGATGCGGGCCGCCTCGAGCAGGCAGCGGGCGAGTTCCCCCGCTCGCCGAATCCGCCGGGGGTGTTGCGGATCGGCCCGCACCAGCTCCCACGCGCGCTCGCTCGCCGACACCGCTTCGGCCAGGTGCGCGGCGTCCGGATCGGCGCGGAACCGGGCCAGGTAGGCGTCGGCGAGCACGGCGCGGCGATCCGGCAGGTCGACGTGATCGGTTCCGGTGGCGGCCACGGCGCCCTCGGCCAACGCCGTGGCCATGGCCAAGTCCCCTTCGGCATCGCGGATTCGCAGGTGGAGGGCAAGTTGCGCTTGGCGGTCGGGCAGCGACGCACGGCCCGCGCGGGTCGTGCGCACGGCTTGGTCGCCGAGTTCCACCGCCCGGTCGATCTCGGCCCGGTCCTGGGTGGCGAGGTAGCGGGCGTGGTGGATGCGGGCGGACACCGCCGCGTCCGTTGTCAGGCGGGCCGCGGCGTCCAAGTCGGCGCCTACTCCGTTGCGGGCGTAGCGGGTCAGGTGGATCTCGGCCAAGACCGCACCGGAGTCGGGGGCGGTGTTGTTCGCCGGGCGTGACCGGTGCGCCCAGGTCGCGTTCTTGACGGCCTGGTGCAGGTCCGCCTCCGCACCCCCGCCCAGGTAGCGCTGGTGCAGCGCGGCGGCCAGCGCCAGGTGGAGGCCGTGCAGGCGGGGGTGGTGGTCGGGTAGTTCGGCCAGGGTGTCCTTGGCCAGGGTGACGGCGCGGTCGAGGCTCGAGCGGTCGCCGCGGTGTCGGTACCGCAGCAACAACAGGGCGACGATGTCGGCTGCGGACTCGACGTCCACGGGTGGGACGACCAGTGTCCACGCGCGGTCGAGGTCGGGCAGGGTGGCGTCGCGTTCGAACCGGCGGGCCAGGGCGATCGCGAGGTGGGTGGACTCGCAGAAGTCGATGGCGCGGTCGAGGTGGTTGTCGATACCGGTGTGGTCGTAGAGCAGTCGGTAGGCGACGCCCAGTGCGCCGCGGGCGGAGGGGACGTCGTGCAGGAGCTCACGTGCGCGCTCCAGGTCGTCCAGGTGGGTGTGGAGTGCGTACCTGTCCAGGTAGGCGCGGGCGAGGGCTTCGATGATCTCCGCGTCGTCTGTCGTGGCGATCACCCTGTCGCCCAGTTCGATGCCGTGCTCGAGATCAGCCGGGGCGCGTGAGTCCTGGTAGCGGCGCAGGTAGGCGAGGAACAGCACGCGCCTCAATTCCGGGGAGCCTGCCGCGTGCGCAGCGACGAGCAGGATGCCTGCCTCCACCAGTTCCGGCTCGAAGCCGTCGAGCAGGCTCGTGCCGACCTCGACCTGGGTCCGCCGGTCGGCGAAGCGGCCGACGACCGGGGTCAGGTCCGGGGGGATCCGCTGGTGGTCGTCGGCGACCTGGGACAGGCAGATGATCGCCTTGGCGAGGTCGATCGGGCGCCGTCGGAACCGGTAGCGGCGGTGGTGGAACTGGCCGAGGACGGTCTTGGCCGCGGTCAGCTGTGCCGCGAGCACCCGTGACCCGCTGGCGTCGGTCGCCGCGCGCACGGTTCGCCACAGCTTGGTGGACTCCTCCTCGGCGTCGCGGGAGAACGCGGCCGGAAGCGGGTAGCGGACCCAGTCCGCCACCCGGTTGATCTGCTCGTCGATCTGCACTCTCACTCCGCCAAACGGAGCAGACGAGCCGGGACGTGGTCCACATCGGTCACGGCGAGCACGACACCACCGTCCATTGTGGTCGTCATGGCCAGTGCGGTCGGGTACGTCTCGCGGCCCGTCACCGAGGCCAGTTCCTCCCCGGACTCGCTGTCCCACACCGCGGTGCGCTCGCCGTCGGTCACCGCGACCGCGACCCGCAGATCCTCCAGGACCGCCATGGCGAGTTGGCCGTACCTGCCGGGGACGGAGAACGCGCGGATCTCCTCACCGGTGGACCCATCCCAGACCCGCACCTCCGAGCCGCCGGCGACCCCCACCCGGAACGACCCGTCCGCCAACCCCACAACCGCCACACTCGGCGACTCGATCCCGAACCCGCCGCGCTCCAGGGTGAACGTGTGCAGGGTCGTCCGCGTGGTCGCGTCCCACACGTGGACGACCGAGCTGGCACCATCATCCGATCCAGCCACCACGCAGACGTGCCCGTTCGCGAGCACGAGAGCGTCGAGCGACCACACGATGTGCACGCTCGGCGTGCCAACCTCCCAGTCCACGATCTTGCTTGCTGTCTCCGGGTCCCACACCACGACGGTCGCGTCGTCCCCACCGGTGATCAACCACGGCACTTCGCCCGGTGGGCAGGCCCAGGTGACGGCGTTGACCGGGCGGCGGTGCGCCTCGAAGCTCAACAGCGGTCGGCCGTCGCGCACCGCCCACAGCTTGACGAGCCCGTCCTGCCCGCCGGTCGCCAGCACCGCCTCCTCCTCGGGCAACGGCAACAACGCGGTGGCGAGCACCCGATCACCGTGACCGACGAACTCCTGGCGGGGCATACCGTCGCGGGGACTCCACACGGTCGCGCCGCCGTCGTCGCCGGAGGCCATCAGCAGGCTGCCGTCGGGGAGGTCGAGGAGCGTCAGCGCGTGCGGCGCGCTGCCGGACGACCAAGACTCGGGCGTCGCGTCGACGACCTCCATCGGACCCGGCCCCCAACTCCGCGGGCGGCTGGTCATGCCTCGCACCCGACCGGGTTTCGCCGAGCGGGGGGTCGTGGGAAAGTCGATCGTCGCGCGGTAGCCGTACATCTCCAGGTGGTCGACGCGGTCCATGACGGCGCCATTCGGGAGTCGGACGAGGTTGTCCGGCATGTCCGAGGCGGAGTCGATGACAATCGCGGGGATGTCGCAGGACCGGTACGGGAACTCCTCGCTGCGGTTGGCGTGGACGGTCTCCTCGTACTGGGTCTCCGCCGTGGACCTGTCCGGGTAGTCGACCACGTAGTAGTCGGAGCCTTCGTCGACTGCGGTCGCCACGGCGTACCGGTCGTCCCCGGTGAGGGGGTCGCGGTAGGCGACCGCGTCGATGAAGCCACCGAACAGCTCGTGCGCCAGGGTCTGCCGGAAGGTCTCGCCCGCGGCCATGGCCTGCTCGTAGCGTTTCCACCAACTGTCCGCGTGCGTGCCCCAGTGCCCGTACAGGCACTCGCCCGCGGTGTCGTAGAGCACCCGCGAACCATCCGCGGGGCGCATCGCGGCGAACGGGGCGTCGTCGCACTCCACCTGGACCCACACGCCGTCATGTCCCGCGCGGAGCGCTTGCACGGCGTCCCACGCACTTTGCTTGTCCGGGTAGCGGCGGTGACCGAAACCCGTGTGGTCGACCCGGTACTCCCCGGCGCGGACGCTGACCCGGATGTGCGCCTCCTCGTCCAGTGGTTTTCGCTTCCGCAGCACCCACTGCATGACCGGCTCGTGCTCCACGCGCTCACCGTCCCTTTCGGACCAAAGCGGTGATCTCCCGCCCTTGATCGATGGTGAGGACCCCCGTCTCCTCCTGGTCGCCGACACCGAGGGCACGGGCCAGGGTGCGCCCGTGCAGATCGACGGCGGCCTCCGACAACACCGTCAGCTCGGCGATGGCGTGGCGCCCCTTGGCCCACCCGGTGGCACCGAACACCAGACCGATCACGGCGGCGGGCCACCACCACGCGGCGAGCACGAGGTAGGGCAGGCTCCACGTGCCGGTCGCCACCGCCGCGGCGAACGTCGACTCCGCCGCGGTGATCTCCGCGCGGACCGTGTCGGGTAGCACCAACCACAACCGCGACCAACCGAACGCCAAGTCGACGCCGAACCGGTTCAGCGCCACCTGTTCCACCGCGTGCACCCGGTCGCCCATCCAGGTCGGACGACCCGGCTCGGCCATCGCGATCCGGTTGGCCCGCTCGGCGAACCGGTCGACCTTCGCCTGCCGGTCGGGGTCGTCCCGGTCGACCGCCGCCCGTTTCTCGACCAGGGACAGCCACCGCCGCCTGCGCGCCGCCGCACGTAGACGCCGCACGGGACCCGGCCAGCGGCCGAGCCAGACCGCCCTGGTCAGCCCGGCGAGACCTTGTACAGCGAAGCCGATCCCGGCCGAGGCGAGGAGCAACGCCAGCACGGCGGTAACCTGGCCGCCGACCTGGAGGCGCAGCGCCGTCACGGCGTCCAGCCCCTGTCGCGCCCTGGTCCAGTCGAGCGCGAGCCGCTGGCCCTGCCACAGCGCGAGCGCGGCGAGCAAGATGAACAGCGCGCCGGGCAGGACCAGCAACGCCATCCAGCGCTCGGCCAGCTTCTTGGCCAGCTCCTCGAAGAACTTGCCCACTACAGGCGCCTCATGCGCAGGCCGAGCAACGCGCACCGGGGCGGTTCACCCGCCGGAACCGTTCGCGCACGGTGGTTGCAACTGTCGTCGGGACAGCCGAAGACCTCGTCGTCGGCTCGACCCCCGCCCGCGCCGGGCAGGCCGGTGGCGGGGCCTCGGCGCGCTTCCACAATGTCCTCGGGGTCGCACTCGAGCAGTTGCGAGACGAGCCTGGCCACCGGGCGGCGGGAGGCGGCCTCGACCTCTATGCGGTCCAGCAGCGCCTTGCGGTCCGCCGACAGGTTCGCGCATTCCTGGCGCAGCTCGGGCAACCCCGCGCAGAGCATGGTCAGCACATCCCGCTCGAACCTGTCCACCGCGTCCTCCCGTCTTCGTGGCGCACTACCCGAGCGCGAGCTGTCCCCGGTCGATGAGACCACGAATGAAGGGAGGCCAATCGTCGGCCAACTTCTCGGCCAGGGCTTGTCGGACGGCATCTCGTTCACCCTCGGTGAGAACTTCACTCGATCCGTCGCCATAGTGCACCCGGTGGACAATGGCGGCGTTGCCGATGTGCATCAAAGCCCGTCGGCTGACGGTCATGAACAGGCCCAAGGTGTTGCCGGGAATGTAGTTGAGCGCGGAGAGCCAATCCACCTCCAGCGCCGCCCACGACGACCCCTGCTCGTCCAGCCACCTGGTGACATCGGTGAAGAACACAACCCGCTGGTCCGGGTGCTCGCGCGCATAGCGGCGGCAGCAGCTCGCCACGTCCAGTGCGTGCGGAGGGTGCGTTCCCTCCTTGACGAACCGGGTATCGAACGCGAACGCGCCCTCGACCATCGCCTCCGTCGACCATTCATCGATATCGAGGGCGTGCACCACCCAGAAGGGCGGCTGCATGATGTTGCGAACGAGGTCCTCGTCGCTCGAGCGTGGAGGGTGTGACTGCACGGGTAGCACGTTAGTGGATCTTCCCGTGCTGGAGTCCGCTATCGCCGAAGACGAGGAGGGCTCAATTTTGGCTGGGGCTCGACAGGGTGGTCATACCGGCAGTCGGCACAACGACCGTTGTCGCCTGCCATCGCGCAGGGTTGAGCGAGCGCCTGTTGAGATGATCCGGGCGTGGTTCCGGTAGCGTGAGCCGTCTGGGCACGGGCCTGTCGACTCGGGCGTTCGCGGCCCTGGTGGCAGAGCTCGGCCTGGCTTGAGATGTCCGTGCAGACGCACGGCGGGTGGCTCAGCCGCGTCTGCGCACAGTGGCTGCCAATTGTGGCCACCACAGGCAGATACCGCGCAACGGCGCTCTGGCCGGATGGGGCTCGGCGTGCCGGGACAAGCCCATCTGGTCGCCCTCACGGCCAGCACCTCCGCCAGCCACGGAAACCACCGACGCCCAGTCATCGCTCCGACCGATCACACCAGGGCGCGATGTCGTTCCGCAGGCGCAGGTGCCGACCGCCATTCCGGGAACTCAGGGGAAGGCGGACGCCGTCGGTGCGCGCAGGCGGAGACGCCGATGTCGAGGAAACGAGTTCGAACGCCTCGCTCATGACGCGGCCGAGCACGAATACGAAAACACTTTGCATTCTCCGGGGTGTCACGCTAGCGATTCTTCGCCAACCGCCGGACAACCGGTGACCGCTTGGCTACTATCTGTTCGTTGGTGCCGTCAGATGCGCTGAGAGTCTCAGAGCGTGTTTGAGAACGTTGGTGATCTTCAGGCGTTGGATGACGCGGTGGTGGCGTTGAGTGCGTTGAGGGAAGTGGCGCCCATAGGGCTTCCCGAGCGGGTCGAGGCGGTGGAGAACCTCGGTGTGTTGCTGCGGCTGCGGTTTGAGCGGCTTGGCGACCTCGACGACATCACCAGGTCCGTCGAAGCGCACCGGGAAGTGCTGGCGATCCTGTCACCCGACGATCCGACTTATCCTCGGCAGCAGGCTCAGCTTGCCAGTGCGCTGATGCCTCGGGGTGTCGCCACCACCGATCGGGGCGACTGCGAGGAAGCGCTGGGGTTGTGGCAGGACGCTCTTGCGGCGCTGCCGCCCGGTCATCCTGACGCGGGCCGCCACCGCCAGCTTGTGGGTGTGGGGCTTTCGGTACGGGCGGAGGTGTTCGGGTCGCTCCCCCATCGCAATGCGGCGGTTGCGTTTTGGCGGGCGGCGCTGGGCACTACCGAACCTGGGTCGCCTCAGCGGTTCATCGCTCGCGAGATGTTGGGGGCGAACCTGTTGGGTCGGTTCGCCGAGTTCACTGCCGATGCCGACCTGGCTGAAGCTCTCGCGGTGGCGCGGGACGCGCTCGCGGACGCGGGCCCCGAGCACCGCCTTCAGGCGACTCGCTCGCTCTGCAGTGCCCTTGACGCGCGGTTTCGGCGGTTCGGGGTTCGTGAAGACCTTGACGAACTCATCGAGCAGGGTGAGGTCGTACTGCACCTCATGCCCGCCGAGCACCCGGACCGGCCCGCTCACGAGCAGGGCATGGTCCACGCCCGCGCGCTACGCGACGATCGGGCCTAGCCCACTCTGCCGATCACGGACTCGACTGATATCCGGGCCCACACCGCGCTCAATGTCGCGACGATCAGGGCGGCGGCGAAGGTTATCCAGAGCCCTGGGTCGGTCACGATGCGGTCGAACCAGGTGATGGCGGCGATGCCGAGTAGCAGCACCGCCGATTTGGTGTCCGTGCAGACCGCGAATACCGAGAACGGCACGGTCGCGTAGTCGCTGCGTAGCGCGAACATCAAGGCCGACAGCACGGCGACCGCCACGACCAAGGCGGTGGCGATGGTGACCGGCACGGCGCCCCGCACAGCTGTGAAGACCCCGACGGCGGTGTACAGCGCGGCGGGCACCAGCAGCCGCAGGCCGAGCCACCTCGACGCGGTGTGTGAGCGGCGCAGCACCTCCCGGGTCCGCGCCAGTTCCGGATCGGGCCGTGGTGGTGCGGGGATGATCGGGAGGAGTTCGATCAGCTCCAGCGCGTCGGCGATGTCGTCCGGGGAGGCCGATAGGGAACGCAGCAGCGCCAACGATTCTTCGGCCTCACGTAGAGCCGCGTCGCGGTCGCCGCCCGCGCGCGCGGTGGCCAATGCCGACAACCGCAGCGTCCTGGCCAGGGGCAAGGTGAACGCGGCGGGTTCGGCGGCGGCCAGTGCTCGGTGTCGGACGACCGCGTCCTTGAGGATGGTGGCCGCCTCGGTGTGCTCGCCCTGTCGGTACAGCACCGCGCCCAGCCGGGCCGATCCGTGTGCCACGTCGAACTCGAAGCCCTCCTCCACCGCGGCCAAGTCCCGGTAGCGCGCCAGCGACTCGCGCAGCACGGTCACCGCCTCGGGGACGCGGTCGAGTTCCGCCAGCAGCTCGCCGTGGTTGGCCAGCGCCCTCGCCAGGTGCGGCCGGAACACCTCGGGGACCGCGGCGGCCAGCGGTCGCAGCGCGGCGATCGCGTCCACCCCCGTCGCGAGCGCCTCGGTCGACCGACCCGACGCGGCCAGCGCGAGGCTCAGGTTGACCAGTGCCGTGGCCAGGCTCCCGGCGGAGTCCGCGGTGTCCGCCTCGACGAGCGACCGGCACAGCCGTACCGACTCGGTGAGCGCCGCCACCGCCTCGGCCGGGCGGCCCGCGTCCACCAGCGCCAGGCCGTGGGCGGTGAGGGCCTTGTCCAACCGCCGCGTGCCCGCGAGTTCGCCCGCGTCGAGCAGGGCGCGGCTCAGCTCGACGGCCTCCGCCGCGGCGGTGACGGCGTCGGTGGGTCTGCCGTTCTCGGTCAGCCTGGCGCCCAAGTCGCTTAGCGCGGCGGCGAGACCGGCCGTCTCGCGCTCGGGGTCGCGCGCGGCCAGTCGTCTGCGCAGCGCCACCACTTCCGCGGCGACCGCGAGTGCCTCGGCCGGGCGACCGGCGGTCGCCAGGTCGGTGGCGTGGTTTCCCAACGCGATCGCGAGCCGGGGTTCGAACCGGTCCGGGTAGGTCGCGGCCGGGCCGCGCAGGCCCGCCACGGCCTCCCCCGCCGTCCGCACCGCGTCGGCGCGCCTGCCCGCGCGCGCCTGCGCGACCGCCAGGGCGGCGCGCGCCTCGGCCAGGCTCACCGCGTGCGCGGTCGGGTTGCGTTCGGCCTCCACGCGGAAGATGGCCACGGCCTCCTCCGCCGCGTCCACGGCCTCTTGGGGCCGCTGCGCGGTGGCGAGCCGGTCCGCGAGGTGGGTCAGCGTGACGGCCAGGTGGACGCGTTGGGTGCTGTTGTCCTCGGTGGCGACGCCGCGGAACAGGGCGACGGCCTCGACGGTCGACTCCAGCGCCGCCGGGTGCCGGTCCGCGTCCGCCAACGCCGTCCCGAGGTCGCCCAGGGCGATGGCCAGGTCGGGCGTGTGGACGAGCCGGTTCGCCTCGACCAGTTCACGCAGCAGCGCGACCCGCTCCTCGAACACCGCGACCGCCGCCGCCCACTCCCCCTTGTCCCTCAGGCGAGTGCCGTGAACGCGCAGCAGCGCCACGGACTCGTCGGGGGACTCGTCGGGGTCTCGCGGCAGCGCGATCGCCTCGTCGGAGACGGCTTCCGCCTCCCGCACCCGGCCCACGGCCGTGTAGTGGCTCGCCAGGTTCCCCAACGACCGGGACAGTGCGACGGCGAACCGTTCCGGGTCGACGGCGAAGAGCGCGCGGTGCGCCGCCACCGCTTCCTCCCCGAGCCGCACGGCTTCGTCGCGGCGGCCCAGGCTCGCCATGGCGATGCCCAGGTTGTCCACGCCCGCCGCCAAGGTGCCCGCGTGGGCGTCGGGATCGGCGGCGTGCAGTTCGCGGCGCAGCGCCACGCACTCGGTGAACGCCGCCAGCGCCTCGTCGAACCGGTCCGCGGCGAGCAATCGGGACCCGAGCGCGCCGTACAACACCGCTTTGGTCGCGAGATCGGTCTCCTCGACCAGCCTACGTCCGATGTGGACATTGGCCACCGCGGCGACCCCGGCCGCCAGGTCCGGGTCGACCGCGGCGGGGAACCGTTCGATGATGCCGGTCAGCGTGGTCTGGTCGATCCCCGGAATGGTCGCGACCACGCCCAACGCGCCACTGCCCGCCGCCACGGCCAGGTGCGGATCACGGCGCAGCAGGGGAAGCAACAACGTCTCGGCGACGTGCGGCCAGCGGTGCGCCGCGGCGGCCAGGAACGTGACCGCGCGGGGTGTCCAGTCGGCGGGCTCACGGCTCGTCGGCACCCGCGCGAGGACCGCCCGCGCCGTCTCGGCCGCCCAGGGCGCGGCCGGGTGGTCCGCGTCGTGGCCCGGCAGGGTGAGCGCGAGGAAGTCCTCGGCCAGGCGGTCCGGGTAGAGCGGTTCCAGGGCCGCGCCGTCCTCCGGCGGGTAGCACGCGGCGTGGTCGCCGACGGCGTCGTCCGGCAGGTCCAGGCGGTCGGCGACGACGCGCTCGGCGGCGGCGAGGGGTTGGGCGCCGGTCAGCGTCGCGGTGAACACGACCCGGTGCATGGCCTCGGGGGTCGTGCGGTAGCCGTCGCGGCGTTCGTGCATGAGGTGCCAGTGCAGGTGTTCGCGGTCGAGCAGGTACGCGGTCGTGCCCGCCAGGTCGGCGGGCGGGGTGCGACTGGCCGCGTGCGCGTCCACGGCGACCAAGGCCGTCATGTGCACGGCGAGCGTGAGACCGAACTCGGGGTTGCCGTCGAGGTCGGGTGGCTGCCGCACGTCCGCCGGGTCAATCAGGTCGTAGTAGGGGGCGAAGGCGTCGCGGGCGGCGGTGAACATGGTCGTGCGGTCGGCCGGTGGCAGGGTCGTGAGCGCCGAAGAGGACGTCCGGGAGCGCAACGCGACCAACGCGCCGCGCACGGCGGGCCAGGCGGTGTCGGTTCGGGCGATCAGCAGCAGCCGGGTCCGCGTGCCGGGTTGGGCGAACAGCGCGTTGCTCAGCAGCCACCGCAGGTGGGTTTGCGGCCACTGGTCGGCGTAGTCGACGACCAGCAGCACCCCGGCCTTCCCGTCGACACGCAGGTCCTGGCTGCCCGGCGCGACGGCGACGGCCCCCGGGCCGTGGGTGGCGGTGACGACCAGCCAGCCCGCCGCGTCGGACTCGGCCGCGAGCCGGTCGGCGAGACGGGTCTTACCCGCGCCGCCGGGGCCGTGCAACCAGTGCGCGGCGAGGTCGCCGTCCGCGTCGCGCCAGGCCCGGAGCCGGTCGAGTTCGTCGGCGCGGCTGGTGAACCCGACCACCGCGCTGCGGGCGTGCAGCAGTCGGCTGGGGACCTCCCGCAGCCACGCGTCGGGTGGGGGCGTCGGCGGTGACCAGCGCCGGAGCAGGTACAGCGGCGCGCCGTCGCCCAGGACGTGGATGTCCGCGCCGATCACGCCGTAGGCGAAGCCGCCGGTGGCGGTCACGTGCTGGACGGCGCCGTCCGCGGCCGTCACCGGTGCTCCCGACCTGGGCCCGCCGGGTGGTTGACGATGTCGCCGCCGATCACGCCCTGCGCGATCCCGCCCCCGGACGCCGTGATGGTCTGGGTCGGCGCGGGCGCCCGCCGGGACTGCGCCAGGGTCACGACCAGCGACACCAGCCCCAGCACGAGCGACGCGCCGCCGATGAACATGCTCACCACGCTCGCCTGCGAGTCCCGCTCGTCCAGTGGCAGCCGGAAGTACCCGACCAGCGCGCGGACCAGCCACACCCCGGCCACGACCACCACCGCTGTGGCGACCGCCGCGCCGATCACCCAGACCCGTCTCCGGTTCGCCACCCGCACCTCCGGCCGTCGTTGTCTCGATCATGCACGGTTCGCGCGCGCCGGTGGGCGGTATGCGCGGAACGCACCCGCGCGTTCGAGTGGTCGGGATTCCCGGGCCGGTCGGGAAACACCCCCCGAACGGCCCAAGCGCCTGGTGCGCGGTCCGGCGCAAGTGGTTCCGCGCTGTGGACGCGGGTTCCGCGCGCGGCGGATCGTGCGAGCATCGGGGGATGTCCGCGATCTCGGTACCCGGCGAAGACCGGTTCGCGTCCAGTACGGCGATGATGCTGCGCGCGGTGTTGCGCCACGGTCCGCTGTCGCGGCGGGCACTGGGGCGGTTGGTCGGCATGAGCGGGTCGACGATGACCCGGCACAGCGCGGTCCTCTTGGACACCGGGCTGATCCGGGAGACCGAGGGCAGGCCCGACGGGCGGGTGGGCAGGCCGCACGTGCCGCTCGCGGTGAACCCCCGGGCCTGCGAGGTGATCGGGGTGCACCTCGCGCACGAGTTCGGCACCGTGGCGGTGGCCGACCTGTGTGGACGGATCATCCGCCAGCGGCGCGTGGAGTACCGCGGCGATTCCCCCGGCGCGGCCGTCGACTCGGTGGCCGCGGTCGCCGCGCGGTGGGTCGAACCCGGGCGGACCAGGGCGGTCGGTGTCGCCACCGGCGGCTGGGTCGACGCCGACCAGGGCGTGCTGGTCTCGCACCCGTCCCTCGGGTGGCGGTCGGTGCCGGTGCGCGACATCGTGGCCAACCGGGTCCGGCTGCCGGTGCACGTGGACAACCACACGCGCGGTCTGGTGCAGGCCGAGGGGCTGTTCGGTGACGTCGACCCCGAGCAGTCGGTGCTGTTCCTGTTCGTGGGCAACGTGGTCGACGCCGCCGTGCGCACGGGACGGGAGGTGCACCGGGGGCCGCGCTCGGGCGCGGGGGTGGTCGCCCACCTGCCGGTCGGCGACCCGGCGATCCCCTGCCCCGACGGGCACACCGGCTGCTTCGAGGCCACGGTGGCGGACCAGGCGTGGGCGCGGCGGGTGTCGGGCGCGTCGTTCTGGGACCTGCTGGGCAAAGCCCAGGGCGGGGACGCGCGGGCGCGGGAATTGTTCGTCGCGCGCGGCGGGATCGTCGGCCGGGCCGCCGCGCTGTTGTACGACATCGTCAACCCCGATGTGCTGATCGTCGCGGAATTGGGCGCCTCGGCCATCCCGGAATGCCTTGACGCGATCCGCGCCGAGGTCGGTCGGCGGTCGCTGCTGTGCTCCTCCCCCACCACCTCGATCCGGGCGAGCGCGTTCCCACCTGCCGAGATCCTGGCCGTGTCGGCGGCCGGGGTCGCTCTGGCCGAGGTGTACGCGGATCCGATAGGGGCGGTGCGGACTTCCCACTTCATGGGCCGGAGTTAATTTCGCCGGTCGCATAGTTGACCGGTCGCGACGGGCTGAAACAGGATGGGACCACTTCGCAGCACCGCGTCGAATGCGGTGTGCCTCCCCATTCGCACGCTTGGAGCGCGCATGTCCGTACGCCGTTTGCACCTCAACGCCTTCCTCATGGGGGTGGGTCACCACGAGGCCGCCTGGCGGCACCCGGTCACCGACCCGGCCCGCCTGGGCGACGTCCGCCACTACCAGGAGCTGGCCCGGATCGCCGAGGCAGGCGGGTTCGACTCGGTGTTCCTCGCCGACGGCGTGCAGGTCTGGGGCGACGTCGAGCACACGGCGGCGCACGTGTTCGAGCCGCTCACGCTGCTGACCGCGATGGCGGCGGTGACCTCGCGGGTCGGGTTGATCGCCACGGTGTCCACCGGCTACAGCGAGCCGTACAACCTGGCCCGCTGGTTCGCCTCGCTCGACCACATCAGCGGTGGTCGCGCGGGGTGGAACATCGTCACGACCGCGGGCGACCGGTCCGCGCAGAACTTCTCCCTGCCCGGCGCGCCCGACCACGCCGAGCGCTACGAGCGCGCGGACGAGTACCTGCGGGTGGTCACGGCACTGTGGGACAGCTGGGCCGACGACGCGGTCCTGGCCGACCGGGAGACCGGGCGCTTCGTCGATCCGGCCAAGGTCCGGGAGATCGGCCACGAGGGCCGCTTCCACCGGGTGCGCGGCCCGCTCAACTCGACCCGGTCGCCGCAGGGCCACCCGCTGCTGGTGCAGGCCGGGTCGTCGGAGGACGGGAAGGCGTTCGCCGCGCGGTGGGCCGAGGCGGTGTTCACCGCGCACCAGACCGTCGAGTCGGCGCGGAAGTTCTACGCCGACCTGAAGGGCAGGCTGGCCGGGCACGGTCGCGGCGCGGATTCGGTGAAGGTGCTGCCGGGGGTGGTGCCGGTGCTCGGGTCTACGGAGGAGGAAGCGAACCGCCTGGCCCGTGAACTCGACGAGTTGATCGTGCCCGCGCGGGCGGTGGCGCAGGTGTCGGAGATGCTGGGGTTCGACCTGTCCGGGCACCCGCTCGACCGGCCGCTGCCGCCGCTGCCGGTGACCGGGGTGAACGGCGCGCAGAGCCGGTTCGCGCTGGTCCGGGACCTGGTCGAGCGGGAGAACCCGACGCTGCGCGAGCTGCTGTCGCGGCTGGGCGGCGGACGCGGCCACACCGTCGTCGTGGGCACGCCGGAGCGGATCGCCGACCACATCGAGCTGTGGTTCACCACCGGGGCGGCCGACGGGTTCAACGTCATGGCCCCGCTGCTGCCCTCCGGTCTGACCGAGTTCGTCGACACCGTCCTGCCGATCCTGCGGCGGCGCGGCCTGTTCCGCGACGACTACACCGGCACGACCCTGCGCGAGCACTACGGACTCGCCCGCCCCGCCGACGGCTTCGCCGACCTCGCCTCCGCCGTCTGACGGCGCCGTCCACCCTTTTCCCACCACAGAAGGACATCGAAGTGCGCACCACATCCAGAAGGGCTTTCCTCGGCCTCACCGCGCTCGGCGCGACCGCGCTCGTCACCGCGTGCGGGCGCGGCGAGGCGGCGGGCGGCGCCGAGACCAAGAAGCTGCGCTACCAGGGCTGGGTCGGACAGGTCACGCTGCCCGAGCTGGCCAAGGACCTCGGGTACCTGGGCGACCTGGAGCTGGAGTGGGTCGGCAACACCACCAGCGGCCCGCAGGACATCCAGTCCGCGGCCACCGGCCAGGTCGACTTCGGCGGCGCGTTCAACGGCGCGGTGGTGAAGCTGGTGGCGAGCAAGGCGCCGATCGTGTCGGTGATCAGCTACTACGGCTCCGACAAGGACTCCTACACGGGCTACTTCGTCCTGGACTCCAGCCCGATCCGCACGCCCGCCGACCTGGTCGCGTCCGGTGCGAAGGTCGGGATGAACACCCTCGGCGCGCACGCGGAGGCCATCCTGGACACCTACCTGGAGCTCGCCGGGATCGCCGGCGACGAGGCGAAGAAGGTCGAGCGGCTGGCGCTGCCGCCGGTCAACACCGAGCAATCGCTGCGGCAGCGCCAGATCCAGGTGGCGGCGCTGAGCGGGATCCTGCGCGACAAGGCACTGGCGGCGGGCGGGCTGCGGCCGCTGTTCACCGACTTCGAGCTGCTGGGCCCGTTCAGCGCGGGCACCTACGTGATGACGAAGCGGTTCGTCCAGGAGAACCCGAACACCACGACCACCTTCGTCACCGGGGTCGCCAAGGCTCTCGATTGGTCGCGGGATACCCCGCGCGAGCAGGTGATCGCCCGGATGCGGGACATCGTGGCCAAGCGCGGTCGGTCCGAGGACTCCGGGCCGCTGGCGTTCTGGAAGTCCTTCGGCGTGGCCGAGCGGGGCGGGGTGATCCGCGACCAGGAGTTCGCGCTGTGGTTGGACTGGCTGGGCAAGCGCGGTGACGTCGAGGCCGGGTCGCTCAAGCCGTCCGACCTGTACACCAACCAGTACAACAAGTCGGGGCAGGCGGGCGGATGAGCACCGCGAAGATCGAGTTCCGGGGTGTCGGCAAGACCTTCGCGGTGCGCGAGGCGGGCGGCACCGGCACGTTCACCGCGCTCGACGGGATCGACCTGACCGTGGCACCCGGCGAGTTCCTGGCGGTGGTCGGGCCCAGCGGCTGCGGGAAGTCGACGCTGCTGGAACTGCTTGCCGGACTGACGAAGCCGACCAGCGGGCAGGTGCTGGTCGACGGGAAACCGGTCACCGGGCCGGGTCTCGACCGGGGCATCGTGTTCCAGCAGTACGCGCTGCTGCCGTGGCGGACCGCGCTGGGCAACGTCGAGTTCGGTCTGGAGGCCACCGGCGTGCCCCGCCGCGAGCGGGCCGCGCGGGCCCGGGACTTCCTCGACCTGGTCGGCCTGACCGGGTTCGAGCGCCGCTACCCGCACGAGCTCTCCGGCGGCATGCGCCAGCGGGTCGCCATCGCGCGCAGCCTCGCCTACGACCCGGACGTGCTGCTGATGGACGAGCCGTTCGCGGCGCTGGACGCGCAGACCCGCGAGTCGCTGCAGGAGGAGCTGCTGCGGATCTGGGAGCGCACCGGCAAGACGGTCGTGTTCATCACCCACGGCATCGACGAGGCCGTGTACCTCGGTCAGCGGGTCGCGGTGATGACCTCGCAGCCGGGGCGGATCAAGCAGGTGCGGCCGATCGGGCTCGACAGCCGCGCGGCGGGCGCGGACACCCGGTCCACGCCCGAGTTCGCCGGGTACCGGCACGACATCTGGACGCTGCTGCGCGACGAGGTCGCCCGCTCGCGCGAGAAGGAGAGGGCCGCGCTGTGACCACCACCGAGCTACCATCCACAGTGGATATACCCGCGCCCGCGACCCCCGCCCCGGCCAGGCGACCCGGTGGCCTGGTCCGCCTGCGCCGCCTGGCAGGCGCGGTCGTGACCCGCACCGCCGCGATCGCCGCGCTCCTGCTGCTGTGGGAGCTGGCGCCCCGCTTCGAGCTGGTCGACCCGACGTTCCTGCCGCCGTTCAGCGAGGTCGCGGTGGCCTGGTGGGAGCTGCTGCTCGACGGCGAGCTGACCACGCACCTGGAGGCCAGCCTGGTGCGGGCGCTGAGCGGGTTCGGCTTGGCCGTGCTGGTCGCGGTGCCGCTCGGGCTGCTGATCGGGTGGTACAAACGGGTGTCGGACATCCTGGGGCCGTTGCTGGAGGTGTTCCGCAACACCGCCGCGCTCGCGCTGCTGCCGGTGTTCGTGCTGCTGCTCGGCATCGGTGAGACCTCGAAGATCGCCATCGTGCTCTACGCCTGCGCGTGGCCGATCCTGCTCAACACGATCAGCGCGGTCCGCACGGTCGACCCGACGCTGGTGAAGCTGGCCCGGTCGATGGACCTGCCGCCGCCGCGGGTGTTCCAGAAGGTGGTGCTGCCCGCCGCCGTGCCGACGGTGTTCACCGGCATCCGGCTGGCGGGCGCGGTGTCGATCCTGGTGCTGGTGGCCGCCGAGATGGTCGGCGCCAAGGCCGGGTTGGGTCAGCTGATCAACGCGTCGCAGTACAACTTCGCCGTGCCGCGGATGTACGCCGGGATCGTCACGCTCTCGGTGTTCGGCGTGCTGTTCAACCAGGCGCTCGTCGCCGTCGAGCGCCGCTTCACGTCCTGGCGCGTCCCCACCTCATGACCGACCGGAGGACTCATGACCACCCTCGACACCGATGTGCTCGTGGTCGGCGGCGGCCCCGCGGCCACCTGGGCAGCCCTGCGCGCGGCCCAGCGGGGCGCGGACGTCGTCCTGGCCGACAAGGGCTACTGCGGCACCAGCGGCGCGACCGCGTCGGCGGGTACCGGCGTCTGGTACGTGCCGCCGGACCCGGAGGCCCGCGAGGCCGCGATGGCCGCGCGGGAGGGGCTCGGCGGCTACCTCGCCGACCGCCGCTGGATGGGGCGGGTGCTCGACCAGACGTACGCGCAGATGAACGAACTGGCCGAGGTGGCCCGCTACCCGTTCCCCACCGGCCCGGACGGGGCGCCGCTGCGCACCGGGTTGCAGGGGCCGGAGTACATGCGGCGCATGCGGGTCCTGGTGCGCCGGGCGGGGGTGCGGGTGCTCGACCACAGCCCGGTGCGCGAGTTGCTGGTCGACCGCGACGGCGCGGTGGCGGGTGCGGTCGGACACCGGCGGCAGGAGGGCGCGGACTACCGGGTGCGGTCGGGCGCGGTGGTGCTGGCCACGGGCGGGTGCGCCTTCCTGAGCAAGGCGTTGGGGTGTGACGTCAACACCGGGGACGGGGCGCTGTTCGCCGCCGAGGTGGGCGCGGAGCTGTCGGGCATGGAGTTCTCCAACGCGTACGGCATCGCCCCCGAGCACACCTCGGTGACCAAGACCGCGTTCTACTCGTACGCCACGTTCAGCCGCGCCGACGGGGAGGTGCTGGAGGGCGCGGGCAGCGCGCGCGGTCGGTCGGTGATCGCCCGGACCCTGTTGTCGGAGAAGGTGTTCTGCGTGCTCGACCGCGCCGACGAGCCGACGAGACGGGCGATGCGGCTGGCGCAGCCGAACTTCTTCCTGACCTTCGACCGGCTGGGCATCGACCCGTTCACCCAGCGGTTCGCCGTGACGCTGCTGGCCGAGGGCACGGTGCGCGGCACGGGCGGCATCCGGATCACCGGCGACGACTGCGCCACCACCGTCGTGGGACTCTACGCGGCGGGCGACGCGGCCACCCGTGAGCCGATCTGCGGGGGTTTCACCGGCGGCGGCAGCCACAACGCCGCGTGGGCGATGTCCTCGGGTGCCTGGGCGGGGGCGGGCGCGGCGGCCTTCGCGCTCGCGGAGGGGCGTCACCGGGACCGTCCGGTCCGCGCGGCGGGCGGGGCCGGGTTGCGGCCCACCGGATTCGGCGCCGCGCCGTCGGCCGCCGAGGCGATCCGGTTGGTGCAGCGGGAAGTGCTGCCGTACGACATCAACTACCTGCGCCACGGCGACCGGCTGCGCGCGGCCCTGTCCGAACTGGATGGTGTGTGGACCGCGCTGCGGGAACACGCCTTCGCGGACGGTTCCGGGGCTGGGCGCCTGCGCTCCGCCGCCGCGATGACCGCGCACGCCCGGTGGATGTACCACTCCGCGCTGACCCGCACCGAGAGCCGGGGCATGGCCAAGCGGCTCGACTTCCCCGAGCAGGACCCGACCCAGCACCACCGCGTGCTCAGCGGGGGCCTGGACCGCGTCCGGACCTGGACGGAGGCCGTCGCGTGATCGAACTCCTCGACCCGGAACGCTGCGTGTCGTGCGACAAGTGCGTCAAGGTGTGTCCCACCGACGTGTTCGACCTCGGTGCCGACGGCGTGCCGGTCATCGCGCGCCAGTCGGACTGCCAGACCTGCTTCCAGTGCGAGGCGAACTGCCCGACGGACGCCCTCTACGTCGCCCCGCACACCACGCCGCTGCCGCCGGGTTCCCCGGAGCACGACGTGGCGCACCTGGTCGAGACGGGTCTGCTCGGCAGCTACCGGGCGCACCTCGGCTGGGGTCGGGGCCGAACTCCCGGCGCCGCGCTCGCCGTCGGCCCCAGCCTCACGCCCAGCGGTCCCAGGCTCATCTCCTGAGGGACTGTGGCGGCGGACCAGGTGCCCTCCCCTTGGTCCGCCGCCACTCCACCGCGCCCGTCACGGCAGGGCCAGGCCGTCGAGGACGATCGTGATGGCGCGGTCGCGGGTGTCGGGTGGGGTGGGCGCGGTGGCGCAGGCCTGGGCCAGGGCGCGGATGAGCAGGTAGACCTCGTCGATCGTGACCGACTCCCGCACGGCACCGGCCGCCTGGGCGCGGTGGAGGAAGTCGCCGACCGCGGTCTTCAGGTGCTTGGCGGCCCGCATGGCCGCGGCGGGGGTCTGGGTGCGGTCGGACAGGGTCGCCGCGAGGGTCAGTTTGGTGGCGCCGGTCTCGATCAGCGCGCGGACGAGCGCCCGCCACGCTTCAGCCGGGTCGGGGTGGTCGGCGAGGGCGCGGGCCCGCTCGCCCAGCCGCTCGTAGTGGCGGAGCAGGGCGGACTCGATCAGGGCGTCCTTGGTGGGGAAGTGCCGGAAGACGGTCGCGATGCCGACGCCCGCGCGCTGGGCCACCTCCTCGGTCGACCCGGCCGCGCCCCGCGTGCCGAACACGTCCTCGGCCGCCGCCAGGATCCGCTCCCGGTTCTCCCGCGCGTCCTGGCGCATGGCCCTCCTCGTGATTCGCCCGTGTGGAGCAGGGTAACCGGAGCGGGGACTTCGGTAGGCTAACCAGAGTCCAGACTCCGCTTACCCGTCCTGGGGGATGAGATGCCACGAACTCCCACCGAAGTCGTCCGCGCCGTCACCGCGGAGGTCTCCCGCCTGATCTCCGGTGGCCTCACTGACCGGGAGCAGGCCGCCGCGTTCGACGAGTTGGCCGGGCTGTACGCCGAAGACACCGACGTCCGCCACCCGTTCGCCCCGCTCGGCGACACCCCGCTGCGCACCCGGGCCGAAGTGCGCGCGCACTTCGTCGGCGCCCCCGACCGCACCCCCGCCGTCGACCGGTTCGAGGTCGTCGACCAGGTGGTCCACCGCACCGACGACCCCGAGGTGGTGATCCAGGAGTTCAGCTACGCCATCACCCGAGACGGCCGCGACTTCACCCTGCCCTGCGTCTTCATCACCCGGGTCCGCGACGGCCTGATCGTCGAGTCCCGCGACTACGCCCACCACCTGGCGGGCGCCCGCGCCTTCGGCCGCCTTGACGAACTCCTGGACAACCTGGCCACCGAGGGCTGATCAGCTCCGGTCGCCGACCACGAGGTCGTAGACGACCTCGACGGCGAGCCCGTCGGACCCGCCCTTGATCCGCAACTCGTGCGGCCCGGGCGCGGGCGGCTCGATCTCGAACCAGAGGCCGCAGCCGCAACCGCGGTGGTCGCCCGCCTCGTCGTAGATCGCGCTGCCCTCGACGGCGCGCACGGTGAGGCGGGTCGGCCCGGTCCGCCGCAGGGTGACCGGCGCGCCGTCGAGGGTGACGGTGCCCTCGGCGGCGTCGAGGAAGTCGCGGCAGTCCTCCGGGGTGCTGACCAGGTTGACCGCCGGACCGACCAGTGCTCGACCGGCGGGGACCACGCACCGGCGGTGGGCCTTGCCGCCGAAGGTGCCCGCGACGAACCACAGGTCGTCCGGTTGGTTGACGTGGCATTGGGTGCCGACGAGGTCACTGACCGGGTCGGACCCGCTCGGCCGGGACGCCGCCCAACTCCACCAGCGGCCCTGCGTCTCGGCCAGGTCGATCGGCGCGCGCACGGCACCGCTCACCCCGGGTGACGGGACCGGCTGCCCGTCCGTCGCGCACCCGGCCGCGAGCACCCCGAAGGCCACCGCGGCGGCGGCCCACCATCGCCACACCATGTCCACTTCCCCAGACAGCGCCCGGACCTCCGAGAACGAGGTCGACGGCCGGAGTGTAAGGAGACCCGAGCCCGCGCGGGATGAGACCAGGCACACGGCACGGATCGTGAGCATCCGGTCGCCCTACGACTTCCTCGTCGCGGAAGCGAAGCGACTCGGCGTGCTCTGCCGTGTCGCCACTGCCAAAGGCCACAGTGGACAGGGTGAGCACAGCCCTCGGCCGCCGCCCACCGTGCCGATCCCGAGACTCGTCTCGGTCTCACGCGGTGAAGGCGTCCCACTCCAGGTTCTCGATCTTCGTGAGGTACGCCAGACGGGCGGGCTTGTCGGCCGCCACCCACACCTCGCGCGCGGTCGCCGTTTCGGCTGTCTCGCCCGGTCCGGGGTTCGGTCCGCCGAAGGCGAGCAGCCCGTCCGCCGCGTACAGGCGATGGCCGCGGGCGGGCCAGCGCCAATCAGGCATCGGCAGCGGGTGCACCGGCGCCACGATCCCCTCCCACTGTGCCTGCGACACAACGCAGGCACAGGCACCGAACGCCGAGCCCATCACCGCCTCGAACACCGCGACGTGGAGCAGGAACGTCGACAGCGGCTCGCCCGTGGGCTGCCACACCGCGCCGTCGACGTTCTCCCGGTCATAGACCGGCGGGTCGTCACCGTCGGCATCGATCGCCCACGACCACGCCCCCTGGTTCTCCTCCCAGAAGACCAGCTTGCCGTCCTCGAGCCAAGGCTCGCTCAGCACGCGGTTCTGGGTGGCGACCGGCGTCGACCAGCGAGAGGTCACCTCGAACCAGTCGCGCAGCGGCCCAGGAGCGCGGCTGCCGTCAAGCACGGACTGCCGGTCCGGTGGGCCATACCAGCGGGTCAGGAACCGCGCCAGGCTGTCGCCGTCGACAGGGAAAAGTTCACGCACGGCCGGAGTCTCGCAGATCAGCGGTGGCCCGCGGCCCGGTCGATGGCGGCTTCGACGCGGTCGGCGAGGAGGCCGACGGCGCCGACGGCGCGGCTGATGGGGTCGTCGGTGCCGCCGCCGAGGGCTTGGGTGCGGAGGTAGGCCTTCTTCACTTCCGACCAACGTTCGGCCTGGTCCGGGGTCAGGCGGCCGCGGATCTCGGCCAGTTTCAGGAGGTTGGCCTCGGCGCCCGCGGTCAGGGTCTGGGCCTCGCCGCGGTAGTGGTCGTCGATGACGGCCTCCAGCTCGTCCTCGTTCATCGCCGGGACGATGCGCTCGGCCAGCTTGTTCATGTTCCGGTAGGAACCCTGGAGGCCGAACGGCGGTTCCGTGCGGGACGGGTCCGCCTGGGCGGCCGAGGCGATGTAGGCGCGGTTGTTGTCCAGCACCACCCGCTGGACGCGGAGGAGTTTGCGCAGGACCGAGAGGATTTGCTCGACCTCGACGCCGGAGTACGGGTGGGCCAGCTGGTCCGCCCGGGCGCCGTCATCGCCCTGGGCCAAGCGGACGAACAACTCCACATCGGACCGCTCGCGGGTCGACAGCGGGGCCAGGACCGGGTTCGAGGTGAGCGAGTTCTCCACGTAGCTCAGCGCGAACAACTCTTCCCGGCCCGACAGCACGTCACCCAGGTTCCACACGTCCGCGCGGTTGGACAACATGTCCGGGACGCGGAAGCGCTTACCGGACTCGGTGTACGGGTTGCCCGCCATGCACACCGCGAATCGCTTGCCGCGCATGTCGTACGTCCGGGTGCGCCCGTTCCACACCCCCTCGACGCGCCGCTGGGCGTCGCACAGGGAGATGAACTTCTGCAGCAGTTCCGGGTTGGTGTGCTGGATGTCGTCGACGTACAGCAGCGCGTTGTTGCCCAGCTCCAGCGCGAAATTGATCTTCTCGACCTCTTGCCGGGCCGTGGCATTGGGCGCGTCGGCCGGGTCGAACGACGTCACGCCGTGGCCCAGCGCCGGGCCGTTGACCTTGACGAAGACCAGGCCGAGGCGGTTCGCGACGTACTCCATCAGCGTCGTCTTGCCGTAGCCGGGCGGCGAGATCAGCAGCAGCAGGCCCATCTGGTCGGTGCGCTTGTCCACTCCGGACGCGCCGAGCTGCTTGGCCAGGTTGTCGCCGATCAGCGGCAGGTAGACCTCGTCGAGCAACCGGTTGCGGACGAACGCGCTCATCACCTTCGGCCGGTACTCGTCCAGCCGCAGCCGCCGCTTCTCCGCGGCGACCAGCTCGTTGCGCCTGCGCTGGTAGTCGCGGAAGCCGGGGACGCGCTCCAGCCGGAACCGCCGGGTGCGGTCCAGCAGGTCGTCCAGCCGCACGGGCAGCGCGCGGTCGACGACCCGGGGGTGCGCGCCGAGCAGGCCGTCGACCCGCTCGGCCAACGCCGCGGACGAGTCGTGCCGGGCCAGCAGGTCACCGCACAGCTCCAGCGCCACCGCTTCTGGAAGGTCCACATCGGACATGTCGGTGGTCGCGAGGAACGCGCCCAACCACGCCGAGACCAGCTGGTGGCGCGCGTCGAGGTCGTCGCCGAGCGCGCGCAGGTCCTCGGCGTACGAGGTGTCCTTACCGCCGAGGGCGCGGTGGAACCGCTCGACCACGGTCCGCGCGCCCGCGCTGGTGACGAACCCGAACGGCGCGGACGCGAGTTCCTCGAACAGGTACTCCCCCACGGCCGCGTCGGGCGCGACCCGCAGGAAACCCGCCACCGCCGTGGTCAGTTCCCCGCACAGCTCGGCGATCGCGGCGGGCGGACCGAAGGCCGCGCGGGCCCTGGCCAGCGAGGACGCCCGCACCGACCACCGGTCCCTGGCGGCGGACTCCGCGCCGAACGCCCAGAACAGCTGCGCGGCGGCGCGAGCGGCGGGCGGGTAGCGCAGCAGACCCGCGCCCGCGTGCAGCCGCAGCAGGACGTCCAGGATCAGGGCCGCGTCGTGGTCGTGCACACCGCGCTCGTAGCCCTCGTCGTACCGCGACTCGGCGGCGGCGCGCACGGCCGCGAGCAGACCGCCGGACTCGACGGCCGCCGCGTGCAGCGCGTCCAGGTCACCGGTGGTCAGGATCGCGGCGGCCAGGTGCTCGGCGCGGTAGACCTCGGGCGACTCGGAGACCAGCAGCTGGTCCCAGTACCCGCGCGTCTGGGCGAAGTCCGGGTCGGTGACGGCCGCGCGGTAGTCCGTGCCGGTCACCGCGAAGGCCATGCCGCCGTCGTGCGGGACCAGGGTCAGGTCGAGCGGCTGGGTGTTGACGGCGAAGGCGTGCTTGCCGAACCGCAGGGTGTCGCCGCCGTCGGTGAACAGGTCGAGCCGGTCGCGCAGCGCGCGCCCCGCCTCCTGCCGGGCGGCCTTGAGCCTGCCCGCGAGCTCCTCGGCCCGCACCTGGTCGCCGATCTCGCGCAGGTCGTCGGTGACCGCGCGCAGCTTGGCGACCATCGGGTCCGAGGCGAAGTAGGTGTTGATGTCGTCCAGCGAGGCCAGAGTAGACAGTCTGCGTTGGACGCTGCCGAGCACCCGGTCCGCCGACTCGACCAGCCGGTCCGCGCGGCGGGCGCGCTCGTCGAGCAGCGCCTGCTTGCGCGAGGAGAACACCTCGTAGACGTCCGAGCGCTTCTCGCCGAGTTCGGTGAGGAAGTCGTCGAACTCGCCGAACCGCGACTCCAGGTTCTCCAGCCGGAGCATGAGCCTGCCGAGCTGGTCGTCGCAGCGCTGCGGCGTGTCGGCGACCGCGAGCGCGCCGGTGACCGCCTGGCCGAGCAGCGCGAACTCGGCCGCGAACTCCGCCCGCCCCTCGGTGGCCAGCAGCTCCCCGCGCCGCGCGGCGAGCGTGGCGCGGGCCCGGTTGACCCCGCCCAGCACCTCGCCGACGCGTTCCAGGATGGCGGTGCGCGCGGTGGCGTCGGCGATGTCGAGCGAACCGACCACGTCGGTGACGATCTCCAGCCCCTCGGCCTGTTCCGCGAGCCGCTCCCCCACCGGTCCGGCCTCGGCCACCGTGCCGATGGCCGCCGCGTCGGCCACGAGCCGGTCGACCTGCTCGTGGTAGCCCGCGAAGGCGTCCGCGCCACCGAGGAAGGCCACCGCTCGCTGCCCGGCGGAGACCAGCTCGGCGGCCAGCTCCGCGGTCAACGAGTCCACTGTGGCCAGATCGAGGTACCGCCGCTCCCGCAGGGTGACGAGCCTGCCCTGGGCCCGCCGCAGGTCCGCGAGCTGGGCGACCCACCCGTCCGCCGACTTCGGCGCCGCGCCGCGCGCGGACCGCACCAGCGCGCCGACCTGGGCACCGGCCTCGGCGAGGGCGTCGGCGGCCTGGCGGGTGAGGGCCTGCACGGTCTCGAACTCGTCGAGCACCTGCTCGGCGGTGGAACGCACCTGGGCCAGCGGTGTGCGCAGGTCACCGAGGTCGGCCTCGCCGAGCCAGTGGTAGTGGTCGAACACGCGCGCGCAGGTCGTGATCAGCGCCTCGAACACCGCGGTCGACGGGGCCATGTCGCCGACCATCTGGGCCACCGACAGGCAGTCGGAGATGCCGCGCACCAGGTCCGCGTTGCCGACCCGCTCCAGCGGCCCGGTGCCGACGGGCCGCGCGGCGGCGTAGGTGTCGGACAGGTAGGGCGTCTGCCAGACCTGCATGGGGTGCACGCGGGTGGGTTCCTCGGACGTCGCGCGGAACACCACGAGGGTGCCGTCGTCGAACAGCGAGTACCCGTGGCAGACCAGCGGGTTGGCCACTTCCTTGCGGATCACGTTGTAGGGCAGCAGAAGCGTGCGGCCCTCCTCGCGGGCGTGGAAGGCGTAGAGGACGTCCTCGCCGTTGGGCGAGCGGATGACGCGCTCGTACTCCAGGCTCGCCACCTCGGTGTCGAACGTCTTGTGCACGCCGGTGGCCAGGTAGTAGCCGCCGGGGAAGATGATCCCCTGGTCCTCGGGGAGCCTGCGGCAGGCCTGGCCGATGCCGTCGAGGCGGACGACCGAGCGGGCGCGGGTGTCGAAGACCAGGTGCCGCCACTCGGTCTCGTTGTAGGGGCGGATCCGGAGGAGGATCAGCGAGCCGACCTCGGCGTAGTACACGTCCGCGTCGGCGAGGCTCTGCAACGGCTCGGCGACCGGTTCGGCGTAGATGCCCTCGCCGGTCTCGGTGTTGTTCTCGACCTTGACGGTCAGGTCGCCGCGCACGGTCTCCACGAAGACCTTGCCCAGGATGGAGATGTGCGGGAACCGGCCGAGCACGTGGTCGTCACGCGTGGTCTCGACCCACTCGAAGTCCTGCGCGGGCGGGAACACGTGGTCGCGTTCGCCGCGGTTGTCCGCATAGGACACCGCGCCGCCGGGGGCGATGTTCCAGCGCAGGACCTTCACGTCCTCGGTGCGCGGCCCGGTCTGGAACACCGCGAGCAGCTTGCCCTCGACGTGCCGCAGCTGCAGCAGCCTGGTCTCGCGGTAGTACCGGTACAGCTCGCCGAAGTCGCGCCGGAAACCCTCCCCGCGCAACAGCTCGGGCAGCTCGTCCGGCCCCGCCGCCTCGAAGCGGAACGCCTCGCCGTCGCGGGCGAAGCGGTGCAGGGAGAACACGTCGTCGACCGAGGTCTCCGGCTTGAGGCCGATGAACACGTTGTAGCCGAACAGCATCAGCCCGTCGACGGAGATGATGTCGCGCGGGACGCAGTTGTTCTCCGTGCGGATCCGCTCGGTGCCGACCAGCCGCAGCTCGGTGCCGCCGAACACGCGCAGCCGGTCGTCGTTGAGCGCCTCGGCCCGCCGGGCCAGCTCGGCGGCCTGCTCGCCGAGCCGGGCCCGCAGGACCTCGTAGGTACCGGCGTCGAGCGCGGGCCCGGTGGTCTCCGTGGTGTCGGTCATCGGGTGCTACAGGCTCGCGGCGAGGGCGGCCACCGGCTTGTCCGCCACCCCTAACCGCTGCGCGTGCCCGAGCAGCTCCCGGAGCTTGCCGGACTCGCCGCCGTCCGAGTTGATCATCTTGAGCAGCAGCGCCGACACGGTCAGGTTCTTCACGTCCTCGCTGCCGAGCGAGCCGAGCAGGCCGCGCAGGTCGTCGGTGAAGCTCGACGAACCGTCCAGCCACGGCCGGGCCAGCGTGCGCGCCGTCTCCGAGTGGTCCAGGAAGCCGTCGACGCTCTTGCCGAGCGACACCGCGCCGACGATCTTGTCGAAGAACATCGACTCGCCGCCGACGATGTCGATGTCGGCCTTCTCCAGCCCGGCGGCCAGCACCATCGCCTGCGCCTCGGCGACCTCGCGCTGCACGTCGATCCCGCGCAGCCGCACCGAGGTGTCCGCCTCCAGCCGGAGCCGGTACTCCTCGTGCTCGCGGGTCGCGTCGTCCATCGCGGCGAGCGCGCCCGCCTTCTCTGACAGGCCCTCGGCCTCGCCCTTGAGCTTCTCCCGGATCGCGGCGGCCTCGACCATCGCCTTCTCGCGGGCGACAGCGGCCTCCGCGCGACCCACCTTCTCGATCGCGGCGGCGTCGCGCTCGCGCACCTGCACCTCGGCGAGCCCGGTCGCGGCGGCCCGGGCCTGCTCGCCCTCGGCGAGCCGGATCTGCGCGCGGGTGTCCAGCTCGGCGGCCTGCTGGCGGGCCTCGGCGAGCACGATCTCCTCGCGGGCCTTGTGCTTGGCGGCGGCCTCGGCCGCCTCCGCGGCCTTGATGTCCTTGACCAGGTTCTCCTGCGCGGCGGCCTCGGCGGCGATCACCAGCGCCTGGCGCCCGCGCTCGGCCTCCTCGACCGCGCGCAGCCGCTTGATGTTCTCCTCCTGCTCGGCCACCGTCCGGTCGACCGCGATCCGCTCCCGGACGACCTCGGCGACGGCGCGCTTCTCGCCCTCGACCTCCTTGTCCTTGGCGATCCGCGACAGCTCGGTCTCGCGCTCGCGGGAGATGACCTCCAGCAGCCGGTCCTTCTCGATCCGCTCGGTCTCGATCGCGATGACCCGCTCGCGGTTCTTCTGCGCGACGGCGATCTCGCGGGCCTGGTTCTCCGCCTGGATGCCGAGCGACTCGTCGGTGCGCAGGTTCGCGCCCTGGGCCTTGAGCCGCTCCTCGGCCTGCACCTTCTGCGTCTCGGCCTCTTCCCGGGCGCGCATGGTGTCGATCTCGCGGCGCTGCTTGATCTCCGCGTCCGCCTGCCTGCGCTCGAGTTCGAGGATGGCCTCCCGGGCGTCGACGTTCTGCCGGGTGATCTCCTTCTCCTCGTTGCGCCGGTACTCGTTGGTGCGCACGTGCTCGACCGCGGTGAGTTCGGTGATCTTGCGGATGCCCTGGGCGTCGAGGATGTTCGCCGCGTCCAGCTGCGCCATCGGCGTCTGCTCCAGGTAGTCGATCGCCGCGTCCTCCAGGCTGTAGCCGTTGAGGTCGGTGCCGATCACCCGGATGATCTGGTCGCGGAACTCGTCGCGCTTGGTGTAGAGGTCGACGAAGTCCAGGTGCTTGCCGACGGTCTTGAGCGCCTCGGAGAACTTCGCGTTGAACAGCACCTGCAACGTCTGCTCGTCGCTGGCCCGCGCGGTGCCGATCGCCTGCGCCACCTTGATGACGTCCTCGACGGTCTTGTTGACCCGCACGAAGAACGTGATCCGGATGTCGGCGCGGATGTTGTCCCGGCAGATCAGCCCCTCGGTGCCCGCCCGGTTGATCTCGATGGTCTTCACCGAGATGTCCATGACCTCGGCCTTGTGCAGCACCGGGAGCACGACCGCGCCGGTGAAGGTCACGTCGACCTTCTTCACCTTCGACACGATCAGCGCCTTGCCCTGGTCGACCTTGCGGAACAGCCTGCCGATCAGGAACAGCAGGACGATGACGACGAGGAGGATGACGCCGAGCAGCACACCCAGCCCGGTGGAGATGACGTCCATGCTTCTAGTCCCTTGGCCGTGGTTGGTCGCGGGGGTCCGCGAGGGGGGTCAGGTCGACCGGGGTGATCCAGAAGAACTCGCCCACCGGGTCGTAGTCGTGGATGACGGCGGTGCTGCCCGCCCGCAGCGGCTCCACTCCGGGCTGCCGGACCTGGATGACGGCGGAGGACCCGTCGACCGAGGTCACCTCGGCCTGCCCGAAGGTCCGGTCCACCGACCCGGTGCGCACGACGCACACCAGCCCGACGAAGTCCGCCCGCTTGGGCCCGGCGTCCTCCGGGAACGCCTTCCGCAACGGGATGACGACAAGCCTGGTGACCAGCAGCGCGACCACCAGCACGACGACCAGGGCCACCGCGCGGGCGATGACCAGGAGGGCGCCCGCGAGGCCGAGGTCGTCGAGGAGCACGCCGGAGACCAGCGCGAGGAACCAGGCCACGACCGTCACCACGGACACGGCGACGGTCAGCGGCACGCCGCCCAGCCCGATGCCGTCGGGGTCCGGGGCACCGGGAAGGTCTATCTCGGACAGCCCGACGAGCACCAGCAGCCAGTAGCCGACGACCACGACGAGCAGGAAGCTGAACAGCACGGCCGGGAAGCTCAACGCCGCCCCGACGAACTCACCCATCCAGCCTCCTCGTCACTGAGGGGAAATTACCCGGTGAACACCTCCCGGGTGGGGGGTTTCGGAAAATTCGCTCAGCAGGCGAAGGATCGGTGGATCGTGTCCGTTTGTTCCGATTTCCCGACGCGGAGAGATCCTGTCCGGTCGCGGTCCGCCAAGGGCGAACGACGCGCTTGCCGCGAATCGGTTTCACGTCATCGAACTGTCCGGAGTGGAGCACCCGGCGCGAGCCGGGCGGAACCACCCGGCTCGCGGGTGCGGGCGAGCCAGGTGGTGGCGTCCGATGGGCGGACGCGGGTGTCGATCGGCTCGTGCGCGGTGGGTCGCTCCCGACGCCTACGGTGTGGCCACTGTGGACACCGCGAACAGCGTGACGACCCGGTGGCGGCCCGCGCCCGCGCACCCCAGCCCGGTTCCGGTCGGCGACAAGACATGGCGTTCATTTTCCGATGGGAACCACCATTGTCCCGACCGGGTGGCGAGCAGGTGGTCGGACGAGGCGTCCGGCACCGACCGGGACCCGCTCCTTTCGCGTGGACTATCGCCGCCCGGCTACTCGGCGGCGGCCGCGGCCGTCCGCGGCCGGTGCACCGGGGCGGGCGGGTCGGTCGGCAGGTCGAGGAGGCGCAGGAGCGGGCCCGCCATGGCGGTGGTGACGATGGCCATCACCACCATGACCGAGTACAGGCGCTGGTCCAGCATCCCCAGTCGCAGCCCGACGGACAGGATGATCAGTTCGGTCAGGCCCCGGGTGTTCATCAGCACCCCGAGCCCGGCGGCCTCCCTGGTCGGCATGCCGTTGAGCCGCGCGGCGGCGAAGGCACCGCCCAGTTTCCCGGTGACGGCGGCCACGAGGACCAGCGCCAGCTCCAGCACGCCGGTGGCGCCGATGGCCGACAGGTCCACCTTGAGCCCCGCCACGATGAAGAACACCGGCAGCAACAACGTCCCGTTGAACAGGTCGATCCGCTCGACCACCGACTCGCGCAGCCTGCTGGTCCCCTCGTGCGGGACCACCACGCCGAACAGGAACGCGCCGAAGATGAAGTGCAGGCCGATCCACTCCGTGGCGGCGCCGGAGAGCAGCAGACCCGCGATCAGGATCGACAGGGCCACCGAGGTCGGCACGCGGTCGGTGAGCACCTTGCGCAGCAGTGGGCGGACCAGCCAGAGCATCACCACGAGGTAGGCCGGACCCCAGAGGAACAACCACTGTCCACCGCCGCCGGAAACCAGGACGACGACGGCGAGCAGGCACCAGGCGAGCAGGTCGCCCGCCGCGGCGCACACCAGGGCGATGCCGCCCACGGGGGTCCTCGACAGGCCGCGGTCGGCGAGGATCCGGGCCAGCACGGGGAACGCCGTCACCGACATCGCCGCGCCGATGAACAGGACGAACCCGAGCCGGTGCGGCGCCGTGTGGTTGCCCACGAGGTACAGGGCCAGCAGCGCGCCCAGCGCGAACGGCAGCGCGATCGAGGCGAGGGACACCGCGGTCGCGAGTTTCCCCTTGCCGCGCAACAGGGCGCGGTCCAGCTCGACGCCGATGCCGAACATGAACACCGCCACGCCCACGTTGGCCAGGGTGGACAGCAGTGGGCGGACGTCGGCGGGGAACAGCACGTCGGTCACGCCGGTGCCGAGCAGGCTCGGGCCGATCAGCACACCGGCCAGGATCTCGCCGATGACCGCGGGTTGCCCCAGGCGCCGGGCGAGGGCGCCGACCAGGCGGGCGAGCGCGACGACGACGGCCAGGTCCAAGAACAGGAAGACGGTCTGATGCGTGGTCATGATCTCCCCCAGGGATCTCTCCCCGGACACGATGGCAGACGCGGGTGCCCCGCGGTACGACGATGCCGTCGTACCGCGGGGTTTTCCGTGCGAACGTCAGGCGGGCGTCAGGACGACGGCGACTCCGCGGCGGCGCGGGCCGCCGGGTGCGTGTCGGCCAGCGGCGGCAGCGCGTACGCGTGCAGCCTGCCCGCCTGGATCACGACCCGGATCCACTCGTCGGAGTGGTCGCGGATCAGCAGCGACGCCCGGTGCTCGCGGGTCGCGGCCAACGCCCGGCGGTCCGCGGGTGGCATCGGGCTGAACTCCGACTCGCTGTGCCGGATCCAGGCCTGGGTGTCGGCCTTGATCCCGTCGGCGAGGTCGCGCAGCGCCTGCTCGTGGGTCACCCCCGACTCGCGGGCCCGCCAGTACCGCAGCACGCGGTGGGCGTGGCCGACCATGCCGGTGGTGACACCGCCGCTGGTGAGCACGTGCCCGTTGCCGAAGGAGTCGCCCGCGACCACGGCGTTGGCCGCGACCACCGCGTCCGAGCCGATCCGCTCCACGAGGCGGAACAGCTTTGGCCCGTAGGTGAGCTGGATCTTGGCCAGCTCGGCCTTGGGGATCTCCAGCAGGTGCGCGGTCTGCTCCAGGAAGAAGTCCCGCATCAGCAGCTGGTGGGCGGCGAAGTACTTCGCGGTGTCCTTGGCGGTGCCCTCCGGCACCAGCCCCGCGAGCACCGGGTCGAAGGTCTTGAACTCCGGCACCTCGATCAGCACCCAGCCGACCTCGGCGTCGTCCTCGTGCCCGATCGCGATCTGGCGCGTGGTGTAGGCGGTGCCGTTGCGGTCGAACTCGGTGGACACCCGCCTGCGCACCCGGCTGTCGATGAACACCTCGATCAGCCCGGCCAGGTAGTCCGCCTGCGCGGGCACCGGGCCGTTGCCGTCGCCGTGGTCGACGCGGACGTCGCGCTGGGTGAACCCGAGCCTGCGCGCGTCGGCGCCGGACTGGCCCTCGGCGATCACGATCAGACCGGGCACGCCCAGGTCGACGATCTCGGCGTTGTCCACCGCGACGCGGCGGAACTTGCCCTTGTGGTCGAGGCTGCGCACCATCTCCAGGCGCACCCGCAGCCTGCCGTCGGGCTGCCGCTCGAACCCGGTGGCGCCCTTGGCCGCGCGCCGCGGTTCGGTGAGCACGCGGTGGCTGGTGAACAGCCGCACGCGGGGCTCGCGGCCGGACGCGAGGTCCATGGCCTCCACGGCCTCCAGGTACCGGCGCAGGATCACCAGCACCTCCTCGGCGCCCGCGAGGAACGTCGGCCGGTCCGCCAGCACCTCGGCGAGGTCGCGGCCGAGCCGCGACGGGTCCGGGCCGGTGGGCGGCGTCATGCCGCCCAGGTCGGCGACGACCCGGTGCGGCCTGCCGTCGAGCCAGCGGTCGTCGACGTGCTCCTCGTGCAAGACCACGCCGCCGACGTGCGACTCCAGGTCGAACCCGCTGACCACCTCGTCGGCGGAGGCGTCGCCCGCCTCGGTCTCGGTGCTGTAGAGGCACTCCGCGAGCCGGAACAGGCTGCCGTCGCCGCGCTTGGGCACGCCGTCGGCGCCGTAGCGCTCCAGCATCAGCTGGTCGATGACGCCGAGGTGGTGGTAGATGTCGGCGTTGAGGTTCCAGTGCATGACCCCGTACGACGGGTCGCCGCGCAGCTCGACACCGACGGCCCGCTTGCCCTCCGCGACCGACCACAGCATGCCCATCATCCCGGTGCCGCCGAGCCCGAGGGCCAGGTAGTCCGGGTCGCGCACGCCCGCGAGGTTGTGGTCGTGCGCGTCGACCGCGGTGTCGTCCAGGGACTTCGGCGCCGTCTTCGGCACCGCGGGCTGCACGACGGTCATGCCCAGCACGGCGGCGACCAGCACGATCCCGGCCCCGACGAGGAACGCCAGCCGGTAGCCGGAGGTCAGCGCCTCCAGCGCGGGCACGCCGTCCGCCAGCGCGTCGCCGGTGCGCGCGCTGGACATCGCGGCCAGCACGGCCAGGCCGAGCGCGGGGCCCATCTGCTGGGTCGTGTTGACCAGACCGGAGCGCACACCCGCGTCGCTGGTGGTGGCGTCGGCCATGGCGACCGTGATCACGGCGGGGAAGCACAGACCCGCGCCGGTGCCGAGCAGCAGCATCACCGGCAGCACGTCCACCAGGTAGTCCCCGTCGACCGGGACCCTGGCGAACAGCGCCAGGCCCGCGACCATGAGGAGCATGCCCGGCACCAGCACGGCCTTGGCGTCGACCTTGTCCACCAGCTTCGGCGTGACCTTCAGCGACAGCGTCGCGATGGCCGCCGCGGCGGGCAGGAACGCCAGCCCGACCTCGGCGACGCTGAACCGCAGCACGTTCTGCATGTACAGCGCGCCGAGGAAGAAGACCCCGGCGAACCCGGCCACCATCAGCGTCTGCACCAGGTTCGCCCAGCCGACGTTGCGGGCGCGGAAGATGCCCAGGGGCACCAACGGGTCCCGGGCCCGCGCCTGGTGCGCGACGAAGCCGAGCACCAGCGCGGTGGACACCGCGCACAGCACGATCGTGCGCGTCGAGCCCCAGCCGGTCTCCCCGGCCTGCACGATCGTGTAGACCCACAGCGACAGGCCCAGGGTGATCAGCAGACCGCCCAGCACGTCCGAGGTCTGCGCGTCGGTGTCGGCGGTGTTCTCGTCGAGCAGCCGCAGCGCCGCGACGATGGTCGCCGCGCCGAGGGGCAGGTTGACGAAGAAGATCCAGTGCCAGTTGATCGCCTCGGTGAGCGCGGCACCGGCCAGCAGGCCGAGCGAGGCGCCCGCCGCGGCCACGAAGGAGTAGACGCCGACCGCGCGGGCCTGCTCCCTCGGGCGGGGGAACATCGTCACGATCATGCCGAGCACCACCGCCGAGGCGGCGGCCCCGCCGATGCCCTGCGCGGCCCGGGCCGCGATCAGCACGGCCTGGCTGTTCGCCAGCCCGCAGGCCAGCGACGCGACCGTGAACACGGCCAATCCGCTGATGAACAGGCGTTTGCGACCTAAGAGGTCACCGAGTCGACCCGCCAGCAGCAGCAACCCGCCGAAGGGGATCAGGTAGGCGTTGATCACCCACGCCAGGTCGGTCTGGGCGAACCCGAGGTCGGTCTGGATGGACGGCAGCGCGACGTTCACCACGGAACCGTCGAGGATGATCATCAGGGTGCCCGCGCAGAGCACGACGAGCGCCAACTGGCGCTCGCGCAGGCCGCGCAGCACGGGGACGGGCCGCAGCGCGGCCCCGGTCATCGCGTCCATCACGCCCCCGCGTTCAGCGCCGGGGCGGCCAGGTCCGCCTGGCCGTTGCCGGTGGTCATCCCGGCCTCGTCCGCCATCACGTCCGAGGACTCCCCGGCCACCTCCCCCGACCCGCGCAGCGCGGGGTGGACCTGGCTGAGCGGGGGCAGCGACAGCGCGTGCGTGCGGCCGCTGCGGATCACCAGGCGCCGCCAGTCCGACGGGTCGAGCGGCACCAGCGAGTGCCGGTGCCTGCGGGTGGCGTCGATCGTGTTCGCGCGGGCCTCGGTGGACTTGCCGCTGGCCGCGGAGATCCGCTCGATCCGCTCGGCGCCGAAGTTGATCGGCACGGCCTGGCTGAACTCCTGGGCGCTGACGTGCAGCCACCCGTCGGTGTCCGCCTTGATGCCGTCGGCCAACCCGCGCACCGCGGTCGGCTGGTCGGCGCCCGCCGCCCGGGCCTCCCAGTAGCGCAGCACCCGGGCGCCGTGGCCGACCATGCCGGTGATGGCGCCGCCGCTGGTCAGGAAGTGGCCGTTGCCGAAGGAGTCGCCCGCGACGACGCCGTTGGCCGCCACCAGCGCGTCCGCGCCGACCTGCTCGACCAGGCTGAACAGCTTGGGGCCGTAGGGGATCTGCACCGACTCCAGTTCCTCGCGCGGGATCTCCACGATGTGCGAGACCTGCTCGAGGTAGAAGTCGCGCAGCAGGTACTGGTACGCGGCGAAGTACTCCGGCGCCTTGCGGTCGGTGCCCGGGGGCACCAGTCCGGCCAGGATCGGGTCGAAGGTCTTGAAGTCGGGTACCTGCACCAGGATCCAGCCCACCTCGGGGTCGTCCTGGTGGCCCACGGCGATCTGCCGCACCCAGTACTCGTTGCCCTGCTTGTCGAACTCCGACGCGATGCGCCTGCGCAGCCGCCCGTCGACCAGGACCTCCATCAGCCCGGCCAGGTAGTCGGCCTGGGCCACCACGGGGCCGCGGCCGTCCTGGTGGTCCACCTTGACCTCCTCCTGGCGGAAGCCGAGGCGGGTGGCGTCGGTGCTGTCGAAGCCCTGCGCGATCATGAACAGCTCGGGCACGCCGAGGTCGAGCACCTCGGTGCCGGGCACCCGCACGCGGCGGAACTTGCCCTTGTAGTCCAGCTCGCGGATCTGCTCGATCCGCACGCCCATCCGGCCGTCGCGCTGCGGCGTGAAGCCCTCGTCGCGGCGCAGCCAGTTCAGGTAGCCGCCGTCGTCGTTCGGCGTCACCACGCGGTGGCTGGTGAACAACCGGACCCGGGGCCGCGCGCCGCGCTCGAGGTCCATCCGCTCGATCGCCTCGAGGTAGCGGCGCTGGAGGATGAGCACCTCGGAGGCGCCCGCCTGGAACGTGGAGGGTCCGTCGAGGACCTCCACCATCGGCCTGCCGATCTTGGACGGGTCGTGGTCGGTCGGCGGCAGCGCGGAGTCCACGACGGTCACCACGCGCTGCGGTCGGCCGTCGGCCCAGCGGTCGTCGATGAACTCGGTGTGGTGGATGATGCCGGACACGTGCGCGTCCTCGCCGATGTGCGAGTCGAGGAAGCCGGTGACGACCTCGTCCGCGGCGACCGCGCCCGCGGCGGTGTCGGGGTGGTAGAAGCACTCGGCGAGCAGGAACGGGGTGCCGTTGCCGCGCTTGGGCACGCCGTCGGCGCCGTAGCGCTCCAGCATCATCTGGTCGATCAGTCCGAAGTGGTGGTACAGGTCCTCGCGGATGTTCCAGTGCACGCCGAGCGACGGGTCGCCGCGCATCTCCACGCCGACCGCGCGCTTGCCCATGGCGACCGTCCACAGCATCGCCATCATGTTGGTGCCGCCCAGGCCGAGCGCGAGGAAGTCCGGGTCGCGGACCAGCGCGGCGTCGGCGGCGTCCGCGGCGGCGGAGTTGTCCACGGTGGTGCCGTCCAGGTCACCGGGCACCGGGGCGGCCGAACGGGCCAGCTGGACGAGGAAAGCCGCGATCAGGGCGGCGAAGGCGGTACAGGCCCCGATGAGCAGCGCGGTGCGGGCGGTGCCCGCTTGCACAAGACCCGCGGCCCCAAGAGCGACAGCAACGGAGGCGAGCGCCCCCAGTACCGCCTTGCGCGCGGGCGTGGCCCACGCGCGTCTCCAAGCAGGCCTTGCGGACTTGGCCATTGTGCACAGTCCTTCGCGTCAGGAACCGGTGACGAACGCGCCCGAGTGGACGCGCGGGGAGTCGAAAATGAGTCACCAACCGGTCGGCGGCAGGTGCCGTGAGAGGTCAACTCTCCGCGCTGCCAACAGGTGGGCGAAAACCACAGGTCACCTCCCCTACTCCGAGTATAGGCAGCGCTCCCCGACTGTCGCGTGTGTTTCGCGCAAACAACCCGACTGTTACACACGGGACGGCGTTGGTCCAAAAGGACGCAACCGCGCGGATTTCCGCCGAACGTCCTAACCGGTGCGGTCCAAGGAGAGCAGCGACACCGCCCCGGGTTTTCGCTATGTTGGGCCGCACCCGAGCGGCCTGGCGAAAAACCGGCGGTGACCATCGTCGACTGTCGAAATTGGCCTACCGGTTAACCGGGTAACGAATTCGCTTACCACCACGACGACCCCAAGACGATCCACCGGTGACAATCGGCCGCACGCCCCGGCCGCGATCCCCGGCAGCAGCGCGCGGCCCGACCGGCGACGGGTCGCGCGACCCGTCCGGCGACGGGCGCGGTGCCCGGGCGGTGTCCCGCCACGTCCCTCCGAGAGATTCGAGTAGGCGCATGACTGAAGCTCGCTTCGCGGAAAAGACCACGCCGTACCTGCTGGAACTGGCCGAGCGCAGCGACGCCGTCCGCAAGATGTACGTCTACGACCCGGCGCACGAGGACATCCCCGCCGACATCGAACGGGACCTGCTCAGCGAGAAGGCCAACACCGCCGTGCCCGGCGGGGTGCGCAAGTTCGACGGACGCCTGCTGGTACTGCTCTCGTACACCTGCGGCGCCAACTGCCGCTACTGCGAGCGGCAGGACCGGGTCGGCGTCGGCCTCGACCGCCTGGGGCGGTTGGGGACCGCGCAGATCGACACCATCGTCGACTACGTCAAGCAGGACGGCGAGCTGCACGACATCATCGCCAGCGGCGGCGACCCGCTGATCAACCCCAAGGGGTTGGAGTACCTGTTCACCTCGCTGGCCGAGGTCGAGCACGTCAAGGTCATGCGGATCCACACCAGGTTCCCGGTGCAGTCCCCGGGCCAGGTCAACCTCGACCTCATGCGCAAGCTGGCCACCTTGCGGCCGACGATGTACCTGAGCCTGCACATCTCCCACCCGGACGAGCTGACGCCCGAGGTGGAGGACCTGATCGCCCAGTTCCGCGCGATGGGCTACCTCCTCATCTGCCAGAGCGTGTTCCTCAAGGGCGTCAACGACGACGTCGAGGTCCTGTACCGCCTCTACACCAGGCTGTTCCAGCTGGGGGTGCGGCCGTACTACCTCTACCACTGCCAGCGCATCCCGACCACGGCCCGGTTCGAGATGGACCTGCGCGACGAGGTGGCGATCATGTCGCGGCTGCGCGAGCGGCTCGACGGCCTCGCCTTCCCGCAGCACGTCATCGACATGCCCGCCGCGCGCGGCAAGGTGCTGGTCCCGACGAACCACTGGGACTTCGACCTGGGGCACGTCACCGACTTCGACGGGCTGACCCTCAGCACGGAGACCTGGAAGGCGCGCGAGGACTGAGCGGTGGGCGGAAGGGGGAGCGGGGTGGGAGACCGGTGAGCGCGGAGAACCCGCACGAGAGCGGGATTCGGGACGGGGGTGTCCACATGAGCGGTGTCCACAAGGGCAAGGACGTCCGCACCGGCGCACATCCCCGCGAGGGCAAGGTGAACGGTGCTCACGTAGGTGCCGGGCGCGTGGGTGACGTGCACGTCGGCAACGTGGTCGAGTTCCACGACGCGATGCTGCCCGAAGGGGTACCGGACGACGTCCGCGCGGACGTCGCCGCCGGGGACCTGGGCTACGCCTGCCTGGCGCCGTTCCACTCCCCCGACCCCGGGTTGGTCCTGGTGCCGGAGTTCGACGGCGAACCGTGGTGGGAGCGCCAGGTGGCGCTGCTGGGGTGGGACCGGTTCGAGCCGGTCACCGTGCCGGGGCCGCTGGGGCCGGGGTTCGCCGCGCTGGGCGCGGACCCGGTGCTGTCCGCGCGGGTGCGCGCGGCGGTCGACGCGGGCGCGCGGCTCATCCCGTGGGGCGAGAGCGCGCCGTACCGGGAGTACGCGCGGGACCTGCCGGAAGCCGCCGCGGTGCGGTCCACCGACGCCGCGTTACCCGCGTTCGCCGAGTCCAAGGCCTCCAGCCCCGAGCTGTTCGCCAAGGCGCACAACGCGCTGGACTCCCCCGACGGGATCCACCTGACCGGGGAGCGGCTCTGCGAGTCCGAACCGGACCTGGTCGCGACCCTGGTCGACGCGGGCGCGCGCGGCCGGACCGTGGTCCTCAAGGCGCCGTTCGGCGTCGGCGGCTACGGCACGGCCGTGCTGTCCCCGCACCGGACGTCGACCCGCCGCGCGGTGCTCGAAACGCTGGCGCGCCTGCGCGAAGACGACACGTTCCACAACGGACTGCCCACGATCGTGCAGGACTACCAGTGGCGTTCCGACCTCCCATGGTCGGATGTCAGCGGCGACTGCACCATCGACCACCTGGGACGGGTGCGCCTGGAGGGCGTGACGGCCATGGCGATGAACGGCACCCAGTTCGCGGGCGGGGTCACCGACGACGGCGTGGTGATCGCGCCCGCGCGCTCGGCGTTGCTGTCCGCGTTCTGCGTCGCGGTCGGCGAGCAGCTCGCGCTGGTGGGCTACCGCGGGTGGTTCGACATCGACTTCCTCGTGCGGCCGACCGGTGAGCTGGTGCCGCTGGAGATCAACGCCCGGCGCACCGGCACCACCGCGCCGCTCAGCGTCCAGACCTGCCTGCGCGCGCGGCGCGGCCGGGACGTGACGGTCATCAGCCGGGACGTGATCGCGCTGCCGAGCCGCCACGCCTCCCGGCCCGCCTTCGCCCGCTTCGCCCGCGCGGTCGAGCTGGCCGGGCTGGCCGCGGACGTGGTGCCCACGCTCGTCGCGGGCACCGACGCGGCCCTGCCGCACCTGGGTGTCGTCGTGGCCGCCGACGACGCGGCCGACGCGGTGCGCAAGCTCGCGCACTGCGTGGACGCGCTGGTCACGGAGTTCCGGAGTTGACCGCGCCGGGAGCGCGGGACGTGGGTTTGACGAGTCGACAGGAGAACCGATGAGCCGACTGGCACTGCACGGCGGACCCCGGGTCCGCGCGGACAAGCGCTGGGCGCGCTGGCCCCAGTACGACACCGCGACCGAGCAGGAGGTGGTCGCCGCGCTGCGCTCGGGCCGCTGGGCGATCAGCTGGCCAAGCGACGGCACCACGGCCCGCGAGCGGCGCTTCGCCGAGGACTGGGCCCGCTACAACGACGTCCCCCACTGCGTCAGCGTCGACCACGGCTCCAGCGCGCTGCTGGTGGCGTTGGAGGCGCTGGACATCGGGCCCGGCGACGAGGTCATCGTGCCCACCATGACCTGGGTCGCGCCGGTGACCGCGGTGCTGCGCGTCGGCGCGCTGCCGGTGCTGGCCGACGTCGACCCGGTGACCGGGTGCGTCACGCCGGAGACCATCGCCGCCTGCCGGTCCGGGCGCACGAAGGCGATCATCGTCGTGCACCTCGGCGCGACCGTCGCCGACCTGGACGGGATCCTCGCGGTGGCCGGTGACGTCCCGGTCGTCGAGGACTGCGCCCAGGCGCACGGCGCGCGCTGGCGGGGCCGCAACGTCGGCACGTACGGCGCGCTCGGGGTGTTCAGCTTCCAGAACGGCAAGGTGCTGGCCGCGGGCGAGGGCGGCGCCGTGATCACCTCGGACCCGGTGCTGTACCGGCGGGCCCAGCAGCTGCGCGCCGACTCCCGCCGCTACCCCGACCACCCGGTGCCCGAGGGCACGATGGAGCTGGTCGAGGACGGCGAGGTCATGGGCGCCAACTACTGCATGTCGGAGCTGTCGGCGGCGGTGCTGCTCGACCAGCTGCCGCGGTTGGACACCCAGCACCTGCACCGGGAGAAGATCGCGGGCGAGTTGGAGCGCGGCCTGGCCGAGCTCGGCGGGTTCGGCCCGATCCCGGTGCCCGAGGAGGTCGACCGGCGGTCCATCTACGAGTACGGCATCAGCTACGCCGAGGACGCCTTCGGCGGCGCGCCCGCCGAGAAGGTCGCCGAGGCGATCACCGCCGAGCTGGGCTTCGCGGTCTACCCGCCGGACCCTCCGCTCAACGACAGCGTGATGCTGCGGCCGTTCACCAAGCGCCGCTTCGCGCAGATCTGGTCCGAGGAGGGGCAGCGGCGGGCGATCGGCCGGGAGTTCCCCGGCGCGGAGCGGTTCCGGCGGTCCGCGCTGCTGTTCCACCACGGCGTGCTGCTGGGCGACAGCGCCGACGCGGCCGACATCGTGGCCGCGGTCGCCAAGGTCCGCGACCACGCCCACGAGCTGTGAGCGGGCGCGGCGGTGACCCCGCCGACCTGCACGTGCTGCGGCTGACGCCGTACTACTACCTGGCCGATCGGCGGCTGGACCACCGCGAGCTGCAGTACGAGCCGATCGGTGGCATGCAGGTGCAGATCATGCAGACCACCGAGCAGGTCAGCGAACTCGGGGCACGGCAGACCGTGGTGTTCCCCAGGCGGCCGGGGATGCCGCGCTCGGTCGAGGTCGACCCGCGCACCCGGTTCGAGTTGCTGCGCCTGCCGATCGCGCCGATCCCGACCCGGGCCAAGGGGTACGCGGGGCTGCTGGTGTCGTGGGGCCTGGCGCTCACCGTGTGGTGCCTGCGGCAGCGGGTCCGGCGCGCGCACCGGCGCTTCTCCGTCATCCACGTGCACTGCAGCGAACTGCCGTGGACGTTCCTGTTCGCGGTGGTCGCCAAGGCGGTGCTGGGCAGACCGCTGGTGATCACCACGCATTGCAGCGCGATCGCCACCTTCCACCCGGAGAACCTCGTCGGCAGGCTGCTCATCGGCCCGGCAAGGCTGTTCGAGCGGTGGGCTGTGCGCCGGGCGGACGCCGTCGTCGTGCTGACCGAACGGGTTCGCCGGGTGTACACCGAGTCCGGGCTGACCACGGCGGACCGCGTGCACGTGGTGCCGGACGGGGTGCGGCTGGACCTGTTCACCCCCGAGCTGACCACCGCCGCGCCCGCGCCCGCCGAGGTGCCCACGGTGCTCTACTGTGGACGGTTCGCCCCGGAGAAGGGGTGGGCCGACTTCGTGGCCGCGGCCGAGGTGCTGGTCCGGGAGGGCGCGTCCGCGCGGTTCCTGATGTGCGGCGACGGCAACGAGCTGCGGTACTGCCGGGCGGAACTGGCCAGGATGGGCATCACCGAGCACGTGGAGCTGTGCGGCCACCTCGACCGGACCGCCGTGGCCGCCGCGATCGGCGCGGCGGATGTCGTGGTCATCCCCTCACGGCACGAGGAACTGGGCGGCACCGTGCTGGAGGCGCTGACCGCCCGGCGCGCCGTGGTGGTCACCGACGTCGGTGGACTGCCGGAGGTGGTCGGGCACGGCGAGGCCGGGCTGGTCGTACCGCCGTGCGACCCGCAGGCGTTGGCCGCGGCGGTGCGCAAACTGCTGGAAGCGCCGGAACTGCGAGCCGACTTCGGCGCCGCGGGCGCCCGGCGGGCGGCGGGTTTCGCGCTCGACGCGGTCACCCGCCGCCTCACCGGGGTCTACTCCGGGATCGTCCCCGCGGCGGTCTCCTCGTGAAGCAGCAGCGTGGCGACGCGGTGGGCCAGGGCCTGGATGGTCAGGGCCGGGTTCACCGCGCCGGGGTACGGCATCAGCGCGCCGTCCGCCACGCGCACGTTCACCACGCCGTGCACCCGCCCCTGGGGGTCGCACACCGAGGTCGCGGGATCCGTCCCCATCCGGCAGGTGCCGTGCAGGTGCCCGCTGCCCAGGGAGAAGTCCATGGGCTCCGGGTCCACCCGCGCGGCGCCCGCGCGGGTCAGCACCTCGGTGGCGCGATCGCGCAGGTAGTCCAGCCGCTTGAGGTCCAGGGGGTGCGGCCGGTAGTCCAACACCAGTCGTGGCAGACCATACGCGTCCACTGTGGACCAATCCAGGGTGACCCGGTTCTCCGCCACGGGTTGGTCGGCGACCAGGCACTCCAGCCGCAGCACCCGCCGGTCGGCGATGTCCGCCGGGTCGAGCGGTCCGGTTTCCAGCACCAGCCCGCCGAGGCCGGATGGGCAGTGCTGGTCGAGGTAGTTGTCGGTGAACGCGACGGTGACGTACCGCCCACCCTTCGGGGCCGGGATCTCGTCGAGGTCGTGGTCGAGGTGGGCGGTCAGGTTCTGCCCCACCTTCATGCACAACCCGCGCCCCACCACGCCGCGGCCGTTGCCGAGCCCGTCCGGCGAGTGCGCCGAGCGGGAACGCAGCAGCAGCGCGGCGGACTGGATGGCATTGGCGGCGACTACGAAGTGCCTGGCGCGCACCAGTTCCCGCGCGCCGGTGGCCACGTCGAGGCACTCGACCGCCGCCACCCGGCCCGGCCGGTCCTCGACCAACCGCACCGCCTTGCACCCGGTGCGGACCTCGATGCGGTCGGCCAGCGGCGCGAGCAGGCGGTGGTGGACATCGCCCTTGGCGCCGCTCGGGCAGGCGAAGTCGGTGCAGGTGGTCAGGTCCGCGCAGGCGGGTGCCCCGGCGAACGGCGCGGACGCCACGGCCAAGGGCATGGGGAACGGGGTACGACCCAGGGCCCGACCGGCCGCCACGAGCGCGGCGCCGCGGGCGCTGGGCCGGTGCGGGGGCAGCAGGTCCAGCGGCGGGGACGGGCGGGTCGGGTCGAGCCCGCCGTCGGAGGTCACGCCGAGGCGGCGCTCCACCCAGTCGTAGTGCGGCCGCAGGTCGTCGTAGCCGAAGGGCCACGCGGGCGGCAGCGCCTCCGCGGCGCAGTGCGCGGTCGCGTCGAAGTCGACCCGCCGCAGCCGCAGCGACACCCCGGCGTAGAACCGGGTGCCGCCACCGACGCAGCAGGCCGTCCACGGGTAGCCCTCCTCGGTCCACCCGCCGTCGAGGTCGCGCGCCCTGGCCGTCTCGTAGCCGGGGATCAGGTCGTGCAGGTGCGTGCCGGGTGGGACGTGCTCGCCCTGTTCCAGGACCAGCACGTCCCACCCGGCCTCGGCCAGCACGGCGGCGGCGACCGCGCCCGCGGCGCCGCTGCCGATCACGCAGACGTCGCGCACCGGCTACTCCGCGACCAGTGCGGGTTCGTCGGCCAGCTCGTCCAGGCTCGACCGCAGCACGGCGATCGCGGTGGCGCACACGGACTCGAAGACCGGGTCCGTGTCGTCGACGCTCAGCGCGAACACGCAGCGGCCGTCCACCTTGCCGGGCAGTTGCCTGCTGCCGTGGGCGACCCCGGTGTAGAGGCTGACCGCGGCGGCGAGCGCGTCGCCGGTGAAGGTGCACAGACCGTCCGGGCGGGCCTTGTCACCGAGGTGCTGCATGGCGTCGTAGCAGCCGTCGCGGTGCACGTGCACCAGGTTCCCGTCGAGCACCTCGGGCACCGCCGGGACCTCGAGGCCGCCGTCCGGTCCGAACAGGTCGGTGCTGTGCGCGAGCAGCCGCTCCAGGCCCTCGGCCAGCGAGACCGGTCCGCGGGCGCGGCGTTCGGCGCCCTCCAGCAGGTAGTCGGGCCACTGCGCCATGGCCTGGGTGCTCACCCACGCCCAGTACAGCTCGGCGGGTGGGAGCCGGTCGGAGCCGATGGCGAAGTTGAACTGGTCGTAGAGCGCCGGTTCGGTCTCGTGCCGGATGAGCCCGGCGTCCAGGCACTGCTGGAAGTCCGGGGACCCGGGGATCGGGTAGAACGGGTTGGTCCAGAACCGGACGCCTGCCAGCACCAGGTTCACCGAGTCCTTCACCAGCTCCTCGGTGGACTGCCCGAGCAGCCCGACGATCAGCGACGCGCCGACGTCCACCCCGTGCCGGGTGAACAGGGCCGCGCCGTCGCGGACCTTGGCCAGCGAGGTGAAGCCCTTGCGGATCTTGCGCAGCCGGGCCATGTCGGTGGTCTCCAGCCCGAGGAACAGCGACCGGAAGCCCGCGCCCGCCATGTCCTCGACCAGCTCCTCGCTGAGCTTGACCACGGTCATGCCGTTGGGCAGGTGCAGCTCGACGTCGAGCCCCCTGGCGCGGATCGCCCGGCAGATCTCCCGCACCCGGTCGATGTCGAAGGTGAAATTGTCGTCCTCGATGAAAAACCGCCGGATACCGTGTTCCGTGACGTAGTGTTCTACTTCGTCGACGACTTTTTCTGACGCCCGCGATCGGAATTTTTTGCCGACGGTCGCGTGCACCGTGCAAAAGGAGCACGAAAAGGGGCAACCACGACTGGTGATGAGCGTCGCGGTCGCGTCGTAGGAACTCATGTCGAGCAGGTTCACGGCGGGTGGCGCGATGCTGTCCAGGTCGTCGAGGAACGTCGCCCTGGGCCGCAGGTGCACGCGCGCGGGACCGGTGCAGTCGCACAGCCCGGGCTTGCAGCGGAACGCCACGCCGGGTTGGTCGGTGAGCCCCGAGCCGGTGTGCAGCGCGCGCACGATGGCCGAGACGTTCGCCTCGGCCTCACCGAGCACCAGGGCGTCGAAGGCCGTCTCGGTGAGGGCGTGGTGGTGTGCCACGGTGGGGTGCTGGCCACCCAGGATGATCTTGGCGTCGGGCAGGATCTCCCTGGTCAGACGGGCGAGTTGGTAGGCGGGTTCGTAGTACGGGGTGAACATGCAGGACACCCCGACGACGTCGAACTCCCCCGCGCGCAGCGTCTGCTCGACGCGCTCCCAGGTGGCGCCCCAGTGCACGAGGTGCCGCCAGCGCGGGTGCGCGGCGATCTTGGCGCGGTCGGCGTCGGTGTAGTCCGCCGGGTCGACGACGTGGTTGTCGTCGGTCCAGGCGAGCGAGTCGAAGATCTCGACGTGCATGCCGTCGGCGCGCAGCTGTGCGGCCAGGTAGGCCAACCCGATCGGCATGTGCCGACCGATCTCGACCATGCACGACCGAATTGGTGGTTTGATGAGAAGAACTCGTGTGGCACCGGGTGCCTGGACCGACTTCAATCGGACCCCCCTCTGCGGAATCCTTGATCTGGCGCTGCTCCGCGTGGTTTATTAGACGCATCCCGGAAAGCGGTGTCAAGGGTGGCGTCAGGGCAAGGCGGGAACCAGGAGTGCGCTACGCCCCATTCGGAGGAATCACAATGATCCGTTTATCCATCGAGCCCACCACACCGCCGCTGCCCGCGGCCCCGCGCTACGCGACGGTGTTCGTCAACTGGGCCTGCAACCTCACCTGCCGCGAGTGCTGGCTCTACGGCGACTCGTCGAGCGAGAACACCTGGCTGGAGGAGGTCAAGCGCGAGCAGATCAGCCTGGAGATGTGGACGGCGCTGGTCGACGAGCTGGCCGCGCACAACGAGCACCCCGGCATCTCCATGATGGGCGGCGAGCCGCTCATGCACCCGTTGGTGCTGGACCTGGTGCGGGAGGCCAAGACCAGGGCGCCGGGGTGCCAGCTGGACATGAGCACGAACGGCACCCTGCTCCCCCGCTACGCCGAGGGGCTGGTCGAGGGCGGCATCGACATCGTCTACGTGTCCCTGGACGGCCCGACCCCGGAGATCAACAACCCGATCCGCGGCCGGAAGTCCTTCGAGCGCGTGGTCACCGGCATCCGCGCGCTGCAGGACGCCTGCGCCAAGGCCGGGCGCGGGCCGCGCATCGCGCTGAACTTCACCCTCACCGGGATGAACTACACCTCGCTGCCCGGCATGGTCCGGCTGGCCGAGGAGCTGGACATCCCGCAGGTGACCGTCGACCTCGCGATGTACTTCACCCGCGAGGAGGGCAAGGCCTCGCGCGCCGGGTTCGAGGGGGTGACCGGCAGGCCGTTCCTGTCCTGGACCGGCTACTGCAACGAGCACCAGCACGCCGACGTGGACCAGGCCGTGCTGCTGTCGGTGCTGGAGGAGGCGAAGTCCTGTTCGGACACCGTCGAGGTGCTCGTGGCGCCGGTGCGCTACAACTCCCAGGAGCAGAGCACCTACTTCACCGACCAGTGGCGCGAGGTGGTGCACGAGACCACCTGCCCCAAGCTGTGGGCGCAGACCACGGTGCTGCCCAACGGGGACGTGCTCAGCTGCACGCCCTTCGCCGACACGGTCATGGGCTCGGTCCGCGGGCAGAGCCTGGCCGAGGTGTGGGGCAACGACGTGTACGGCCGGATGCGGGAGCTGATCCGCGAGAAGCTCGAGCCCATCTGCTACCGCTGCTGCGAACTCAGCCTCGACATCGAGGTCGACCCGGCGCTGTTCGCCAAGACCGCCCAGCCGGGCGAGACACCCTGATCACCGAGGTCGAGTCGGAAGGACACGCATGACCCGCTTCGCCCACCAGGTCGAGAACGCCACCTACGGCGACATCGACCGGGCCAGGAAGATCTACGGAGAGGCCTTCCGGCTCACCTTCGAGTACGTCTACGGCAGCCACATCCCGGGCGCGGTGGCCGAGTTCGGCTGCTTCGAGGGGTTCAGCACGCTGCTGCTGGCCGACCTCGTCGCCGAGTTCCGCGCGGAGACCGAGTTCTACGCCGAGACGTTCCCGCGCCACGTGTACGTCTACGACTCGTTCCAGGGCTTCCCGACCAGTGAGGGCAACCCGGTCGACTCGATCTCCTACGAGGTCGCCGACAGCGGCTACTGGCGCGAGCACGAGGACGCGTCACCGCCGGGGACCGAGCAGATGCTGCGCGAGGAGTTCACCCGCAGGCTCGGCGCTTCGGGGTGGACGATCGTGCCCGGCCTGTTCTCCGACTCGCTGCCCGCGCACCCGATCACCGAGCCGGTGGCCATCGCGAACCTCGACTGCGACCTGTACTCGTCCACCGTGGAGGTGCTGGACCACCTCCTCGGGCAGCGGCTGCTGCCCGATGGGGCGGTGTTGCTGATGGACGACTACAACTGCAACCGCGCCAACCCCAGGTTCGGCATGCGCCGCGCGATGCGGGAGTGCTTCGCCCGCACCGACGGCTTCTACGAGTACAGCGAGTTCCTGCGCTACGGCTGGCACGGCCGCGCGTTCTTCGCGCACCGGCTGGGCGACAGCCCCAACCCGGACGCCGGGTGACCGGCTCAGTCCGCGGTGTGCCAGAGCAGTTCCGGCGCGCCGTGGTCGTCCACCCTGACCTTGGCGTGCGTGGTGAACCCGTCCCGCCACGAGCTGTCCGGGAACAGCATGCCCATCTGCGAGCGGTAGTGCGCGATCGCGGCGAGCTTGCGCTCCCGGTCGCGCTCGTCGCCCGCGTCGGCGCGCACCCGTCCGAACGCGACACCCGGGGTGCCGATGGCGTAGGGCAGGTCCTCCCACAGCACCAGCTCCACGTCGCCGCGCACCTGCTCGACGACCGCGCGGGTCATCCGGTGGTCGACGTGCCCGCCGATGCCCGCGCAGGTCCACACCTCGGCCGGGCGCAGCTCGTCCAGCACGTCGGTCAGCGCGGCGCCGACGGCGGCGGCCACGTCCGGTTCCGCGGGCAGGTTCGGGTCGAAGTGCGCGCCGGAGACCGTGACGAGCCAGTCGTCGCCGAGGCGGCGGTAGATGGCGTCGGCGAAGTCGAGGTGCCGGTGCTCCGCGCCGAGCGCCGCGACGGCCGCGGCGTCCTCGGCCCGGCGCGCGGGCGCCGCGTCGTCGCCGAGGCCGCACTTCGCGTGGAACGACACCGCCTTCGGCGACAGCGGCGGGACCGGGTCCCCGGCGAACACGGTGCACACGACCACCCGCCTGCCCGCGCGGGTCAGCGCGGAGATGGCCGCGCCCGCCGAGAGCACGGCGTCGTCGAGGTGCGGCGAGACCGCCAGCACCGGCCCGAGGTCAGCGGTTGCGGCCACGGCTCAGCTCCTCATCCGTCCAGTCATCCCGTCAAGTAAAGCAAGGTGATGATGTATACCGAACAGGCCCACCCGGACGCGCCGGACATGGTGGCACTGGTAGTGACCGGGCCGCGCGAACACGCACTGCGGCGGGTGCCCAGACCGGAGCCGGTCGGCGACCAGGCCCTGGTGGACGTCAGCCACGTCGCGTTGTGCGGCACCGACCTGCGGCTGCTGCGCGGGACGCTGCACGACGCGGACTACCCGACGGTGCCGGGGCACGAGTGGGCGGGCGTGGTGCGCGCGGCGCCCACCCGGCCGGAGCTGGTCGGTCGGGCGGTGGTGGGGCACAACTTCCTGCCCTGCGGTTCTTGCGCGTGGTGCGCCCGGGGCGCGGAGAACCTGTGCGAGTCGCTCGACGAGATCGGGTTCAGCCTGCCCGGCGCGTTCGCCGAGGCGCTGTGCGTGCCCGCCGAGAACCTGCGGCTGTTGCCGGACGGTGTGTCCGGTGCCGAGGGCTGCCTCGTGGAGCCGTTGTGCGTTGCGGTGCACGCGGTCGACCGGGCCGGTGAGGTGACCGGTCGCTCCGTCGGCGTCATCGGCGCGGGCGCGGTCGGACTGCTGGTGGCGCAGGTGGCCCGGGGTTCCGGGGCCAAGTCGGTGACGGTGGTCGACCCGGTGGCGAGCAGGCGCGCGGTGGCCGCCGAGTTGGGGCTGGGCGCGGAAGCGGACCTGTCCCGGTTCGAGGCCGATCCGCCGGAGGTGGTGTTCGACGCGACCGGGGTCGCCGCGCTGTTCCCCCGGGCGCTCACCGCCACCCGGCAGGGCGGGACCTGCGTGCTGGTGGGCTACTCGGGGTCCGAGGCGACGCCGTTCGAGCCGTCGGTGGTCATGCTGCGCGAGTTGACCGTCGTCGGTTCCCTGTCCGGGGTCGGCATGATCGACCGGGCGGTGGAGCTGGTCGCGAACGGGGTGGTGCGGTTGTCGCCCCTGGTCAGCCCCGCGCTACCGCTCGCGCACTACCGGTCGGTTGTGGACACCCCGGCCACCGAAGCCCCGTTACGTGCCTTTTTCGCGGTAGACGAGGAGACCCGATGAACAACGAGCAGCTGATCGAGCGGGCGCGCCGCGTCACCGCCGCCGAGGTGTACGACATCGGCACCCGGTTCCCGTCGGTGTTCACCACCGCGGACGGGTCGTGGATGACCGATGTGGAGGGCAAGCGGCTGCTGGACGTCACCGCGGCCAGCGGGGCGCTGCTGCTGGGCAACCGGCACCCGGCCGTCGTCGAGGCCATCACCCGCTACATCGCCGAGCACGGCACGGTGTTCGCCAGCACGCTGTCGCTGCCGCGCATCGAGTTGGCCGAGCGGCTGGCGGAGCGGTACCCGGCGTGCGAGAAGGCGGTGTTCACCAAGTCCGGTTCGGAGGCCACCACGACCGCGATCCGGCTGGCGCGCGCGGCCAGCGGCCGGGACCTGGTGATCACCTCCGGGTACCACGGCTGGCACGACTGGCACCTGGGGTTCCTCAACCTCGGTTTCGACGCGGGTACCCGGGTGGCCTGCTTCGGCTACAACGAGACGGCGCTGGAGCGCATGCTCGACGCGCTCGCCGACCGGGTCGCCTGCGTGATCGTCACCCCGGAACCGGCGTGGTTCGACGCCGAGTACTACCGCCGCCTGTCGGCGCTGTGCGCCCGGCACGGCGTGCTGTTCGTGATCGACGAGGTGATCACGTCGCTGCGCTACGGCCCGCGCGGGCTCAACGGCACCGGCAACGTGCCCGCCGACCTGATCACCATGAGCAAGGGCCTGGCCAACGGGCACTCGCTGGCGGCCATCCTGGGCAAGCGGGAGGTCATCGACGCCTACGACGCGGCCGGGATCGCGGGCACCTACACCCGCGAGGTGCCGCCGATGGCCGCCGCGCTGGCCACGCTGGACGTGCTCGCCGACGGGACCGTCCACGCGGGCGCCGAGAAGCGCGGCCAGGCGCTCATGGACGGCATGCGGGAGATCCTGGCGGCGGCGGGCATCCCCGCGTTCATCGGCGGTCCGCCGCTGATGTTCGACGTGGTGGTGCCCTCGGAGGCGCTGTCGTGGGAGCTGTACCGCGCGGCCTACGACCACGGCGCGTACTTCGAGGACAGCGGCACGCAGATGATCACGCTGTCCTACACCGACGCCGACGTCGACCACGCGCTGACCGCGTTCGAGCGCGGCGTGGCCGACGTCGCGGCGCGCACGGACATCGAGCCGGGCGAGCTGCCCGGGTCGCGCAAGGCCGAGTTCGCCGCCGAGGCGTTCGGCGGCGCGTTGACCGACACCCCCGAGGTGCTCGCGCGGGTCGACGACACCATCACCCGGATCATCGAGCACCAGGACCGGTGACCGGCGCTCCCACCCCGCCCGTCGCGCCGCCGGTACCCGCGTACCGGCGGCGCGGCCGGTGGGAGCACGTGGCCACCCGGTCGTACGGCACGACCGTGCACCGGGTGGTGCCCGACTCCGGCCCCGCGCTGTACGTCAAGGCGACGACGTCGGCGGACGAGACCGACCCCCGGTTCCACCCGGTCGCCGAGGCGGCGGCGCTGCGGTGGTTGCGCGAGCGGGGTTTCCCGGTGGCGCGGGTGGTCGAGGTCGGCCGAGACGATGAATGGTCTTGGCTCGTGACCGAGGAACTGCCCGGTGTGCCCGCGTCCGGGCCGTGGCGCGCCGACCAAGTGGACGCGGTGCTCGACGCGGTGGCGGGTGTGGCGGCAGCGCTGCACCGGCTCCCGGTCGCGCGGTGCCCGTTCGACCGGCGGTTGGCGGTGACGCTGCCCGCGTGCCGCCGCGCCGTGGAACTGGGCACGGTGGACCTCGACGACCTCGACGAGCGGCACGAGGGCTGGACCGGGGCACAACTGCTCGCCGAGCTGGCCGCCACGCCCGTGCCGCCCGAGGACCTCGTGGTCTGCCACGGGGACCTCGGGCTGGACAACGTCCTGCTCGACCCGGACACGCTGGCGCCGACCGGCTTGCTGGACGCGGGCAGGCTCGGGGTCGCGGACCGCTGGACCGACCTGTCGATCCTGCTGCGCGACCTCGCCGAGGCCGGGTGGTGCGACCCGGCCGGGTTCACCGCCCGCTACGGTTTGTCCGATGTGGACTCGGCGAAGGACTCGTTCTACCGGCTGATGGACGAGTTCATCTGAGGGTTCCCGCTAGGCCGTCACCGGCGCGGGCGCGCTGAGGGCGGCCGTGCTGGTGTGGGCCAGCAGCGGCGCGTGCGCGCGCGGGGAGGCGGCCAGGACGTTGCCGGTGACCAGCCAGGCGTCGTGGTCGTCGTGCCAGTCCGTCACGACGCCACCCGCCTCCCGGACCAGCAGCGCACCCGCCGCGACGTCCCACGGGCCCAGGCCCAGCTCGAAGAACGCGTCGAACACCCCGCAGGCCACCCACGCCAGGTCGAGGCTCGCCCCGGCCGGTCGGCGCACGTCCTCGACCGAGCGCACGACCTTGCCCAGCACGTCGAAGTACGCCGGGAAGGACTCCGGGCGCTTGAACGGGAAACCCGTGGAGCACAACGCCTGGCGCACCGGGCGGTTGGCGACCCGGATCGGCATGTCGTTGCGGAACGCGCCGCCACCGCGCACCGCGGTGAAGGTCTCGCCCCACATCGGCGCGTGCACGACCCCGACGACCGGCTCGCGGTCGCACACCAGCGCGATCGACACACCGACCGACGGGTAGCCGCGGACGAAGTTCGTGGTGCCGTCCAACGGGTCCACCACCCAGCAGAGCCCGTCGACGGCGCCACCGGACTCCTCGCCGACGAACTCGGCCGCGGCCCCGGTCTCGCGTACCAGGAACTCACGGATCACCGCCTCGGCGGCGAGGTCCACCTCGGTGACGTAGTCGCCGGGGGACTTCGAGCGCACGGCCACCCGCGCGTCGGCGAAGCCCGCGCGCACCACGCTCCCGGCCGCGTGCGCGGCGCGGGTCGCCGCGCACAGGAACGGGTCCCAGTCCTCAGCTGTGCGCACGGCTCTCCCCATCCCGCTCCGGCTTGCGCAGCACCATCAGCACGTCGCGGTAGCCCACGGAGGTCGGCGAGCCGCGCCGCGCCGACCAGTGCGCGCTCAACGCCGCCTCGTCGACCTCGCGCAGCAGCGCGGAATCGTACGCGGGCGGTTCGATGGCGTAGTCCAGCACCGACGACGCCTCGACCCGCTCCCACCGCAACCCGCTGCCCAGGGCGGCGGCGACGTAGTCCTCGAAGAACATCCGGTTGACCGTGGTGCTGTCGTGCACGTGCCGTACCAGCACTTCCACCAGGTCGGGCGCCACGGCGCTGGACAGCAACGCCACCAACTCCTCGCGGGTGTAGGCCAAATGGGCCCACGGCGGCAGCAGCGTGTCGCGCCAGAACAGCAGGTCCCGCCCGTCGTACCGGGTGTATTCGAGCTGGTGTCCGTCGACCGCGCTCCAGATCGGACCGAAGTGCGCGTGCAGCACCCCGCCGGGTCGCAGCACCCTGGCCACCTGGGCGAGCGTGGCGGATACGTCGAGGAACTGGAAGGCGTTGCTGGAGAACACCGCGTCGGCCGACTCGTCCGGCAGGGGCAGGTCCTCGGCGCGGGCCCGCACCACGGCGTAGTGCCCGTCCACGAGCGCTTCGCGGTTCGGGTCGACGGCGCGCCAGCTCGCGACGCCGTGCGCGGCGGTCACCTCGACCGGGACGGCGCCGCCGATCTCGACGACGTCCGCACCCGAGAGAGGGACGCGGTCGGCGAAGTCGGCGAAGACCGCGTCCTCGGACAGCGCCAGTCCGGCGCTCACGCGCCCACCGCCGGCGCGGTCAAGGCGGGTAACGACACCGGGCGGCGGTCCCGGCGCGACCGGGTCACCGCCTCCGCGATCTCCAGTGCGCGCAAGGCGTCCGAGACTTCGCAGGGGCTGGTCCCGCCCTCGGCGACCAGGGTCACGAAGGCGGTCATCTCCGCCTGGTAGGCGGTGGCGAAGCGCGGTAGGAAACCGGACCAGGCGTCCCCCGGCGGCGGCGCGGACGGTTCTGCCGAGCGCACTGGCACCCGCTCGTCCCAGCCGACGGCGAGCGTGCCCTCGGTGCCCGCGACCTCCATGCGCACGTCGTAGCCCGCGCCGTTGTAGCGGGACGCCTGCGCGGTGACCAGCGTGCCGTCGTCCAGGGTGAGCAGCACGGCTGCCTCGTCGACGTCACCGACGGCGGCGAAGTGCGGGTCGCCCCGGTTCGCCCCGGTCGCGTAGACCTCGACCACCTCGCGGCCGGTGACCCACCGGAGCACGTCGTAGTCGTGGATCTGGCAGTCGCGGTGGATGCCGCCCGAGCGGGCGACGTACTCGGCGGGCGGTGGGGCCGGGTCGGCGGTCACGAGGTGCGCGCGGCGCAGTTCGCCGAGTTCACCGGTGCGCACGGCGTTGTACGCGCGCCGGTAGCCCGGGTCGAAGCGGCGCTGGAACCCCACGTGCACCACCGAACCCGCGTCCCCGACCTCGGCCACGACCGCGCGAGCCGTGTCGAGGTCGGTGAAGCAGGGCTTCTCGCAGAACACCGGGAGTCCGGCGCGCGCCCACTCCAGGATGAGCGCGGCGTGGGTGTCGGTCGGGGTGGCGAGCACCACCGCGTCCGGTCGCCACGCCGCGAGGTCGTCCCGGTCGAGCAGGACCCGCGCGCCGAGCGGACGGACCACCTCGCCCGCCCGCCGGGCGTCCGGGTCCAGGACGGCCACCGCGCCGACCCGGGGGTCCGCGGCCAGGGACGCGGCGTGCAGCGCGCCGATCCGGCCGACGCCAAGCACTCCTACGCGCATCCGATCGTCCTGTCTCTACAGTGGGTGGGTACCGGGTTCAGGACACGGGCCAGGGCCGGGCCCCGCCCGCGATCCGGTTCCACACGTTGATGATCGCCACGGCCCAGGTCAGCTCGGCCAGCTCCACCTCGGTGAAGTGCTCGCCCGCGCGGGCCCACACGTCGTCGCCGACGGACTCGACGTTGACGTTGGTCAACGCCTCGCCGACCTCCAGCGCGGCGCGCTCGCGGTCGTCGTAGAACGGGGCCTCCCGCCACACCGGCAGCGCGGCCAGCTTGGTCGCCGACACCCCCGCGTCGAGCGCGGCCTGGTGGTGCGCGTGCACGCAGAACGCGCAGTTGTTGACCTGGGACACCCGAACCCGGACGAGTTCGAGCAGGTCCAGCGGCAGGCTCAGCTTGTCGCCCGCGTCCTCAAGCGACTCCATCGCCGCCATCACGTGCGGGACGAGCTTGTCGACGCGCAGACGGGACTTCGGGGGTTCAAGGGCCACGGATCTCTCCTGTTGGAACGCCGATGCTTGTCGACAGTGCGGATTCCGCCTTGTGGCGGCGGATCGGGGCGTGGGCACGCCACCGGTATCCGTTGGTATACCAGAGCGGGCGGTCCAGTAGACATGGATTGCGGGCAACTTCGGCGTGGGCTTCGGCCGAACGGCCTCCCCGGTCGCCTATCTGGAGCAAGGGCGAGTTTTCGCCCAACAAGGCCACATCCAGCGAAGTGGCCACCATGGCGGTTCCCCTGTCGACACGGGTCCCGCTGTGGCAGCCTGGGTGCGTGCAACCGTTCACGATCGCCGTTCCGGAAGCGGTGCTGGCGGACCTCCGCGACCGCGCGCGCCGGACCCGGTGGCCCTCCCCCGCGCCGGGTCCCGCGTGGTCGCAGGGGACCGACCTGGGCTACCTGCGCGAGGTCGTGGCGCACTGGGCGGACGGTTTCGATTGGCGCGCCGCGGAATCCGCGCTCAACGCGCACGACCACCACCGGCTCGCGCTCGGCGACGCGACGGTCCACTTCACCCTGCGGCGCGCGGCGAACGGGCGCGGCGTCCCGTTGGTACTGACCCACGGCTGGCCGAGCACCTTCGTCGAACTGCTGCCGCTGGTGCCGCTGCTCACCGACCCGGCCGCGCACGGCATCACCGGACCCGCCTTTGACGTGGTGATCCCATCACTGCCCGGGTACGGGTTCTCCAGCCGTCCACCCCGCGCGCACACCACCCGCGACACGGCCGCGTTGTGGCACCGCCTGATGACGGCGCTGGGCTACGACCGCTACGCCGCCCACGGCGGCGATCTCGGCGCGGCGGTCAGCACGTTCCTGGCGATCGACCACCCCGAGTCGGTCGTGGCGCTGCACCTGAGCAACCTGGAACTCGACCCGATCGCCGACGAGGACACCCTGACGGTGGCGGAGCGGGAGTTCCTGGAGAGGGAGGAGGAGTGGGAGCGGCGGGAGGGTGGCTACGGTGCCATCCAGTCCACGAAACCGCAGACGCTGGGCTACGGCCTCACCGACTCCCCCGCCGCCCTGGCCGCCTGGCTCCTGGAGAAGTGGCGCGCCTGGTCGGACTCCCAGGGCGACCCGGAACGGGCGGTCACCAGGGATTTCCTGCTCACCACCCTGACCCTGTTCTGGGCAGGCGGCTGCGTCACGGAGACACTCCGCGACTACTTCGACAACGCCCAGTCCCCTTTGACCGCCGACGACCGGGTGCGCTGCCCGACCGCCGTCACCCTCTTCCCCAGCGAATACACCCACGGCTCCACACCGCCGCGCTCGTGGGCCGAACGCCTCTACCCGATCCACCGCTGGACACCGATGACGGCGGGCGGCCACTTCGCGGCCGTCGAACAACCCCGAGCCCTCGCCACCGACATCGCCGCCTTCTTCGCGGAACTGGACCTGTGACCCGAACGCCGAACCGCCCCGCTCACCGGGCTTGGCGAGCGGGGCGGGTGGCCGGGTCGGTCGGTCAGCGGCGGTGCAGGCCCGAGGACAGGCCGCGGATGAGTTCGCCCTGCGGGGTGTCGCCGTCGAGGGACCAGATCATCGCGCCGCCGAGTTCGCGGTCGCGGATGTAGCGGCCCTTGCGGGCCAACTCGGTCGGGTCGTCGTAGTTCCAGAAGGTGGTGCCGTTGAACAGCCAGGCGTGGCCTGCCTTGTCGTCGCGGTGGAGGGTGTACTTGCCGCTCGTCAGCAGGCCCTTGAGGATGCGGTAGTCGTCATAGCCCGCTTCGTAGGTGCCGGGGGCGGGGCCGGTGGCTTGCTGGAACAGGCCGTTGTTCTGGTTGGGCAAGCCGGTCCAGCCGCGGCCGAAGTAGGGCACGCCGAGGGTGATCTTGTCCCGGGGCGCGCCGCGGTCGAGGTGGGCGTCGACGACGATCTCGCCGCTGTCCTTCGGCGTGGTGGGGTCACCGTCCGGCACGCGGAGGGCCGACTGCTGGTTGGCGGTCCGTTCCCAGGCGCCGTGGTAGTCGTAGCCCTGGACGGTGGCGAAGGTCAGCAGGCGGTAGACCTCGCGGAGTTCGTAGCCGCGGTCCATCGCCTCGCGGTTGGCGGGCAGGAAGGCGGTGAGGTCGTACCGCTTGTGGTCGGCGCGGCCCTGCTTGTCCAGCTGGGCGCGGTACTCGCGCAGCAGCGCGGTGAAGTTCTGCTTGTCCTCCGGCCGCACGACGTTGCCCGGCGCGCCCTCGGTCGCGGGCCACTCCCAGTCCAGGTCGATGCCGTCGAACACGCCCTTGCCCGCACCGGCGGGCGCGCCGGGCAGGTTGCCCTTGAGCCACAGGTCGACGCAGGACTTGACGTGCGCCGCGCGGGACTGCGGGGTCAGCGCCGCGTTGGAGAAGTACGCGGACCCGATCCACCCGCCGAGCGAGATGTAGACGCGTAGCCGCGGGTACTTCCGCTTGAGCTGCCTGAGCTGGTTGAGGTTGCCCGCCAGCGCCTGACCCGCCTGGTCGGCCTTGCCGTTGACGGAGTCCTTGGCCGGGATCAGGCGCCGGTAGTCGGCCTCCGGGTCGGAGCTGACGCAGCCACCCCGCTCGTCGAGCAGCCCGAACGCGTAGTTGAGGTGGGTGAGCCTGGACGCCGTGCCGTTGTCGACGATGTAGCGGACCGGGATCCCGCGATCCTGGTGGCTCCACTGCGTGTAGTACCCGACCGTGCGCACCTCGCCGCCACCGCCGTGGGCCTGCGCGGGTGTCCCGACAACCGCCAACCCGACCGCCAAGGCGCCCACCGCGACCGCGGCACCCCACCTCTTCCCGGACATGGCCCTCCTCATCTCGGAGCTATGGTCTAGACCAAGCTAGAGCAAGATCCGGACCGCTGATACGCCCGGACAGCGCAACCGGACATCCGCCGCGATCGGTACCAATTGCCGGCCCCGCCGTGCGCGCACCGCGGGGCGGCGGACGTCGATCAGGGCTGGGACCGCAGCCGCGCGGTCGCGGTGACGAGGTTGGCCAGGGTGGCGCGGACCTCGGGGTAGCCGCGGGTCTTCAGGCCGCAGTCGGGGTTGACCCACAGCCGGTCCGCCGGGAACGCGGCGGTGGCGGCGCGCAGGTGCGCGGTGATCTCGGCGACGGACGGGACGCGGGGCGAGTGGATGTCCCAGACGCCGGGGCCGACCTCGTTGGGGTACCCGGCGGTGGTCAGGTCGGCGACGATGGCCATGTTCGACCTGGCCGCCTCCAGGCTGATCACGTCGGCGTCCATGTCGATGATCGCCTGGAGGACGTCGCCGAACTCGGCGTAGCACATGTGGGTGTGGATCTGGGTCTCGTCGCGCGCGCCGGAGGTGGCCAGCTTGAACGCGGTGACGGCCCACGCCAGATAGCCTGCGCGGTCCGCCGCGCGCAGCGGCAACGTTTCGCGCAGGGCGGGTTCGTCGACCTGGATCACCGCGATCCCCGCCGCCTCCAGGTCGGTGACCTCGTCGCGCAGGGCGAGCGCGACCTGCCGCGCGGTCTCGGCTTCCGGCTGGTCATCGCGGACGAACGACCAGGCGAGCATCGTGACCGGTCCGGTGAGCATGCCCTTGACCGGCCGCGAGGTCAGGCTCGCGGCGTAGGTGGACCAGGCCACGGTCATCGGCGCCGGGCGGGACACGTCACCCGCGATGATCGGCGGGCGGACGTAGCGGGTGCCGTAGGACTGCACCCAACCGTGCCGGGTCGCCAGGAACCCGTCGAGCTGCTCGGCGAAGTACTGGACCATGTCGGTGCGCTCGGGTTCGCCGTGCACCAACACATCGAGACCGAGTTCCTCCTGGTCGGCGATGACGGCGCGGATCTCGGCGCGCATCGCCTCCTCGTAGGCGTCCTCGGTCAACGCGCCCTTGCGCAGCGCCGCGCGGGCCCGGCGCAGTTCGGTGGTCTGCGGGAACGAACCGATGGTGGTCGTCGGCAGCTCGGGCAGCCCCAACTTCGCCTGCTGGGCCTGGCGGCGGATCGCGTAGGGGCTGTCCCGGCGGGTATCGGCGACCAGGCGGTCTCGCACCGCAGGCACCCGGGTGATCGGCGACGCCGCCCGGGAGGCCAGACGGGCCGCGTTGGTCGCCAACGCGTCGGCGACCACCTCGCGGCCGTCGGTCAGCCCGCGACGCAAGGTGACGATCTCGTCGAGCTTCTGCCGCGCGAAGGACAACCAGCTCGCGACCTCGGCGTCGAGGTCGCGTTCCGGGGTGGTGTCGAGCGGGACGTGCAGCAGCGAGCAGGACGCGGACACGTCCAGCGACCCCGCCAGGCCGTCGAGCGTGCCCAGGGTGTCCAGGGCGGCGGTCAGGTCGGCCGCCCAGATGTTGCGGCCGTCGACCACACCGGCGACCAGCCGCTTGTCCCGCACGCCCCCGATGGCGGAGAGGTGATCGAGGTTGGCCGCCGCGGGGCCGGTGAAGTCCACCGCCACGCCCTCGACCGGGGTCTGGGCGAGCACGGGTAGCGCGTCCCCGAGTCGGTCGAAGTAGGAGGCGACGAGGATCTTGGGCCGCACCGGCTCGGCGGCCAGCGCCGCGTAGGTCCGCGCGACACGCGCCAGCACGTCGGCGGGTTGGTCGGTCACCAGCGCGGGTTCGTCGAGCTGGACCCACTCCGCGCCCGCCGCCCGCAGTTGGCCGAGCAGATCGGCGTAGTGCGGGAGCAGTCGGTCGAGCAGGTCCAGCGGCCGGAAGCCCGCGGTGCCGGTCGGGTCCTTGGCCAGCAACAGGAAGCTGATCGGGCCCAGGACGACCGGCCGGGTCAGCACCCCCTCGGCCAGCGCCTCGGCGAACTCGGCCAGGGGCTTGGCCGGGTCCAGGGCGAACGTCGTGCCCGGGCCCAGCTCCGGGACGAGGCAGTGGTAGTTCGTGTCGAACCACTTCGTCATCTCCAACGGCGCCACGTCCGCCGTGCCCCGGGCCATCGCGAAGTAGCGGTCCAGCCCCTCCGCCGCGCCCGCGTGCCGCTCCGGGACGGCGCCCAGCAGCCACGCGGTGTCCAGCACGTGGTCGTACAACGAGAAGTCGTTGCTCGGGATCTCGTCCAAGCCCGCGTCCCGCAGCTCGGTCCACCGCGACGACCGCAGCTCGCGGGCGGCGGCGAGCAGCGCGTCGGCGTCGGCGCGACCCGCCCAGTAGGCCTCGGTCGCCTTCTTCAACCGCCGGTCCGCGCCTTGGCGCGGATATCCGTACACGGTCGCGCCACTGGTCAACGTCCTTGTCACGGGGCTCTCCTTCGCGAGTCCACGTGGACCGCGCGAGGAGCGCGCGCCAAACCACCCCGGTCCGGCACGACCCACCCGCGAGGTCTCGGCCAGCGCCCCGCGGTCG